>CAZFNR010000013.1:0-46224 GCA_964520525.1 uncultured Muribaculaceae bacterium
AGCGACCTCACGCCCCCCAGACGCGTACTCTAACCAACTGAGCTACACCCCGATTTTGTCTGAAAAGCGGTGCAAAGGTAACGGTTAGTTTCCATCCGCGCAAGACCCGCCGCCGTTTATTAACACAAATTAACCCGCCCCGCGGTCACAATCCCGGAACTGACAGCCGGAGCAGTAGTAGCCTGCCGGGCATCATGGAGATATATCCGCGGCCGCTACAAAAGGCGTGAGAAGAAGTGCCACAGAGCGATGCCCGCCGAGACGGCGACATTTAGTGAGTGCTTGGTCCCTTGCTGCGGAATCTCGATGGCAGCGTCGCATAGGTTCACGACTTCTTGATCCACGCCGTTGACCTCGTGACCGATGACGATGGCGTAGCGGCGGGAGGGGTCTACGGGGTATTCCTGCAATGGGACGCTACCCTTCACCTGTTCAAGGCAACATATGGTGTAGCCGTCAGCCCTGAGCGTGTTGACGGCATCGATTGTCGACTGATAGTGAACCCACGCCACCGACTCCTCGGCCCCGAGGGCGGTCTTGTGTATTTCGACCGATGGTGGTGCGGCTGTTATTCCGCAAAGGGCGAGATGGTCGACGCGGAAAGCGTCGGCTGTGCGGAACACACTGCCGATATTATTGAGCGAGCGTATGTTGTCGAGCACCACCACCAAGTGGAGTTTTTCGGCTGCGCGGTAGGTGTCAATATCGTCGCGGTTGAGATCCCAGATGCTTTTTTTTTCCATTGTCACACTCAGATAGCGGGATTATTCGGGGTTGTTGTCGTTAGTCGACAGACGTATCAACTCAAGTCGGCTTGCCGATTTCTTTAGAATCTCCATGCGGTAGCGGCCTATTTCGACCGTGGAGCCTTCGGCGGGAATGGAACCGGTGGAGTAGAGTATGTACCCCGCGAGTGTCTGGTACTCGTCATCCTCAGGGATGTCGAGATGGTATTGCTCATTAATCAGCTCCACTTCGATGCGTCCCGAAAACTCGTAGACACCGGGGGTCACCTCTTTAGCCACGATGCGGGTGCGGTCGTGTTCGTCGTTGATGTCGCCGAAAATCTCCTCTACGAGGTCCTCGAGGGTGACCAGTCCTGCCGTGCCGCCAAACTCATCGACGACGATTGCCAGCGAGCGTTTCTCGGCGAGCAAGCGGCGCATCATCTTCTTGGCCATCAGTGCCTCCGGGGCGAAAAGCACGGGTTTGACGCGTTCTTTCCAGTCGACCGAGGGGTCAAACAGCTCACTGACGTGGATGTAGCCGAGCACGTCATCGATATCCTCGCGGTAGACGATGATTTTGGAGCGTCCCGACGAGGTGAACAGCTCGCTGAGTTGCTGGCGGGTGACAGTGTCGATGTTGACGGCAACAATCTCGTTGCGCGGTATCATGCAGTCGCGGAGATGTATGGTGGAGAAATCGAGGGCATTATGGAATATCTTGACCTCATTCTCGACCGTCTGATGCTCTTCGACATTTTCGTCGATTGTGCGTTCGAGATAGTTGTTGAGGTCGCCCACAGAGAGCCTGCCAAGCGCGCCCCCGTTGCTGCTTATGCCGCAGAGGCGCATCAGTGTTTTGGAAAGCCAAGTCGTGAACAGTGACACGGGGTAAAGCAGGATATAGATAATCCACACCGGGATAGCCACCACTTTGAGCGACGTGTTGGGATTGATGCGGAATATAGTCTTGGGGAAAAATTCGCCGGTGAGGAGTATGATGCCGGTGGATATGAGGGTTTGCATCAACAAGATGAACGCCTCGTTGGGATAGATGCTTTCCAACCAGGGTTCAAGCAGAGCCGCCGCGCCCATGCCATAGATGACAAGCACAATGTTGTTGCCGACGAGGATAGTGGAGATGAAAAACTCGGAACGGCGATAGAAGAGACTGAGGATGCGGCTTACCGCTCCACCCTTTTTCATGTCGAGCTCCACGCGTACGCGATCGGAGGTGACGAACGCTATTTCCGCCCCTGAGAACAGAGCCGAGAAAATGAGCGATACTAATGCTATGATGAACCAGTGAAACATTTCGTGATTTATGCTATGTTATTAAACGGGGATGGTATTAACAGGTTGGTCATGGGCGGTATGAGGGCGGAGTGTCGCTGTCGGTGGCAATGGCCGCCGCAGACGCGCTTTTCGACGGTGCCGCTACCGTGCGCGGCTGGCCCGAGGGGCTTGAGCCGTCGGAGTTCCCGGAGTTTCCCGGACTCCCGGCAGGGCCTGAGGGGTTGACAGGGAATATGCCCGACGGACGGTGCACGGTGTAGCGGGTCATGTTTTCGTTGGAGTTGAAACCGAAGCCCTCGATGATGCGGTCTCTGCGCTCTATGTGTATGAACGAGTCGGAGTAGACCGTGCGCGACGCCTGGTCCCAGAACAGTTGCTGGGTGAGGAAGCGGTCGCCGGCAGTGTTGCGCATCCTGACGTTTCCGTCAAGCCTCCACAGCCTTTTTTGCGAGAAGTAGACCGCCGAATCGCAGCGGAGTGTCGCATCGGGGCGGAACAGGTCGTCGTATTTTTCGAGGAACAGGCCGTCGGGGAATGTCCAGCGCGGCACCCGGGCCTCATCGTAGACATACCAGATGGGGGTTGTGATATGGTAACGGGTGTAGCCTGAGTCGGAAATGAAAGTAGCCACGTTGGTAGTGGTCATCGTGGGGCGATTCTCGGGGTCGTTGACATCGGCCACTCGTTCGCGCCGCTCCTCGGTGCACGCCGCAAGAGCCCAAAGCAACGCGGTCGCGGCGATGAGCGCAGGGAATGCCCGGAGCGGGCGTATTGACGGCGTGGCGCGGTTCATCGGGGATGGGTTAGCGTATCTTGTTGCGCCAGAACCACATCTCGTTGAAGTTGACGCCAAGGGTGATGTTGAAGTAGGTCTCCTTGACCAACGGGTCGGGGTTGGCCTGGCGGCGTTTATACTCGAAACCGAGGTTAATCACCGTCTTTCCGGCGGGGGCGGGCAGCCCGAAACCGACCGACATTCCATGCTCGCGCACACTGTTGTCGCCAATGGTGAGGTAGTCGTGGTTGTAGTAGCCGCCACAACGGTAGTTAATGCGCTGCCAATAGCTTCCGCGGGGGTCGGGGGTGTACTGAAGGCCGCAGGCTATCTTCCAACGGTCGTCAAAGCGGGTCTTCTCAAAGCTCTCGAGCGTGGCGTATTTGGCTTTCTTCCACCCTTGCCAAGTGAAATCGACCTCAGCCATAAGTCTTTGATTCCATTCATAGTTGAGTCCGAAGCCCCATGAGGCGGGCAGTGAATACTTGTCGCGCAACGAGGTGTAGCCCACGGTGTCGGGCTTGGTGTCGGCGTTTATGTCGTAGTAGACGCCGTAAGTGTGACCTAACAGGGTCTTTCCGGGCGAGAACGACACACCTGCCGTCAGCTTGCTGCGACGACCTACCGGGCGGGAGTATTGCACACCGAACTGCAGGTGGAAGTCGCGCACCTCAAGCACGCGTTCAAACAAAGTGGTCGAACCGCCGTCGGTGTAGGCATAGAGGTCGTTGATTGTGGTGCCGAAAAGATATGACACGTTGAAGCCGGCTGTCAGCCCCTTGTAGATGCGTCCACCGAGGCCGAGATAGAGTTGGTTCAGGCCTCCCGTGCCTTGACGCAGGCTTTCGCCATTCTCGATTTCGCTGCCAAACGAGTAGCCGACCGACGAGTAGGGAAGCAGGCCGATGCTGCCGCCTATCCGTTTCGATATCGGGAACTGCATGGTGATGTAGTCAAGACCTCCACCGAAATCCTTGCCCGTACGCCCCTGTTCCTCCGACCACAGGCGGGTCATGTCAATGCCCATGTCAAAGAGGAATGTCAAAGAGTCGCAGTTGGCATAGGATGCGGGGTTCATGACGTTGATTTGCCTGCCCGAGTTCATGGCATATCCGACACCGCCCATCGCTCGTTGGGCCGACGTGGCGTTGTCATTGAGCAGGCCGTAGCCATAGCGCGAGTAGGGGCTCATGGCGAGTTGCGCCATGGCCGGGATGAATGCCGCAAGGAGAGCCGCGGCTGCGATAATGAGTCTATCTATTTTCATTATATCTGAGTATTCTGTTTAATCCCTCGCTGACGAGGTGGGGTCTTGTCAACGCTTCGAAGCCGAGTTTTGGGGCAATCAGCTCCGAGTCGCCGCCTGTGAGTATGGCCACAGCCCCGTCGGGGAGTTGGTGGCGGTAGTAGGTCAGCTCGCCTATCACACCGATTACAGCCCCTGAGCGCAGTGCCGAATCGGTCGAGTAGCCCCAAAGCGGCGTGTCGCCCTCGCAGTCGACGAGCGGCAAGCGGGCGGTGAAACGGTTAAGAGCCTCAAGCCGCATTCTCAAGCCGGGAGATATGTTCCCTCCGACGTAGCGGCCATCGGCTGTGACCACGTCGTAGGTGACTGCCGTGCCGAGGTCGGCTATCAGCAGGTCGCGTCCCGGAGCCAATGTCCACGCGCCCACGGCGGCTGCCACGCGGTCGCGCCCGAGGGTGTGGGGTGTGCGGTAATCGACTGTTATCGGCAGCGGTGTGGAGGCTGTAAGCTCCATCACCCTCACGCCGTGGCTGGCAAGCCGCGTCATGGTGCTGTCGCCCTTGTCGGCCACCGTGCAGTAGATAGCCGCAGCCGGGCTGAAGTCGCGCACGATAGAATCAATGGCCTCCTCGGTGAGGTCATGGATCAACGTGTGGGAACGCATCACATCGCCCTCCCACAATGCCACCTTGGCTGTGCTATTGCCCTGGTCGATGGTGAGGTTCAAACTCATTTCGCCGCAAAATTACTAAATAATCGCCAATTAACTCCTTTGGCGCTCCATAGAATAGTTAAAAAATGGAAACATATAGGAGCTGACTTGGCAAGACTTTGACCCGCGGCGCTTCACTCTTTTCCCTCGATGACGCGACGCATGGTGCGGGGAATCATGATAGAGGTGTAAATCTGAATCACACCGCCGGCAAGAGTGAAAGCGAGCCAGTCGCGGGCAGCCAGCGGTTCGTAGAACATGAAGAAGGCTGCCACGCAAAAGAAAATCGCGCTCCAGACTTCGATGCGCGACAAGCGTTTGACGCGCACGACGCGGCCTGTGTAGGGGGTGAACAGCCTGGCGATGAGCAACGTGGCAGCACCCGCGGCGTAGACATAGCGGTAGGCCGTGCCTTGCAAAAAGTTGAAAATCGGCATGAACGTCCCGGCCACGATAAGCAGCAGACCGAGGGTGATTGCTATGACGGCAGGTGAAGAAGGCTGGCGTCCTATTACTTCAGCCGGGGTATATTTAGGTTTGGATTCCATGACGTTTGTGGATTTAGATATAATATGTTTAATATCAGGATTGTCATTAGTCAGCCTCGTCGTCAAAGATGTAGACATCCTCGCCGGCTCGCTGCATATGATAACGTTCGCGAACTATGCGCTCCATAGTGGCGGGGTCGGTCTCGAGACTGCGGTTGAGCCTTATATAGTGGTCGATTGAGTCCTCGTTGGCCTTGATTTCAGCTTTAAGCCGGTCGATTTCGCAGCTGTACTCATATGATTTCATGATGGAGTTGTCATTGAAAAACAGCACAAACAGCACAAACGCCACCACCAGGAGCAACATCCCCGACAGGTAGCGGCGGCACCAACGGTAAGCATTGACGAGACCTTTTTTCATAACGCGTCAAAGTTACGAATAATATTGTTATATTTGCATAAAACCTAATGTTTAAAAATTATGACACGCAAAGATATAGTGACTACCGTCGAAGTGGCGGCTTACGATGAGCTGTCGGCCTCTGACCGCCGTCTGACCGAGCTTGCCCGCGAGGCAACCTCCCGCTCCTATGCCCCATATAGCCGCTTTCATGTCGGGGCGGCGATATTGCTCGACAATGACGAGGTTGTGACAGGCGCCAATCAGGAGAATGTCGCTTACCCGTCGGGGACATGCGCGGAGCGTTCGGCGTGTTTCTACGCCCACGCGCGCTATCCCGAGGCGAAATTTCGAGCGATAGCAATAGCGGCGGTAGGCACCGACGGCAAAGAGGTGGCTGAGCCTGTCGCTCCGTGCGGGGCTTGCCGTCAGGCGTTGCTGGAATATGAGATGCTTGCGGGCGCGCCGGTGAGGGTGATTCTCTGTGGCCGCGACAAGTGTTGCATCCTCCCGTCGGTCAGTTCAACCCTCCCCCTCGCTTTTTCCGAGTTCTGAACCGCAAAAACGCTTTACCACCCCGCTGGATTCTCCGCTCTGCCGCCCGATGAAACGCCGTGCCGACGGGTAGATTAAACCGGTATAGACGTCAAACTTGGCGCGGGGGATTTGCGCGGTTGACGGCGATTGACTAATTTTGTGGCATGAGAGCAAAATGGGTCAAAATGTCAACGGATAAATTACGCCCGCTGTGGCGCGCGGTTATCATCGCCGCCATGGTCATATGCGCTGCCGCCGCATTACAAGCCACGCCCCAGACGCAACCGAAATCTCACGCGCAAAACTGCGCCGACACCGGTGTCATCGTCGCCGACACTTTAGCCATCGACTCAACGCTCGATGTCTCAAACATGAGATTCCCCTCCTACTTCTTTTTCCCGGCGATTTACGACCATTACGTCCTGCTCGACTCGCTGCGGCCTTTCGCCGTTCAGCCTCGGAAAATATCGTTTATCGCCAATGCCGATTCCACCGCCACCGATTCCGCTATGGCCGAGAAACGCCATCGGGCCAAGCCGTCGCCGACAAAATGGGCCGATGACCGGCTTTCACTCGCGCGCCAAATGTGGGAGATAAGGCAAAACTACATGATAGCCAACCCGCAATTTGTGAAATACAACGAACGATGGCTGCCCGAGCCGCCGAAGCTATACAGAGCCGTAATAGACCCGTCAAAGGCCACCATAGTCATCGAGGAAGTCCCTGTCGACAAGGACAGGCTCGTCAACGAGGTGCCACAGCCCGACATCGCACAACGCAACTGGCTCCACAGCTTCAACGGCTCCGCCCAATTCTCACAAGCCTACATTTCGCCCAACTGGTATCAAGGCGGCAACAACAATCTCAACATGATTGCCAATCTGGTATATAACGTCAAACTGAATCAGGCGTTCCACCCTAATTTAATGTTTGACAACACTTTCCAGTACAAATTAGGAATGAACAGCGCGCCCGACGACTCCTTACGCTCCTATAGCATCAGCGAAGACCTGTTGCAGATTAACAGCAAATTCGGCGTGAAAGCCGCCCGCCGATGGTTCTACTCGGTGACGCTCATGTTCAAAACCCAGTTGTTCAACGGCTACAAGAGCAACACCAACGACCTCAAAGCCGCGTTCCTATCGCCCGGAGAGCTGAACATCGGTCTCGGTATGACATACAATTATGTCGCCCCCGACAAGAGGCTGACCTTTGACGCATCCATAGCCCCCCTATCCTACAACCTTAAAACCTGCATCAACTCCCGGCTCGACGAAACGGCATATGGCATCAAGGCGGGGCACTCGGCGGTGAGTCAATACGGTTCCAACGCCGAGGCCAAAGTGCATTGGAAGCTGACGCGCAACATCACATATTCGTCACGGATTTTTGTTTTCACCGACTACTCCTACATTCAAGGCGATTGGGAAAACACATTTGACTTCTCAGTCAACCGCTACATATCCACTCAAATCTACATCCACGCGCGCTATGACTCCTCCACCCCCCGGCGAGAGGATTGCAGTTGGCACAAATGGCAGTTGAAAGAGATTTTGAGTTTCGGCTTCTCTTATAAATTCGGCACCGTCTGACAATTCCATCTCCAATGTTTTCTCTCCGCATCACCACCCTAATCTTAGCCGCACTCATCGCCGTGACTACCCATGCGGCGCGACCATTAGTCCGGGTGCCCGCCACTTCCCCCGTGTCTCAAGGTTACGGACTTGTCGATTCTGTTTCCGCGAAGATGTCGCTGCGCTCGCTCGACCCTATCGAAGGCATATGGGAGTTAACCTCCGACGGTGCTGTCGTAGCGATAGAACGCGAACCGACAACAACGCGCGGGGCAACAACGACCTACCGCATCACAGCCATCTCCATGCCCGACCGCTCCGTCGCACCGGGAACGCTTATGGGCCGAGCGGCATCGACCGCCAACGCCCGCAAATTCGACTCCCTTATTTACACCAACGTAACCGATGGGAAACTCCGGTCACCCGCCGGGTTCATCATCACGATATCTGACGACGACCGGCTGTCGCTATTCCACTATCGACAAGGGGTCAAGTTCAACCTATGGCGCATGGTGCCATATATGTTCCGTTATTCGGTCAGCACAATCGACGAGCGCCCCAAGGGAATCGACGGCATGGTCAGACTCTACCCGCAATCTAAAAAAACGACATCATTTCCCCGGCATCTATGAGACGGCTCCCATTGATATTGGCGATTGCGACTATCGCGTTGACAGCCGCATCAGCAAAAAAACAGCGCACCACCCGCGGCTCGCTGCGAGCCGACAACGTCGAGAGATCTGTCAGCCCCGATAGCTTGATACCTTTACGCTACGCCGACATCAGCCTCGCCGGTTACGACAAGCCGCTGCGCGCGCGCCGCGAGACGATTTTCGCCACTAACACTTCCCCCGACAGCCTATCTGTAAAGTCCATCAAACTCACCATCACCTACCGCGACAGCCGGGGAAGGCAACTCCATCGACGCTCAGTGTGGATTGAAGCCGAGATACCACCCGGCCAGACGCGTCAACTCTCATTCCCGTCGTGGGACTCACAGCAGTCATTCTACTACCGTCTGAGCCGACAGCCGCGCTCAGTGGCCACGCCCTACGACATCACCGCCGTCGCCGACTCTGCCGCAATCACCGCCACCAGCCCATTGTAGAGACCAACGGACCATAACCGCAAGCAATGGCAGGGGAACAGTTCGCTATTATCATTGACCAACGCTAACATCGCATCGTTAAAATCATTAGCGATGTTGTGCTTGGCTTTAGGATATGAGAAGCGACAGGGAATTGTAGATTATACTCGTTGGTTGAGTTCAAAATCAGACGATTACACCGAAAGTTTGGAGCAGCGAGTAGCTGATGACCATATAGATGACCATGCCGATGATGTCGTTGGTGATGGAGATGAACGGGCCAGTGGCGAGGGCGGGGTCAATCTTGAACCGCTCCAACGTCAAGGGGACGAATGTTCCGAACACCGAGGCGAAAATGACCACGGCGAATAGCGACAGCGACACGGCGATTGTGGTAACCTGCGTGGCGCCAAGGGTGAACAGGTTGTAGACAAACACCAGCAACGAGATAATGGTGGCGTTAATCAGACCGACTCCAAGCTCTTTGAACAGCTGTTTTGCCGAACTTTTGATGTCTAACGAACCGTTGGCCAAACCCTGCACCACGATAGCTGATGACTGGATGCCGACGTTACCGCCGGTGCCGCCGATAAGCGGGATGAACAGAGCCATAGCCGGGTTGGTGGCGAACCCCGTCTCGAAATTTCCGAGAATCAAAGAGTTTCCGATACCGCCAAGCATACCGATAAGAAGCCAGGGCAGGCGCGCCTTGGTCTGGGTGAATAGGGTGTCGTTGGTCTCGACATCGGTCGAGAGACCTGATGCCAACTGGTAGTCGCGTTCCGATGACTCGCGCACCTGGTCCATGACATCGTCGACGGTGATTCGCCCCACAAGCCTCCCGATAGAATCGACGACGGGCATTGCCACAAGGTCGTATTTCTCGAAGTCTAAAGCCACCTCGTCGATGGGGGTGTCGGCTTTGACCGACACGGGGTCGGTCTCCATGACGTGCTTTATCTTCGACACCGATGGGTGGGTAATCATTTTCTTCAGCGGCAGGACACCGCGGAGTTTCTCGTCGTTATCGATGACGTAGACATAGTAGATTTCGTCCATATCCTCGGCCTGCATCCTCATCTGTTTGATGCACTCGGGCATTGACCAGTTTTCGTTGACGACAATCATCTCGGTACCCATCAGACCACCGGCGGTGTCTTCGTCATATTGCAGTAGGTCGACTATATCTCCCGCCTGCTCCACGTCGTCGATGTGTGACAGGATTTTGTCGCGGTCCTCCTCATCGAGTTCCTGGATTATGTCGACGGCGTCGTCGGTGTCGAGGTGGTCTATGACCTGTTTTGCGATTTCCTCGGCGGGCATATCGCGAAGCAACTTGCGGCGGTCGTCCTCGTCGAGTTCCATTAGCACGTCGGCTGCCGTGTCGTCGTCGAGCAGCTTGTAGAGGAACTCGGCTTCTTCAAGGTCGAGATCCTTGTATAGCTCGGCGATGTCGGCCGGGTGTAGCGACGCCAGCTCTTTAGTGGCCGACTCGGTATCGCCGGCGTTGATTATGGCGCGGATATGTTCGAGATATTCGGGAGTGTACTCTTTCATTGCGTTGATTGATTGCGCCGCAAGGTTGATATGGAGCGCGTAAGTTCTATGAATTGCTCAACGGTGAGCTGTTCGGGACGCATTGAGGCTATGGTTTCGTCGGGGAGGGAGGTGCCAGCCGGCAAGAGTCCGCGCAGTGAGTTGCGGAGGGTTTTGCGGCGTTGTCCGAACGAGGTTTTTACGACGGTCTTGAACAGAGATTCGTCGCACCCTAAGTCGGTGACTTTGTTACGTCGCAGCATCACGACGCCCGACTTGACCTTGGGGGGCGGGTTGAACACCTTCTCGTCAACAGTAAAGAGATATTCCACATCATACCATGCCTGAAGCAGCACGCTCAATATGCCGCGGGCTTTTTTCCCTGCCGGGGCTGCGAGCCTCTCTGCCACCTCTCGCTGCAACATACCCGAGCACGCCACAACCCTGTCGCGGTAGTCGAGGATGTGGAAAAATATCTGCGAGGATATATTGTAGGGATAATTGCCTATCACGCAGAAGTCGCGGTCGGGGAACAGACCGGCGAGATTCATCTTCAGAAAGTCGTCCTCGATGACTTTTCCTTTGAGCTGCGGGAACTCTCTGTCGAGATATTCGACGCTTTCGCTGTCAATCTCGACCGCCGTCACGTCGTGACCGCCGTCAACAAGGAACCGGGTCAAAACGCCCATGCCGGGGCCTACCTCAACCACAGGCATGCCGCGGTAGTCGTCGAGAGTGGCGGCGATGCGCCGGGCGATTCCGAGGTCGGTCAGGAAGTGCTGCCCGAGGGCTTTTTTAGGTCTTACTTGCATGGTGGCAATGAATGATGATGGTGGTGATTCAGATATAGACGGTGCGGCTGACTAACGGCGGCGTTTGCCACTCTTAGAGTTTTTCGCGCTTTTGCCCGATGGACTCTTTGCCGACTTGTCAGAGCGTTTTTTTGAGGGATTAGGCGACAACGCCTGGGCCACGGTCACAGTCTTACCCATAGCGTCCTCTCCGGCCTTTGCGAGGCGTCGCTCGTCGACCAAAGCGAAGTCGAGTTGCTTTCTGTCGAGGTTGGCTCGTGCCACCTGCACCTTGACATCGTCGCCAAGACGGTAGCGAGAACCTTTGCGGCGTCCCACGAGGCAGTAGTTCTTTTCGTCGAAGTCGTAATAGTCATCGGCGAGGTCGCGCACAGGCACCAGTCCCTCGCACTTGTTGTCGTCAAGCTCCACATACAGGCCCCACTCGGTCACGCCCGAAATAACACCGTCGTAGACCTCTCCAAGGTGGTCGCCCATGTACTCGACTTGTTTGTATTTGATTGATGAACGCTCGGCGTTGGCGGCGAGCTGTTCCATGTTGCTTGAGTGTTTGCACAGTTCCTCAAGGCGTTCGAGGTTAACGCTGCGTCCGCCGGCGAGATATTTCTCAAGCAGTCGGTGGACCATCATGTCGGGGTAGCGTCGTATGGGGGATGTGAAGTGGGTATAGTAGTCGAAACCGAGTCCATAGTGTCCGATGTTGTGGGTAGTGTAGACCGCCTTGGCCATGGAGCGGATGGCGAGAGTCGACAATAGATTCTCTTCACCCTTCCCTTTCACATCGCAGAGCATACGGTTGATTGAGCGGTTGACCTCTTTTGACGAGCCTGCCGACTTGATTTTATAGCCGAACGCGCGCGACAATTTGGCCAAGTCCTCGAGTTTGCCGGGGTCGGGCATATCATGCACGCGATAGACAAATGCTTTGGCTTTTTTCTTGCCGGGAGTCTTGCCGATTGTCCGGGCCACGGTCTTGTTGGCGAGCAACATGAACTCCTCGATGAGTTTGTTGGCGTCTTTCGATTCTTTGAAGTAGACTCCGACAGGATGTCCCGTCTGGTCGATGTCGAATCTCACTTCCACGCGGTCAAACTCTACCGAGCCGTTTTCGTAACGCTGTTTGCGCAGTATTTTTGCCATTTTGTCGAGCTGCAATATCTCGGCTGAGTAGTCGCCATGGCCTGTCTCGATTACGTCTTGAGCCTCCTCGTAGGTAAAGCGGCGATTGCTGCGGGTGACCGTGCGCGCAATCTTGCTGTTGACGACCTGCGCCTCGGGTGTCATCTCAAAGATGCATGAGAACGTCAGTTTTTCCTCGTCGGGACGTAGCGAGCAGATGCCGTTGCTGAGATGCTCGGGGAGCATGGGCACGACACGGTCAACTAAATAGACCGATGTGGCGCGTTTCTGAGCCTCGCGGTCGATTATGGTGTCGGGGCGGACGTAATGGGTCACGTCGGCGATATGCACCCCGACCTCGAAATTACCGTTAGAGAGTTTGCGTATCGACAGAGCGTCGTCGAAATCCTTGGCATCCTTGGGGTCGATGGTGAATGTGGTCACATCGCGCATATCGACGCGACGCTCTATCTCTTCGGCGGTAATGCCTGCCGTGATTTTGGCGGCGGCTTTCTCCACAGCTTCGGGATAGCGGTAAGGGAGGCCGAACTCGGCAAGGATGGCATGAATCTCGGCGTTGTTCTCACCTTTTTTGCCGAGAATATCGATGACTTCGCCTCGCGGGTTTTTAGCGTCGTCGGGCCAGGATGTGATTTTGACTACGGCTTTGTCGCCGTCTTTTCCCCCTTTGAGCTTTTCGCGGGGGATGAAAATGTCGTTAGCGAGGAACTTTGAGTCGGTCGACAGCATCGCTATGCGGCGGTCGATAGTAAGTGTCCCGATGAACACTTGGTCTTTTTTCTCAATAATCTCCATCACCTGAGCCTCAGGCTCTACACCTCGGCGCGCGGCTGCGATGTCGACCCTCACCTTGTCGCCGTTGAGCGCGTGCATTGAATTTCGCTCGGCCACAAAAATCATTTCACCGTCCTCGTCGGTGATAACGCCGTTTTTGCCGTTGCTGCGGCGCACGAACGTCCCGGTGGTCACGTTTCCCCTGATCGTCTGCTTGTATTTCCCGGGAGCCACTTCAATTATGTCGCCGTCAAATGCCAGTTCGGCAAGCAGCAAAGCGATTGCGCGCTGTTGCATCGGGGCGGTCAGACCTATGTCCTGCGACACCTGACGATAGTTGAACGTAGCGTTGTTTTGACAGGCTATAAACTCCAGCACCTTGTCTCTTAGGTGTTTTGTGGCGGCTTTGGAAGTAGTTCGACCCATGATTGATGAAAATTTCGTTCTTTATGTCGGTTGAAACTCTTTTTAAGCGAGCGTCGCTATATATTTAAAGAGGCGCGAACCCAAGAGGTTCATGGGCCGCGCCTCGTTTATCTGATTGGGCTATGCGTCGATGGTGGCGTAGTTGGCGTTTGACTCTATGAAGTCGCGGCGCGGGCCTACATCTTCGCCCATGAGCATCGAGAAAATGCGGTCAGCCTCGGCGGCATCGCTGATTCTCACCTGCTTCAGCAATCGCTGTTCGGGGTCCATGGTGGTGTCGCGCAGTTCCTGCGCGCTCATCTCGCCGAGACCTTTGTAACGCTGCACTTTAGTGCTTTCGCCGTAGCGGGCAATAAACTGCTGCACTTGAGCGTCGGTCCAGCAATACTCTTCAGCTTTGCCGCGGGTGCATTTGTAGAGCGGCGGGGTTGCGAGATAGAGGTAACCGTTCTCGATTATCGGGCGCATACGGCGGAAGAAGAATGTCATCAGCAGTGTGGCGATGTGCGCTCCGTCGACATCGGCATCGGTCATGATTATGATTTTGTGGTAGGCGAGCTTCTGGAGGTTTGCTTCCTTGGGGTCGTCGTCGGTGCCGATTGTCACGCGCATGGCGCGGAACAGGTTTGTGATTTCCTCGTTGTCGAAGATTTTGTGGTCCATCGCCTTTTCGACATTGAGGATTTTTCCGCGGAGCGGCAGGATGGCTTGGAACGTACGGTCGCGTCCCTGCTTTGCGGTGCCGCCTGCCGAGTCACCCTCGACGATAAACAGTTCACAGTCTTCAGCCGTGCGCGACGAGCAGTCGGCCAGCTTGCCGGGGAGTCCGCCTCCGCTCAGCGGTGACTTGCGCTGTATCTTGACGCGGGCGTTGTAGGCGGCGTGGCGCGCCTGCGCTGCGACAACGACTTTCTCGACAATCACCTTCGCCTGCTTGGGATGCTCTTCAAGGTAGTTGCGCAGAGCTTCGCTGACGGCTGTTTGCACCGCTCCCATTACTTCGTTGTTGCCGAGCTTGGTTTTGGTCTGTCCCTCAAACTGCGGTTCCATCACCTTGACCGACACGACGGCTGTCAGGCCTTCGCGGAAGTCGTCGCTTGCGATGTCGACTTTGACTTTTTCGAGGAGTTTGTTGTCCTCGGCATATTTTTTCAGCGTCGATGTCAAGCCGCGGCGGAAGCCTGTCAGGTGTGTACCCCCCTCGATAGTGTTGATGTTATTGACAAAGGAGTAGACATTTTCGTTGTAGGTGTTGTTGTAGGTCATTGCCACCTCGACGGGGATTCCCTGGCGTTCGGTGTTGAGGTGAATCACGTCGTTGATGAGCGACTCTTTGCTTGAGTCGATATATTCGACAAACTCGCTCAGGCCGTTTGCCGAGTAGAACTCCTCGTGGCGGGGTTCGCCGTTCGCGTTGAGGTCGCGTTTGTCGGTGAGCGTCAGAGTGATGCCGGCGTTGAGGAACGCGAGGTCGCGCAGACGGTTGGCAAGAGTGGCGTAGTCGTATTCGGTAACGGAGAAAATCGACGCGTCGGGCTTGAACGTGATGCTCGTGCCGGTGTGGGAGCTTTCGCCCACGGTCAGCAACTCGGTTGTAGGCTTGCCGCAAGAGTACTCCTGGACGTAAGCTTTGCCGTTGCGGTGCACTTCGGCGCGCAGGTAGGTTGAGAGGGCGTTGACGCATGACACGCCCACGCCGTGAAGACCGCCCGACACTTTGTAAGACCCTTTGTCAAACTTACCGCCGGCATGGAGCACGGTCAACACCACTTCAAGTGCGCTCTTGTGCTCTTTTTCGTGCATATCCACGGGGATACCGCGGCCATTGTCGACCACCGTGATTGAGTTATCGGCGTTGATTGTAACGTCGATGTGGCTGGCGTAGCCCGCCAAAGCCTCGTCGATTGAGTTGTCAACGACTTCGTATACGAGGTGATGCAAGCCCTTGGCGCTTATGTCGCCAATGTACATCGCAGGACGTTTGCGCACAGCTTCAAGGCCTTCGAGGACTTGAATGTTACTCGCGCTGTATTCCTCTTCTTTTTCTGCCATAATTCTTAGAGAATCACTGAATAACAATTGGTTAGATGATTTGGCGTAGCCTTCGCAAGGCTTTTTCACCCGCCCGGGTGTCAACGATTGCCCTGCTACCCCAAAATCGTTACAAAGTTAATAAAAAATCCGGCCATCGACAAATTAACCCGACAATTTAAAATGACCGATTTTTGATGCCGATTTTTGGCGGTTTGACCTGCCTGCGGGCGACTTCTTTTTTCGGGATTTTTCTTTGCGGCAAGGCTCAAAATGAGCAGCCCTGCCCACAAAGTTTCGCGCCAGGTTTTGGAATCGCCTGCGCTACCCGCCCCCCCCGACAGATGTCACATCCGTAAAAAGCCATAGAGGGGGAGCCGAGACGGCTCCCCCTCTATGCTTTTCGCTTATCGATTGTAAGGGATTAGTCTTTGAATTTAGCCTTGACAAATTCGCGGTTCAGACGCGCGATGTTGCTCAAGGGGATATTCTTGGGGCATTCGGCAGCGCAGGCGCCTGTATTGGTGCAGTTTCCGAAGCCAAGCTCATCCATCTTCTTAACCATAGCGCGTGCGCGACGTGCGCGTTCAACCTGACCCTGGGGCAGCAGAGCGAACTGGCTAACTTTCGCGCTGACAAACAGCATGGCCGAGCCGTTCTTGCAAGCTGCCACACATGCGCCGCAACCGATACAGGTAGCCGAGTCCATAGCTATGTCGGCAACCTCTTTAGAGATTGGGAGGGCGTTGGCGTCTTGAGCGCCGCCGCAGTTGAACGAAACGTAGCCGCCGGCTTGCTGGATTTTGTCGAACGCGTTACGGTCAACCGTCAAGTCACGGATTACGGGGAACGCAGCCGAACGCCACGGCTCGATGGTGATAGTGTCGCCGTCGTTGAACTTACGCATATGGAGCTGGCAGGTGGTGATACCCTGCACCGGCCCGTGGGGATGACCGTTGATGTAGAGTGAGCACATACCGCAGATACCTTCACGGCAGTCGTTGTCGAACACCACAGGCTCCTCACCCTTCTCTACGAGCTGCTGGTTGAGCATATCGAGCATTTCGAGGAAGCTGCTGCCGGTTGACACGTTATCAAGCGAATAGTTGACGAACTGGCCTTTCTCTTTGGGACCACGTTGACGCCAAATCTTCAATTTTATGTTGATTGTCTTTTCCATTTTGTTGTGTTATTTGGTAGGGGGCCGCAACCGCGGGGCCGAAGCCCCCTCGTGGTTAGAGCTTATGACTTATAGTTACGGGTTTGTACCTGAATAGCCTCATACTTCAGCGGTTCCTTGAGCAGCACGGGCTTCTCGTTGTCACCGGTGTATTTCCAGCATGACACATACATGTAGTCCTTGTCGTTACGAGCGGCCTCGCCGTCGGCGGTCTGGTACTCTTCGCGGAAGTGCGCGCCACACGACTCGTTGCGGTGCAGAGCGTCTATCGCCATCATCTTGGCCATAACCAGGAAGTCTTCAAGGCGCAGAGCTTTTTCAAGCTCGGTGTTCAGGTCGTCGGCACGTCCCACGATGCGCAGGTCGCTATAGAACTCCTTGCGGATATCCTCAAGTTCATCGATTGCCTTGACAAGGCTTTGGAGCGTGCGGCCCATGCCCACGAGATTCCACATCACATGGCCCAGACGCTTGTGAATCTGGTCAGGCGACTTGGTACCCTTGATGTTCATCAGTTTCTCGATGCGGTCGCGAACGGCCTTCTCAGCCTCGTCAAACTCTTTGGCATCGGTGTTGAAGTGAGGCACCTTGATTTGGTCGCTGAGGTAGTTTTGCATCGTATACGGCAACACGAAGTAACCGTCGGCGAGACCCTGCATAAGAGCCGACGCGCCGAGGCGGTTAGCGCCGTGGTCAGAGAAGTTACATTCACCGATTGCGAACAGGCCCTTGATTGACGTTTGCAGTTCATAGTCAACCCAGATGCCACCCATTGTGTAGTGGCTGGCGGGGAATATCATCATCGGGGTCTCGTAGGGGTTGTCGTCAGAAATCATCTGATACATATCGAAGAGGTTGCCGTAGCGGTCGCGGACGACATCGGCGCCAAGACGCTCGATAGCATATTTGAAGTCGAGGTAAACGGCGTTGCCCGTTCCCACGCCATAACCGGCGTCGCAACGTTCCTTGGCTGCGCGGCTTGCGATGTCGCGGGGGCAAAGGTTACCGAACGCGGGATAACGACGCTCCAAGTAGAAGTCGCGGTCCTCGTCGGGGATATCGGTGGGTTTCTTCTTGCCGGCGCGGATGGCCTCGGCGTCTTCTTTCTTTTTGGGAACCCAGATGCGGCCGTCGTTACGGAGCGACTCGCTCATGAGGGTGAGTTTCGACTGGTCTTCGCCGTGAACGGGGATACAGGTCGGGTGAATCTGAGTAAACGCGAGGTTCGAGAGGTAAGCGCCTTTCTTGAATGCTTGGATGGCAGCCGAACCGTTGCAACCCATGGCATTGGTCGAGAGGAAGAACGTGCGGCCATAACCGCCGGTGGCGAGCACCACGGCGTGAGCGGCGTAACGTTCGATTTCGCCGGTGACGAGATTGCGGACGATGATACCGCGTGCGCGGCCGTCGATGATAACCACGTCGAGCATCTCGCGGCGGTTGAACGACTTCACTGTCCCCTTTTGGATTTGACGGTTGAGCGATGCGTATGCGCCGAGCAGAAGCTGCTGGCCGGTCTGACCTTTAGCGTAGAACGTACGCGACACCTGCGCGCCGCCGAACGAGCGGTTGGCCAAGAGGCCGCCGTACTCGCGGGCGAAAGGCACGCCTTGAGCCACACATTGGTCGATGATGTTGTTTGACACCTCAGCCAGACGGTAGACGTTGGCCTCGCGCGAGCGGAAGTCACCACCTTTCACTGTGTCATAGAACAGTCGGTAAACCGAGTCACCGTCGTTCTGATAGTTTTTAGCTGCGTTGATACCGCCCTGAGCGGCGATTGAGTGGGCGCGGCGAGGGCTGTCCTGGATGCAGAAGTTGAGCACATTGAAGCCCATCTCGCCCAGTGTCGACGCTGCCGACGCGCCCGCCAGACCGGTTCCGACGACGATGATGTCGAGGTTGCGCTTGTTGGCCGGGTTCACGAGTTTCTGATGCGCTTTGTAGTTGGTCCACTTTTCAGCTACGGGACCTTCGGGTATCTTGGAGTCAATCTGATATTCGGGGAGCTTCGAAGACTCAATGTCAGCGTAGTCATTCATGATGGGGGTCGAATCAATCATCCCATCGAGCTTTTTAATGTCTGCCATATCGTGAAAAGCGGTTTATTATTGTTCAACATTTTCGTTAGGTTGCTCGCATTTGCCGCATACGTTTTTGCAGTCAGCGCAATTTTCGGGGCAAACATCGGCGGTGCAAGCGTTTTCGCAAGGAGCGGCGCAATTTTCGGTGCACGCGTCAGCTTCGCAAGCGTTTTCGCAAGGAGCGGCGCAGTCAGTCAGACAGGGAACGTCGCAAGCGGCTTCAGCCTTATGCTCTTGAGCCATTTCGCAATATTGTTTTTGCAGCTCCGGGCATTTCAAGTAAGCCTCATCTTGAGCTTGCACAGTGAACACTACCGCCTCGATGATGAACAGGCCGATAACCAGCGTGGTCCACCAATTGCCGACGCATTTCAGGCGGCAAAGCCATGTAGCGTTGTTCCAGCCTGCGCTTTGGAACATCGACCAGAAGCCGTGGGTCATGTGGAACCACAATGCCACGAAACCGATGATATACACAGGCAGAGTCCACCACTGACCGAACGCGAGTTGAATGAAAAGCGTTCCAGCAGCCGGGGGCAACTCGGCACCGCACGGACCGGTGTAAAGGTCACCCGTAATCTCGGCGAGCTGCATCTTAGCCCAGAACTGGATTAGGTGAACTACGAAGAACGCAAGCACCACGATACCGAGCACGAGCATATTTTGCGACGCCCACTCAACCTGCTTGGGTTTGGAAGTCACGGCATAGCGGCCGTTGCCGCGAGCTTTCCGGTTTTGCACGGTGAGCCACAGCGCGTAAATGATGTGCAGCATGAAACCTGCGGCAAGAACCAGCGTGCCGACAAGGGCATACCAGTTCGCACCCAAAAACGCGCAGATGACGTTGTAAGCGGCAGGCCAGAAGATGGCCACGCCATTCATCAAGACGTGAAACGTCACAAAGAGGACAAGGAACGCGCCGGTCAGAGCCATGACGAATTTCCGCCCTACAGATGAGTTAGTTAACCACATAGAGGATGATAGTTTTGATTTATAAATTTATTGTTCTTGTTGTTTCTGTCGTTAAAGCTATCGCGTTACGTTTGGCAAAATTAGTGCAAAAACACCGCAGCCGCAAAAATTAAGGAAAAAATTCTTTAAAAATAGGTGTTTTAACCCCTACTCCGCCTTTTGCAGCCACTTGGCGCCATCATTCAGCCGATGCTTTGCGGAATGCCTCGCTGAAAAATTCGATGTGATACAATATCGAGTTGCGCCAGTAATCCCACGAGTGTTTTCCGGGACGGCTTGTGTAGTCATGCGGGATTTTCCTCGCCAGCAGAGCTTCGTGAAGTTCATTGTTGACCTCAGCGAAAAAGTCGTCGACGCCGCAGTCGACAATAATGTTTTGGCCGGGGGCAAGTGTAGGCACGAGGTTAATCACCGTATGCGATTCCCATAGTTCCTTGTTTTGGTCGTACGGGCCGAGCCGCTCTTCCATCTTCCACTTTTTCGTGAAAGGGATGATGTTGACACCGCCGCTCATGCTGCCCATCGACCCGAAAAGGTCGGGGTGGCGCATCCCGAGCCACAGCGCGCCGTGGCCACCCATCGACAGCCCCGTGATTGCCCTGTGCGCCGGGTCGGCTATAGTCGGGTAGTTAGCATCAATCATCGGCACGAGCACCCGTGTTATCAGCGTCTCCATCTGCATATTCGGGTCCACGGGCGAATCCCAATACCAGCTATCTCTGCCGTCGGGACACACTATGATTATACCTTTCTCTTGCGCCAGCTCGTTCAGGCGCGGCTGTCCCTGCGGCCAAGAGCGGTAATCGCCTCCGTAGCCGTTGAGCATATAAACCACGGGATAACGCACCGCGGGGTCAGTCCACGCGGGGTGGATGACTGTTACCTTTACCGGCGGCGTCACCTGTTTCGTCGTCAGCGTGATGGTGTCGGCGGTCGACGGGATGACAGTCGACACGTTCACTACGGTGTCGCGGAGCTGATGGGCCTTCGATGCAGCAGCCGATGGCATAACCGCCCCGAAAGCCGCAATCATCAATGCTGCCATTCCGGCCAGCACTTTCCTGAGAAAAATCATGACTATATTGTGTTTAATTTTTATATTGTGAGTATTCATTCATGGTTTACAAACGACAAAGATAATGATTAATTAGTTAAAATCTATTTTGTCGGGATGGTATTTGACATTTTATAGCTACTTTTGCCATGTAATGAATCGATTCCACAGACTTTCAACCACGTTGTTATCCGCCGTGTTAACCCACGCGGCGATTTCCGCCGTCGACTTCTCTGTCGACGGTCTCAATTACACCATAATAAGCCCCTCGCAGGTCGAGCTGGCATCCCTTCAGAATCAGAACTACTCTTGGGTACTCACCATCCCATCGGTGGTTAACGGTCCTGACGGCAAAAACTACTCCGTCACCGGGATTGCCGACGAGGCCGTCAAAGGCTGCAGCCGCATAACCTATGTAATCTTCCCCGACGCCCTCACCAGCATCGGGACCGAAGCGTTTGCCGGATGCTCATGGATTACCGAGATAAAGCTCCCGTCCACAGTCAGCCACATCGGCGAAGGAGCCTTTTCACAGTGTACCAGTCTCCGGCAGTTTGAGATGCCGGCGAGCGTGACCACATGGCCCGCCAGGCTTTTCACCGCCGACATAAGGCTCTGCAACCTCACCTTTGCCACCCCCCCCGTCTCGATTGGCGAATACGCCTTTTCGGGGTGCCAAGCGCTTAAAAGCATCAAGTTCGCCGACAAGCTCACCACCATTGGCGACTACGCTTTCGACGGATGCACGCAGCTCACGTCAGTCACGCTCCCCGCGACACTGACAACCGTAGGCAGCGGAGCTTTCCAAAGATGCGGGTTGCAGTCGTTGTCTCTTCCCGAAGGCGTGTCCAGAATCGGGGTCGAAGCCATCGCCGACTGCCAGGGACTGTCATCAGTCTCAGTCCCCTCGACAGTCACCGCCATACCCGACGGTATGTTCAGCGGGTGCAGCGCCCTACCATCAATCGACCTTCCCACTTCGATAGCCGTTATAGGCTCCCGGGCATTCAGCAACTGCCACAACCTTGAGTCGGCATCATTTGCCTCCGTCGTGACAATCGGCGAAGAAGCGTTCGCCAGCAGTGGCATAACCTCCATCAACATCCCCGACAACACGACATTCATAGGCGACAGAGCCTTCAGCGATTGCCGCTCGCTCATTTCCGTCTCAATGGGCGGCGGAGTCACCTCAATAGGCGAAGAATCATTCAGCAACTGCGGAGGGTTGACATCAATCACCCTTCCACCGGCACTTGGAACCATCGGCACGAGAGCCTTCAACGGATGCGTCGGCCTCCGAGGAATCACGATACCCGAAGGCGTGACCACAATCGGGGACTATGCGTTTGCCGACTGCCGCGACCTGTCGACCGCGAAACTTCCGTCAAGCCTCTCCGCCATCAGCGACGGCTGCTTCAGCGGCTGCTCATCGCTCAGTTCCGTGCGAATCCCCGAGGGGGTCAACGCCATTGGCCAATACTCATTCCACGGATGCGCCGCGCTGTCGCAGGCCTACATCCCGTTCACAGCCACGACCATCGGCGACGGCGCCTTTGCCGGATGCTCATCGCTGGCCTCGTTCGACACCGGCGACGGCATTTACGCCATCGGAGCCGAAGCCTTCGACTGCTGCGCATCACTCACCACCCTCGCGCTTGGCCGCGGAATCCACACGATATCAATCGACGCCTTCACCGGCTGCCATGCCATCGGCGACATCCAATGCCGCGCCTCAACCCCGCCCGACTGCAACAAAAGGGAAGATATCCATCAACCCGACATTGACGCGTTCGAATCAGACGTGTTCAGCGACGCCACACTCAGCGTCCCCATCGGGGCCTCCCCCGCCTACGTCGCCCACCCCGTCTGGGGCCGCTTCAACACCGTCAACGAAGTCTCATTCGCCGGTGTCGACCCCATCACCGTCACGACCGTCACGCCGTCGGTCACACTCACGCCCGACGGACGGATTCTCATAAACCAAATGAACAAAACCGCACTCTTAGACGTATATGATTCAACAGGGCGAGCCATCTACATCGGCAGCAGACCCGACGACATCCAGATACAACACTCCGGCATATACTTCATTAAAATCGGTGGTGAAATATTTAAGGTGAAAAAGTGACGCGCATAAAGCGGGTTAAAAAAAATTAATACGGAAAAATTTCTTTAATATCCGTTTGTTATACCAAAAAGCCGCGCTACCTTTGCACGTGATTTTGAAGGAATAAAAATAAATAAAAAACTAAGTCTACGAAAATGAGCAAAATCGATTTAACCAAGTATGGTATCACCGGTACCCCGGAGATTATTCACAACCCCTCATGGGACCAACTCTTCATCGATGAAGTCAATCCCGCTCTCACAGGCTACGAGAAAGGCCAGGAGACCGAGCTTGGCGCAGTAAACGTGATGACCGGCATCTACACAGGCCGTTCACCCAAGGACAAATTCTTCGTAAAAGACGACGTATCAAAAGACACCATCTGGTGGACTTCAGACGAATATAAAAACGACAACAAAGCAATCACGCCCGCCACATGGGACGCTTTGAAGTCAATCGCCGACAAAGAGCTCTCAAACAAAAAGCTCTACGTTGTCGACGCTTTCTGCGGCACCAACAAAGACACTCGCCTCGCAGTGCGTTTCATCGTCGAGGTAGCATGGCAGGCCCACTTCGTGACCAATATGTTCATCCGCCCCACCGAGGAGGAGCTCAAAGATTTCCAACCCGACTTCGTTGTCCTCAACGCCTCTAAGGCCAAAGTCGAGAACTGGAAAGAACTCGGCATCAACTCAGAGACTTGCGTCGCTTTCAACCTCACCGAGCGTATGCAGGTAATCATCAACACCTGGTATGGCGGCGAGATGAAGAAAGGTATGTTCTCAATCATGAACTACTACCTCCCCTTGAAAGGCATGGCATCAATGCACTGCTCAGCCAACACCGACAAGAACGGCGAGAACACCGCAATCTTCTTCGGTCTGTCAGGTACCGGCAAAACCACCCTTTCAACCGACCCCAAACGTCTGCTCATCGGCGACGACGAACATGGTTGGGACGACAACGGTGTCTTCAACTTCGAAGGCGGTTGCTACGCTAAGGTTATCAACCTCGACAAAGAGAGCGAGCCCGACATCTACAACGCAATCCGTCGCAACGCCCTCCTCGAGAACGTAACCGTAGACGCTAACGGCAAAATCGACTTCGCCGACAAGAGCGTTACCGAGAACACCCGCGTGTCTTACCCCATCGACCACATCGAGAAAATCGTACGCCCCAGCGCAGGCCCCGCAGCGAAGAACGTTATCTTCCTTTCGGCTGATGCGTTCGGTGTGCTGCCCCCCGTTTCAATCTTGACTCCCGAGCAGACCAAGTACTACTTCCTCTCAGGCTTCACCTCGAAACTCGCCGGCACAGAGCGCGGCATCACCGAGCCTACCCCCACCTTCTCAGCTTGCTTCGGCGCAGCGTTCCTTTCGTTGCACCCCACAAAATATGCTGAAGAGCTCGTTAAGAAGATGGAGAAGAGCGGCGCTAAGGCTTACTTGGTTAACACCGGCTGGAACGGTACCGGCAAACGTATCTCAATCAAAGATACCCGCGGTATCATCGACGCTATCCTCGACGGCTCAATCCTCACCGCTCCCACCAAGCAAATCCCCGTGTTTGACTTCACAGTTCCCACCGCACTCCCCGGTGTCGACCCCAACATTCTCGACCCCCGCGACACTTACGCTGACGCATCAGAGTGGAACGTTAAAGCCAACAAGCTCGCCGAGATGTTCATCAACAACTTCAAGAAGTTTGAGAACAACGAGGCAGGTAAAGCACTCGTGGCTGCCGGTCCCAAACTTTAAGACACGACTCCGCGCCACCAAGGCCGGATGACAATACCAAAGAATAGGCTGTGCTGAGGCACAGCCTATTCTTTTTTCGTCAGATTTTCGCGAAATTGCGGCTCACAGTTAGCTTTATTGATATTCAAAAGAGTGGATGCCTATGCAAACAGCAAACCTATATCGCTGATATTCTGTCACTTACCCCCCCCCACACAACTAAATATTGCGTAAAATCAGAAAATATTGCGTAAATTCGCGGGAACAAAATCAGATTAGCGGTAGCTATAATGAGGTTCGTGCTACCCGCTAATGACAAGTTGAATTTATCGAACTTCCCCAAACCCAAACGACTCCTAACCGTTTCTAATCATGAGAATGTTATCAACTATCAAACAAGCATTGGCGTTACTAACCACATTGGTGTGTGGATTTTCAACCAGTGCCTCAGTCGAGGTCAACGGCATCAATTACCAAATTAGCGATAATAAGTATGCCTATGTCACCTACCGGCCAGGTGGCATTAAATATTCGGGCGACTTGGTAATCCCCGACAGCATCACTGTCGACTCGGTTAGAATCGCTGTAGGGGGACTGATGGCCGACATCGTTCTTAGAGACAGTCCCGACTTGACTTCATTAGAGATGAACTGTTATTGCCAGGCTGCGAACCCGACAAAACCCGACTGCTCGATAGACCTTAGCAATTGCACCTCGTTAAAAACGGTCAAATTTGGTTTGACCACTAGCAGCAGGCTGCTCAGCAGATACTTAGGAGATTATTTCAAGGTGCTGTTCAGCGACTGCACCTCGCTTGAAAAGGTGATATACCCCGAGTCGGCAAAAGAATACACAAGGAAAATAAAGTTTGAACGTGAGGTTTTTAAAAATTGCTCCAAGCTGACCGCCCTCGAAAATATGCCTACCGCCCCGGAAGAAATCACGGTAAGCGACAAATCGTTCTACAAATGTGAATCATTTGATGTCACAAAATATATCGACCTGTCAAAAGTGGTGTTCGACAAGACATACACAGACATTTCATCTTCTTTCGAGCGTTGCAAAATCACAAAACTGGTGATTCCCGAAACGATGACCGAGATTCCTCCTTATACATTCGCAGGCAATCCGCTGACCGAGGTAACTCTGCCATCGACCATTAAGTCGATTGGCGACCTAGCATTCTTTAGCTATAGCTTCCCGGTCGAGAGACCGACACTCCCAGAGGGACTAACCACCTTAGGAAGGTCAGTTTTTTGCGGCATCAAGTATCTACACATCCCCTCAACGCTGACTTCGCTTGATGAACAAGGATTATTAAAAGAAATAACAGTCGCCGAGGGAAACAAAGACTTCTTTGTTAAGGGCAACGCCCTCTACCAAGACACCCACGACGGGAACGTCACGTTCAGACGTGTTTTCGGCAAAAACGCAAGCGACACCGAGTTTACTTGGAACGAGACCGACGAGCGGGTAACAACTATAGGCGAATCCGCATTTGAAAATTCCGCAATAACCGATTACGATTTTCCCAACGTTAAGGCAATCGACTATTTTGCCTTTGGTTGGACACATTTAAGGAAAGCTAAAATAAAAGCCGGCGTCAAATACGGGGAAACCGTTTTCGCTTTCTCCGACAGCCTAAAAGAAGTCTCAATCGAGGAAGGGGTGGAAATATTGCGAAGTTGCAGCTTCAGAGGGTGCAACGCACTTAAGCAGTTGGCACTCCCGTCGACACTTAACCGACTGGATTGGACGGCGCTTCCCGCATCGATAGAGCGGATTGAGAGCAAGAACGCAATTGTCCCGACCGTCATCGAACCTACAGCAAGCGACTCCATCATCGCCTCCGGATATATTCTACCTGTCGGAAACGTCACGTTAGTGGTGCCGAAAGGGTGCGCCGAGCGTTACCGCAACAACAAGGTGTGGGGACAATGCAAAGAGATTATCGAAAACGAGGAATGGGGAGTCACCCGCGACGCAGCCCAACAGCTCCCCACCGGCCTCTACTTCGCGACCAAAGGCGGGAACATCTGCTACTATAGCAACGGCACAATCCGCGACACCGGCATAGCCGCGGGCGACCACCCGTTCCAGATGCAAACCTACGGAAACGCCGTCTATGTGGCAGACGCCGGTGAAAACTTCACATTCTCCACCAACAGCTCCGGCGACGGACTGTTCTACAAGATAGAGTATGATGGCAACAGTTTCTTCAAGACACCGATAATGACTCCAATGCACGCTGAAGAATGGCATAACACTCACAACTCCGACCCATACACCTGCTTTATCGACAAGAGCAAAGGAGACATCTACATCACCAACCGCAATATAGGTGCGATAAAGATTAACGCTAACGAGCGCGACTGGCGTAGCGAAGGGGCGATAAACACCGCTTCAGTAAGCAAAATCTTCGTGCAAACAGAATGGCTCGAACACTACGGCCGTGGACTTGCTTATGGCGCACTTATCTCCGGATTCCACCGCGACAGCAATGGGCTAAACTGGATGTCATACTACTATAACGGCTGTGGAATATTCCGTTTCAAAGACAGCGACATACGCCCCGAGGGGTACAGCATATCAGACACACCTCAATATAGCTTCATATTGAACGACGAACTCATAAACAGCTTCTACATCGACGAAGCTAACGGCTATTTGTATGTTCTTGCATTTGAAGGCTACAACGGGAAACACACCGGACTATATCGCATAGCACTGAATGAGGTCGACAACTTTACCCGCGACCTCTCCTCGGCTGTCTGCATCACCGACGAGCCGGCATCAAACGAGGGGACAACCACCGAGCCGGGAATACGCCAAATCACCGGCGACGGCAAAAACATCTATTGGAGCTACATAGCTCCTAAGGGTGAAGGATACACAAGCGGAATCAAGATGGTGAACGCGACCGGCACACCCGTAGTGAAGACGCTAATCGAGGGTGTTGAAGCCTATGGTTTGACATTGGTCGATTTCAACCAGAGCGGCGCGAGCGACATCACCGCCGACGCGGCAACAACACCGATAAGCGTGACCGGTGACGGTATCACCGCCAACGATGACATCAACGTCACAATCTACAACGTAAGCGGCGCGGCAGAAGCGCGCGCCCGGCTAGCCGCCGGCGAGACTTTCGCCACAAACACCCTGACGGCAGGCATCCACATCGTTGTCGCCACCGACAGCAACGGCAATAGCTCGGCAACAAAAATCACCGTGAAATAAAGCCCACTACAAGAACGTCACATAAAGGAATCGGAGGTCATCGCGACGGCCTCCGATTCCTTTGTTTTTCAGGCCATTAATGATTTTTAGCGCATTGGGGTTGTGGATAACCGAAACTATCGCTAACTTTGCGGCAAATAATGACGGTGGACAAATTTGATTGCTTGCGACCACCGGAAAAAATAATGCTAAAATTAATCACAAATGAATTACCTTTTCACATCCGAGTCAGTGTCAGAGGGGCATCCCGACAAAGTCGCTGACCAAATCTCCGATGCCATTCTCGACGAATTTCTCGCCTATGACCCACAGTCGAAGGTTGCGTGCGAAACGCTCGTCACTACCGGGCAAGTCGTCGTGGCCGGCGAAGTCAAAAGCCAATCCTACATCGACCTGATGGAGGTGACGCGCCAAGTCATAAACGGCATCGGCTACAACCGTTCAGAACTCAAATTCGACGCTGAAGCCTGCGGCGTGTTCTCAGCCCTGCACGAACAGAGCGGTGACATCAACCGCGGTGTCGAGCGAGCCAACGCCGAAGACCAGGGCGCGGGCGACCAGGGGATGATGTTCGGCTACGCCTGCAACGAGACCCCCGACCTTATGCCGCTCCCGCTTTCACTGAGCCACGACCTGCTCAAAGAGCTCTCGCGCATACGCCGCGACCAATCAGCCATGACCTACCGTAACGCCGCCGGCGAGACCGTCAGCTACCTGCGCCCCGACTCAAAGAGCCAGGTCACAATCGAATATGACGAGGACAACCGACCGGTACGCGTCCACACCATAGTCATTTCAACCCAACACGACGATTTCATCAAGCCCTCCGGCGATCTATCGCAAGAAGAAGCCGACGCCAAGATGCTCGCAATCATCAGCCGCGACGTTCGCGAGCAACTAATCCCGCGCGTCAAGGCGACGCTCCCCCCCGATGTGCAAGCACTTTTTGACGACAACTATATACTCCACGTCAATCCCACAGGTAAATTCGTAATCGGAGGCCCCCACGGCGACACCGGCTTGACCGGGCGCAAAATCATCGTCGACACCTACGGCGGACGCGGAGCGCACGGTGGCGGCGCGTTCTCGGGCAAAGACCCCTCAAAAGTTGACCGCTCGGCAGCCTACGCAGCCCGCCACATCGCCAAAAACCTCGTGGCAGCCGGAATCGCCGGCGAAGCTCTCGTGCAAGTGGCCTACGCAATCGGTGTGGCACAGCCCGTCAGCCTATATGTCAACACCAACGGAACCGCCAAAGTCGACAAGACCGATGCCGAGATTTCGGCAATCGTCGCCAACCTGTTTGACATGCGCCCTAACGCAATCGAAAAGCGTCTGAAACTACGCGCGCCCATCTACCAGGAGACGGCGACCTACGGACACTTCGGTCGCACACCCCGCAAAGTAACCAAGCACTTCAGCTCGCGCTACGAGGGTGAAAAGACCATCGAAGTGGAATTGTTCACGTGGGAAAAACTCGACATGATTGACCCCATCCGCAAAGCCTTCTCCCTCTGACACACGAGGCTTTGTCGTAATTGAACCGCGCCCCAAAAGCTTGTCATCAAACTTTTGGGGCGCATTTTATGAAGTAGAGTTCTGAGCGACGGCTCGTTACCGCTCGACCGAGTCAAGCGAAGACAGGTTTTACTGCCAACAGAGAGCCCTATTTTTCACGCATGAACACGTTAACCGGGGTGCCGCAGAAGTCCCAATTCTCGCGGATTTTGTTTTCCAAATAACGTCGGTAAGGCTCTTTAACCCACTGCGGCAGGTTGCAGAAGAACACAAACGTCGGCACCATCGCGCCCTTCAGCATCGTCACATATTTGATTTTGACAAACTTTCCTTTGTTGGCCGGCGGCGGATAGCTCGCTATGGCATCGAGCATCACGTTGTTGAGCTGCGACGTGGGGACTGTGCGTTTGCGATTGTTGTAGACATCTTTCGCCGTCTCAAGGACCTTGAAAATGCGTTGTTTGGTCAATGCCGACGTGAAGATGATCGGAAAGTCGGTGAACGGAGCTAAACGTTTGCGTATCGCATCCTCAAAATGCGTGATTGCGTCCTGCGATTTGTTCTCCACCAGATCCCATTTGTTGACGCAGACCACAAGCCCTTTCTTGTTGCGCTGTATCAGCGAGAAGATGTTAAGGTCTTGGTTTTCAATACCGCGCGTGGCATCAATCATCAGTATGCACACATCTGACGCCTCAATGGCGCGTATGCTTCTAATCACCGAGTAGTACTCTATATCTTCGTTGACCTTGTTCTTGCGCCGGATTCCGGCGGTGTCGACAAGATAGAAGTCAAAGCCGAATTTGTCATAGCGCGTGTAGATGGAGTCGCGTGTCGTTCCCGCTATGTCGGTGACAATGTGGCGGTCTTCTCCTATAAACGCGTTGATTAGCGACGATTTGCCTGCGTTGGGCCGCCCGACAATCGCAAAGCGCGGGATGTCGTCAAGCTGCTCCTCGTCATCTTGTGGTTTTTCAGGGAACTTCTTCACAACCTCGTCGAGGAGGTCGCCGGTGCCGAACCCGCTCACCGCCGAGACCGGATAAGGCTCTCCAAGGCCGAGTTTGTAAAATTCGGGGACGTTGTAGAGCCAATCGTTGGAGTCAACCTTGTTGGCTACGAGTAAGACAGGCTTGCGCGATTTGCGCAATATCTCGGCGACATGGTCGTCGAGGTCGGTGACGCCGTTCATGGCATCGACCACAAAAAGCATTTCGTCGGCTTGCTCGATGGCGAGAGCGACCTGTTTGTTGATTTCTGACTCAAAGACGTCATCGGAGTTGACCACCCAACCGCCGGTGTCGACGATTGAAAATTCCATGCCATTCCAGTCGACCTTGCCATACTGGCGGTCGCGTGTGGTGCCGGCAGTCTCGTCGACGATGGCTGTGCGCGATTGTGTCAGTCGGTTGAACAGAGTGGATTTCCCCACATTGGGGCGGCCTACGATGGCTACGAGATGTCCCATATCGGTGAGTTTTTATTGTTTTCTACAAAATTAATACAATTCGGTATAACCGCAAAATCTGACGGTGTCGGGGTGTCACGCTCTGCCGGGCACCCCCGTTCAGCCGCCGCGAGATACCCGCACGGAGGGTGGTGTCACTCTATGTAGCCGAACGATTTGAGCTTGTTCTCACGGTTGCGCCAGTTTGGCTCAACTTTGACATAGAGTTCGAGATAAACTCTCTTGCCAAAGAATGTCTCGATATCCTTGCGGGCTTCTGTGCCGACCCTCTTGAGCCTCGAGCCGCCTCGGCCGATGAGGATTCCTTTCTGGCTGTCGCGCTCCACATAGATGACGGCCATTATGTGGATGGAGCTTTCTTTCTCGTCAAATTTCTCGACAATCGCTTCAACGGAGTAAGGCACCTCTTTGTCGTAGTTGGTAAGGATTTTCTCGCGGATTATTTCTGTCACGAAAAATCTCGCGGGTTTGTCGGTAAGCGCGTCTTTGCCGAAATAAGGGGGCGAAAGCGGCAGCAGCTCTACTATGCGGGCCATCAGGTTGGAGACGTTGAAATGCTCTTTTGCCGATGTCGGGAATATCTCGGCGTTCGGGAGAAGACCGCGCCAACGTTCGACAATGGCATGAAGGTCGCTGTCGCCTTTGAGCAGGTCAATCTTGTTGATGACGAGCAGCACCGGGACCTTTTCTTTGGCCACTTTGGCGAGGAAGTCGGCGTTTTTAGTGGGGTCTTCGACAACATCGGTAACGTAAATCAGCACGTCGGCATCGGTCAACGCACCTTCCGAGAAGTTTAGCATACTCTCTTGCAGGCCGTATTTGGGTTTAAGCACTCCCGGCGTGTCGGAAAATACTATCTGATAATCGGGAGCGTTGACTATGCCCATTATACGGTGACGGGTTGTCTGAGCCTTGGATGTGATGATGCTGACGCGCTCGCCCACGAGGTCGTTCATCAACGTTGATTTGCCGACATTAGGGTTGCCGACGATGTTTACGAATCCGGCTTTGTGTTGTTGTTCCATGTTATTGAATTATAATTTCTTGCTTCTAAAACAAAAATAGCACCTAAAAAAGATGCTATTTTGTGCGAAAATTCATTGCGCTCGACGGAATCAGATGTCCCAAATGATGTACATGGCACCCCAGGTGAAACCTGCGCCGAAAGCTGTCAAGATTATTTTGTCACCTTTTTTCAACTTCTCCTTGTACTCGTCGATGCAAAGAGGTATCGAGGCGGCTGAAGTGTTGCCGTAGTGTTCGATGTTGACAAGTACTTTCTCAGCGGGGACACCGGCGCGGTCGGCGACGGCTTCGATGATGCGTAGGTTGGCCTGATGGGGGACGAGGTAATCGATATCATCGACCGTCAGGCTGTTGCGTTTCATCACATCGAGCGAAGATGTGAGCATATCGGTCACCGCGTGCTTGTAGACGTGGCGCCCTTCTTGATACACAAAGTGTTCCTCGGCGTCGACGCTTTCGTGAGAAGCGGGTTTTACCGAACCGCCGGCTTTCATCAAGAGGTGTTCGAGTCCTTCGCCATCGACATGGAACACTCCGTCGATGATGCCCACGGCCTTCTCGGTAGGCTCAATAAGCATGGCACCTGCCGCGTCGCCAAACAGCGGGCAGGTCGAGCGGTCGTTGTAGTTAGTCATCGATGACATTTTTTCGGCGGCTACCACAACTATCTTTTTGCGCATTCCCGACTTGATGTAGGCTGCCGCGTCGTGCAGTGCCACGAGAAATCCGGCGCAAGCAGCCTGGATGTCATAGGCATATGAGTTTTTCAGCCCGCACTGGTGGGCGATTATGGAGCCTGTTGATGGGAAACGGTAGTCGGGATTGGATGTAGCGCAAATCAGGAGGTCAACATCTTCGGGTTTTGTTCCTGTCGATTCAAGGAGTCTGTTTACGGCTTTGATGCCCATGAACGAAGACCCGGCACCTTCCTGGCGCAGAATGCGGCGTTGCTTGATTCCGACGCGTGTCGTAATCCATTCGTCATTAGTGTCGACAATCTTCGACAGCATATCGTTGTCGAGGATGTCGTCAGGGACGTAGGAAGCCACGCCTGAAATTCGTGCGTTCAGCATAAAAATTTGATATTTAGGTTTTGACGTTAAACTCATCCGCGACTCGTTGGCAAGCGGGCGGGCGAGTTATGTCGTTGTTCGGGGTGGAATAGGTATGTGACAGATAGCCCCCCGCATCCGCAATCTCTTTTAATAGAGTCGCGGCGGGGAGGTTTATCTTATTTCTTTTTGTGAAAAGCAGCACTCATCGAAGAACGCCTGCCTGTTTACACAGCGGCAGCTTTCTCGATGGCGAGTTTTCCGCGATAGTAACCACATTCACCGCAGACGGTGTGGTACACGTGCCAAGCGCCACAGTTGGGGCAAACGGCCAGTGTGGGCATAGCTGCCTTGTCGTGAGTTCTACGCTTCGCAGTTCTGGTCTTTGATTGTTTTCGTTTAGGATGTGCCATTTTAGTTATTGTTATTTAGTTATTGTCATTCAGTTTCTTCAGTTCGTCCCAACGGGAGTCGGTCGGTGTGTCAGATGCGCTTCCCATATCGTCGATTTCGTCGAAAAGCTCGTCATCGAGCATTTGCTCGTCATCGTCGATGGAGTGCGCGCGGTGTTTTTTCAGAATCGCGCTCATGGCCCTGTTGCATTTACCGAGCGGGTGGACGTGCTTGATGGGGATAGCCAAAGCCACCGTATCGTAAATCATATAGGCCACGTTGAGATAATTGTCGCTCTCGGGTATTTCAAGCAGCTCGTCGGACTCATCGTTGTAGCAGTCGCCATATTTCACGGCAATGTGATATGGCGCGTCGATGGGCAGCACGAGATCGTCGAGGCATCGGTCGCACAAGAGAGTGACGTTGCCCGTGATTGCGAAATCGAGATTGTAAATCCCGCCGCGGTTCACCACAGTGAGCTTTACGTCGAGGTCGGCCTCACGCACGTCAACGTTTTCCATGTTTGTGAAAAACGTCTTATCCAGATGGTAGTCGAATGTCTCGACCCCTTCGGGCATACTTTTAAGCTGTAGTTTAAATTCCGAAAACTTTCCCACGGCAAACGATGGTTGAAAAAACTGTGCAAAGTTAGCCAATATCTTCAAAATAACCAACTTTTATTTCAAAATTGCGTAAAATGTTGCAACGAATGACTCGGCGAAAGTGGCGACAGCCCATAAGATCGTGAAGATAATCTTTACGATGACGAAGGCCCATACCGAGCATGACGAGAGCAAGACGGGCATAAGCGAAAAGGCATTGCTATGACGTAAAATCTTGGTGACCCAGAGAAGATTAGACAAACCGAACCGCCAGCCGGAGGCCCCTTTTGACGGGTCGGTTATATGGAAGGTGTGCTTGGACAGACACCCGATTACGGGCCGCTATCTCTACAACAACCGCTCGACGAATGCCTTAGCCGAATCCATAATTTCAAAAGTCAAAGCATTCAGAGCTAAACCACATGGCGTAAACGATACGAAATTCTTCCTCTTCCGCCTTTGCGACATCTATGTCTAAACACAGTTTTATCACTATGCCGCCATACGGGGCAAGGTGTTGGACTGCAAGGACAGTCTTACGCAATACCCACAATGCAGGGCGGTGTCGAGACAATCAAGCCGTATGTTGACGATTTCATCTCTTTCGCCAAATCTCATCCCGAGCTGAGATTCTATCATACTCAGTATGTCGCATGATGATACGGACTTGAACAAGCCAATACAAAACACATCAAAATAATGATTAATGGATTGGAGATTATTTCGAGAAACTTAATTTTCCGATTTTGCTCAGCCTTTGCAAAGTCAGAAATTTAGTTTGTAGGTTGTGTAGGCTATTCCGCGGCCTCCCATGCCGTTTTTCTGTCGTATGAGGCCCTCATTGAGGTACAAGCCTCGGCGTTCGTTTGAGGTGCCGAAGTCAAAATACCGGGAACGCTCTGCGTAACGCTCCATCACGTTCTTGAAAAGCAGCGGCAGGGCTTTCAGCTCCTTGCCCGCCGGCGATGCGGCGATATACTGGGCATGGGCCACGGTGTCGGTAAGATACACCACTGTCCCCGCCACAAGTTCCTCGCCGAGATAAGCTCCGTGGAATCGGATGTTGTCGGGAAAGCGAGACCTCAACAGCTCTATTTCAGCGAGTGAGTGGACGGGGGCCGTCCCATAACGCTCTGCCAACAGTGCGGTCAGTATCGCCCAAAAGCCGGGGTAATCGCAATTTTCTCTCACGGTGACACCGTTCTTGGCCGCGTAGGCGGCTCCGCGGCGCGCGTTTGAGTCAAAACCAATCGGAGCGGCGAGGTCAACAGCCGCCGAAATCTGCACGCAGTCGATGGCGGCGCCGTGTCGGAACAATGCATATATGTCGTCCTCTGCCGGATAACGGTGGTAAATATCGGGAACCGCCTTATAAATCATCTGTGAGAAACCGAGCGAACGGTAATGGGCCAACGCCGCGTCCCACAGTGCGAGCATCGCCGCAGCTCCTGCTCGGCGGCCGTCGACAAGCCAGCCGCCGTAGGTGAGACCGCCGTGCGACACCACGGTGCCGGCGCCGGCGTCGGCGTTGGCCGGCAGGGCGGCAATGAGCCTGTCCTTGTCGTCGAACACCATCACCGAGCAATCCGCGAAGCGGTCGCTATGGTAGTCCATATACCCGCGACGATGGAGAAACGTTCCGGTCGGCGATTTCAAGACAAGCGCGTCCCACATCGCCGCCATGTCGGGAGTGTAGCTTACGACTTTCATATCAAAGCATCAGTTTGTAAATTTCGGCGGTATCGGCAGCCGACAAGCGGTAATAGCCGCCAATAACCTCACCTTTGGTGACGTGGAGGTTCTTGACAAGCCGCGGGATATCGGGCGCGTCGATTCCAAGCCCTTTGAAAGTCACAGGCAGACCGATACTGCTAAAAAAAGTTTTTAACGTTCCGATGCCCTCAAGGGCTGCGGTTGTGTCATCATGGCCCTGCACGTCAAAGACGCGGCGCGCCCACTGTGCCACCTTGGCCGGGCGGCGGTGAGCCATGAACGTCAGCCATGCGGGAAAGACAACGGCCAGTCCGGCTCCGTGGGTGACTCCGTAGAGCGCGCTGACCTCATGTTCCATGAAATGCGACACCCAGTCCTCGACGCGGCCGCATCCGCACACACCGTTATGCGCCATCGTCCCGGCCCACATTATATTGGCTCGCGCCTGATAGTCGGCAGGGTCGCGCATCACTTTGGGAGCCTCCTCGATTATGGCCTTCAGCAACCCCTCGGCAAGACGGTCGGTGACCTCTACATCAGATGTCGGGGTAAAGTAACGCTCCATGATGTGAGCCATCATGTCGGCGATGCCGCTCGCCGTCTGATAAGGGGGGAGGGTGAAAGTCAACGCGGGGTCAAGAATCGACCACCGCGGGCGCAACGCACTCTCGGTGCGGAGACTAATTTTCTGCATCGTCGACGTGTTGGTTATCACCGAATTGCCCGACCCCTCGCTGCCGGCCGCGGGGATGGTCAGCACCACGCCCACAGGCAACGCCTCTTCGACAATTTTTTTCCCGGCGTAGAAATCCCAGAAATCACCGTCATAAGGCACGCCGCAGGCAATAGCCTTGGCGGTGTCGATGGCAGAGCCGCCGCCTACGGCCACAAGGCCGTCAACGCCCTCGCGACGGCACAGGTCAATGCCCTCGCGCACCTTTAAATCGGTGGGATTGGGCTCCACACCGCTCAGATGCAGGTGTGACACACCGGCCTCATCGAGCGTTGCCGCCACCTTAGCATAAAGACCGCTACGCACAGCCGAGCCCATGCCGGTAACAACCAGCACCTTCCGGCAGCCTATACAACGGGTTAGCTCACCGGCGCGACCTACAGTGTCGCGCCCGAAGATATACCTTGTGGGTGTATAATATGTGAAATTCTCCATATTCAGTCATTTATAAATGTGTTACATTCACAAAGATACGAATAAGTCAAGAGCAAAGCCAAATAAATTCGGTTTTTGACACCATAGTGTCTTTATCACGGCAATTCTTGACTTGAAAAAAATAATGAGGGGGTCTCACGACAGCCTCATTATCAAAAACCTTAAAAATCTAATCCTATGAAAAAACAACTCAAAGATAACCGTCGGGGACCTGTAATGCAAACGGCCGGATGATTAATTATTTATAATTAACTTTATTTCTGTTAACAAGCAAAATGCTATCTTTGCACCTACATAAAAAACCATTTATGGCAAAATTTCAAATCGGCATACTCGGATGCGGTTCAGCCACCCCCTCATTGCGCCACCAACCGTCGTGCCAGGTCATCGACATCCGCGACAACCTCTACATGATTGACTGCGGCGAAGGCGCCCAACTGCAGGCCAGGCGCATGAAAGTGAAATTCTCGCGGCTCGGGCATATTTTCATCAGCCACCTCCACGGCGACCATTGCCTTGGCCTGCCGGGGCTGCTTTCAACGCTCGCCCTGCATCAGACCGGAGGCTCGCTCACTGTGCACACGTTCCGGGAAGGAATCGATATGTTCAAGCGCGCAATGAACTTTTTCTGCCGCGAACGCACCTACGACCTGCGCTTTGAGGAGATAACCCCGGAGCGGGCAACTGTCTATGAGAACGATGCGATAACAGTGGAGACCGTGCCACTCAACCATCGCGTGCCGACGGTAGGATACATATTCCGCGAGAAGCCAAAACCGCGACACCTCAACGGCGAGATGGTGAAATTCCACGATATCCCCGTGTCGTTGCGCCAAAGCATAAAAAACGGAGCCGACTATGTCACCCCCGACGGGGCGGTTATCCCCAACGCGCGGCTGACCACACCGGCCGACCCCGCGCGCTCTTACGCCTATATTTCCGACACCACCTACTATCCGGCTGTCGTTCCCGCCATTCATGGTGCCGACCTACTCTATCACGAGGCGACCTATACCGAAGGCTCGGCCGACAAAGCCGCGCAACGCTTCCACTCGACCGCCCGGCAGGCGGCCATGATAGCCCGCGACGCGGCCGTCGGTAGGCTTCTGCTCGGTCACTACTCCAAAAGCTACCTCAACGAAGATGAACATCTCAGCGAAGCGCGAGAGATATTTCCACAGACTATCGCCGCCACCGAGGGGATGAAAATCGACCTGCTATGATAATTCTCGACGATGACACCAGATTCATGAAAGCCGCGCTCGACGAGGCGCGCCGCGCCATGGAAAGCGACGAAGTGCCAATCGGGGCGGTTGTCGTGTGCAACGGACGCATCATCGGCCGCGGACACAACCTCACCGAAACCCTCGCCGACGTGACCGCCCACGCCGAAATGCAGGCTTTGACCGCTGCCGCCGCCACGCTCGGCGGAAAATATCTCGCAGACTGCACCCTCTATGTCACCGTAGAGCCATGCCTGATGTGCGCCGGAGCAATCGGATGGGCGCAGGTGAAACGCATAGTCTATGGCTGCGCCGACCCCAAGCGCGGTTATTCGACCATCACCGCCCGGCCGCCGTTCCACCCCCGCGCCACAATCACATCAGGGATTCTCGCCGACGACTGCGCCGCACTGATGCAGCAGTTCTTCCGCTCCAAACGCTGACGGCATTTGCCGACATGAGATTCGCCAAGCTCGACGGTGACAACCGTCGAGCTTTCACTACTCGGGATACCCGCCTCTGACAAAAAGACAGCCCAGACGGTTATTTCACCTCGAATTTTGATATTTTTAATATCATCATTGCAGTTTTCTAACGGCTTGATTGCTAATTTGTCAAGTTAATTTTGTAACTTTGTGCGATTTTTGTAGAAGAAAAATTTATATAAACGACACTTATGGTAAACCCTATCAAGAAAACCATCACCCTCAGCGACGGCCGAGTTATCACACTCGAGACCGGCAAACTCGCCAAGCAGGCTGATGGAGCGGTTGAACTGCGCATGGGCAACACGATGCTCCTTGCGACAGTTGTCTCGGCTAAGGAAGCCGGCGAGGGCGTTGACTTCATGCCCCTCACAGTTGAGTATAAAGAAAAATTCTCGTCAAACGGGCGATTCCCCGGCGGTTTCCTCAAACGCGAAGGCCGCGCATCTGACTATGAGATTCTCACAGCGCGCCTTGTTGACCGCGTGCTCCGCCCGTTATTCCCAGATAACTATCACGCCGACACTTTTGTCAACGTCACTATGTACTCTGCCGACGGCGAGGATATGCCCGACGCTTTGGCAGGTTTGGCGGCTTCGGCAGCTATCGCCGTTTCCGATATCCCCTTCAACGGCCCCATTTCTGAAGTGCGCGTAGCCCGCGTAGACGGTCAATTTGTCATCAACCCCACTTTCAAACAGCTCGAAAACGCCGACCTTGAAATTATGGTAGGCGCGACCTACGACAACATCATGATGGTCGAGGGCGAGATGGACGAAGTGTCGGAAGCCGACTTGCTCGCCGCGCTCAAATTTGCTCACGACGCCATCAAAGACCAGTGCAAAGTGCAGATGGAGCTCGCTGAAGCAGCAGGTGCCACCGTTAAACGCGAATACTGCCACGAGGTCAACGATGAAGACCTCCGCAAAGATGTTCGCGAAAAATGCTACGACAAAGCTTACGCAATCGCCAAAGCCGGATGCGCCGACAAACACTGGCGTCAAGACAGCTTCGACGCTATCTGCCAAGAATACATCGACTCGCTCCCCGAAGAGGAGAAAGATGAGAAAACTCCTTTGGTAAAACGCTACTACCACGACGTGGAGAAAGACGCTATGCGTCGCTGCGTGCTCGACGAAGGCATCCGCCTCGACGGCCGCAAAACCACCGAAATACGCCCCATCTGGTGCGAGACCGACTACATTCCCGGCCCCCACGGCTCAGCCGTGTTCACCCGCGGCGAGACTCAATCGCTCGCCACTGTCACCCTCGGCACCAAGCTCGACGAGAAAATCCTCGACGACGTGCTCAACCAGGGTCGCGAACGATTCTTGCTCCACTACAACTTCCCCCCCTTCTCTACAGGCGAAGCGCGCCCCGCACGCGGCGTGAGCCGTCGCGAAGTGGGTCACGGCAACCTCGCCCACCGCGCTCTCAAGCGTATGTTCCCCGCCGACTTCCCCTACGTCTGCCGCGTGGTCAGCGACATCCTTGAGTCAAACGGCTCATCGTCAATGGCTACCGTCTGCGCCGGAACTCTCGCGCTGCTCGACGCCGGCGTGAAGATGAAAAAGCCGGTCAGCGGTATCGCCATGGGACTTATCACCGACAGCGACAACTCTAAATACGCAGTCCTCTCCGACATCCTCGGCGACGAGGACCACCTCGGCGACATGGACTTCAAAGTCACCGGCACTGTCGACGGCATCACAGCCACACAGATGGACATCAAGTGCGACGGACTCTCTTATGAAATTCTCGAGAAAGCTCTTATGCAAGCCCGCGAAGGACGCCTGCACATCCTCAATATCATCAACGAGACCATACCCGCACCCCGTGAGGACTACAAGCCCCATGTGCCTCGCATCGTGACCATGATAATCCCCAAAGACCTCATCGGAGCAGTGATTGGCCCGGGCGGAAAAGTGATTCAAGGCATCCAGGAAGCCAGCGGCGCGACTGTCTCTATCGACGAAATCGACGAGGGTGGTTACATCGAAGTCGCAGCCGCCAACAAGGATTCTATCGACAAGGCCATGGAGATGATTAACGCCATCGTCGAACTTCCCGAAGAGGGGAAAGTCTACACCGGCAAAGTGCGGTCGATTCTTGAATTTGGCGCGTTTGTAGAGTTCATGCCCAACCGCGACGGGCTGCTCCACATCTCTGAAATTTCATGGGACCGTCTCGACAACATGGAGGCATCGGGATTGAAAGAAGGAGATACCGTAGAGGTGAAACTTCTCGAAATCGACAAGAAGACCGGCAAATACCGCCTGTCGATGCGCGCGCTTCAGGAAAAACCCGAAGGCTATGTAGAACGCGAACGCGCACCCCGCGGTGACCGCGGACCTCGCCGCGACAGCGACCGCAACCGCGGACCTCGTCACAACGGCGACCGTGGACCGCGCCGCGACGGCGACCGCAACCGCGGACCTCGCAACAACGATTAATCCACGACCGATAGCAGTCAACTTATAATGTCAGCGGGCCGCCCCCTACCGGGCAGGCCCGCTGTTTTTCCAACTTATCGCACGGTTGTCACGGTCAGCCGATTTGAGGTTTCGGGAAAAAGTTGTAACTTTGTATGAGGATAAACTCCCGACAAACAATGCCATGATTGAAGAAGAATTTCCCACAATTGAAGATGTAACGCCGCCCGAGCAAAACTATGGCGACGATGCCATTATTACACTTGACTGGAAAGAACACATACGCCGCCGCCCGGGGATGTATATCGGTAAACTTGGCGACGGCTCAAACTCCGACGACGGCATATATGTGCTGCTCAAAGAGGTGCTCGACAACGCCATTGACGAATATATGATGGGGTTTGGCAAACAGATAACCGTCGACGTGGTGGATGGCGCAGTGTCGGTACGCGACTATGGCCGCGGCGTTCCGCTCGGCAAGGTCGTCGAGGTAGCGTCACGGATGAACACCGGGGGGAAATATGACTCAAAGGCTTTCAAGAAGTCGGTGGGGCTCAACGGCGTGGGCATCAAGGCGGTCAACGCTTTGTCAACACGCTTTGAAATCGTGAGCGTCAGAGAGGGACGGCGCAAGGCAGCCGTGTTCGCCGCCGGCGAGCTTCTGAGCGAGAGCGAAATCGAATCAACCGATGAACCGGGAGGCACTTTTGTCAGCTTCACTCCCGACCCGACGATTTTCCGTGACTATCGTTATCGCGAGGAGTTCATTGTGCCACTGCTCAAAAACTACACCTTCCTGAACACCGGGTTGTCAATCCACTTCAACGGTAAGCGTTTCATCTCGCGTAACGGACTGCTCGACCTGCTGAAAGAGAACATGACCAAGGACCCGCTCTATGCCCCGATTCATCTCAAAGGGGAGGATATAGAGATTGCCTTGACCCACGCAAACCAGTATGGCGAGGAATACTACTCGTTTGTCAACGGACAGCACACCACGCAGGGAGGCACACACCTGACAGCGTTCAAAGAGGCGGTATCGCGCACGCTCAAAGACTATTTCGGCCGCAATTTCGAATACTCCGACATACGCAACGGCATGATTGCCGCTGTATCAATCAAGGTAGAGGAACCTGTGTTTGAGTCTCAAACCAAGACCAAACTCGGTTCACGCGATATAGGACCCGACGGCCCCACTGTGGCTAAATTCATCGGCGACTTCATAAAAAAAGAGCTTGACAACTATCTACATAAAGATTTAGAGGTCGCCGATATAATCCTGCGCAAGGTGCAGGAGAGCGAGAAAGAGCGCAAGGCGATGGCAGGGGTGACCAAGTTGGCCCGGGAACGCGCTAAAAAGGTCAACCTCCACAACCGCAAGCTTTTGGATTGCCGGGTTCACCTCAATGACGCAAAAGGCGACGAAGAGAAGAAAAACGCGTCGTCGATATTTATCACCGAGGGCGACTCTGCCGCCGGCTCAATCACCAAGATACGCAATGTAGAGACACAAGCTGTGTTCTCGCTCCGCGGCAAACCACTGAACACTTACGGCGAAACACAGGCTGTGGTGTATAAAAACGAGGAGTTCAACCTGCTACAGGCTGCGCTTAACATCGAGGAGGGTATCGATGGATTACGCTACAACAACGTCATCATCGCTACCGATGCCGATGTCGACGGAATGCACATCAGGCTGTTGCTGCTGACCTTTTTCCTGCAGTTTTTCCCCGACCTCATCAAAAAAGGTCACGTCTATGTGTTGCAGACCCCATTGTTCAGAGTGCGCGATAAGCGCACATCAAAGCGAAAAAATGCGAAAAAAAACTCATCGGCTGAAATTTACTATTGCTATAACGATGAGGAACGAGTGTCAGCGATAGACCGTCTGGGGGAAAACGCCGAAATTACACGATTCAAAGGTCTTGGAGAGATTTCACCCGAAGAGTTTCGCGGGTTCATCGGCCCCGACATGAGAGCCGACCGCGTGAGCCTGCGCAAAGAGGACGGCGTGGCCGAGCTACTTGAATTTTACATGGGGAAAAACACCCTCGAACGCCAGAATTTCATCATTGATAATCTTGTGATAGAAGATGACTCACAAATCTCATAATCCACATGGCTGCCGGCCTGAGCGGGTGGCAGTGTTTCCCGGGACGTTCGACCCGTTCACAACAGGACATCTGTCGATAGTGACCCGCGGTCTGGAACTGTTTGACCGCATCGTTGTGGCAGTGGGGGTCAACGGCGGGAAACATTCGGAGAACTCCGCGAAAATGAGGGTTGACGCCATCAGAGAGATATTCGCCGATGAGCCGAGAGTTAAGGCTGTGGCCTATGACGGTCTGACGGTCGATGTCGCCGAAGCCGAGGGAGCGCGATTCCTGCTGCGCGGAGTGCGGTCGGTGGCCGACTATGAGTATGAGCGGTCGTTGGCCGACATCAACCGCAATATTTCAAATATCGAAACCGTTATATTGTATGCTCTTCCCGAGCTGTCGGTGGTCAGCTCGTCGATGGTTAGGGAGCTGGAGCGCTATGGTCGCGACAGCTCCCGGTATATACCAAAGAAATAGATATATGAAAAAAATATTCTTGATAGTTGCGGCCATCGCCGCAATCGCTGTTTCGGGCGTTACCGCCCAGCACCGCGAGTTTACCCCCGCCGACAAGCTGCGTTACGCGTTCGCCATCATCGAGGGGTTCTATGTCGATTCGGTCGATTCGAACAAGATTGCCGAGGAGGGTATTGTGTCGATGCTCAAGGAGCTTGACCCGCATTCGGCCTATACCAATCCCGAGGAGACAAAGGAGATGACCGCCCCGCTGCAAGGCAACTTCAGCGGAATCGGCATCCAGTTCAATATGCTCAACGACACCCTGTTTGTCATCCAGACCACAGCCGGCGGCCCGTCGGAGAAAGTGGGCATTCTCGCCGGTGACCGCATACTCAGCGCCAACGACACTCTGATATCGGGGGTCAACAAGAAAAACACCGATGTCATAAAACTGCTCCGCGGCCCCAAGGGGACGAGAGTGGATGTCAAGGTGCTGCGCCGCGGGGTGAAAGAGCAGCTTGAGTTCCGCATAGTCCGCGATGACATACCCATCTATAGCGTCGACGCGTCGTACATGGCTGACCCGACAACCGGCTACATACGCCTGTCGAGATTCTCGGAAACCTCGGTCAAAGAGATTAACGAGGCTATGGCGAAGTTGCGCAAACAGGGGATGAAAAATTTGATTCTCGACCTCCAAGATAACGGTGGCGGCCTCATGGGCCCGGCGAGCGAGCTGTCGGAGAAATTCCTGCGCCGCGGCGACATGATAGTATTTACCAAAGGCCGCGTGCATCGTCCCAACGAGTTTCTGGCCGAAGTCGACGGCGATTTCCAAGATGGCCGGGTGGTGGTTCTCGTAAACCAGTATTCGGCATCGGCGAGCGAGATTTTGTCGGGTGCGTTGCAAGATAATGACCGCGGGGTGATTGTGGGTCGCCGCACGTTTGGCAAAGGCCTTGTACAGCGGCCTATGCCGTTTCCCGACGGGTCGATGATTAAGCTCACATACTCACGCTATTACACCCCCTCGGGACGTTGCATACAGAAACCCTATGCCAACGGCCACCCCGACGACTACAACGATGATATGCTCAAACGCTATGAGTCGGGTGAGCTAATGCACGCCGACAGCATACATCTCGATAAATCAGAGAGATACTACACACTCCGCAACAAGCGCGTGGTATATGGCGGCGGGGGCATCATGCCCGACTTGTTTGTGCCACTCGACACCACAAGCTATTCACCCTACTACCGCAACCTCGTCGCGAAGGGCGCGCTTAACCAATACTGCATAGATTATGTCGATTCGCACCGCAAAGAGCTGAAAAAGCAATTTCCCACCGAAGACGCTTTCATCAGCGGATTCAAAGTCACCCCCGAACTTATGCGGGGGCTTGTGGAATGGGGCGTCAAGGAAGGTGTGGAGTATGTCGACAAAGACTATTCGACATCCAAAATGATGATGGAGACCATCGTTAAAGCGATGATTGGCCGCGATCTCTATGATGTGTCGACCTATTACCGCATAGCCAACGCCCTCAATCCCGTCTACACCGAGGGGTTGCGCTTGATTAACGACCCGGCAGCCTACGACAGTCTTCTTGCCCCGCCATCAAAACCCGAGTAGCGTCGCCCCCCCCCTTTGACAAGGGCTTGAAAACGCCAAGCCCCCGCACCGTCTGAAAGCGGCACTACATATTATGCCCTCAAAAAGTATAATACAACGCGGGCTTGATGACAATAACAAAAAGAGAGTCAACCGATTATCATAAACCCTAATCGAGATTTATCATTGGCATCTTTTTTTGGGGGGGAGGGGGACAGGCAACATGCCGCAATTCCTCCGATGAGATTCACGACACAATTCGGGAACGAAAGCTGTCGGGAATGTTCAATTTGGGAGGACTGATTTGCATCAGACCCAGGCGAAAAGATGGTGTAAAAATAATCTATTTTATCATACAAAAGGAAAGCGGCCTCCGCAATGCGGAAGCCGCTTTCGTCATATCGACGTTTTAATCAGTCGGGATTTACTTCGAGAGCTTCTCTTTCAGGGCTGCGAGAGCTTCGAGGTCGCCGAGAGTGGTTTTCTCGATGGGAGTAGAAAGCATGGGGGCTTCCTCCTTCTTGGCACTCTGACGTTTTGCCTTGCGAGCTTCTGCCTTTTCAGCCTTCGCCTCATCCTCGAAGATGCGGCTGTGAGAAAGGATGATTCGCTTTGAATCTTTGTTGAACTCGATAACTTTGAAGTTGAGTTTTTCGTCAACTTTAGCTTGTGAGCCGTCTTCCTTAACGAGGTGTTTGGGAGTAGCGAAGCCTTCAACACCATAGGGGAGGGCAATCACCGCACCCTTGTCGAGCATCTCGATGATGGTGCCCTCGTGGATGCTGCCGAGAGTGAACACTGTCTCAAATACATCCCACGGATTTTCCTCAAGCTGCTTGTGACCGAGGCTCAAGCGGCGGTTGTCCTTGTCGATTTCGAGAACCTGCACCTGGATGTCGGCACCAATCTGGGTGAACTCGCTGGGGTGTTTGATTTTCTTAGTCCAAGAGAGGTCGCTGATGTGGATAAGACCGTCAACGCCTTCTTCGATTTCAACAAACACGCCGAAGTTGGTGAAGTTGCGCACCTTGGCGGTGTGCTGGCT
>CAZFNR010000014.1:0-45065 GCA_964520525.1 uncultured Muribaculaceae bacterium
TCTGGTCAAAGTAAGCTAACGATAACAAATTGCACAGAAATGAAGCACCCCCTTCGGAATATAATCCAACGGGGGTGCTAATGTTATACATCATTTTGAAAAGTTATAACGCCGACAAAATCATCGCTCTGGTCGTCTCAATAGTTTCTGTAACTTCTTGTTCCGACGGAGGCGGTGGCACAGGCTTATGTATGGTCAATTTTATATGCCCCCAATGGGGTAATTTCCCATAACGCGGAAGCACGGCAAAAGCGCCGTCAATAGTCAGAGGCACCATTGGCAACTGGAACTCAGCTGCAAGCTTATATGCCCCGCGTTTGAAATTTCTGACACTACCATCCCAAGTGCGGGCACCTTCAGGGAAAACCACGAGCGACATACCACCTTTCAATCTATCTTGCGCTTCATCCATGGTGTGGCGCAGAGCTGACGGAGAGGAGTTATCGACATAAATCTGCCCTGACATCAAACAGCTATACCCCACCAGCGGGATTTTCTCGAGACTCTTTTTCATCATCCATCGAAACTGATGTCCGAGAAACCCATAGATAGTGAAAATATCGTAGGCTCCTTGATGGTTTGAGACGAAGACGTATGAGGTTTTAGAATCGATATTCTCACGTCCTACCACCGACACCCTGACAAATGTGAGCCAACAGAAAATCTTAGACCACAAGGATGCCGGGTAATAGCCCCACCACTTACCGCCGCCGAGTGACGACCCTATTATTGTCACAATAGCGGTGAGAGCGGTAAGCAAAAGCAGAACCGGGAGCATAAGCACAATCTGATAAATGCGATAGAGAATGAGGAGCATAGTGTCTGATTGTAACTGACTAATAGGCAAAAATCGGATAATCGGCCATCACCGCATTAACCTTCTTACGCACCGATGAGATTACCGACTCGTTTTCATGATTGGACAATACAGTGTCAATCATCTCGACAATCTCGCCCATCAAGTCTTCTTTGGCACCGCGGGTTGTTATTGCGGGCGTTCCGAGACGGATGCCGGATGTCTGGAATGGTGAACGGCTGTCGAAAGGCACCATGTTTTTGTTGGCCGTGATATCGGCCTCAACAAGCACGCGCTCGGCTATCTTGCCCGTCAAATCGGGGTACTTCGTACGGAGGTCTACGAGCATACAGTGGTTATCGGTCCCTCCTGAAATAATCTTGTAGCCTTTATCGACCAAAGCTTGTGCCATAGTAGCCGCATTTTTCTTAACTTGAGCCTGATATTCCTTGTAAGATGGCTGTAATGCCTCGCCAAACGCCACCGCCTTTGCGGCAATGACGTGTTCAAGCGGCCCCCCTTGAACGCCGGGGAACACAGCCGAGTCAAGCAGTGATGACATTTTGCGAATCTCACCCTTGTTGTTTGTCTTGCCAAATGGATTATCAAAATCCTTACCCATCAAAATCAGACCGCCTCGGGGGCCGCGAAGCGTCTTGTGAGTCGTCGATGTAACAATATGGGCATATTTGACAGGGTTGTCAAGGAGTCCGGCGGCAATCAACCCAGCGGGATGAGCCATATCAATCATGAGAATAGCCCCTATTTCATCGGCCAAACGGCGCATACGGGCATAGTCCCACTCGCGAGAATAGGCGCTTGCGCCACCGATAATCAGACGCGGACGCTCGCGGCGCGCAACTTCCTCCATCTGCTCATAGTCAATCAGGCCTGTCTCCTCTTTCACATTATACTCCAACGCTTGGAACATCAAGCCGGAGAAGTTTACGGGGCTGCCATGAGATAGGTGTCCACCGTGTGCGAGATTCAGGCCAAGGAACTTATCACCAGGTTTCAGACAAGCCATGAATACTGCCATATTGGCCTGCGCGCCCGAGTGGGGTTGCACATTGGCATACTCCGCTCCAAACAGAGTTTTGATGCGATCGATTGCAAGCTGCTCGGCAAGGTCTACAACTTGGCAACCGCCATAATAACGGTGACCGGGATATCCTTCGGCATATTTGTTTGTAAGGCAAGAACCCATCGCAGCCATAACCTGATCGCTGACGAAGTTCTCTGACGCTATAAGTTCAATACCATGGAGTTGGCGCTGATGCTCGCGCTCGATGATGTCGAAAATCTGTTGGTCTTTTTCCATTTTTAGATATATGAAGTGTGTATGATTTCTATTTTTTCTTTTGTACAGTCCATCCGAAACGCCCAATTTTTTCACCTTGTTTGTAATATGCGCCATGACTATAGTTAATCAAGCCTGCATCTCCGAGGTTAAACGCTCCGGTCTCTTTGTCGATTAATGATTCATCGGCTCTAACGTTCAGCACTTCGGCAACAAACATATGATGGCTCCCAAGCGGAATAATATCTCTTACACGGCACTCAATGCTTAGGGGCGATTCTTTGACCGAAGGGCATGATACTTTAACTCCGGGTTCCGGCGTGAGGCCGGTTTCTTTCCATTTGTCGAAATCCCTGCCCGACTTGACACCGCACCAATCTGTTGCCTTCGCTATTGCCTCTGTCGTAAGATTTATGGTAAACTCCATTTGACACCGTATCATATCGTAGCTATACCTCTCCGGACGGACGGATATATAACACATAGCCGGGTCGGTACAGATGGTGCCAGTCCATGAGACTGTCAACAAGTTGCAGTCATCAACAGAACTTCCGCAGCTCACCAACACCGCAGGCAATGGGTAAATCATCGTACCCGGTTTCCAATCTTGTTTCATAAAATCAAAATATAATTGACGCGTTTCTGTTATAGCACATGAGCCTTATCACTTGTCACAGAATGTCCGCAGTAATGACAGCGTATTGTGACCGGCTCGCGTGATACGACATGGAAACGGGTTTTCATCGGCTCGTTGTTTGTGATGCATTTCGGGTTGTCACAAGAGACAATTCCAGTTATGACATCAGGCAACACTACCGGGCGTTTCTCTACGACTTCAAAGTCTTTGATTATATTGACCACCGCCGTCGGGGCGATTAACGCGATGCGGTTAAGAGTGGTTTCCGGGAAAAAGACATCGGCGACTTTAATTATACCTTTAGTCCCGTAGCGCTCACTTACGAGATTATTACCGATAGTCAACTGCGTGCCTATTTTTTCGATACCGAGTATATTGACGGCCTTGAACAAGACCGACGACGGTATATGGTCTATGACTGTGCCATTGCGCAACGCAGCCACGGCAAGTTCTTTCTTGGCTGTTGTCATTTGTTTGAGTCCTTTAGTTTTGTAACATCTATTCCAAGCGCACGGCATATCAAGGCTTGACGTGCGTAAAGTCCATTGCGAGCTTGTTGGAAATAATACGCCTTGGTGTTGTCATCTACATCGAGCGCAATTTCATTTACGCGCGGCAGCGGGTGCAGTATTTTCAGATTATCACGCGAGCCGTCAAGCATGGAGTTGTGAAGATTATAGAGGTTTTTGACCTTTTCATACTCCATAATGTCGGTGAAACGTTCGCGCTGCACTCGGGTCATGTAAAGTATATCGGTCGAATTAATCACTTCAGGTGAGAAATCGGTGTGTTCGGTATATTTGATACCGTTCTCTTCGCAGAATATTTTGTATTCTACCGGCATCTTTAATTCGTCGCAAGCCACGAATTTAAACCGCGGGTTAAAATAGCGCATAGCCATGAGCAGTGAATGGACAGTCCTACCATATTTCAAGTCACCTACCATGGTTATATCAAGATTATCAAGCCGCCCCTGTGTCTTATAAATCGAATAGAGGTCAAGCATGGTTTGCGACGGATGCTGGTTTGCACCGTCACCGGCATTGATAATAGGCACATCTGTGACCTCAGTGGCATATCTCGCCGCCCCCTCAAGATAGTGGCGCATGATTATCAGGTCGACATAATTGCTCACCATCTTGATGGTGTCTTTGAGGGTCTCACCTTTTGTGGAACTGGTTGTGCTTGCATCAGAGAAGCCAATCACCCGTCCGCCAAGGCGGTTGACCGCAGTCTCAAAACTAAGCCTGGTACGGGTTGACGGTTCAAAAAACAGCGTGGCAACAACCTTGCCGTCGAGAATTTTGTGGTTGGGATTATTCTCAAAATAGCGCGCTTGCTCAAGCAAGCTCAATATCTCCTCACGGGAGATGTCTGAAATAGAAACAAGACTGCTCTGGTTCATGGGCTGGAATCCTTTGTAGAGTAACGCGAAGTTACAATTTTAGTCAGCCTCAAGCAAATATTATCGTGACAAATTGGGCTAGCCGACGCTAATTATTTGGCTAATTATTTGGTGTGTCGGCAAGTTAAGTCGGAGTCATCGTCACATGGCTCTAAATTGCGGCGGAGCGACTCCTTGATGCGGCGTATGTAGCGGGTTGTGCGCACCTCATTCCACACGGCAATCACCGTGCCAACGACCGCGCCTATGCCCCCCCCCTCAAAGGCCGAGTCGTTAAAGCGGAACATCCATAGCAAGTAGGCCACGAATAGCAAGGCGAGCATGGTGCCGAAGCTCTCTAAACGCCGCCGCAAGATGGCGAAATCAGTGATTCTAACAAGTGCTTGACTCACCGACAAGTCGATAACCGACATCTTGTCGAGCCGTCGATATAGAACGAAGTGATAAAAGCCACACGCTAAAAAATAGGCGGGAAATAGCCAATATAACAACCACGGCAACTCAAATGCTTTATCTAACATAACGAGCCACAACGGAGCGAACAAGCAGATGTATATGCCCCTTAGGTAACGTCGTTTCAAGCGGTCGACCAATACAGTGCGAGTTTTATAACCTTTATTGTCGAGCATCTCGCGATTAATGCCATCGGTCAAGTCATCGTGAGGTGTCAGTTGCTGCCATTGCGATTTAAGAGTGTCGATGTCCATAACTCAATGTTGATTAATGATAAAAACAAATCTCATCTCTCACTTTCCGACACAAGACGTAGCTTGATACGTCGTAATCGGCTAGCGATAGTGTTGCGTTGCAATCCGGTTATTTCGGCAATTTCGTCATAGGTGTGCTCATCGAGCCACAACATTATAATAGCCTTGTCGAGGCTTTCGAGACGTGAAATCAACCGATACATTTCTTTGAGCAAGGCCGGGCGCTCGTCACTACTTGCCACCATATCGGCCACCACGTCGAGCGAAACTGTCGCTCTAACGTTGCGCGAGCGGCGAAAGATAGTCAAACAAGTGTTGATAGCGGTGCGGTAAATCCACGTCGAGACTGCCGAGTCGCCGCGAAACGAGTCGATGCCGCGCCAGAGGTTGACCAACGTTTCTTGATACAAGTCTTTGAAGTGATCACGGTCGGTGGCATACATATAGCACACCTTGGTGATTACACTTCGGTTGTCCTCGATAATCGAGACAAAACGTCGTTCTTTGTCGGTTTCTGCACTCATTTCATAACGTTTGACGCTCGTATGGCAAAATAGTTTCATCAAAGCGATACAAAAAGTTTGGCACGGTGGGCTTTAGCAATTTCGCCGTCGCCATCGCGCCAAACTGGAGTAAATTATCTGCGGCATTGCCGCTATTGGTGTATCAGAATAAGTAGGCTGCAGTGACAGTCCAGTAGCGGTCTTTACCGCTGTAGATTTTCTCAGAGCCTTCCGCATCGACAGGGAGCTTAGCCTCAACCGATTTACTCAAGCCCAAGCCGTAACTTGCACCGATTTGCAACTTTTTGAGGACCTGAAGACCGATACCGAAATTCCATGTTACGTCACAAGTTTTGTTTTCGGCAAACTTTTTAAAATCTTTTTTAGAGCAAAGGAACGCGAAACTCGGTCCGGTGAAGATATAAGGAGTAACGATGTTGCTCACAACCGGCAAACCGATTTTCCACTTCAAGTTGATAGGAATTTCGACATAGTCGCGCTTAATTGTGGTCACGACATAATCTTCAACTCCAACTTTGGCTGCGCGATGGACATACATTACTGACGCATCCACGCCAAGGTTAAACACGGGGAGCATAAACTCGCCCATCAAACCGCCGGTAAAACCGGTCTGATTGTCAGAGTCGATAGCGCTTTCGTCGAAATGAAGTTCAGAAGTGGTAAAGCCAACTTTTGGACCCCAAGAAAATTGAGCAGAAGCAGGCATTGCACAGGCTATAGTCAACAATCCCGCAAGCAATAAAGATTTGATTTTATTCATAATGAATTAAGTTAAATTAGTCAATTTTACATTCGCAAAGATACACATTTTTCGATATAATTGGGAAATTAGTCCAAATTTTGGTAAATTTGCTTACCTATTAACAGCTAAAGGCTCAAAAATGTTGACACTGCGACCCATCACTACTACCGACCGCCACTACGCATTTGTCGAGGCGTTGTTTCTTTCGTCATTTCCCATCGAGGAACGGCGCGACCTGCCAGAACAACGTTACAATATTGACAACAATCCTGATTTCACGTTACTATTAGCCGAGGATGATGGTATGCCTATCGGATTTTTCACTCTTTGGAATTTTGGTGATTTCTGCTACTGCGAGCACTTTGCCACCGACCCGTCGCGACGCAACAAAGGCTATGGCGGCCAAATCATCGACCTTATTTTGAACCGCCTCTCCCACCCGCTCATGCTTGAGGTGGAACTGCCCGACAACGACCTTGCCCGCCGCCGCATCGACTTCTACCGTCGCCACGGATTTATACTTATAGAGCACTTCGCCTACACCCAACCGCCATATCGTCCAGATGACTCTCCACTACCACTGCACCTTATGATTTACAACCCCAAAAACACGACCGTCGACCTAAACAAAATTACCGCCACCATCCACACTAAGGTCTACCCCACTCTTCACTAAGAACGCTTATGAGGCAACCAGCACCGCGACACTGACGCTCCAGTACTAAACAGAAATTTAATTTTTTGAAGTTTTCAGATAAAACTTATTATCACTAAGATTCATTATGGTATAATCTTGCTCGGAGATAACCTTTGCGCTCCACAAATCAGTGTCTTTTGTAGGACTGTCGATAACAATTTCCGACGGAGCGTAAGAACGATAAAAAACACCAAACAAATTCACGACTCTATCAACATAAAATCTCGCCGGGTTCTTTTTTGAAGTGACAAGCAGATACACCCCGTCGCCACATCTCACAATTTGACTATCGAGACTCGTACCGTCCTTACCTTGCAGATATTTCGGTAAAACTTTTATAAGAGGCTTGTCTTTATCATACAATGACTGCATATATTTTTGAAATGCAATCAAAGTCCAGTCATCTTCATTACCAAAAGGCAATGGGATCACTGACGAATAGCTAAGCTCAAACGGAGAGCAGTTCACTTCACACAAATCAGCGTAGACATACCCATCTTTTGACAATTCATATTGCGAATAGATATCATCATACTGCGCCCTTCTCAATTCAATCTTACGGAATTGCACAATCCAAAACGATACCAAGATTGAGCCAAACACAGCCAACCAAAACCAACTAAATGAATGATTTTTTAATATCCTCACCGTTATTATTATAGCCATCAGTTCAGCCCCCATCAAAGCCCGCCCGCCGCCAAAGCCCAGCACAAGGCAAAACAACAGACAGGTAATCATGACGTTAAAATAGAACCGATTCTGTTTATAAATATTCCGCCATGTCAATTTCCACCTTACATTTGCAGTCAATGCCACAACTATCATAAGTAATATAGTTCTAGCCGATACTAAGAGGTTAATTACCGACATGATTATGTTATTATGGTTTTCTATGCCTGACATTCTGACAAAATTACCGGGAGCGAGACAAAGTGCCGCACAACCTGCACCAAAACCGATAGCCATAACATACTCGGCCAATGTGAAACGCCGTATATTCGAAAGCCAATAAACTATAATAGCTCCGCCAATCCCGACATTAAGACCCTCATGCCCAAATCCTGAGATAAAGCTATACAGTCCAAGAACAATAAGCTTTACTATGCTTTTCTCATTGATATAAGTGAAAAACAATTTTACAAAACCGAGCGCCAATGTGAACATCCAGATATAATTAATCTGGAATGATGGAGATATATCCATTATGAAACTCGTAAAAACGAGTAATATCACCGTAAGCAGAGATTTATAATTACGCCAGTCAACCCCTGCTATTGACATTATCAAAATAAAAAGAGACGCATAAATTACAGCATTAAATAACGCAAACCATTTTTGACCTAAAATAGCACAAAACAACTGCACTAACGACTGGGCAACAAATCTGCCCCCCCATGATTGGTAATGGTTTATTTGCGATTGAACGATATCCCCTATATTCTTAACCGGTTCTGTCAATAGCGTAAGTCCATTTCCAAATTCATGATAAGCTAAATCAAATTTGAACTTATAGAACAAATTGTCAACAAGCCAAACATTCTCAACGCTGAAAGCGTAGATTACAATTCCCACCATTGCCAAGAGGAGCAACGAAACCGCATTTTCACGGTTGACAATCGGGAGTATAACTTTAGTTTTTTTCATCATGATATGGTTGCTCGACTTATTATCATTTAGAGACTTGACCGTTATTTTTCTCATTTAATCAGACTGTCTCATTGGCAAATATCGCTACAAAGATACGACTTTAACGGCACTTATTGTATGCAAAGTTCAAAGACGATTTGTTATCAAAATAAAAAATCATGACTTATGTCAGCTCATTGGCTTGATTTTAAATAATTTTTTGTAACTTTGCAGTCGCTTTTTAGCATCCCGTGTGATGGGAAATTAAGGAGCAATAGACTTAATTTTGAGTAACACAATTAATTAACAAACTGATGAAACTGTTTAAACTCGCAGCCGAGCCTCGCACTGACCTCGGAAAGAAGGCCGCAAAAGGTCTCCGCAAAGATGAGAAAATCCCCGTTGTCCTCAACGGTGGCGAAGTGATTACACTCCCCTACACCGGCACTCTTAATCCCGGTGAGAAAATTGTAGAAATCGCTAACGGCAAAGGCTTGATTACTACTGACCTCACTGTAACCCAGGATGGAGTGCGCAAACTCATCTACACTCCCGACATCTTCGCTGTAGAACTCGACTATAACGGCCAAAAGAAGATGGCCGTACTCAAAGAGGTTCAATACCATCCGGTAAAAGACACCATTCTCCATATGGACTTCCTCGAAGTCAACGATACCAAACCCGTTGTCATGGAAGTGCCTGTGAAGCTCGAAGGCCATGCCGAAGGTGTGAAAGCCGGTGGTAAGCTCACGCTATCTATGAAGAAAATCAAAGTTAAAGCCATTTATTCAGCTATACCTGAGCGCGTAGTTGTCAACGTTGACAACCTCGGACTTGGCAAAACCCTCCAGATTGGCGACCTCCACTTCGAAGGTCTTGAACTCGTCAACGCCAAAAACGCCGTGGTTTGCGCCGTTCAATTGACCCGCGCCGCCCGCGGTGCCGCAGCAGCCGCAGCAGCAGGCAAGTAAAAAAGACAATAGTCAACACTGTATTTCTATGAAATATCTCATTGTTGGGTTGGGCAATATTGGCGATGAATATCGTGACACCCGCCACAACATCGGATTTAAAATATTGGATGCCTTTGCTGAGGCATCCAATATTTCTTTTGACACGGAACGCTACGGCGATGTCGCCCGCATGAGGCTCAAAAACAAACAGCTCGTGCTGTTAAAGCCATCAACCTACATGAATCTAAGCGGCAACGCCGTACGTTACTGGAAAGAACGAGAGAAAATCGAGATTGACCACATTTTGGTCGTGGTCGATGACCTTTCCCTACCCTTTGGTGCCATTCGCCTCAAGCCGAAGGGAAGTGATGCCGGTCATAATGGGCTAAAAAACATAGCCGCCATGCTCGGCACTGACACATATCCCCGCCTGAGGTTCGGAATCGGCAACGATTTTCCCCGAGGCGCACAAATTGACTTCGTCCTGGGGCAGTTCTCGCTCGACGATAGGATGAAAATGCCCGCACGCATCGAAATGGCTGTCGATGCGATCAAAACATTCTGCCTCGCTGGTCTACAGACAGCTATGTGTGATTATAACAACAAGTGAAGACCTATGGCGAAAACCGAAGAACGAATCGACAAATGGATGTGGGCAACGCGCATCTTCAAGACACGGACAATCGCCACCGAAGCATGCAAAAAAGGGCGTGTAACAATCGGCGACGGCGTGCTTGCCAAACCATCAAGGCTAATACACATTGGCGACATTATTAACGTCAGAAAACCGCCCGTCACATACTCTTTCAGAGTGAAAGCATTGACCGAAAACAGATTGGGAGCGAAACTGGTTCCTGATTATCTAGAAAATATCACGCCTCAGTCTCAACTTGACCTGCTTGAGGTTGTCAAAATAAGCGGATTTGTCAACCGCCGAAAAGGGCTGGGACGCCCGACTAAACGCGAAGGCCGCGAACTATCAAAATTCACCGAACAAACCTACGATGAAGGTTGGGATTTCGAGTTTGATTTTGATGAAGAAGATGACGAATAGTGTTGATTTGTCTTATTTCACACATTTCACCGTTGACTGACAACATTTTTGCACTATATTTGGGAGAAAATAATATCAACTGATGAAGATAACAAGGAAATTTACTGCCGATGACAGCATTGTCAATCTAATCGAGTACGACTATACCCTGCTACCGTTTCTCAGCCGCTTCTCGCTTCCTTTAGGGTTTGGCAACAAATCTATCGCTTCCGTCTGCAGAGACGCTGGAATTGATGTTAATGCGTTTCTATTGATTATAAACTTTATTGTTTCAGGCCAACCCGACAATGATGTTTTATCGATGCTGAATCCTCTTGCAATAGTGGATTTTTTGAAAAACTCCCACGATTATTTCATTAGTTATAAATTTCCACACATACGCCAAAATCTAACCAATGCGCTGGACCAGTCACACGATGACATAAATCCGGCTATTATAGGGTTCTATGACGATTTTGTCGACAAAGCGACCAAACACTTCCGCTATGAGGAGCGCAACCTGTTCCCTTATGTAAAAGCCCTTATGGCCGGACACCCGAGCAAATACAACATAAAAATTTTCTGTCGGCAACACGATGAAGTGGCCGACAGCCTCTCAGAACTGAAAAACATAATTCTGAAATTTTATACTACATCTGTGCCCAACAAGATGTATGACGTTCTTGTAGATATTTACAACTGCGAGGAAGATTTGGACTCACACAGCAACATCGAGAACCACATATTAGTGCCGATGGTGGAAGCGATTGAACTAAGCAAAAGCGACATCCAATGAGACAGGTCAACATAGGAATAGCCATAAAATCGCCGCTGATTTACGCAGGTCTGTCATCTATTATCAGATGTGCGTCAGAATTGAATGCCACCATTTTAGATGTTTCGGATGAAGATTTGCATCAACTCACCGCACGACGTAAAATCAGCATTCTAATTATCGACCCGCTGATAGCTTCAGCCTGTGAAATAACAGAATTAAAAAAATCGGCGTGTGGAAAAATGAAAATCGCAGCTATATATCACACTGCGCTTCCTGCTGAAACTGTAAAACTGTTTGACTGCACAATATCTATTTATGACGATGTCGCCTCCATCCGCGAAAAGCTCAAAAAACTGATGTCAGCAAACAACCAATCCAACACCCAGCGTGAATTGACATTGCGTGAACAAGAGATAGTGAAATGTGTGGTCCGGGGGCTATCCAACAAAGAAATCGCTGACCGAATTCACTTGTCGGTCAACACAGTAATGACACATCGGCGCAATATTGCCGCAAAATTACAAATCCACTCTCCTGCCGGCCTAACAATCTACGCTCTGGTCAGCAAGTTAGTAAAACTCGACGAAATAGCGGGAGGGTTCAAAATTTGACTAATCGATGCGACCAAGCGCATCCATAAACTCACGTCTCAAATCAATCGACGTTTCAAAATCGCCACAATAATCAATCGTGGTCGTCGATGAATCTTGCTTCTCTACTCCCCTCATTTTCATGCACAGATGCTGTGCGTTGCAGGCCACGATGACACCTTTTGCCGACAGTGTCTCGGTAATCGAATGACATAGTTGGGACGTAAGCCTTTCTTGTACTTGCAGACGACGCGCATACACATTCACCACTCGCGCGAGCTTGCTTAGGCCTATCATCTTCCCATTGGGAATATAACCGATTGACACCCGCCCAAAAAACGGAAGTATGTGATGTTCGCAAAACGAATAAAACTCTATATCTTTCACGATAATCATCCGCGAGCCGGCGTGCTCAAAAATTGCCTGCTTCATCACCTCATCCGCGTTCTGCTTATAACCTTGAGTGGCATAATAGAGTGCTTTTGCAGCCCTCATAGGGGTTTTCATCAAGCCCTCGCGGTTGACATCTTCACCAAGAAGTGTTATAATCGCCTTATAATGCTCGGCTATCTGATTTACCGTTTCGTTAGCGTCTGGTGTATACATATTGTTCACGTCTGCTGCATAAATAACGCATCGTTGCGTCTATTTCACAATCGACACCCTGTCTCTTACAACTCTAACTTCCCGACTATACGATGGGAAAGCGTGTTTAATCTCATCGGCGGCTTGCTGGGCTTCTTGCTGACTACGAAAATCGCCCACTTTCAAACGCCAAAACGGTGCATTGTACACAACATACGTACGGTGCTGCGGAAAACGTGCCGATATATTACGCGCTCGCGTTCGTGCCTCTGTTTTTGCCGACCGCGCGTTGTTGTCAGAAAACACCTGAATGCGGTAACCGCCCGACCTCACAGCCGAACCGCCCACTTTTCCCTCAGAAGACGATTGCACATCGACCACTTCTGATGGAGACAGACGTTGCACAAGTCCGACGGGAGCCATAATCTCAATAATACTGTCGGACTGAATGTGGTCAATCAGTGACATCGTTTTGGATGATTCTTCAGCCAATATGGGTTGACATAACGCCACGGCGAACAGTGATAAGCCGAATGTGTTTAAACGCATACGCTATACAAAAAAAGTTAAGGCTACAAAAATAGTAAAAAACCTTTTTGCAGCCTTAATAATTCAGATAAATCTTAATTAGAACGCATTTACTATACCCATAAAGTCGGCAGCTTTGAGTGAAGCGCCACCGATTAGTCCACCGTCTACGTTAGGTTTGGCAAACAATTGGGGGGCGTTAGAGGGCTTACAGCTTCCACCGTAAAGAATTGATGTGTTTTCAGCCACTTCTTTACCATACTTGTTAGCGATTACCTCACGGATGAATGCGTGCATTTCCTCTGCCTGGTCATCGGTAGCGGTTTTACCTGTACCGATTGCCCAAACAGGTTCGTAAGCGAGTATCAGTTTACTGAAATCATTGGCCGAAAGGTCAAACAACGCATCTTCAATCTGCTTCTTGACCACATCAAGGTAGCTACCATTTTCACGCTCTTCAAGCACCTCGCCGATGCAGAAAATCGGGGTCAAATTGTTGGCTAAAGCGAGATTGACCTTTTCTTTGAGAATTTCGGAAGTCTCACCATAGTACTGGCGACGTTCAGAGTGACCAAGAATAACATAAGTAGCACCGGTCGAAGCTACCATTGGAGCAGAAACCTCACCGGTGTAAGCACCAGATGTGTGGTCGGCGCAGTTTTCGGCACCGAGACCAAGTTTGTTTTGGTCGATTACAGCGTTGATTGATGCGAGGTGGGTAAATGGAACCGCAATAATGACATCACATTTTGGAGCAGCACCAGCAAGAGCCTCGTTGACTTCTTTAGCCAAAGCCACACCTTCCTGGAGAGTGGTATTCATTTTCCAGTTTCCGGCAACAATTTTCTTTCTCATTTTAGTACTAATTATATGAATTGATTTACAAAAGATTTTTCGACCGCGAAGTTAGCGAAAAATGCCGATAAATTCAGATTCAAACATTACTCTTTTTGCTTGACTGATGATTAGCTCTTTATCATGCGCCGCAGTTTCACTCGATAACGCAAAGCAAGTGCCATGGTCTGCAATAGTGCGAGCAAAAGCATTGCTGTTAGCAGCGACCCGGTCAGCGCAAGAAACCGGTAAAGACCATCGAAATCGAGAGATTCTATAGGATTTGAAGATGTCGTCAGCACATCAGAAGGGACAGACCAAAGATTACGTTTCCAAACAATCGTCCCATCTTTCACATAAACGAGTCCGACATTCCCGCGAGCGAGTTCCTTAATTGATGTATCATCAACTGTGTAGCACGGATACTGAGCCATTGAATAATCAATCCAACCGTTAATACCCTGCCGGTCTGTAGATATCAGGCCGACTAACTCCCCGCCGCGGGCAGTCATATATCGGTTAATTTCATTTATCAGGTAAGTATATGAAATATCCGCTCGCCGCAAATCTGGTATCGTCAAAAACAGTTGCTCCCCGCTGCCGTGAAGTACCGCCTCTGTAACATCTTCATCGCCGTCATATATTGAAAAAACTTCTGAATCGCTAACATCACCTGTGAGTTGCCGGTCCACAAAAATCCATGTTGAATCTGGCAAGTCATCAACCGAAAAACTCTTGCGTTCTCCATCACGTTCGTAAATGTACGACACGTCAACGTCATCAGCCTCATTCTCTACCACTAAGAAATTGCTTTCAACCGGATAAGGGCGGAAATCGACCAGCGGTTGCACATTATATCCCAAAAGTGCGACAATCAGGGCATAAAGGCTTGATAAGAACGCCACAAGCCATTGGCAATATGGCAAATAAACGCCCTTGACTTTTGAGTTGAATACCACCAAATAGGTTATGGCTACCGACAAAACTACATTCTTGAAAAAGGTAGCATTATTTGACAGGGTTATAAAATCGCCAAAGCATCCGCAATCGCCCACAGGGTCTGCCACCATTATATAAAAAGTGAGGGGCAACATAAATGCCATCGTTGCAGCGAGCAACCATGTGACAACCCTACGGTAGCAACCGGTCAACAACAACAAGCCGAACACGAACTCAGCACCTGATAATCCGATTGCGCCAACAAGTACGATAGTTCGAGGCATCGTCATGTCCCATATCGACAGATACTGTTCTATTTTATAGACGAAACCCCACTCATCGATAATTTTAGCCAACCCTGAAACGATAAACGTCGCTCCTACAAGTAGCCTGAGCGTCCAAACTATCCACGTCATATTTTCACGGTTAAACCGCAAAAGCCGTCCCTCAGCCATTATCACTCTGTGAGTTTGATGATACCGAAAATCGAATAGTTTATGATGTCCATGTAGTTTGCGTCAATTCCTTCGGAAACCGCTGTTTTGCCTTGGTTGTCTTCTATCTCTTTGGTGCGCATGAGTTTCATCAAAATAAGATCGGTGTAAGATGACACTCTCATAGCTCGCCATATTTCGTCATAATCATGATTTTTAGCAATCATCAACTGCCGTGTTTTGTTCATGAACGAGTCATAAAGTTCCGCAGCCTTCTCAACCGAAATGTCTTTTTTGTCGGAAAAACCGAGAGAGAGCTGAATCAGACCAATAATTCCGTAGTTGACCATGCCTATAAATTCGGGGAGTATCCCCTCGTCGACCATTGCGTTACCCTTTGTCTCGAGAGTGCGGATGCGGTTTGCTTTTATAAGTATTTGGTCTGTAACCGATGATGGGCGCATCATGCGCCATGCTGCGCCGTAATCATTCAATTTCAGTACAAACAATTCGCGGCATGACTTAATTGCTTGGTCAAATTGGGCTATAGTATCGGGCATAATTCAGTTGTATTTAAACATTTTAATTGACAAATTTAGTAAAAAATCATATAACATCAAAGCGGCCGCTTACCCGAAGGTAGCGGCCGCAATATACTGAAGTCAAAATCGATTAACGATTAGAGAGCTTCTACACGTTTGAGGTTTTCTTCATCGTGCAGGTTATAATAGACATTACGCAAATAACGCAAAGCGTCAGAGCCGTTATCCGGGTCGATAGAGTATGCAGCTTCAAGGTGTCCGGCAGCTTCGCGGAACAGGGGGTTAATCTCTGTCTCGACGAGATTGTTATAATCAGCCTGACTCAAATTGGAAGCGGCATCGCTGATAGCGTAAGCCTTTTCGCATAGCTTGCGGCCAAGATTATATTGGCTCTGTGCGAATTGAGCGTCAAGTTCGGTAGCTTTGCGATAATTGGCGATAGCATTGTCATTATCTTTCTGGGCTTCATAAAGGATACCCATGATGTTATAAAGCTGCGCATTATTGGGGTCAGCCGAGATAGCATTCTCAAGCATCTGCTTTGCTTCTGCATATTTCTCTTTTTCGATGCGGCTGTTAATCATTAGTTGAAGGAATTTGGGGTCCTGATCGCCATAGAGCGGATATGCCTCTTCAGCCAATTCATAGACGAGAGCGTTATTTTTGCTCTGAGCCGCAAGAGAAATAGCGTAATCATATAGATTTTTCTTTTTGTATCCCATTGATTTCGCACGTTGCATATTCTCTAATGCCAAGGGGATATTATCCATTTGCCATGCGGCGAGAGCCATGTTATAGACCATCTCGCTAACTATAGTGTCGGCTGGAGCTACAGGCGCATTTTTCCCAAGCGACTTGTTGTTTGGCAGATCCACCCATATGCTCCATGCCTTATAAGCACCGGGATAATCCTTCGCTTCCCAGCAAAACACGGCAGCCGTACTGAAATCATTATAGTGTCCGGCTATTGTTTTTACAATATCCTTTGAATATTTGGTCTTGACCTTCCCTTTTGCATCAACAATTGTGTCGAGTGGCAATGCAGTCATCATATACTCATAGCCTTTGATAATCGCATCACCGACTTGTTTGCCGTCAACATTCTGACCTATTGATTTTTTAGCATAAAGGTTGTCGTAAAGCTCAAAACCTGCCTTTCCGGCGACGAACCACGTCTGAGCTGCACCCTTGCTCTCATCGTTGGTCAGCGCGGGCTGTATATTTACCAACGCTGTAGCGAGATCGTCGCTTCCGCCTTTGAGGCTGTGTTCCACATCCTTCACAAGGCTCATTTGGGCTGATGCGGTCACACCGGCAATCAGGCACAGACCTAAGATACTTGACTTCTTCATAAACTTTCAGCTTATTTGTTATTATTAATTCATTTTATTCATTCGTTTACCTCTGAATCATCGACCTCAACTTCATCGCCGGGCAACGCTTCAAGCGTATCTCCCTCCTCAATGGTCTCAGCGTCTTCCTCGGGGTCTGTGTCGACGCAGCAGACTGAAGCTATCGTGTCGTTGCGTTTTTCAAGATTAATCAGACGCACACCCTGTGTCGCACGGCCCATAACCCTAATGTCGGCCACATGAATGCGGAGCGTGATTCCTGACTTATTGATGATGACGAGGTCATTTTCGTCATTAACACTCATTATCGCTACCAATCGGCCGGTTTTGTCTGTGACATTCATCGTTTTAACGCCTTTGCCGCCACGATTGGTTATTCGGTAATCCTCAAGGAGAGAACGCTTGCCGTAGCCATTCGCTGAAATGACCATGACGTTATTCGAGCTTTCTTGATTCATGCAAATCATTCCGACTATTTCATCGTCGCCGTCATCGAGTTTCATGCCGCGTACGCCAGTCGACATACGGCCCATCTCTCTCACCTTGCTCTCATGGAACCTTATGGCACGACCGTTGCGGTTGGCAAGCAAAATCTCTGAGTTCCCGTCGGTCAGTTCAACCTGCAGCAACTGATCATCTTCTCTGATGACAATCGCATTAACACCGTTGGCGCGAGGACGTGAATAAGCCTCAAGGCAGGTCTTTTTGATTACACCCTGCTTGGTGCAGAATATCAGATTATGGCTTTCGACAAACTCTTTGTCGTTCAAGCCATTGATGCGGATAAACGCTTTGACCTTGTCGTCGGCCTCGATATTGAGTAAGTTTTGAATCGCACGGCCTTTAGTGTTCTTGGCGCCTTCGGGAATATCATAGACTTTAAGCCAATAGCACCGTCCTTTCTGAGTGAAAAACAGCATATAGTTATGCATCGATGCTGGATATATGTGCTCGATAAAATCCTGGTCGCGGGTATCACTGCCTTTAGCTCCGACACCGCCGCGGTTCTGAGCGCGGAACTCAGTGAGGGGTGTACGCTTGATATATCCGAGATGTGAGATAGTGATAATCATTTCGTCGTCGGCATAGAAATCCTCGGCGTTGAAATCGCCAGCAGTGTAGTCGATATCAGTCTTACGAGCATCGCCATATGCCTCGCGAATTTCGATAAGTTCGCTCTTTATTAGTTCGCGGCACACATGATCATTGTTGAGTATTTCCTCAAGATGTGCAATCTGTTTCATCAGGTCGTCATAATCGTTCTGCAACTTGGCTTGGTCAAGTTTCTGAAGCTGCTTCAGGCGCATCTCGAGGATGGCGCGTGTCTGAGGTTCAGACAAGTTGAATCGTTCGGCCAAACGCGCCTTCGACTCATCGTCATTAGCCGACGAGCGTATGATGGATATAACCTCATCAATATTTTGTGAGGCAATAATCAGCCCCTCAAGAATGTGGGCGCGTTCACGCGCCTTGCGCAATTCAAACTGAGTGCGGCGTATCACAACGTCATGACGATGAGAGATAAATGCTTCAAGCAACTCTTTCAGATTGAGCACTTTGGGGCGACCATTGACCAAAGCCACGTTATTGACGCTGAACGAAGCCTGCATTTGTGTCATCTTGTAGAGCTTGTTTAGCACAACGTTTGCATTTGCGTCGCTTTTGAGCTTGATAATGATGCGCATTCCTTTATAGTCGCTCTCATCGTTTAGGTCGGCAATACCGTCGATTTTTTTCTCATTTACGAGATCGGCGATATACTTAATCAACTCAGCCTTGTTAACATTGTAGGGTATCTCATGAACGACAATCACATCATGCTCACCCTCGCGCTCGATGTCGGCTTTCGCCCTTATAACGATGCGACCACGACCAGTCTCAAATGCCTCTTTTACACCATTGTAGCCATAGATGGTACCGCCGGTCGGAAAGTCGGGGGCTGTTATATAGTGCATCAACTCGGGAATTGTCAACTCCGGGTTATCTATAAGAGCCACACAGGCATTGATAGACTCCGTGAGATTATGCGGGGGCATATTAGTCGCCATACCGACTGCGATACCAGAAGCCCCGTTGACGAGAAGCTGAGGAATCCGAGTGGGAAGCACCACCGGCTCGCGGCGGGAATTATCATAGTTCGGCTGGAAATCGACGGTATCTGAGTCGATATCTCTCAGCATCTCCTCACCCATCTTTGATAAACGCACCTCGGTATAACGCATTGCCGCAGGAGAGTCTCCATCGACCGAACCGAAGTTACCGTGACCGTCTACGAGTGTGTAACGCAAAGCCCAGTCCTGAGCCATTCTCACCACAGTCCCGTATATTGACGAGTCGCCGTGAGGGTGATATTTACCCATAACTTCTCCGACGCAATTGGCTGACTTTTTATGGGGATGATTGGAGGTGTTGCCCATCTCATTCATTCCGAAAAGCACACGACGGTGCACAGGTTTCAAGCCATCTCTGACATCAGGAAGTGCGCGCGACACTATAACCGACATTGAATAGTCGATATAGGCCGTCTTCATTTCATTCTCAATATTAATCTTTAGAATGCGATCTTCTTCCAGCATGATTCTATAATAATGTGTTAATTAACATTTTAATAAACTCAGCGTCTTAGCCATCAAGGCATAACGCAGATTCTGTTGTTAAATATCATACAAAGATACGATTTTTTACGGAAAACTCGTAAATTTGGACTCGACGTTTTAGAGTTTTTTCAGAACTGAAATTCTATTTATGCGCATTTTTGGCACAATAATTGCTTTTATTGTGTTATTACCAATAATAACAAGTGATAATATCGTTATAACTGATGGATACTAATTTTTCTAACCAGCTCAGAGCCGCACTCGACTTAAGCAGGCGGGAAGCGGTGAGGCACAACAATACAGCTATCACTCCGGCCCACTTGCTGCTCGCATTAATCAGCGATTTCGGAAGCCGCGCCTTCCAACTTATCGAAGAGGCGAGCAGTGGCTCATCGGCCTACGAGCTGCAACAGCAACTTGACAATAATCTTTTCGAGTCGGCGACATCATCACCATCTGAGGTCGCTGTGACCGACCTCGCCAACCGCATTATCAAGCTAAGCGTACTAGAATCAAGGATGATGCGCAGCGACATTGTCGATATTGAACACCTGCTTCTTGCGATTTTTCATAATTCCGAAACACAATCACAGCCGTTTATGCAACCGTTTAAAGACGCCGGGGTAACCTACGAGTCTCTTTACGGATTAGTGACAAACGTCTCTGACACCCCGAGGGGAGGAGGAAGTTTCGCCGATGACGAAGACGATGATGATGATGATACCCTCCCAGGTAGCGACTCTAACACAATGCCATCATCCTCTACAGCACATCAGCCCAAAGGACCACAGAAACGCACCGGCCAAGACACGCCAGTTCTTGACAAGTTTGGCAATGACATGACCCGCGCCGCACAAGAGAACCGGCTTGATCCGATGGTGGGACGTGAAGTCGAGATAGAACGTTTGGCTCAGATTCTCAGCCGACGCAAAAAGAACAATCCCGTGTTAATTGGTGAGCCTGGAGTAGGAAAATCTGCCATTGTCGAAGGTCTTGCTTTGCGCATTGTCCAACGGAAAGTTTCAAGAGTGCTTTTCGGAAAGCGCGTGATTTCTCTCGACATGGCCGCAATTGTTGCCGGCACAAAATACCGCGGCCAATTTGAGGAACGAATCAAAGCGATATTAAATGAATTGGCTAAGAATGACGACATAATTCTTTTCATCGACGAGCTTCACACCATAGTCGGTGCCGGAAACGCCACCGGCACTATGGATGCCGCAAATCTTCTCAAACCGGCTCTTGCTCGCGGTGAAATTCAATGTATTGGAGCGACAACACTTGATGAATATCGCAAGAACATCGAGAAAGACGGAGCACTCGAGCGTCGCTTCCAAAAAGTCATGGTTGAGCCCACATCTCCAGAAGAAACGCTCGCCATTCTTAATAATATCAAGGATAAGTACGAACAGCACCACAACGTCACTTATACTCCTGAGGCTCTCGACGCCTGCGTGAAACTTACCGAACGCTACATCAGCGACCGCAACTTTCCCGACAAGGCAATTGACGCTATGGACGAGGCAGGCTCTCGCGTTCATATCACCAATATCCATGTTCCAGAAGAAATGGAAAAACTTGAAAATGAAATCGCCGAGGTCGACGCAGCAAAGATGGAGGCTGTGAAAGCGCAAAACTTCGCCGAAGCAGCCGTTTTGCGCGACAAAGGGCAATCACTTCGCGACTCCCTCGAAACTCTAAAATCACAATGGGAACGCCAGCTCGACGAGAAGCGCGAAACGGTTGATGAGGAAAAAGTGGCAGAAGTTGTGGCCATGATGACCGGCGTGCCGGTGCAGCGCATAGCTCAGGACGAAGGTAACCGATTGCGCGAAATGGGTCCGAAACTCAAAAGCGAGATAATCGGACAAGACCAAGCGATAGAAAAGATTGTCAAAGCCATACAGCGCAATCGTGTGGGACTGAAAGACCCCAACAAACCGATTGGCACATTTATGTTTCTCGGACCGACAGGCGTGGGCAAAACCCATCTTGCTAAAAAACTGGCGGAATATCTGTTCGACTCAGCCGACACGCTGATAAGAATCGACATGAGCGAATATATGGAAAAATTCACCGTTTCACGTCTTGTTGGCGCACCTCCGGGATATGTTGGCTATGAGGAGGGTGGACAACTCACCGAAAAAGTGCGTCGCCGCCCCTACTCTGTTGTTCTGCTCGATGAATTAGAAAAGGCCCACCCCGATGTGTTCAATCTGCTCCTGCAGGTGATGGATGAGGGACAGCTCACCGACAGTCTCGGACGTAAAGTCGACTTCAAAAACACCATTATTATAATGACATCCAACATCGGCACACGTCAATTGAAAGATTTCGGAGCCGGTGTCGGATTCGCAACCAAGACAGTCGACAAGGAACATAGCCACGGAGTGCTGCAGAAAGCTCTCAATAAAGCTTTTGCACCTGAATTTCTCAACCGCATTGATGACATTGTGATGTTCGACTCTCTCGACCAAGAAGCTATATTTAAGATTATCGATATAGAACTGTCAGGATTCTACAAGCGTATGGCATCGTTGGGATATTCACTCGTAATCGACGAATCAGCCAAAAATTTCATAGCCGCAAAGGGCTATGATGCCCAATATGGAGCCCGTCCACTCAAGCGCGCCATACAGAAGTATCTTGAAGACGAACTTGCCGAACTGATTATCAACGCCTCGATTAATCCAGGCGACTCGGTCAATGTCACCTTCGATCCTGAGACCGACAAAATAAAGATGACGATTGACAGAGGCTACGAAAAATCTGCCCAAAGTTAACATCATATTACATCGGTCAATTTGGCAGATATTTTAACATGATTTCAGAATAAATGTCACTCCACAAGGGTGGCATTTATTTTGCTATTTGTTCTAATAGAATATAACACTATAATTCCAAATATCATGCAAAAAGGAACAATCGGGGTAACCACTGAAAACATATTCCCCGTTATCAAGAAATTTTTATACAGTGACCACGAGATTTTCCTCCGCGAGCTTGTCTCAAACGCAATCGACGCAACACAAAAGCTCAAGACATTGTCATCATTCGGTGAATTCAAGGGAGAACTCGGAGAGATGAATGTTACAGTTACTGTCGACAAAGAAGCAGGTACTCTGACCGTCAGTGACCATGGAATAGGCATGACAGCCGATGACATTGATAAATACATCAACCAAATCGCATTCTCCGGTGCTGAAGAATTCCTCGCCAAATACAAAGATAACGCCAACGCAATCATTGGCCATTTCGGTCTTGGATTCTACTCGGCGTTCATGATAGCCAAGAAAGTCGAAATTCGCTCTCTCTCGTATAAAGAGGGGGCTGAAGCCGTCAAATGGGAATGCGACGGTTCGCCAGAATACTCCATGGAGCCGATAACCAAGGAATCACGCGGCACCGACATCATCCTCTATGTCGATGATGATGACAAAGAGTTCCTCGAACAGGACAAAATTGACTCACTACTCAAAAAATATTGCCGCTTCCTCCCTGTTCCGGTTATTTCGGGCAAAGTCAAAGAATGGAAAGACGGCAAATATGTAGATACCGACCGTGACAACATCATAAACATAACTGAGCCGGCTTGGATGAAGAAACCCGCCGAGCTCACCGATGATGATTATCTGAAATTCTATCATGATTTGTACCCAGGTCAAGACGACCCTCTGTTTTGGATACACCTAAACGTTGACTATCCATTCACTTTAACGGGAATACTCTTCTTCCCTAAAATAAAAAACAACTTCGACATAACTAAAAACCGTATCCAACTCTATTGCAACCAAGTTTATGTTACTGATTCGGTCGAGGGTGTCGTTCCGGAATTTCTAATGCTACTACAAGGCGTTATTGATTCTCCCGACATTCCGCTTAATGTGTCACGCTCATATCTGCAAAGCGACAGCGCAGTCAAAAAAATATCGTCATACATAACCAAGAAAGTCGCTTCTCGGCTCGAAGACATTTTTAAAGCCGATCGAACCGAGTACGAGAAGAAATGGGACGACATCAAAATATTCATCGAATACGGCATGTTGACCGACGATAAGTTCCGCGATGCCGCAATGAAGTTCATGCTACTCAAAGACACCGAAGGCAAATACTATACTCTTGAAGAATACAAAGCACTGATTGAGACCGCTCAGACCAACAAAGAAGGCAACATCGTCTACCTATACGCTACCGACCCCATTGCCCAATACAACTACATCAAGGCCGCTACCGACAAAGGCTACGACGTTCTGTTAATGGACGGACAACTCGACAGCCACTTTATCGGATTGCTCGAACAGAAGTTGGAAAAATCACAGTTTGTACGCGTTGACAGCGATATAATCGACAACCTCATAACAAAGGATAACAAAAGGCAAGTACTCCTCACTCCTGTACAACGCAACATCATGACCACCCTGTTCCAGTCTCAGACCCCCGAAGTTGACAAAGCTCAATTCCTCGTAGCGTTTGAAGCCCTGTCTCCAGAAGATTTACCAATAGTGATTACTCAAAACGAGTATATGCGGCGCATGAAAGACATGGCGGCCATGCAGCCAGGCATGAGTTTCTATGGGGAGCTTCCCGACAGCTTTAACCTGATTGTCAACACCGACCACCCGCTAATCGTCAAGTTGCGCGACGAAGCAACCCAAGCGCTCGAATCGACCGTTGCCCCAATCGAGACGCAAATCGAGGCCAAGAACGCCGAAATCAATTCGATACGCGACAACACAAAAGACGGCAAACTAAACGATGATGACACAAAGAAATCCTCTCAGCTCGAAGGTGAGGTAAGCGAACTTCGCGCCCAACAGGCTACAGTTGTAAGCGACTACGCCAAAAGCCAACCACTTGTCAAACAGCTCATCGACCTCGCATTGCTTGGCAACGGCCTATTGAAAGGCTCAAGCCTTAGCGAGTTCATTCGCCGCTCCGTATCGCTACTTTGACCCCGCAATAGCCGAATATACGCAACCGCCCCGCAGTCTGGTCAATGACTGCGGGGCGGTATAGTTACATCCCGGCACACACTTTAACTATTTAGTCATAACATCTTCCATCATTATATTTCATTGTGTCGCGCTCCACATAGAAACGTATTATCGAATACAACATACGCTGGTAGGGTGATAACGGAGAGTGACAACCTCCGAGAATCATCTCCTCGGCCAATGCCGCTGTTATAGCTGTGCGTTCCCGCTCTGGCAACGACTTCAGAGTGTTAATCACATGGGGCGTGATGATTATAGCCTGATTCATGACATTGAAATTTATTTATCTTACAGCACAAAATTAGACTGGCCCATGGGCAACTCTCATAGACCAGCATTGTTAATTTGTGTTAATTCGTTCTTATTTTTTATATTGTGGCAACAAAGGAACCGGAAATTTTGAGAACAACACTTGAACAGCTTCAGCGATACCGACAAGATTTCTGTATTGTCCCTGTCCATTATCAATAATTGTGGAAACAGATGATGAATACAGCGGTAACTTTTCGATAATATTGACCATATCCATTGTCAAGACACCCTCTTTATAAATTCCAGTTATAACTTGGGCATTTGAGTAGTAGTTACTCCAGTAATAGCTGCGCGGATACACCCAATATGGGTAATAAGGGCCATTGTATGGAAAATATCCCGGTGGAATAGCAGGTTCAGTTTGAATTTCGCGTTGAGTCGTGACAGCGATGTTTATGAGCAGAGGTGAATCTGAGCTTTCCGTAAAACCTCGTTCAACCATTTGCTCTCTTATTGCGGCTGCAATATTGTAGTATGTAACCATCTCCATTCCAAGCGGCAATTTACCCATATCGGGAGTAACAATACGGAATGTGTGATAACTCCGCAAGTCAGCATTATTGTAAACCTCACTGTTTACCAATGAATAGGGACTACAAGCCGTCAATAAGGATGCTATTACCCCAAAAACGAATACCTTCTTCATAAGCATAGTTTTTATTGTATATCTTACTTATACTATATAAACAACATTGTCAATCGACGGTTCACCTATCCCACCCCATCGTTTCCACGACGTAAAAGATTATTTGAGTTATTTTTTGTTAATGGCTCTATATATCAAACAAATATCTCTACTTTTGTATCAAAATATATGATTTGAAAATTCGTAGAGAAATATCACAGTAATACTTAATATCGTTAATTTCTAAATCATTCTTTAATGAAAAAATTTTACCTCTTTTTGACAGCTCTATGCATAGCTGTAGCTGCTAACGCCACCGATTGGTATCTGATTGGAGCTTTCAATGGTTGGTCACTTGCCGATCCAGCGGCTAAATTCTCTGAAAAAACTGCCGATGTTTACGAACTCGAAATGGCAGAATTATCAACCAACTTCAAAATAAATAGCGGGACTTGGGATAATGAATTTGGCGCAGTTTCAGGCAAAGTTGAGTTGGGAGTCCCTTTTGCACTCGCAACCTCGAATGGCGGCAATATCAACTTCCTCAATGCGGATGCCATAACAAATGCCAAGTTAGTTCTTAACACCACCAACAACACTCTACTCATCACAGGTCAGAAAAAATCGGTTGAAAAAGTTTGGTATATCTGCGGCATTGGCGGAAATTACGATGTTTGGGGCGATAAAACCTATGAGTTTGCAAAAACTGAAACAGAAGGAGTTTATGAATTAATAGCCCTTGACATTCCTGAAGGAACAACAAATTTCAAAATCTCAACCGCAAACTGGGCTGAACAATATGGAGCGACCGATTCATCAGCATCAATCCAATATGGTCAATTCACCGCAACCCTTGGTGAAGTTGGCTACGGTGGCGATGTCCCCATCAGCTTGACCGGCAAATGGGATGTTACTTGGGACTACAACAACCTCATCGTATCGTTCAAACAGAACACAGGTGTTGTGGAAATCGACTTCAACGCTAACGCGGCTATTGAATACTTCAATCTTCAGGGTGTCAGAGTTGAAAACCCCGCTAACGGACTTTACATTGCTAAACAAGCCGATAAAATCGCTAAAGTACTTGTAAAATAAGCCTTTAAATAGAATTTAACTTATTATAACCCGCTCACTTGCAAAAGTGGCGGGCTTTTTATTATTTTTGAACCCGCAATACGACACTTTTTAGTGATTTTGCTTACCTACACCTATCTCAACAACCTGATATTATGACCGATATTACAGAATTATTTGAATCCTTACTTGCCGAGCACGACAGCATCGACATTGCAGAGGCCGAGTTCAAAAGGTTGATTGCCGAAGACCCCGGGCTCAAAGAAATGTATCGAGATTGGTGTGAGGCCGTGGGCAGCACTGAGAAACACGGTTTTTTTGATTTTGCCGAAGAATACAAGGATTCCCGTGATTCAGTTTGGGACTCGTTGACCGACTATGACGAATAGGAATAATAATGTCTCGGTGCGCCGGATGCCCGCCGAATGGGAAATGAATCAATCAGTGATGATTACTCTCCCCCACCCGCTTACCGACTGGGCGTATATGCTCGACGAAGTAAGGGAGTGCTATTTTGAGATAATAAAAGCGATTGCTGACGATTGTCGACTACTTATCATCACATCCGACCTTATTGCTGACTCTCTTTCAGTGGTTGGGATACCAGGAGTGAACCGAGAAAACATATCATACGCATCGATACCAACCAACGACACATGGATTCGTGACTATGGGTTTATCACAACAGTGACCCCCGACGGGCTCTGTGAACTCAACGACTTCAAATTCAATGGCTGGGGGTTGAAATTCGCCGCCGACAAAGATAACCTGGTCACCTGCTTGCTTTATGACCAATCAGACATCGTCTACGGCAACTACATCAATCATCTCAGTTTCGTGCTTGAAGGCGGGTCTATCGAGAGTGACGGTCGCGGAACGCTTCTCACAACGACGCGCTGTCTCATGTCACCCAACCGCAACGGAGGCATGACACGGCAGCAAATAGAGACCTACATATCCGACAGTCTCGGCATTAGAAAAATGTTGTGGCTCGACCATGGCGCACTAATTGGCGATGACACCGACAGCCACATCGACACTTTAGCCCGGCTCGCTCCGGATAATACCATTCTTTTTGTAGCTTGTGATGATGCAACCGACCCTCAATTTAAAGAGTTGGAACTAATGAAACGGCAACTGGAAGGGTTCACCAACGCCGATGGCGAAAGTTTCAGACTACTGCCGTTACCGCTACCTGCACCTATATACGACGAAGGCGGATTACGCCTTCCTGCAACATACGCCAACTACCTTGTCACCCCCGGTTCGGTGATAATGCCAGTCTACGGACAACCTGCCAACGACCATCGAGCCATGGAACAGATAGCTAAGGCATTCCCGGGATATAACATTAAGACAGTTGATTGCCGCGCGCTAATCAAACAGCACGGCTCACTACATTGCGCTACAATGCAGACATCTAACTCAGTCATAAAATGAAAGTAGGATTAATACAGCAGCACAATACAACGGACATCAGTGCGAACCGTGCAAGACTTGCCGATAAGATGAGGAAACTTGCGGCAGATGGTGCCGAATTAATAGTCAATCAAGAGCTTCACGATTCGCTCTATTTCTGTCAAGAGGAATCGGTTGATTCTTGCGACCTCGCTGTTTCTCTACAGTCGCCGACTATCGAATTTTACGGTGCACTGGCCAGAGAAACGGCTACCGTCATAGTCACCTCAATTTTTGAGCGTCGAGCTCCGGGGCTATACCACAATACCGCGGTTGTATTTGAAAAAGACGGGTCAATAGCCGGTAAATACCGTAAAATGCACATTCCCGACGACCCCGCATATTATGAAAAATTCTACTTCACGCCCGGCGACATCGGGTTTGAGCCTATCGACACGTCGGTTGGCCGTCTTGGCGTGATGGTCTGTTGGGACCAATGGTATCCCGAAGGTGCCAGACTGATGGCTCTTAAAGGTGCTCAAGTGTTAATTTATCCTACTGCCATAGGCACTGAAAGCACCGACACGCTCGATGAGCAAGCCCGGCAACTTGAGGCATGGATTACCGTTCAGCGCGGCCATGCCGTTGCCAATGGGCTGCCTGTCATAGCAGTCAATCGCGTGGGGCATGAGCCCGATCCATCGCAACGCACGGGCGGCATAACGTTTTGGGGTAATAGCTTCGTGGCCGGGCCGCAGGGCGAGTTCTTGTTCCGAGCACCCGCCGACAGAGAGACTGAGGCTATAGTCGACATCGACATGAACCGTTCTGAACAGGTACGTCGATGGTGGCCATTCCTCCGCGACCGACGCATTGACGCATATTCAGGCTTGACAGCTCGTTATCTCGACTGACACGAGAGCAAGCGAAAGCGGCTCTACAGAGCTATTGCTGTGGAGCCGCTTTCGCTTGCTTCAAGTTTAAATTAGAACTTGTAACCGACTGACAGCACTATGTGGCTATCGTTCTCAGTTAAACTTGCTTGGGGGGTATCGGTGTGGCCTTCAAATGGAGTGAACCCATGCCATGTGCTTTCACGATGGCGGTAGACATAGGCCGCATCAGCATAAAACCCTTTATAGCGATAACCTAAGCCGCAAGTGACATGGTAAGTGTCTTTTTTCAACACATACGATGGATTAGTGCCTGACGTGTAGATTTGCGCCTGATTATCGGCAGCCACATCCTTCACATCAGATGTGGTATAGTTGAATCCGGCGCGCAAGCTGAACGACGGTGTAGCCCGATACTCCGCACCGAGGCGTATGCTATTAGATGCCTGAAAATAGTTTTTAATATCGTCGGTAACATCCTCATAGGTATTGCCGGCATCATCCTGCACCTTCATGTCGCTGTAAGCCGTGCGCTCATAATCGACGCTGAGAATGCCGCGACCGCCGAACACTCCAGCCGCACCAATCATGAGCCGCCATGGTGATTTCATTTGCCAGTTATAATCAGCCACTACAGTTTGCGAGGGATGATTCGGCTGTTGGTCAGAATAAATACCTGAGCTATAACTGTAATCTACACGAGCGTCATAGACAGTGGTCATGTCGTAATATGTCGGTGTATGCACGGCGATACCGAGACGGAACTCGTTAATCGGTTTGTAAATTAAACCGGCCTTGAAGTTAAAACCGGTACCTGTGGTATGTTGCCAGTTTTCAATCGAGAAAGCCGCGTCGCCAGTTACAGTGCCGGTCGCCGACGCATTGGGGATAAGCGCATCGATAAGCTGCTCGTCATAGTAAGTATCTGACCTAAAGTCAAGATCGGTCACACCGAAACCTATGCCCCAACAGACGGTGTTCATTATATTACCGCCGAAGTTTATCGCATACTCATCAACGTAGCCTTTCTGACGTGTCCTGAACACAGCATCACCGTTAGTCCCGTTTTGCCACAATCCATTATATTGATTAGAGCCGCTATGGGTAGGATTAATCATATAACCGTTGTAGGCGAGGATGCTCAGCCAATCGGCACCGGATTCAAAGTATGGATTATAGCTTGAGGAATAGTCGTCAAGCAAATCCCTGGGATACGCCCAGTTCTGTCCACTTGTATAGCTGGCGATGTAATTTGACATCGAGGTTGAAAGCTGCGGCACACCTCCGTTAAACACACGATCAAACGATGCCGAACGCTGGTAGGCCGCCCCCCAAGTGAAAAAGGGCATTACGTCATTGTTGAGTACCACAGCCCCAACATAGCCGAAATTATTGCAAGCCACTTTCGTCTGCTCAGAGCTTCGATTATAACCCTGCGAGCAGGTTTCGTTTGACTGGATGTTAATGTCAAGTGTTACCCCGATTTCACTACTTCGGTACACACCTATACCCGCGGGGTTTTGGGTGAGCGTCGACAAGTCACCTCCAAGAGCCGTAAACGCACCACCCATTGACATGAATCGTGCGGTACCTCGCAATTCCGTGGGCGACAGATTGTATGCGTCAATTGCGCTCTGGGCTAACATAGTAGCCGGGACAAGGCCCATAAGGCCAAAGAGTATATGCATTTTCATACCTTAAATTATTGCGTATTATTTTTTATCATTTAATCGGTTAGCGGCAAATGCCAGTCGAGAAAGACGGACTTCCACCGCTAAAACCGTATTCCATCTTTATTATCAGTGTCGTCCTCGGCTTCCTCCGCCTCTCGAACCGCCCCCTGAGTGTCCACCGCCGTAACCGCCGGAACGGCTACCCGACGACGGGCGTGAATATGATGGCATTGACTGGCGGCTTTGCGATGGACGAGAGTATGAACTTTGACTTCGATTCGAGCTTCCGGCGTTATTTACGGTCGTCGATGGACGTCTCACTCCACTCACCTTTTCATTCTTATTTACGGTTTTTGATGGAGCCACATTCGAACCCGGACGCTGGCCCGTACCCGGGCGTTGGCCTCCACCGTTATTGACCTTCGTGGCTGGGTTATAAGCACTGCCTGCAGCCGGGCGGTAAATCGAGCCCTTATTCAAGCTGCCACTTCCGGGTCTGACAGTCGGTGTTGTCGAGCCGGGACGCTGTCCTGCGCCAGGACGTTGTCCCGAAGTCGGACGATTACCTACGCCACTTGCTCCCGGGCGATAATTACCGCCGGGGCGGTAGTTCCCATTAGGTCGACCACCAGGTCGTACACCTTCGGGACGGCCACCGGGGCGATAGGCCGGACGATCGTGTCCGTAATGAGGCCTATGTGACCCGGCAGGCGATAGATGCCAATAGTAGGGACGGCTGTATCCGTAATAATAATGATAGGGATAAGGTCGCCATGCAGGATACCATGCCGGCCCCCAGCCCCAATTCCAACCCACATTCCACCCCCAGGTTGAATTCCAAGACAGAGACCATGAAGGTCCATACCATGAATTCCAGTACCAGGGTGAACGCCATGTAGAGTAGCCCCACCAAGGGTCCCAATAGTCATTATTGTTGACATATATGTTCACCGTAGCTGGCTGTGACGATGTTGAGTTATAGTAATAATCAATCAAATCATCGTCGCCCGAATCAGTCACGATATTCGGGTTGTGGAATTTCACTATTCGGCGAGTATAAGTGAAATCTTCTGTTTCTTCGGGGGTTGCAGAGGTGTCGGTCGTATAACGTCGATTATACTCGTCGACATCTCTAGTGCTGCCACTACCGACGGTGTATGCATCAGATTCAACTGAATCAACTACCTCATAATGAAAAGGCTGTGACGTTGAATTACCGAAAGCCCATTTTTCAGATGTCACCGGTGTAGTTGTTGTCGTGGTGCGGATAGTGGTTGTTGTCGTGGCAGTTCGTGCCGTCTTGCTTTTTGATGCGGATTTTTTAGATTCCTTGGCTTTACGCTCCTTCTGCTCCTGCTTGGAATCATAATAAATATCGTCGTCATAATAGCTCTGTGCGGCTACGATGCCTACCGACCCTGCGCACAGACCCAACGTCAACAATGCGTGTTTAAAGTTCATCATCAGAGCAATCCTTTCTTCTTTATATTCGTTTTAATTAAGTTATACAGATTAGACAACTGCGGCTCCATAAAGTTTAAGCCGTCGGGAAATACTCCGTCACAAATATAACAAATTCTTGAATTATAGCCTAATTATCGCGCATCGAGAATATTGGTCAAAAATTTCCGGCTCCTTAAACTATCTGCTGTGAATCTAACATTTCGCTCTTCTCTATAATACTTAATTGTAATTGGGAAATTTACGCCATTAGCGAAAACTTGTGGACAGGCAAAAATCTTGCTGGAAAGGAAACAACATTTAGTTATAAAAATTTAATTAAGTCGTGATTTATCGACATAAAGCAAAAGTCGCCCGGTTATTCCAAGCGACTTTGTTGTTTTAGAGAATGAGGATTCTATTTAGATTACCACTACCCCATCATGGCTGTGGCAACATTCATAAACCTTGCGATATTTGCGCCATTAATGATGTTAAGAAACCGTCGGATTCTATTACGAATCGTCCACACCGAGTGTGGATAGTTTCCAAGATTTCAATCTTTAGGGAGCGTGATTTTAGTGGTGGCAGGCTCTGACGACATTTTAATTCCATCCCTGATTAACAGAGCGTCGATGGTCGCATCGTGCCCGCGGAATCGACGATATAGTTCAGCGGGATTTTCAGTTCCGCCTTTCATCAAGATGTTGGTCCGGAACGAATCAGCCGTTTTCTTGTCGAATATGCCGTTTTTCTTAAACAAGGCGAAAGCATCAGCATCAAGCACCTCGGCCCATTTGTAGCTGTAATAACCAGCGGCATATCCACCGGCAAAAATATGGCTGAATTGAGGTGAAATCATACTGCCTTCGATGACGGGGAACATTTGCACTTTTTCAATAGCGGCATTTTCAAAAGCGATGGGATCGACAACCGGGGCTTTTGTTGTATGCCATGCCATATCGAGATAGCCAAAACACAATTGACGGATGCACGCATAGGCGGCTCCATATTGTGATGATTTAATCAACTTGTCAACAAGTTCTTGTGGAATAGGTTGGCCAGTGACGTAGTGTTTAGCAAACCCGTCGAGAAACTCGCGCTCGGTCAAGTAGTTCTCATTGAACTGTGATGGCAACTCAACAAAGTCGCGGTAGACCGACGTACCTGACAATGAGCCGTATTTTGTGTTTGCGAGCAAGCCGTGTAAAGCGTGCCCAAACTCATGCAGAAATGTTTCAACTTCGTACGGGGTCAATAATGATGGTTTGTCGGCAGTCGGCTTAGTGAAATTCATCACAATTGACACGTGGGGACGGTTGTTTACACCGTTTTCATCAATCCATTGTGCGCGGAATCCTGTCATCCAAGCACCTGGGCTTTTACTGTCGCGGGGGAAGAAATCGGTATAGATTACACCAATAAACTCGCCGTCCTCTCCTGTGACGTCAAACGCTTTAACTTCGGGGTGATAAACTTGTATCTCGGGGTTCTCAGTAAATTTCAATCCATAGAGTTTAGTTGCGAGACCAAATACGCCATCTATCACGTTGTTAAGTTCGAAGTAAGGACGGTATTCTTCCTCATTGAAGTCATATTTTGCATTCTTGAGTTTATTACTGTAGTAACTGTAGTCCCAAGCGTTGAGCGATACGGGATGTCCCTCTAATTCTGTAGCGAAATTAGTAAGTTCCTCTATTTCGGCTAATTGAGCAGGCCGATAAGCTTTACGGAGTCGATCAAGGAGATCGTATACATTCTCAGGGGTTTCGGCCATTTTAGTTTTAAGCGTATGTTGTGCAAATGTCTCACTGCCAAGCAAGTTTGCTATCTGACGCCGTGCCTCGGCTATGCGTTTCAGAACATCAACATTAGAGTACTCTCCCTTGGTATTGCGGCAGTTATACAGCTTATACATTTTTTCACGGAGATCAGGACGTGAAGAATACTTCATAAAAGCCATATATGTAGGCTGTGCCAATGTGAAAAGATATTCGCCATCGCGCCCTTTGTTTTTTGCGGCAAGTGCTGCGGCATCGACTGAACTGGCAGGGAGTCCGGCGAGGTCTTCTTTTGAAAGCCATATTTCATACGTGTTAAGTTCTTTAAGCACATTTTGCCCGAAACGGGTAGTCAGTCCAGAAAGTTCTGCAGAAAGTTCCCGGAATTTTTCACGGTCATTTCCCTCGAGATTGGCCCCTTGTAGAGCAAATGAGTCATATATGCGCTGCAACAACGTTTTGTCTTCAGCATCGAGGGAATACTTATCTTTGTTATCATATACTCTTTTTATGCGATTCCAAAGGCGTTCGTTAAGAGTGATTGATGTGGAATAATCGCTTAGTTTCCGGGACACTCTCAGCGCAATATCCATCATCTCGTCATTGTTCATGGCAGATTCCATTGCAAAGAACACTTCGACTACACGGTCGAGGTCTCGTCCCGAACGCTCATAAGCAACAATAGTATTTTCAAAATCAGGCATTGACCGTTGATTGCAAATGGCCTCAATCTCCTCTTGGGCGATTCTTATGCCACGGTCGATAGCTTCTTCATACTGGCTGTTAGTCACTATATTAAATGGAACTGTGGCGTGAGGAGTGTCAAATTCCTTAAAAAATGGATTTTCTGCCGATGACATGATTGGTAGTAATGTTAGAAGTAGTGTCGCTATTTTTTTCATATATGAAGCTTTGATTATGAATCTTCAACCGCGAAGTTACTCAAATAATTTTAGTTGGTGATGATAAATCACCCACGCCGTCAGTTATGACGCCGCTTGTTAATATAATTTAGGATTTTCATGAGCCATGATTCTAACTTTTGGCTATGTGGCAAAGTTGGCGTAAATTCGCGGATATGGATTTTAAACTTCAAGCGACTGCATCAGGAACTGCCGCACGCGCGGGTCTGATTACGACCGACCACGGGGTGATTCAGACCCCAATATTCATGCCTGTAGGCACTGTGGGGTCAGTTAAGGCTGTACATTTTCACGAGTTGTGTGATGATGTGAAAGCGCAGATTATTTTGGGCAATACATATCACCTTTATTTGCGACCCGGTACCGACATTTTGCGTCAAGCCGGAGGCCTGCATAAATTCAACGGTTGGACAGGTCCTATATTAACCGACAGCGGTGGATTTCAGGTGTTCTCTCTTTCATCCAACCGCAAGCTCAAAGAGGAAGGCGCATATTTCAGGTCTCACATCGACGGCTCGAAACATCTGTTTACACCCGAAGGTGTTGTAGACATACAGCGTATAATCGGAGCCGACATAATGATGGCCCTTGATGAATGCCCGCCAGGAACAGCCGACTATTCTTATGCTCGTAAATCGCTCGATTTGACGCTGAAATGGCTGAAACGCGGCTGGAACCGCTATCAGACCACCGAAGGGCTTTATGGATATAACCAAGCCTATTTCCCGATTGTGCAAGGATGCACTTATCCCGATTTACGCCGTGAATCAGCTAAATTCGTTGCAGACCTTGGTGCTGATGGGAATGCGATTGGGGGTCTTGCCGTAGGCGAGCCGGCTGAAGTGATGTACGACATGATAGAGATTGTCAACGAAATTCTTCCTACCGACAAGCCACGTTATCTGATGGGAGTAGGTACACCAGCCAATATTTTGGAAGCTATAGATCGAGGAGTTGACATGATGGACTGCGTAATGCCCACTCGAAACGGAAGGAACGGAATGCTATTTACCGCACACGGTATTATGAATATGCGCAACAAGAAATGGGCCAATGATTTTTCGCCGCTACAGGCCGACGGTCCTTCTTTCGTTGATAAAGTTTATTCAAAGGCATATGTACGACATCTATTCATTTCTCAGGAATTGCTTGCGATGCAGATAGCGTCAATCCACAATTTGGCATTCTATCTTTGGCTTGCGGGTGAAGCTCGTAAGCATATAATAGCGGGCGATTTTGCGCAATGGAAGCCCATGATGGTAGAGCGCGTGACCCGACGGTTATAACATAAATTCAATACCAACTGCAAGATGTTAAAAAAGTTAGACTGGTATATCATAAGGAAATTCCTTGGCACATACATTTTTGCCATAATACTGATATTGGCAATCACCATAATGTTTGATGTCAATGAAAAATTAGACTCATTTATCAAAGCTCCGATTCAGGCTACTATATTTGACTATTTTTTGAATTTTCTGCCCTATTTTGCTAACCAGTTCAGCCCGTTGTTCACATTTATCGCCGTCATTTTCTTCACATCAAAACTCGCAGGCAACTCCGAAATCATCGCTATGCTTTCGGCTGGTATGAGCTTCAACCGACTTTTGCGGCCCTATATGGTGTCGGCTGCAGTAATCGCAGTGGCGACTTTTCTGTTAAGCGCATATGTAATACCCCCGGCTAATATCGAAAGGATTGCATATACAAATACTTATGTCAAAAATAAACGCGTCGATTATGGCGCAAACATAATGATGCAAGTAGCTCCGGGTGAAATCGCCTATATGAGCCGATATGACAACGTTTCTAAAACCGGCTATAAATTCTCGCTTGAATTATTCAAAGACAAGCGGCTTGTCTCTCGCCTAACAGCGCAGACTATAAAATGGGACACGCTTTATCAATGGCAAATCAGAGATTATGTGATAAGAGATTTCCACGAGACACGCGAAGCCATTAGGACAGGTTCGCAGCTTGACACCATCATCCCATTTGAGCCCAAGGATTTCCTTATTGCGAAAAATGACCAGGAGATGCTGACAACTCCCCAACTTCGCGCATATATATCAAGGCAAAAGCAGAGAGGGGTTGCTAACATCAAGTCATTTGAGATTGAGTACCACCGCCGTTACGCTATGACTGCTGCGGCTTTTATTCTTACCATCATTGGTATGGCACTCTCCTCCAGAAAAGTGAAGGGGGGAATGGGAATAAATATCGGTATCGGTCTTCTATTAAGTTTCAGCTACATCTTGTTTATGACTGTGACATCAACTTTCGCGGTATCGGGACTGACATCACCTTTAATTGCTATGTGGATTCCCAATATTCTTTATCTGATAATCGCGATTGTACTGTACCGAAGGACATCGGCAAGTTAACGCTAAAAGCCGTCAGATTAGTCATCTACCGAGTGCATTATGTCTGCTAAGAACGTCACATTGATTACCAGCGAGTTAAGTAAGCGATAAAATTTGCTGAGCAGAGCCTATTTTTTTGGGATTGTTAAAGAAATGATTTAACTTTGTAGCGATACTGATTGACAAAGGGGTGCCAAGCACACGCAAGCAAAGGCTGCGGAGAGCAAGGCTGAGATTAGACCCTTGGAACCTGATACGGTTAACACCGGCGCAGGGATTGTCGAAATTCAACCCTCCTCAGTTAACCCCATTGTCAACGTTAATAATATTGCTGATTCTTAAGCCAATCGGCATTATAAACTTATGTGACAATGAGAACTATTATTCCTGTTTTGACAATCGCTGGTTCAGATTCTTCAGGCGGCGCTGGCATCCAAGCTGATTTAAAAACGATGATGGGCCACGGTGTTTACGGCATGAGCGTGATAACAGCCATCACCGCTCAAAACACGATGGGTGTGCGCAGTTTTGATGCAGTGTCACCTACTCTGGTCGCCGACCAACTTGAGATGGTATGGACCGACATCCCCCCATTGGCATTGAAAACAGGGATGCTCGCTAATGCCGATATAATCTCAACCGTAAGTAAAGCACTAAGACGTTTTAACGCAAAAAAAATGGTCGTCGACCCGGTGATGGTGGCGACATCGGGCGACCAACTAATCACCGATGATGCAATCGACACAATGGTCTCAGAGCTATTCCCCCTTGCCACACTCATAACTCCAAACGTCAATGAAGCCAAGCGTCTGACCGGCACCGACGACATAGCCACACAACTTACAACGCTACACGCCATGGGGGTTACCAACGTGCTTCTGAAAGGCGGCGACCGCACAGATAGTAATCATAAGAAAGATGTGCTTTCGCTTAACAACGGTGCCAAATGTATAGTTCTTGACACTCCTGCTGTAGACACGCCAAACACCCACGGCACCGGTTGCACTCTTTCATCGGCAATTGCGTCACGACTCGCTCTTGGTGACAATGTAGAGGAAGCGGTAAGAAGCGCTAAAGATTACATATACAACGCAATTGAGCGTGGTAGCCATTTCAAGGTAGGTCACGGCCATGGGCCGGTTAATCACTACATCGCGATTAATGATGAAAACAACCATTTGTTCCTATAAAAATGAAAGTATCAATCAATAGCCAGCTCATCGAGCTGACCGATAAATCGACACTTGCCGATGCTTTGGCATCAAGCGGCATCAAAACCGAAGGGATAGCCACAGCTCTCAACGGAAATGTCGTACCTGCGTCAGACAGGGCGACTACCAAATTAAACGATGGTGATTCTATCTTAATAATCAAGGCGTTTTGCGGCGGTTAAAAGCTATAGCAATCACCCCTGAGCTAATTGGGGCAGACGAACCGGAATATATCCGCATGATTCTCGATCGCGGTTGGAGCCGCGTGCATCTGCGCCATCCTATGGCTGCGACTGACGATATCCGCCAGCTGATAGAATCATTGCCGACCGATTATCACAAACGGATATGGCTGCACGACCACCACGAGCTGTCAAAAGAATACAATCTCGGCGGCTTACAACTCAACAGCCGACAGACACAGCCGCCAATAGGATATAACGGAGCTTTATCGCAGTCATGCCATTCAGTCGCAGAAGTGAAATCGCCACGTCGCAAAGCGTTTGTGAGCGTGACATTAAGCCCTATATTTGACAGTGTGTCTAAACAAGGCTACCGTGCCGCTTTTTCTCCCGGCGAGCTTATGACACTCACGGCAGCCGACCATGTGATAGCCCTCGGCGGGATAACACCTGAAACATTGCCACAGCTTGAGTGTTATGAATTTGAGGGTTTCGCCGTGCTCGGATATCTGTTTTCAGCCTCAAGCTCCAAAGACCTAAACGAAAGATTAATCAAATTACAACCTTATATATGCTACAATTCATAACCCACCCATCATCGCGCTTCTCAATCCGTGAGGAAGTACAAATGGCACTTGAGGGAGGCTGCCGCTGGATACAGTTGCGTATGAAAGACTCTCCCATCGATGAAATTCGTAAAGTGGCATTGGAGATTATGCCGACTTGTCAGGAGTACGAAGCATTTTTCGTGCTTGACGACCATGTTGAACTGACCAACGAGCTTAAAATCCATGGTGTGCATCTCGGCAAGCATGATATGCCCGCGACCGAAGCCCGCGACCTGTTAGGGCCGGAAGCCGTGATAGGAGTCACTGCCAACACAGCCGCCGACATCATCGCATACCGCAAAATCGATGTGGACTATGTCGGTCTCGGTCCATTCCGTTATACCACAACGAAAGCCAATCTGTCACCAATTATCGGAGTCGAAGGCTACAAAAGAATAGTCGATGAAGTCAGAGCTGCCGAAGTGACACTTCCGATTGTCGCCATAGGCGGCATCACCATTGAGGATATTCCGGCTATCATGGCTACCGGAGTCAATGGCATAGCCATGTCAGGAGCGATAATCAACGCCGACAATCCGGCGGAATATACTTCGCGTGTAATCCAATTGTTAAATGACATCACAAAATAAAGAAATGGGAACAGATATTCTAACCATAGGAGGCCGTGAGTTCACATCGCGCCTTTTTGTAGGGACAGGAAAATTCTCGTCCAACAAGCTCATGCTTGAATCAATACTCGCGTCGGGGTCTGAGATGATAACTGTTGCGATGAAGCGCATCGACCTTCAGAGCCAGGATGATGATGAGATGCTCGCCCACATCAACCGCGACCATGTGCAGTTTTTACCTAACACATCAGGGGTTAGGAACGCTGATGAGGCTGTGCTGGCCGCCAAACTGTCGCGCGACTGTTTTGGCACCGATTTCATAAAGCTCGAAATACATCCCGATCCAAAATACCTCCTACCCGACCCTATCGAGACTCTTAAAGCCACCGAAATGCTTGCCAAAGACGGCTTTAAAGTACTGCCCTACATCCAGGCCGACCCCGTGTTGTGCAAACGCCTTGAAGATGTTGGCACGTCAGCCGTGATGCCTTTGGGCGCACCTATTGGCACTAACAAAGGGCTGCGCACCCGCGACCTTGTTGAAATAATCATCGCTGAGAGCCGCGTTCCCGTAGTGATAGATGCTGGACTCGGCGCCCCTTCACACGCTGCCGAGGCAATGGAGATAGGTGCGGATGCTGTATTGGTCAACACTGCAATCGCTGTTGCGGGCAATCCTGTAGAGATGGCGATAGCATTCAAAGAGGCAGTCATTGCGGGACGCAGGGCGTTTTTGGCAGGTCTTGGACGGCAATCATCCGTAGCTCAAGCCACAAGCCCGCTGACATCATTTCTCAACGAATAAAAAGAGGTGACACAGACCAACAATGGAAATAAATCATATAGATTTTCACAGCTACCCGGGTTCTAAAAAAATCTTTAAAAAAGGTTCGTTGTTCCCGGAAATGAGTGTAGCAATGCGTGTAATAAATCTCACTCCTACGGTAAAAATTGATGAAAACGGCAACAAAACCGTGTGCGATAACGGCTCAGTGACGGTATATGACACAAGTGGCCCATACACAGATCCCGACGCCGAAATAGACATAAATAAAGGGTTGCCGCGTTTGCGCGAGAAGTGGCTTGCCAAGCGCGACGACCTCGAACTACTCATGGACTTCACCAGTGATTACGGGCGTATGCGCGAAGCCGACAAGTCGCTCGATTCGATACGTTTCGCCCACAGGCATAAACCCCGAGTAGCCAAGACGGGTAAAGCCATAACACAGATGGCACTCGCCCGCCAAGGAGTCATCACTCCCGAGATGGAATATGTCGCCATACGGGAGAACCTAAGCAACTCCGAACTCGGCATAGAGAGCTACATCACTCCGGAATTTGTGCGCGATGAAATAGCCAAAGGGAGGGCTATCATTCCAGCCAACATCAATCATCCCGAAGCTGAACCGATGGTCATAGGACGCTCGTTCGCAGTGAAACTCAACACCAACATAGGCAATTCGGCGCTATCGTCGGGAATCGAAGAAGAAGTTGAGAAGGCGGTGTGGAGTTGCTATTGGGGCGGAGATACACTGATGGACCTCTCCACCGGCGACAACATCCATGAAACCCGCGAGTGGATAATACGCAACTGTCCTGTGCCCGTGGGAACAGTCCCGGTATATCAAGCATTGGAAAAGGTGAACGGGAAAGTCGAAGACCTAACTTGGGAAATCTACCGCGATACTCTGATCGAACAAGCGGAGCAAGGAGTCGATTACTTCACAATTCATGCCGGGGCATTACGCGCCCACGCTGAAATGGTTGGAGAGCGAATGACAGGCATCGTCAGCCGCGGGGGGTCAATCATGACCCGATGGGCAGTAATACACGACGAGGAAAACTTCCTCTACACCCACTTCGACGAGATATGCGAGATATTGGCCAAATATGATGTCGCAGTATCGCTCGGAGACGGATTGCGTCCCGGCTCAATCCATGATGCGAATGACCGCTCGCAATTTCTCGAACTTGACGTGCTCGGCGAGTTAACCGAAATAGCGTGGAAACATAACGTGCAGGTGCTAATCGAAGGTCCCGGCCATGTGCCTATGCACAAAATACGGGAGAACATGGACCGCCAGCTCGACAAATGCCATGAGGCTCCATTCTATACTCTCGGCCCGCTGACCACCGACATCGCTCCGGGATACGACCACATCACTTCGGCAATCGGTGCCGCCCAAATAGCTTGGATGGGTACTGCGATGATATGCTATGTCACCCCCAAAGAGCATTTAGCGTTGCCGAATCAGGAGGATGTGCGTAACGGTGTAATTACCTATAAAATCGCCGCCCACGCCGCCGACATTGCCAAGGGGTATCCAGGTGCGCAGGTCAGAGACGACGCAATGTCGAAAGCTCGGTTTGACTTCCGTTGGAAAGACCAGTTTAACCTCTCGCTCGACCCCGCTCGCGCAAAACAATACTATGTTGAGAGCCACAAAGACGATGACCACTTCTGCACAATGTGCGGGCCCAATTTCTGCGCCATGCGCATCTCGCAAAAGCTAATCTACGATTGCGGCAAAATAAAGGACTGAAAAAAGATGTTTTCTGACGAAATAAAACGATATGACTGGGACGACACAACCCGAGCCATATCCGCCAAAACGGCGAAAGATGTCGAGCTCGCTCTGTCAAAGGAGCGTCTCGATGTTGATGACTTCATGGCGTTAATCTCACCCGCAGCTGCAGCATATCTTGAACCGATGGCGCGCCGCTCCCAAGAAATCACTTTGAGACGCTTCGGTAAGACAATATCAATGTACATACCCATGTATGTCTCCAATGCCTGCACCAACCATTGCGTCTACTGTGGTTTCAATCATGACAATCCATTGAAACGCACCACGTTGACAATGGAGCAAGTCAAAGCGGAGTGCGAAGCAATCAGGCGGCTCGGCCCATTTGAGAATCTGCTTATCGTATCGGGGGAATTTCCTGCGCTAAACGGAGTGGATTATCTTGAACAGGTGCTTCATGTGGCCCGCCCCTACTTCAACAACCTAACAATCGAAGTCATGCCGCTGAAAGAGCGCGATTATGAGCGTCTAACCCACAGCGGTCTGAACGGCGTGGTGTGTTTCCAGGAGACATACAACGCCGCCCGCTATGGCGTCTACCATCCACGCGGGATGAAGTCAATCTATGAGTGGCGTCTAAACGGCTTTGACCGCATGGGAGCCGCTGGTGTACACAAAATAGGTATGGGAGTTCTTATCGGTCTCGAAGATTGGCGCACCGACGCGACTATGATGGCTCGCCACTTGCAATATCTAAGGCGCAACTATTGGCGCACGCGCTATTCCATCAATTTTCCCCGAATGTGCCCCGCCGAAGGTGGGTATCAACCTCGGGTAGTCATGACCGACAAAGAACTCGCCCAACTGACATTCGCATTCAGGATTTTTGACAACGATGTCGACATTTCCTACTCTACACGCGAGAGTCCACGGTTCCGCGCCAACATGATGAAGCTCGGAGTCACATCAATGAGCGCCGGCAGCAAAACGGAGCCCGGGGGGTATGTGTCAACCCCCGACGCACTTGAACAGTTTGAAGTCAGCGACAACCGCACACCGCTTGAAGTTGCCGATGAAATACGCCGTCTCGGCTATGAACCCATATGGAAAGATTGGGATAAAATTTTTGATTAAAATCAAACCGACAATTCAAGAAATATACCTACATTTGTGATGTTAACTTTATATCAATACATAATTTTTAGTGATTATGGATATTAACAATATCATGAACGCCCTGGAGGCTAAACACCCCGGAGAAAAAGAGTATCTTCAGGCGGTAAAAGAAGTGCTACTTTCCGTGAAGGATGTATATAACCAGCATCCTGAATTTGAGAAAAACCGCATTATCGAGCGTATGGTCGAGCCTGACCGCATCGTAACGTTCCGCGTTACTTGGCTTGACGACAAAGGTGAAGTGCAAAACAATATCGGATACCGCGTTCAGTTTAACAACGCCATAGGCCCGTACAAGGGGGGGATACGTTTCCACGCGTCTGTAAATCTGTCGATTTTGAAATTCCTTGGATTTGAACAAACTTTCAAAAATGCGTTGACCACCCTACCGATGGGAGGCGCCAAAGGGGGCAGCGACTTCTCCCCCCGCGGCAAGAGCGATCGCGAGATAATGCGTTTCTGCCAGGCTTTTATGCTCGGTTTGTGGAAAAATTTGGGCCCCGACCGCGACGTTCCCGCCGGCGACATAGGTGTAGGCGGCCGCGAAGTTGGCTATATGTATGGAATGTACAAGCGTCTTGTCAACGAGCATAACGGCACGTTCACAGGCAAGGGTCTTGACTTCGGAGGGTCAAAAATCCGGCCGGAAGCCACAGGTTTCGGCGCACTCTACTTCGTACAATCGATGCTGGCACGCCGTAACGACACACTCGCAGGAAAAACAATAGCCATATCCGGATTCGGTAACGTGGCATGGGGAGCAGCTCTGAAAGCCACCGAACTTGGGGGTAAAGTAGTCACAATCTCAGGCCCCGACGGATATGTCTACGACCCCGACGGCATCTCAGGAGAGAAGATTGATTATATGCTTGAACTTCGCGCGAGCGGTGAGGATATTGTCGCACCCTACGCCGAGAAATATCCCTCAGCGACATTTTATCCCGGTCGCCGCCCCTGGGAGCGGAAAGTCGACATCGCCCTACCCTGCGCCACCCAAAACGAGGTCAGCGGTGAAGACGCGCGCCAGCTCGTCGACAACAAAGTGATGCTTGTCGCAGAGGTCTCCAACATGGGCTGCACGCCGGAGGCTATCGACACATTTATCGAAAGCCGGACGATGTATGCCCCGGGCAAGGCTGTCAATGCCGGCGGAGTTGCGACCTCAGGTCTTGAAATGAGTCAAAACGCCATGCACCTGCAGTGGACTGAGGAGGAGGTTGATGCCAAACTCCATCAAATCATGAAAGCAATCCACACCCAATGTGAACGATATGGAATGGAACCCGACGGCTATCTTAACTACATGAAAGGTGCGAATATCGCAGGGTTCATGAAAGTCGCCAACGCCATGATGGGTCAAGGGGTAATCTAAATAGAAACTTCATACACTAAAACCACAAAGTCGCTCGGCACAAGCCGGGCGACTTTGCAGATTTAGACAGAAACAGTGCTTTATCTTACAGCTAAAGCCAAGTATAGCACTCTATGGTGGAAATGCACAACTCTTTTAGCGATTCATCAAAACGATTTGAATATCCATGCTGACGTGTTCGCCATTTAAGGTAGATCCTAATAGGAAATCTTTAGTCTAAAACTTAATCTTAAAGTAGTTTAACAGTGCTTTGTAGTTGTCTTGCGCCGTGAGGCAAGTGTCGGTCAAGAAACCGTCGAGAATATACATACTTAAATTTACTCGTTTTCTGATTTATAGAACGTGCC
>CAZFNR010000015.1:0-39100 GCA_964520525.1 uncultured Muribaculaceae bacterium
CCGCTTGCGGTTCTTCCCACACTTTCAGGTTTCCGGTCGATGTCGGTTTGAAAGTCACCCCTTGCAGCATCCCCGGGCCGTTGCTCGTCATCCCGTCAACCTCTCCTATCAGTTTGGGCTGACGGCATTCCGTCCTCAGAGCCTCGATATGCTCGTTGGCGAATATGTTGTGGCCCGTGTTTACAAACGCTTCGGTGTCGTCGGTCGGGTACTCGGCTTGCATCATCGTGTGGCACGGGTATTCACGCCGTTTGTGGTGATACCAGTTTATCATTTCGAGCGTCAGTCCTTTTTCCCACAACGCCCGCTCATAAGCGTCCATCGACTTCCACAACTCAGGGAGTTCATCGCGACTGAGTGCCTGGCGGTAGATTTCTATCTCATACCATGGCACCATCACCGCTCGCTTGTCGCTCTTGCCTGCCTTTGAGCGGCACCATTCCTGGTGAAAGTAGTTGCCCACTCCGTTGGCGGTGCTTTCCATGACCACCAACGACAGAGGCGCCAGCGCGATTGCTCCGCAGATGGCTCTGATGAATTTGTCGGGGCTTTTGGCGGCCGAGTCGTTCCAAAACGCTACTTCGCTCAGGTGGGCCATCGCATAGTCGGCTCCTCGTACCGCCTCTTGGTTCTCGCTTGACCCCACCGTCACGCGGCAGCCGCGTCCGGCTATCTCTCTGACGTTGACCGACCTCTCGTAGCTCCCGAACTTCGGCGGCTCGTCGCCGTCCCACAGTTCCGCGGGGTAGTGTGACAGCACTTTGCTATACATCCCCCTGATTGTCGCCGCCGTGTCCTTGACGTGGGCGCATATCAGTGAGTGCCAGTTGCGCCGATGGTAGCTTTGTATCCATGCCATGTACATCTGTATCAGAGTGCTGCCGCCCCATTGGCGCGCTTTCAGCATAATCATCCTCAGGGGTTTCCCCTCGCGACGGTCGCTTTCGAGCAGTGAGGCCACACGTCGTTGGGGCGCGTTGAGCGTGAACGGCGTGTCGGCTCCGCTGATTTTGTCTTTTATGGTGACGCAGCGGGCGCACCAATATTCAAAGTCGTGGCGGCATCTCAGCCGTTCCCACTCGGTGGCTTTCATCGTCGGGCTGAATGCGGTGTCGGCCACCATCGACTCCGGCACCCTGACTGCCGCGCCGGTGCCGGGCGAATTGACCGTAAGCCTCGTTCCGCAGCACCCTTTCCCCGTTATAGGGTCATATTCGGTTTCGAGCTGTCGGCGGCGGCTTAAGTTTTCATCCCATATCAGGTCATATTCGTTTCTCATATCATCAAAATGATTTTTCTGATTACACTTTCCGCGGATACTTTCCCGCTGATTCTGATGTCAATCCATCCACGTCGCGGAGCGCGGAGGCGCATTGTCAGCGGGCGGTCGACAGCTCCGCGGACGTTGGCTGACAGTAGCGGCCGGCTCCCCTCGGGTCCCTGTCCGCAGTCACACCTGACATCAATCGCTATGTCGGCCGACTGAGCGTCCATGTCGATGGTGACAGCTCTCACGGCGGCTATGCGGCTGTTCCCGCGCGCTCCGGGGTCGGGAATGCCGTCAATCTGTAGGCGGGCTTTCCATTGCGTCTCGACGGTGACAGCGGTTTCGGTTGCTGTGTCGCTCACCCCGCTGCTGTTGATTATCAGCAGTGCGTCGCCATCGCAGTAGAGAGAGTCGATTTCCTCCAGACGGCGTTTCACCGTTTCCATGCGGTCGGTGGCTACCAAGTCGGCTGACCCGTCGGCGTCAGTCACCCATAGTTCGCCGCCTCCCCGTCGGCACCATCCGAGCGCGCGTCCCTTTCCGTCCAAGCTGACGGCCCATGCGCAGCGGTTGCCGCTGATTTTCATGATGCCCTCGTCGGTAAGCGTCCACACACCGTCGTTCCCCGGCGCCACCTGCTCCGGGCGGTCTATCCCGATGGTGGATATGAGGTTTGCCCCGGTCACCACCCGGTTGCTGTTGACGCTTATTGCCGCGATGCCTGCGGGGCTGAATGAGTAGTAGTGTCCCCGTCCGAAGTCCCATGTCGAGTCGCTGCGAGAGGCGGCGGTGAGCTTTGTTATTGCCGCCGGCGACACCGCTAACGCGCCTGTTGGGGCGAGAGGGAAGCCATTTGTTGCCGACAACACCCTGCCCGCCATATCCCGCGGTTTCTCTATTTCCGCAGGTGTGAGGTATGTGTCGGCGGCGGTTGTCGGCGACCATGGGGCTATGGTGGGGTGGAGGTAATAGGCCATATCGCCGTTCTCGGTCGGTGTCAGGCGCAAACTTTCTCTGACTATGCTTCCGTCGCTGTGTGAGATGTTGATGGTCATTTTCTCGGCGTCGGCGGCGGGGTAGGTCAGCAGCGGCGACAGCGTCAGCGGTTCCCCTTTGTCGCCCGCGCCGCTCCAAACGGCTCTCTCCGAGCCATCGGCCATCTCCACTGCCACGTTGGCGCGCCATCGCCCGCTGCGCGTCGCGGCGGCGGTCATAGTCAGCGGATAACCTCCGTAGCGCAACGCCGTCGGATTGCCCCACAGCACCGTGTCGCCACACACGGCGGCTGTGGTTGCGGTGAATCGGTGGGGTACGCGACAGGCGGACAATGTCGATTCCTTGTATCCCCGCATAGCTAACGGTTCTTTCCCAAGCGATTTCTCAACCGCTGCCCACTCGCTGTCGACACCCGCGCTGTTTCTGCGCTCTATGACTTTGATTGTCCCCGCGGCTCCTATCGCACCGCCGAAAGGGTCGTTGATTCGGGCCACCACGCTCATCATCTCGTCAAGGCGGTCGAGCGCGGCGGTCACCATCGCGCGCCGTTGGCTGTCGCCGGACTCGTAGCGGGCCACGCCGGGCATTGTGAAACCGAGTGTCGAGACGTTGGCGACGCTTTGATTCAGCGAGCCGTCGGCTTCCCCTTTCATCCTCACGGGGTGGAGTTGCCGGGTGGCGAGAATTTCGAGAGTGGCGGCTTCCTCTCTCCACATCCCTGTGACGCTCTCGGGGGCTGTGATTCCCATCTTCCACACACCGGTGCTGATGTCGGCGGCCTGACGTTCGCCGCCGCTGACGGCGCAGCTTATCGACCCTGTGCATTGGAAGCCGTCGCCAACTATCACGGGCGCCGAGCGGTAGAGGATGTTTCCGTCGCGGTCCTTGATGCGGTATCGGGCTATCAGCGGTTGCATATAGTAGCCGCCGGCTCGGGCGGTTTTGTCGAGGCGGCGGTAAGCGTCAAGGCAGTCTGCGGTCAGTGAGAGGCTATCGTCAGACTTTAACCTCCCTGAGCCATGGGGATAATCGCCTGTAATCGCCGCCGCTCTTATGGTGGCGGTCAGTGTGGTTTGTTCGGTGGCGACGATGGCTATCGGCGGAAATTCGGGCATCAACCCCGACAGTTCCCAGCGCTTCCCTGTGCTGTCCCATCTCATCCTCTCGGCTCCGCAGGCGGTCATCACTGTTACCCCGTAGCCATCGGTTATGGCGCACAACGGACGGCTGTTGAGCGCGCCCACTTCGACTGTGGTTCCGCTGCCGCCCATCTCCACGGCTTTCACCACGTTTCCGTTGGCGATTATCAGCCATCTCTCCCCTTGGGGGTTGAGTGTGATGACGAGCGGAGCGCCGGGGGTCGTCGTCAGTTTGCGGCACAGTCCCATCGGCTCAAGCCATCCCGTCTGACGGTTTTTCCTCATGTTAATCACTTCAGCCGAGCGGTTTTTGTCCCCCCGTTGCCGTTCATCCCTTTTGAGGCATCGGAGCGCGCCGGCCTCTACAATCAGCTCTTTTCCCATAAAAATCTTTTTCCCGCGAAATTATCCCCCTCCGTCAGCCATATCCCTGCGTAATCATACCCTTATGAATGGCTGCGGAAGTCGGTTCGCTTGATTTAGCGGTTTACGCGGATGTCGGCGGTGCTGTGACGGTGATTTTGATGGAAATGTCGTATATTCGCGGTGATATAGAGATATGAGTATGACTCAAGAAGTTTGCAACAAAAAGAAGCCGCTGGTGGGACTGTCGCTCGACGGACTGAGGGCGGTCGCCGCCGAGGCGGGGTTGCCGCGGTTTGCCGCGGGGCAGATGGCACGCTGGCTCTATGAGAAACGCGCCACAGCCATCGATGAGATGACCGACCTGTCACGCCAGGGTCGCGCGAGGTTGGCTGAGAAATACACCGTAGGGCGCGAGGCGCCAAAACACGCCGCCGCAAGCGTTGACGGAACGGTGAAATACCTGTTTGAGGGCGCGGGCGGTCGCGATGTCGAGGCTGTCTATATCCCTGACCGCGACAGGGCGACGCTGTGTGTGTCGTCGCAGGCGGGATGCCGCATGAACTGCTCTTTCTGCATGACTGGACGACAGGGGTTCCACGGCAACCTGACAACGGCGCAAATCATCAATCAGGTGCTTTCGATTCCCGACAGTTCCCGGCTCACCAACATAGTGTTCATGGGGATGGGTGAACCGACCGACAACATGGCGGCGGTGCTTGAGGCGATTGAGGTGCTGACAGCCCCGTGGGGATTGGCATGGAGTCCCAAACGTATCACGGTGTCGTCGGTGGGCAATACCCCCCGTATGCGCGAGCTTCTTGACAAAACCAAGGTACACATAGCAATCTCGGCTCACTCCCCCTATGCCGATGAGCGAGAGGGGCTTATGCCGGTTGAAAAGGCTTATCCGCTTCGGGGTGTGCTTGAACTGCTGAGGGGGTATGATTTCGCCCACCAGAGAAGGCTCTCGATGGAGTACATAATTTGGCGGGGTGTTAACGACGACTCGCGCCATGCCGATGCGCTGGCACGGTTGCTGAAAGGTCTTGACTGCAGGGTAAATCTGATAAAATTCCACGCCATACCGGGGGTGGATCTGCGTCCCGCCGACGAGGGGGTGATGACAGCGTTCCGCGAACGACTGAACGCGGCGGGCATCACGGCGACCATTCGCTCCAGCCGAGGCGAGGACATTATGGCGGCGTGCGGCCAGTTAGCGGGAAAAATTAAAAAAGCTGGCGGAGGGTGACGAGCGACTTGAGCCCGGTTAGTGGTATGTCGTGGAGCGTGTAGTATCTAAGCAGCGTGTCTATGATAGCGTTGCGCTGGGCGCGCGACAGTTTGAACAGATGGAGGTTGCGCCAGTGCATACGCGCTAATGCCGCCGCAGCCGCCGTGTCGTCGGCTGACAGCAAGCAATTTGCCGGCGGCGGTAAAGAGCCGTCGGCCCTGACTGTCCCCTCCGCAAGGTCGAGTTGCGCTCCCGGTCTATATCCGCTCATGTCGGGGGCTATGCCGAGCAGATGTTGCAGCCTGATGAGAAAACAGATGTGGAAATTAGCCGTGCCGGCCGTCATCCCGTCGAGCATCATAGCGCCGCCGGCGATGAAATCGTAGACAAGCCTGTCGGGCTGCGGTTCGCGCAACGCCGTTGCGAGAACGTCGGCAAGTAGCACGGCAATCGCGCTTTTGGAGGGGTTGAGGTGGAGCCGTGGAAGTGGAGGCGACAGCCTCATATCGCGCAGACGGTGTAGCTCGCGTGACGGCCTGATGTCGCCCACACACTCGACCAACGACAGCGGCATAAGCATGGCGCGGCGGCGGTTTCCCGCTGCCGTCGCCGAGTCGGGGACGGCAAATGTCACCCTCCCGGCCTCGCGGGTATAGGTGGTCACGATGAGACGCGTGTCGCTATGTCTCACCGTGCGCAAAATCACGGCGTGTAACGGTTGATACATACACCGCGAATATACGACATTTCCCCGGCATTGCCGTCGGTATATGCCAAACTTGCGGGGGATGCCCTGTCGGCTGGAGAAGCCCCCCGTCAATGCAGGAAATAGGCCAATCGGAAGGTGGGGGTGAGGGCTTGCCTACGGGCTATTGTGGAGTTGGATGGTTTTTTGTAATTTCGCGGATATGGCAAGCGTGTGTTACGCCGGCCTTCCATTTATTTTTTGCATATGGCTAAAATTCTGATTATCAATGGGCCAAATCTGAATCTGCTTGGGCTTCGCGAGCCGGGCATATATGGGTCGCAGTCAATGGAATCGGCTCTTGAGGCTTTGCGCAGAGAGTTTGACGCTCATGAGATTGACTATTTCCAGAGTAACCATGAGGGAGACTTGATTGACCGGCTGCATCAGGCAGGCGCCGATTCCGAAACCGCCGGGGTCGCCTTGAACGCCGGGGCCTACACCCACACGTCGCTCGCCATCCATGATGCGATAGCGGCGATAAAAACGCCCGTTGTCGAGGTGCATATATCCAACGTGCATTCGCGCGAGGAGGTGCGCCACCGCTCGATGATAGCGTCGGCGTGCCGAGGCGTAATCGCCGGTTTCGGCCTTGACAGCTACCGCCTTGCCGTGGACGCGTTGCTTCGCTTAACCCGTCAGTCAAATATCTCATAGCCAGATAACCGCTATGCCGCTTGAATACGCCTCGGCTGAACGGCTTGACCGATACATCGACAGCCATATAGACCCCGAACCGGAGAACTTGCGGCGGCTAAACCGCCGGGCGCAGATTCAGCTCCTCTACGGGCGTATGTGCTCGGGCCATCTACAAGGACGCCTTCTGACAATGCTCACACGCATGATTGGCCCGCGCCGGGTGCTTGAGATCGGGGCGTATGCCGGCTATTCTGCGCTCTGCCTTGCCGAGGGGTTGCCCGAAGGGGGTGAGGTGCACACCGTGGAGATTGATGACGAGCTTGAAGACTTCATACGCCGCGGGTTTGCCGAAAGCCCTTATGGAAAGCGCGTCACCCTGCATATCGGCGACGCTATGACTATTGTCCCGCAGCTTGACGGTGAGTGGGACTTGGTGTTTATCGACGGCAACAAGCGCGGATATGTTGATTATTACAAGATGGTGTTGCCACGGCTTGCAAGGGGGGGGTACATCTTTGCCGACAACACGCTTTGGGACGGCAAGGTAGTCGACCTTGAGGCAAACCGCGACGCCCAGACCCGCGGCGTCGCCGAATTTAACGACCTCGTCGCCGCCGACCCGGCTGTGGAGAGGGTGATTCTCCCGCTGCGCGACGGTCTCACCATAATTCGCAAAAAATAATATACCCGCAAAAAAACATATAGACGACCATGATAAAAAATGTTCTTTTCGACCTTGGTGGCGTGGTCATGGACATCGAGCGGATGAATTGTGTCGCTGCTTTCAAACGTCTTGGCATGGCTGACCCGGAGGGATTCCTTGGGGATTACGCGCAGAAAGGACCGTTTATGCTCATAGAGGAGGGGCTGATTACCCCCGACGAGTTCAGGGCTGAGATTCGTCGCCTGCTCCCGTCGCCTGTCATCGACTCGCAGATTGACGACGCTTTTGAGGAATTTCTGGTCGGAATCCCGCGCCATCGTCTCAAAACGATCAAGGAACTCAGAAAACGATACCACACCTATGTGTTGTCAAATACCAACCCGATTATGTGGAATGGCAAGATTGCCGGTGAGTTCGCTCAAGAGGGGGGCTCGATTGACGATTATTTTGACGGCGTGGTGACTTCGTTTGAAGCTAAATGCATGAAGCCCGCTGCGGGAATTTTCCTTTACGCCATCGACCGACTTGGGATAATCCCGGAAGAAACGCTGTTTCTTGATGACTCGACGGCCAATCTCGAAACAGCCGCCCGTCTCGGATTCCACACGGCTCTCGTCACCCGCGACACCGACATGGCGCTAATCCTCGACAGGGAACTGAAATCATGAGCGACAGAGGACATATAGCTGTTGTCGGGACGTTTGACGGCGTGCATCGCGGCCATAGGTTTCTGCTTGAGGAGCTGCGCTCGCGCGGTGAGGCAACCGGCTTGTCGCCGATGGTCGTGACTTTCGCGGCGCACCCGCTTTCGGTTGTGCGCCCTGATGCCGCGCCAAAGCTGCTGACTACGCTCCCGGAACGCCTTAAGCTGCTCCGAGAGGAGGGAGCCTGCAATGTGGTCGTGTTGCCGTTTGACGAGCTGCTACGGCAGATGTCGGCGCGTGAGTTTATGACCATGTTGCGCGACAGTCGCGGGGTGAAAGCCCTGCTCGTCGGTTTCAATCACCGCTTCGGGTGCGACAGGCTCGAGAAGTTGGCCGACTACCGGCGCATAGGGCGCGAAATAGGTGTGGATGTGACTAAAGCCGATGAATACAGGCCGGCTGACGGCATAGCCATCAGTTCGTCGGCGATTCGCAAGAACATTCTTGACGGAGATGTGGCAGCCGCTGCCCGCTCGCTCGGACGCGGCTATTCGATAGCCGGGACGGTGGGGCGCGGCAAGCAATTGGGGCGCACAATCGGTTTCCCTACGGCTAATGTGATGGATGTGGATTCTGACAAGATTCTGCCGGCTACCGGCGTTTATGCCGCTACGGTGACGGTCGGCAATCAGCCCCGGCGCGCTGTTGTCAATGTGGGGCATCGCCCCACGGTGGACTGTTCGATTGATGCCCCGCTGTCGATAGAGGCTCACATACCCGGCTTTGATGACGACCTGTACGGCAGCCCCATCGAGGTCGCGTTTGACAGTCGCATCCGAGGCGAGCGACGCTTCAACTCGCTCGACGAGCTCCGCTCACAAATCGCTCTCGACATAGCCTCACTCGACAATCTATAAACACTCACCCCCCCAACGCGCGTATATAGGCCACGGGCTTCCGGAACCCCTAAAATCGTGGTGGGGTAAAAAAAGACTGTGCCGTAAACTTAATTACGACACAGTCTCCCATTCGGTTTTATCGTCGTTGCTTTGATTAGCCGTTGACTTTCTTCATGTGAGCGATGAGGTCGAGCACTTTGTTAGAGTAGCCAATCTCATTGTCGTACCAAGAAACAACCTTAACGAAAGTAGGAGTCAACTGGATACCTGCTTTAGCGTCGAAGATTGAAGTCAAAGTGCAACCGAGGAAGTCGCTTGAAACGACAGCGTCTTCGGTGTAGCCGAGGATGCCTTTGAGTTCGCCTTCAGAAGCTTCCTTCATAGCGGCGCAGATTTCCTCGTAAGTGGCGGGTTTAGCCAAGTTAACGGTCAAGTCAACTACTGATACGTCGAGGGTGGGGACACGCATTGACATACCGGTCAATTTGCCGTTCAATTCGGGGATAACTTTACCTACAGCCTTTGCAGCACCGGTTGAAGAGGGGATGATGTTGCCGGATGCGGCACGGCCACCGCGCCAGTCTTTCATCGAAGGACCGTCAACGGTTTTCTGAGTAGCGGTAGTAGAGTGAACGGTAGTCATAAGACCTTCTACGACGCCAAACTTGTCGTTGAGCACCTTGGTGATGGGAGCCAAGCAGTTGGTGGTGCAAGAAGCGTTAGAAACGAACTGAGTGCCTTTAACGTAAGTTTCGTGGTTAACACCGCAAACAAACATGGGGGTGTCGTCCTTAGAGGGAGCAGACATCACGACATATTTAGCACCGGCTTCGATGTGAGCCTGAGCTTTCTCTTTGGTGAGGAACAAACCGGTTGACTCAACAACGTATTCAGCGCCAACTTCGCCCCAGCCGATTTCTGCGGGATTTTTGCAAGCGGTAACGCGGATAGCTTTGCCGTTAACGATGAGGAGGCTCTTCTCCATGTCGTAGTCAACAGTGCCGTCAAACTGACCGTGCATTGTGTCATACTTCAACATATAAGCCATGTAGTCAACGGGAAGAAGGTCGTTGATAGCGACTACTTCGATGTCATCTCTTTTGGTTGATGCACGGAACACGAAACGTCCGATGCGGCCGAAACCATTAATACCTATTTTAGTCATAGTTAAAAATATTGGGTTATGATAATCTTTTAAACCTTTGGGCGCGAATTTACGACTTATTTTTTAAAATTCATCAATCGGTTAGATTAAAGTGGGTTAAAATCTTTTCAATACTGACGGTCGCGGGGCTAAAGGTCGATTGCGACGGAGGTGAACTCAGTGATGATAAATCGCATCAACGGCTCATCTGAGCCGCGTAAGTTGAAAAACCGATGGCGCGTGAGGCGTTTATCGGGAAATTTATGTATTTTTGCCAAACGTGCCGCGGCAAGGCGATAGTTTTTGTCGGCGGGCGGTGACGAAATGAAAACAATAAAAAACTTATTTAATATGGGAAAATTCCTCGCTGATTTCAAAAAGTTCGCGATGAGGGGCAATGTCATCGACATGGCTGTCGGTGTAATCATTGGCGGCGCGTTTGGTAAGATTGTGTCATCGTTGGTCAACGATGTTATCATGCCGGTGATGAGCGTATGCACCGGAGGCTTGAATTTCACCGACTTGAAACATGTCATAACTCCTGCCACCGAAGAAGCTGCCGAAGTGGCGGTCACTTACGGTGTGTTCATCCAGAACATCGTTGATTTCCTAATCATCGCTTTCAGTATTTTTGTCGCTCTCAGGGTGATGATGAAGTTTAAGAAAAAGGAGGAAGAAACTCCCGCGGCTCCCCCCGCCCCGACTAAAGAGGAGATTCTTCTGACCGAAATACGCGATTTGCTCCAAAAACAGCAGTCGAAATAACCCCAACGGTCGATGCGTCCTATTTTCCTCGTCGGCTACATGGGGTGTGGCAAATCCACGCTCGGGCGCGCGGTCTCGCGCATGACGGGTTTCCCGTTTATTGACCTCGACACCTATATTGAGGGCCGTTTCCACTTGACTGTCAAAGAGATTTTCGCAAGTAAAGGGGAGGCGGGATTCAGGGAATTAGAGCGTAAAATGTTGCGTGAGGTTGCCGATTTTGAAGATGTCATAGTAGCCTGCGGCGGTGGCACGCCTTGTTTCCACGACAACATGGACTACATGAACTCCCGCGGGGTAACGGTGTTTCTCGATGCCCCGATTCCGACGTTGTTCGGCCGGCTGAAGTGCGGTCGCCACAAACGCCCCTTAATCGCGTCGAAAACCGACGACGAACTATTGGCGTATATCAACGAGGCGCTTGCAGCCCGATTGCCCTATTATCGCAAAGCCGCGGTGGTCTTTTCGTCGGAATTGCTTGAAAATCGCGATGAGATTGCCGCTACGACCAAAAGTTTTATCGATAAATTCAATATCCCCTATCGTCAGCAAGATGCTATCTGATAGACCCATTCAATCGGAACAGCCCGAAGCGATAGTAGCCGGTCGCCGCAGGTTCAGTATCGGACTCCCGGAGTCGGTTTCAGGGGGCGAAAGCCGTTTCCCGCTGACACCTGAGGCCGTTCAAGAGCTTGTCGAGCGAGGGTTCACCGTCAGGATGGAGCGCGGAGCAGCCCGCTCGATTCACTATCCCGACGAACGTTATGAGAATTGTGGAGCCGAAATTGTAGAGCGTCCCGAAGCCTTGGGCTGCGACATAGTGATACATCTCGCTCCGCTACCGCCCGCGGATGTCGAACTCCTGCGGCGCGGGGCGATGACGCTCACCTTCTTGCGCGGGAAAAAATATACTCCGGCGGCGGTCAAGGCGTTGCTTCAGCGCAGTGTGATTTCGGTGGCTCTTGATTGTGTGAAAGATAAGAGCGGACATCATCCGTTTGCCGACATAATGGCCGAGGTCGGCGGGCGGGCGGCTGTTTCCGCCGCGTCGGCGATGCTCGCCGACGCCGGAGGCGGCAAAGGCATACTGCTCGGCGGCATCACCGGAATCGTGCCTTGCGAGGTCGCGATTTTCGGGTCGGGGCTTGCCGCCATCGCAGCGGCGCGTTCGGCCATCGGGCTTGGTGCGCAGGTGAGGCTGTTTGACGACGATGTCTACTCGCTTAGGGACGCGTTGCGGCAACTCGGGTCATCGGCCATCGGTTCGGCGCTTCACCGCCATGTGGTTGAAGGCGCGTTGCGCACCGCCGACATCGTCATCGCCACGGCTATGGAGCGGACCTATCCTATCGGTCGCGAGCTCGTCGGGACTATGAAGCGCGGCGTGCTTGTTTTCGACCTTAGCGACAACCCCGGCGACGCTTTTCCGTCAATGCCTGTGGCTGACCTCGGTCGTGGGCACCGACAGCCCGACGGGCGGCGGTATTGCTACGTAAACGCGGGTTGCGCCGTCCCTCGCACGTCGGCGATGGCTCTGAGCAATACACTCATGGCTATGCTTGGCGAGATTTTGACAAGCGACGGTGTCACCAACGCCCTTAAACTTTCGCAAGGCCTGCAGGCGGGGGTGCTGACTTTCCTCGGCCGCCCTGTCAATGCCGCCCTCGCGAGTCTGGTCGGTTTGCGGCCTCTTGACCTCGCTTTATTTATACAAATGTCATGAGAACCAAAAGAAAATTCTATGTAGTCTGGGTTGGAAACAGCCCGGGCATATATGATAGTTGGGAGGAGTGTAAATTGCAGATTACCGGCTATCCCGGCGCGCGCTATAAGGCTTTCGACTCACAAGAGGAAGCCACCTATGCCTATCGCGGGGACCCCGCCGACCATCTCGGGATGATACGCACCATCGCTTCACGCAAACCGGAGGTGGTCAACTACTCGGCTTTCCCGGAGATAAATCTCGACAGCATCGCCGTTGATGCCGGTTGCTCCAAAAACCCCGGGCCGGTGGAATACCGGGGGATGGACGTGCGCACCGGCGAGTGCCTTTTCCATGTAGGGCCGTTAGACGACGGCACCAACAACGTCGGTGAATATCTCGCCATAGTCCACGCCTTGGCGTGGCTCGACAAAGGTGGCAATCACACTATGCCTGTCTACAGCGACAGCATGACGGCTCAGTTGTGGGTTAGGCGCGGCCGCCATGCGTCCAAGCTCGCCCGCACACCCCGCAACGCCCGTCTGTTTGAACTGTTGGCTCGCGCCGACAACTGGCTGCAGGCTCATCCGTCGCATAATCCTGTCTTGAAATGGGACACGGAGCGATGGGGTGAGATTCCCGCCGATTTCGGGCGTAAATGACCCCCGCGCCCGAGGCTATTGTGTCGGTTGCGGTTGCTTTTGAAATGGAAAATGTGTACATTTGCCCCCGATGGGACGTATCCTGAAAATATGCCGTGTCGTAGCGGCCATCGCGTGTCTGCTGCTTCTGTCGCTGACGCTGACCGGAGTGGTAGCCCAATTATCGTCGGCAGGCTCGTTGATTGCCGGGATGCAAGTTTTGTCGGCGGTGATGGCTTTCTCCTTGGGATGGTTCATCCTGTGGCTTATGGTCACGCTTTTGCTCGGTCGCGTTTACTGTTCGACGGTGTGCCCGCTCGGCTCGTTGATGGATATTTTCTCTCGCCTGTCGCGCAAAGGCAGCCCCGGCAGGGAGTATCGCTATCAGTTACCGCTTTCCAAACTCCGCTACATCGCTTTCGGCATAGTAATCATCGCCATTATCGCCGATATCGTTGTGGTGGTGTCGCTCGTCGACCCTTACTCGGCCTATGAGCGTATCGCGCTAAACATCGAAACGCCGACAATAGCCGCGGCGCACAACGTGGTCGCCGAAGCGGGTCAATTGACAGGCTGGTGGTCAACCCCCTTGGTCAAAGTCGTGATTTCCTCATTTTTGAGCCTTGTTGTCGCCGTGGTGACTCTTGTTGTTGTCGCTTGGGTTTCGTGGCGAAACGGCCGCCTCTTGTGCAACACAATATGCCCTGTCGGAACCGCGCTTGGCTTCATCTCGCGCTATTCCATTCTCCACTTTGATATTGACACCGACCGCTGTACGCATTGCCGCCGGTGTGAATATGTGTGCAAATCCTCTTGTATTGACTTGAACGACCATGTCGTCGACGGCTCGCGGTGTGTCAACTGCTTCAATTGCGTTGCCGCTTGCCCAACGGGCGCGTTGCGCTATACCATCGACCGCCATCAACTCTCCATCCCGATGATGATGCGCAGCCGAGGACGGCTTGCCCGCCCAACCGCCATGACAACCGGGACGGTGGAGAGTGCCGGGGATACTACTAATGAAATGAAACGATTAGATAATACTGATATAAGCGATGAAACAATATCTTGACCTTCTCAACCACATATTAACCCATGGCGTTGACAAAGCCGACCGCACAGGCACCGGCACGCGTAGCGTCTTCGGTTATCAGATGCGGTTTGACCTCGCCGACGGTTTCCCGTTGTTGACCACCAAGAAACTGCATCTGAAATCAATCATCTATGAACTCCTTTGGTTTCTCGCCGGTGACACCAATGTCAAGTATCTGCAAGACAATGGGGTGAGAATATGGAACGAATGGGCCGACCCCGACGGAAGCCTCGGTCACATCTACGGCTACCAGTGGAGGTCGTGGCCCGACTATGACGGTGGCCACATCGACCAGATAACGCGCGCCATCGAGACGATAAAGGCCGACCCCGACTGCCGGCGTAACATCGTCAGCGCATGGAATGTGGCCGACCTGCCCAACATGAATCTTCCGCCATGCCACGCGTTTTTCCAGTTTTACGTCGCCGGAGGCAAGCTGAGCCTGCAGCTCTATCAGCGCAGTGCCGACTGTTTCCTCGGCGTGCCGTTCAACATAGCCTCATATGCGTTGCTGTTGCAGATGGCGGCTCAAGTGACCGGATTGCAGCCCGGCGAGTTTGTCCACACGCTTGGCGATGCCCATATCTATAACAACCATTTTGAGCAAGTGAACTTGCAGTTGACGCGCGAGCCGCGGCCGCTGCCGAGGATGGTCATCAACCCCGAAGTGAAGGATATATTCTCGTTCCATTACGATGATTTCCAGCTCGAAGGGTATAATCCGCACCCCCACATTAAAGGTATCGTATCGGTATGACACTCAATCTTATTGTCGCTGTCACCCGTGACCTTGCCATAGGCCTTGACGGCAATCTGCTCTATCCGGTGTCAGAGGACTTGCGCCGCTTCAAGGCGTTGACTATGGGGCATCCGATAATAATGGGGCGTAAGACGTTTGAGTCGTTTCCCAAAGGCCCTCTCCCCGGCCGACGCAACATCATCGTCACCCGCAACCGCGACTATGCGGCTCCGGGGGCTGAGGTGTGCCATTCGCTTGACGAGGCGTTGTCGGCGGTCGCCGATGCCGATGTCGCTTTTGTGATAGGTGGCGGGCAGCTCTATGCCGAGGCCATCGATAGTGCCGATAATTTGTTGCTGACGGTGATTGAGGTCGACCGCCCCGATGCCGATACGTTTTTCCCCGAAATCGATTCACACCGTTGGGCGAAAACCGACGAATCAGAGCTCGCGGTTGACCCCCGCAGCGGCCTTTCCTACCGCTTTGTTTGCCTATCTCGCCGATAACCGTTATCTTTGCGCTCGGTTCCGGCCATCATAGACCGCCGACGGCCTTGTAGTTCAACGGATAGAACAAGAGTTTCCTAAACTTTAGATAGGGGTTCGATTCCCCTCGGGGCTACTACCATAGAGCGAGCCGCCTTACCCATCAGTCTGACAGGTGAGGCGGCTCGCTTTGTGTATAGTCTTGGTTGTTACGGCTTGCGGGCGGTGTAGAGAGTGCAGACGCCGAACGTCATCGGCCGATAGGCGCAGTCGGTCAGCCCGGCCTCGCTCATCAGGGCTGTCATCTCGCCTCCCTGCGGCACGGCTGCGATGCTTTCGGGCAGATAGGAGTAGGCTCTGACGTCGTGCGACACGAGCCTGCCCGCGGCGGGGATAATGTGGCGGGTGTAGAATCGGTATAGCGGTTTGACTATCGGGGATGTGGGCGTTGACAGTTCAAGCACGCAGAGCAGGCCACCCGGGCGCAACACGCGCGCCATCTCGCGGTAACCGTCAACGAGCCGCTCGAAGTTTCTGACGCCGTATGCCACCGTCACCCCGTCAAACGAGTTGTCGTCAAACGGTAGCGACAGGCAGTCGGCCACTTCAAGCGAGATTGTGCCGTCCAATGCCGCTGCCTTTACTTTGCGTCTCCCGATTTCAATCATTCCTGCCGAGAGGTCTATCCCGGTGACAGTGTCGGGCATGGCTTTCCGTGCGAGATTTATGGCTAAGTCGCCTGTGCCTGTCGCCACATCGAGGATGCGGCGGCAGCCTGTGCGGGCTATCAGCTTCACGGCACGCGCACGCCAGATTCTATCGATGCCCATGGTCATCGCGCGGTTCATGAAGTCATAGGCCGGAGCGATTGAGTCAAACATCTCTTTGACCTGCTCCGACTTGTGCCGCTCGTCGCGGTAGGGGGTGATTTTTTCGGCTTTTACCTCCAAGACCGGTCAATGCTTGATGTTGGTAAGGCAATCGAGCACGTTTTTGGCGATGCGTGCGTCGAGGTCGTTCTCAGGCGTCTTGTGGAACTGTTCGCCCGTGATATGTTCGTAAAGCTCGATGTAGCGTTGCGACACGCTTTCGCAGAACTCATCGGTCATCTCCGGCACTTTCTGCCCCGGTTTCCCCATGAACTCATGCTCGATAAGCCATTGGCGCACAAACTCTTTGGAGAGCTGACGCTGCGGTTCCCCTTTCTCGAAACGTTCCTCATAGCCGTCGGCATAGAAATATCTCGACGAGTCGGGGGTGTGTATCTCGTCGATGAGGTATACCTTGCCGTCGCGCTTGCCGAACTCATATTTCGTGTCGACCAGAATCAGCCCTTTGTCGGCTGCCATTTCGGTGCCGCGGGCGAAAAGCGCGCGGGTGTATTTCTCCATCAGTTCATAGTCGGCTTTGTCGACGATGCCTTGGGCTATGATTTCCTCGCGGGAGATATTCTCGTCGTGGCCTGCGTCGGCTTTGGTGGTCGGAGTGATGATAGGCTCGGGGAAACGCTCGTTCTCGCGCATCCCGTCGGGCAGTTTCACACCGCACAGTTCACGCGCCCCGGCTTGGTATTCGCGCCATGCGCTGCCAGTGAGGTAACCGCGGATAATCATCTCCACTCTGAAACCCTCGCATTTCAGTCCCACCGTCACCATCGGGTCGGGGGTGGCCAGCTTCCAGTTGGGGACGATGTCGGCTGTAGCGTCAAGGAATTTTGCCGCTATCTGGTTTAGCATCTGACCCTTGTAGGGGATGCCTTTGGGGAGCACCACGTCAAAAGCCGAAATGCGGTCGGAGGCAATCATCACCAGCAGGTCGTTGTCGATGTCATAGACGTCGCGCACTTTGCCGTGGTAGACGCTCACTTGTCCCGGGAACTTGAAATCGGTGGTTGTCAAAGTTGTTGCCATGATGGAATGTTTTTTTTGAGTCATTTGTTTTCTTCCGCGAAGATACAACAACTATGCGAAAACCGCGCCAACCGCCGCCAAATTTATCGGCGTACGGTATCAGTCGGCGGTGGGTGCTGGGGCTGCGGCGTCCCAGCGTTCATATGCTTCGACGATGCGCTGCACCAAGCGGTGGCGCACGATGTCGCCGCGGTCAAACTCCACGCGGCCTATCCCTTTGATGCCTTTAAGCACGCGGAGCGATTGCACCAACCCCGATGTCACCGAGCGTGGCAGGTCAATCTGGGTGACGTCGCCTGTGATAATCATCTTGCCGTTCAATCCAAGTCGCGTGAGAAACATCTTGATTTGGTGGGTGGTGGTGTTTTGCGCCTCGTCGAGTATGATTATCGCGTCGTTGAGAGTGCGTCCGCGCATGAATGCCAGCGGGGCTATCTGAATCACGTTGCTTTCCATGTACTCTTTCAGCTTCACCGCGGGAATCATATCCTCAAGGGCGTCGTAGAGCGGTTGCAGATATGGGTCGATTTTGTCTTTCATGTCGCCCGGGAGAAAGCCGAGTTTCTCGCCTGCTTCGACTGCGGGGCGCGAGAGGATTATGCGCTTGACCTCCTTGTTTTTTAGCGCGCGTACAGCCAAGGCGATGGCGACATAGGTTTTTCCCGTGCCGGCCGGGCCGAGGGCGAAGGTGAGGTCGTTGTTCATGAACGCTTCGACGAGCTCGCGTTGATGGGGGTTGCGAGCCGAGATGGGGCGTCCGCTGATTCCGTAGATAATCACGTCGTCGCTTTTCATCTCCTTTGGCTCGTTGCCTTTGACGATGTCGAGTATCACGTCTTCGGGCAGTTTGTTGTAGCGGGCGCAATAGGCTTCCAATTCCTTGATTTTGGCTTCGAAATCGGCTGTCTCGTCATTCTCCCCTATGACCTTTATGACAGAGCCGCGGGCCGCAACCCTCAGTTTTGGATAGAGGTTCTTAATCAGTTGCATATTGCTGTTGTTGACTCCGTAGAAATCGACCGGGTCGACGTTGTCGATGATTATGATGCGTTCTATCATTAGGGGATAAGCTAAAAGCGTGTTTATGGTTTTGTATCACAAAGTTAATTGAATTATTCTTTACAACAAAAATGCGTGTCGGAGTGTTTGGTGCTATGCCAACTAAATAGTATTTTTGCAACATGGAACTACAGCTTCACCCCGACAATATGATTGACCGCATCCGTTATCTGATTGGTGTATCACGGATGACTCAGGCACGGTTTGCCGAGCGCGTCGGCATCAACCCCACAAATCTTTCGAAATATCTTTCGGGCAAAATCCCGGTAACGGACTCGCTGCTCAATAAAATCGTGGTCAACACCGGAGTGTCCAAGAGCTGGCTCCGCGATGGCACCGATGTGCCCTTCCCGCGTCGTGACGAGCCTGAGACCATCGAGAGCGCGACCCCGCTTGAGGTCGTTGAGGGACGTTCGCGACAGGGGGTGCCTGTCTATGACATAGATGTGACCGCGGGATGCCTTGAATTGAGCCGTATGCTGACGGTTGACCGCATAGCCGGCTACGTCGACCTCCCCCGTCTCGACCCTGACTGCGTGATAGTGAGGGTCAACGGCGACAGTATGGAGCCGGTGATTCGCAACGGCGGGTTTATCTCAATCAGGCCGTTGCGCAACCCTCGCAACATCTTTTGGGGGCGTATCTATGTGGTCGTTATGGAAGATTACCGCATGGTCAAGTATCTGCGCCGCAACCCCGACCCCGCTATGGTGACGCTCCATAGCGCCAATCCGGGATATGACGACATGGAGGTGTCGCGAGGCGAAATCCAGAGCCTGTTTCTGGTCGAAGCCATCCTCCACTGCGAGCTCCTGTCGTGAATCACTCCGGCTGTTTTACCGTGCGATAAACTTATGGGCACCGCGAATGTACAGATTTCCCGGCTTCGTGTGGTCTACTTTGCGTCCCATTATGTCATAGACAGGGGTTTCCCGGTCAACTGTCGCGTCGGCGGTTATATCGCTTACTCCGGACGGAAGATTGATGCTTTCGAGTTGTTGTCCTTGCCAATGAAAAAGTCCGTGAGTTGCGGTGCCAATCCATATGTCGTTGCCTTCATGTTTGAAACAAGTGATTATGACATCTTTTTCCTGGAACGGAATTTCAATTGATTCAATGTCATCTTTGCTCGTGAAAGCATAGAGGGTGTGGCCGTTAGCTGCCCATATGCGTCCGTCAGGGCCAATCTGTACGTCAAAAACGGGGGCACTGTTGTCGCCGTCATGAAGCACGTTAAACAGAGTAAACAACTGTATCGATTCGTCAGCTCCATATTTCAGGATTGAAGAACCTTTGACTCCAAGCCACTTGTTGTTGTCGGTGTCGATGGCCAAAGAATTAAACATGTATAAATCAGTCTTGTTACTTAATGTGTGCCATCAGGCTTCATTAGTGCAGTACCCGAATCCCTCGCGCGGCTGGTTGGCTGACCACCACATCTTGTTTGCTGAGTCAAAATCTAACCCTGTGACATAGTAGCCTGAATAAATTCCCGTTCCGCAATATTCATAGGCATCACTCCATTCCCCATCCTCATACTTGTTGAAACCGCCATAACCGAGAGCGGCCCATAAAATTCCATTGCGGTCTTGCTTCAGAAGACAGCAAGGGGAGAATGGCTCTGCGCCAACAGAATTTGATAACTCAACTTTCTCGCCGTCATAATGCGCGATCCCGGCCTTGCCACAACTGAACCAGACATCATCCGACGACTTTACGACGGCATTATATATCACAACGTTAGAAAATTGGCTATAACTTCCCAAATTGAATAATTCGGTCTGTTCGCCTGTATTCCGATTATGTTTCACAATTTTACTGTCAACCACTATCCATAAATCATCTCCAGCCAACCGGATGTCAGTGCAACGGTTGCCGGTCGCACTGATGTTTGAAAATTGTAGGCCGATGGCTAACGACAAAACTACGGCATTGGTCGCATAGCCGCTCGCAACAACTACAGCGAGACTCTACTCCTCTTTTTCGGTATTCACATGGCGAATGCCGCCATATTGGCGGCCCGACAACTCGCCGCCGAACTCAAAGCGAAAGAAAAGAAGCGCGCCTGACCGAAATACAACAAAATTCACCCTCCGCCAACCTGCGGAGGGCGCCTCGTTACGCCCCTGCTCACCAATTTCGCCAATTTTAGTCACTCAAAAGTCGTAGAAATCAGCACAATTCAACCTCCGGCCCAGCAAACCGCAAGCTGCGCCATTTTCAGCCCAATTTTCCACCGCCTTTAGATGAATGACCCTAATTTAATAATATTGGTTGTGAATTTTAGCTTGTATTGGGCTTATAGGATTGCGGCGACCTCTTTGAAGGCGAAGCGGCGTAGGGTGCCGTTGTCGGTGAGGAGTGTCAGGTAGCCGTCGGGGGCGACTGACTCGATGGCGGCGAGAAACCGGTAGCCGTCGGGGGTGGAGTAGGGGTGTAGGCCGCGGCGTCTCCACAGCGATGCGAGGTAGATTTTGTGAAGTTCGGCTTTATCCCATGCCGACAGAGCCGTTATCTCGTCGGCGACTTGCCGCATCATCTCCTCAACATCAAGCGTCAAGCCTGTCAGCATGGTAAGCGAGACGGGGTTAGGCGCGGGCGAACGAAACCGTGTCTGGTTGACATTGATGCCGATTCCGGCAATCGAATAGTCTATGCGATTGCCGTTCAGTGAGTTTTCGATTAATATCCCGCAAATCTTTTTGTCGCCTACGTACACATCATTGGGCCATTTCACTTCGGCGGGTGTCGATGGGGGCAGGTAGCGGTTCAGGACACGCGCGACCCCGAGAGCCACGCGCTCCGAGACCGTGAATTGCTCCCGGGCGGTGACGTCGCCGGGGCGCAGTAGCATCGACATGGTCACGTTCATCCCCGGCTCGGCCTCCCATGAGTTGCCGCGCTGTCCGCGTCCTGCCGTCTGACGGTGGGTGTAGACCACCGTGCCCGCGGGCAAAGCGGGGTCGGTCGCCAACGCTTCACGCAGGGCTGTGTTGGTCGATTGCGCCTCGGCGATTGGGATGTATGTAGGTGGTAGGGGCGGCATCAGTCGGCTTTTTCCACGAGAAGCGAGCGGGAATCATCGTCGGGGTCGACGCTGATTTTCACTTTCACGACATCGTCGGGCAGCAGCGGCTCGATGCGCTCGGACCATTCAAGCAGGCACAGTGCGCCTGAGTCGAAATAATCTTCGATGCCGAGGTCGAGAGCTTCTTCGATATCCTCAAGGCGGTAGAGGTCAAAATGATAAATCAGCTCTGCCGTGGTGTCTGAGCGGTACTCGTTGACGATGGCGAACGATGGCGACGATGTGGTGTCATCTTCCACTCCGAGTTCGCGGCAGAGGGAGTTGATAAACGTTGTTTTGCCGGCTCCCATCTCGCCGTAGAATGCATATACTGTTTCGTCGCCCATCAGCGCGGCAAATTCGCGCGCGGCTGCGGCGATGTCGTCAATCGACTTTATTTTTATCAGTTTTTCCATATTCAGAGGGGTGTGTGGTGGTTTTGGGTAGGGTCATTTCGGGGAGAGGGTTATGAGCGGCACAATCATCTCTTCCAGAGAGATGCCGCCGTGCTGGAATGTGCCCGTGAAATATTGCACATAGTAGTTGTAGTTGTTGGGGTAGGCGAAGAAGTCGCGCTGCCCGGCGAAGATGTATGCCGACGACACGTTGGGCGATGGTAACCCGTACTGTTCGGGGCGTTTTATCTCATAGACCTGCTTTTGGTTGTAGCTGAGGTTCTTTCCCACTTTGTAACGCAGGTTGGTGTTGGTGTTCTTGTCGCCAATCACTTTGATGGGGGTTTCTACCCTGATTGTGCCGTGGTCGGTGGTTAGAATCACCTTGTAGCCTTTCTCTGCCAGCCGCTTGAACAGGTCAAGGGCGGGGGAGTGGCGGAACCACGATTCGGTGAGTGAGCGGTAGGCTGCGTCGGTCGAGGCCAGTTCGCGTATCATCTTTGACTCCGTGCGGGCGTGTGACAGCATATCTATGAAATTAATCACCGCCACGTTGAGGTCGTTGACATCGAGGTTGCTGAGTTCTCTGATGAGCTTAGAGGCGCCCGCCGAATCGTTTATTTTGTGGTATGAAAACCGGCATTTGCGTCGATAGCGTTCAAATTGTGTTGCAATCAGAGGTGACTCGTTGATGTTTTTCCCCTCATCCTCATCCTCGTCGACCCATAGGTCGGGAAACATATGGGCTATCTGTATCGGCATAAGCCCTGAGAAGATCGCGTTGCGTGCATACTGTGTGGCGGTGGGGAGGATGGAGCAATAAACATCTTCGTCGGTGGTGAAATATTCGCTCAACAACGGTTTGACCGTTAACCATTGGTCTAAACGGAAGTTGTCGATAACAATCACAAACAGTTTCTCCCCTTTATCGAGAATCGGGAACACTTTCTTCTTGAAAATGTCGGGGCTCATGAGCGGCCGCTGAGAATCGTCGCCCGAAACCCAGTTGCCGTATTCCCGTTTGACAAATTTGTAGAACGCCGTGTTGGCCTCGGCCTTCTGCATCGCGAGCATCTCGCGCATACCGGTGTCGGTCGCCGTGAGCTCGATTTCCCAGAACACCAGTTTGCGGTATAGCTCATGCCAGTCGGTCATGGTTGAACATTCGCCGATTTGCATGGCGATTTTGGCGAACTCTTGCCGGTAGTCGCTCGTGGCTTGCTCTGAAATAAGCTCGTCGCTGTGCAGGTTTTTCTTGATGGAGAGCAGTATTTGGTTGGGATTGACCGGTTTGATGAGGTAGTCGGCAATCTTGTTCCCGACAGCCTGGTCCATGATGTTTTCTTCCTCGCTCTTGGTAATCATGATGACCGGAGTCTGCGGCACCGCCTGTTTGATGCGGCCCAACGTCTCAAGCCCCGTAAGTCCCGGCATATTCTCGTCGAGAATAATCAGGTCAAACGGGGTTTCCTCGACCAATTCAAGCGCGTCGCGACCGTTGTTGACGGTGGTGACATCATATCCTTTATTTTTCAGGAACAGTATGTGGGGCTTCAGAAGGTCTATCTCGTCGTCGGCCCAAAGGATGTTTTTTCTGCTCATAGCCGCTTTGTGTTAAGGGTTGTCAAGGAGCGGGTCGTCGCCTTCCGAGCCTTCGGGATATTCCGGCAATTCAGACTTTGAAGTGGCGGGCTTCGCCGGAGCCGGTTCGACGGGTTTGGCGGGTTTCTCCGGTTTGGCGTGAGCTGCCGGAGATCCGGACTTTTCGGTCGGTTTTGCTTCAGGCTCAGCCGCTGTCGCCGGTTTCTCGTCGGGTGATTGTTCGGGTAGGTCGCCGCTGTCGTCTTTGTCGCCGGTATCGGTGGTCGCGGTCTCGGGAGCGGGGGCGTCCTCGGCTTCTTTAAGCGTCTCCGGCTCGCCGAACACTTCGGGCGGCAGCACATTTTCCTGAGCCTCGCGGTAGTTCTGCTCCTCGAGGTAGCGGAAATATTCCTCAAACGAACGTCCTTCCTTGATTAACGTTTCAAAATTCTTGGCGCTTATAATCACAGGGCGCACCTGTCGGGGTATTTGCAATTTTGCGTCGTCGGCCATCACCCTGCGGTAATGGTTCAGTTCGTTCATATTGGTGAACCCCTTTATTATAAGCAATCCGAGCCGTCCAAAGTTCATCTGTTCGAGGTCAAAATCTTTGACGACAAACGAAGTGAAGTTGTGTCGGGCGATGTCGAAAAGCAATTGGTTTGACGAGACGGAGTCGGTGGGGAACAGCAACACGAGATATTGTTCGTTGTCGGGGTTCAGCTCAAACTGTGCGGGAGCGTCGGGGTCGCCTGTCAAGGTCGAGTCGTTGGTCAGTCTCAAGTCCCACAGCATACCTCGCGTATTGGAGCCTGTCGATTGCAACTGCCGTCCGCGTGCCATCTGTTTGAGATATGACGAGGCGAGCGGGGTTATGTCGGTTTCGGGGTATAGTTCAAGCAGGCTTTTCAGCGTGGACTGGAATTCCTCGGGTTTCTTTTCGGTGACATAGGCCAACGCGTGCAGGAACATGAATTTTGGCATCAGCTTGCTCATGGGGAATTTTGCCACCATCTCGTTGTAGGCGTTGTGGACCTGGTCGTTGTTGTTGGATAGATAAGCCTCGTAGGCTCGTTCATACATTTCCTCTTGCTGTGAGCCCATCGCCTTGAGGTTGTCGATATAGCGCGGGTCGCGCATCGCTTGTCCGTACTTGGAGTCGGGGAAGTCGTTGATGATGAGCTGCCGGTAGCGTTCGGCGTCGGCTGTGTTCCCCTCGCGCATATACATCAGATAGAGGTTGTAGTATGTGTCGAGGCGGTAAACATTGTCGGGGTAGCGTGACAGCAGCCGTCCGAACTCGCTTGCTGCGGCCGGGAAGTCCTCAAGTTTGTCTTTCAGTATTACCCCCATGTTGTAGAGTCCTTCTTGAATCACGTCGTTCGACACCATGCGCTCCTCGTCTGTTGCCGGAATCTGTTTCAGGTAGTACTCGGGGAAGTGGGGGTCGTTTTCATGCTCTTTGGCCTCCTTTTCCTCTTGTGTTTCCGGCGATGTTTCCTGGCTCTCCTCTTCGGAGTCCTTTGCGTCTTCGTCGTCGCCGTCGCCGCCGCCGTTGGAACTGAACTCGTTCATGTCAAACGACGATTTGTTTCGTCGTCGCCAATCGTCTTCAAGTTTGCGGCTTCCCCACCGCTTTTGGAAGTCGGTTTTGCCGGCGTTGCGTGTTGCGGTATTGTAGAAATACCAAGAGTCGTCGCTGTTGAGTGTGAAGGTTTTCGGAGCGTTGGAAGAGTTGAGCGAGTTGCCTTTGGCGGCCTGCTCCGCGAGATATTCCTCGCGTGCGGCAGCCTCGGCTTCCTCTTTTTCCTTCTTTTTGAGGTCGTCGATGATTTTGTTTATAACGTTCATCCGTTCCTCTTCGCTCATTGCCGACAGTCGCAGCAACGAGTCCTGAAGTGTGACATTTTGGGCGTAGACGGCGAGTTCGTCGAGCACGTCGGAGCGGCGTTTGAGCAGATCGTAGTCGGGGTAGTCCTCGGGGAGCAGAGGCAGAGCCTCGGCGAAGCAAGGTTGCGCGAGGTCATATTCGTGTCGTGTGTAGTAAAGTTGTCCCAGCGTTATCTGGCTAATTGCTTTGTCGATGCCGTTGCGTTTGCTCTTTTCGGCAGCGAGCTTGTAGTTGTCGATGGCTTTCAATGTGTCGCCGCGGCTCAGATAGAGGTTGCCAATGGCGTAGTATACCTGGTCTAAGTATTCGGCGTTGCGGTCATAGCGGGTCATGCGTTTTAGCGCTTTGACTTCAGGCTCGATGTTTTCGCCGGAGTAGACTTCGCTCTGTTTGATGCGCGCGTTGAACTTGGTGCGGTATGAAGCGCTTGACGCGCTTCCTGCTTTCTTGAACGCTTCGTAGGCTTCGTTCTTGCGGCCAAGACGGGAGTAAACCTGCCCTAACAGGAAGTTTAGACGAGTCTTCTGCGGTCCTTTGGCATAGTGTATGGCCTCTTTCAGATAAGGTATTGATTTTTCATATTCTTTGCTGCGTATGCACCAGTCGGCGTAGGTGTGGTTGTACAGCCCTTTCAGCGTCTTGTTTGTCAGTTCCTCGGGTTTGATGCGTTTGATGATAGTCTCCGCTTCAAAAAGCCAGTCGAGACCGCAGTAGCTGCGCGCTTGCCATAGATTGGCCTCGGTGACGGTGTTTGGGAGCCATTTGAAGTGTTTTGAGATGTAGAAGAATGTCGAAGCCGCGCCGAGGAAGTCGCCGTTGTAGTATTGTCCGCGGCCCATCATCAGCCATGCGTTGTGAAGAAAGGGGTTGTATTCCTCGCGTTTCATCCACGCTTTGTAGGCGGGGTCGTTGGCTTTTCCCGATTTTTTCGCGGGGCGTTTCTTTATCGAGCGCAACTGTATGGCTTTCTGCGCTTTCTCTATCGAGCGGTTGAAGTCGCCGGTGGGTTGAGGGGCTTTGGGGTCAGACTTTGCTTCGACCGGATGCATGAACACCATCTGCGAGTAGTCGTCCTCGTAGGCCCGTTCCATCTCGGCCAAAGTCTCTTTGTAGTGAGTGTCGCCGTTGAAATAGATGTTGTAGCGGGTGATGAACGCAGTGTAGCTGCGGCTTGCGGCGGTGTTCTTTTTCAGGGAACACGCCGAAAAGGCGACCGCCGTCAGAATGGTCGCCGATACCGCCAACAAACTGGTCCATCGGGTATTTTTCATCTTATACTTAACGATTGCGAGTTGCGGTTTATTGCCTGCTGCAGCATTTGCAGGAGCGGTCGTGACGGAACGGGATGGTCGCGAACTGCATGGTCAGCAGGTCAATGGTCAGCAGTCGGCCGGTCAGCAGTTGGCCAACGCCGGTCACAAATTTGATGGCCTCGGCGGCTTGGATTGAGCCGACAACCCCCGGCACAGCCCCGAATGGTCCCGCGAAAGGCTCTTTGGCGGGTGGGTCGGGGAAAAGGCAGCGGTAGCACGGCGCTCCTTTAACCCATGTTGTCGCTTGTCCGCTAAAGCGGGAAATGGCTCCGATGCTGAACGGGGTTCCGTCTGCGACACAGATGTCATTTATCAGAAATTTTGCTTCGTGGTTGTCGGTAGCGTCGATTGCGAAATCGGTGTCGCGCAGCAGCGCCGCTGCGTTGTCGCGGTCAAACATCTCCGCTACGGTCTCTATTGCGATATTGGGGTTGAGCGCGGTCAGCTTGTCGCGAGCCGATTCCACTTTCAGCCGTCCGACATCGGCGGTGGAGTGGAGTATCTGGCGTTGCAGGTTTGAGTAGTCCACGCGGTCGCCGTCGACGATGGTCAGTCGACCGACACCGGCGGCAGTGAGATAATATGCTGCCGCTGAGCCTAACGCTCCCGCTCCGATTATGAGCAGATGCGATGAGCGCAGCCGCAACTGGCCGCGCTCTCCTATCTCGGGGAGCTGCATCTGGCGTTGGTAGCGTTGCGACTCGTCACCGTTCCACTCTGCATTGAAGGCTTGGTTCAAATCGGGGGAGGGTTAGGATTGTCATCAATGTCGCGCGCCTGCGCCGGGACGGTGTCCGTTGCCGCCGGGATGGTGGTTGTTGCCGCCGCCCGGGCGTTGCCCGTCGGGCTGGTGCCCCGGGGATGGGGGGTTGTGGGGCGGTGCTGGTTGCGGTTTAGCCGGTGACGGTTTAGGCGGAGCCGGGGGGAGCGGGTCGAGCGGCACAGCCGGGGGGAGAATCGGGCCATAGTAGTCAATCGGATAGTAATCGACAGTGTAGGTCTCTGCCACCGGCACGCATCCTGTCATAACGCTCAACGCTATGACCGACAGAACTAACTTATATTTCAGACTGAATTTCATAAACGCTGTTAGATTATAATGCAAAGCAAATATAGTGACCTTTATTTGAATAACCAAAAATCGGATAAAATTACGGTTAAATCGGAATTTTAACAACTATTATGGAGCAGAAATATCGTGGCAGATTAAACTTATCAGACAAAATGTTGTCTATTATAGTGTTTTAACAAAAAAATCCATCAATATTCGCTTTTTCATGAAAAAGATATTGACTGTCATAATATTGACTGTTTCGGTTGCCGTGGGTCAAGCCGCTTCTCTGCGCGGAGTGGTCAGAGATGAGGCGGGCGAGGGCTTGCCGGATGCTACCGTGAGGTTGCTCATGGCTCGCGACAGCTCTTATGTCAAAGGAGCCGCAGCCAATCTCCACGGCAACTACATCATCGACGGCCTGAAAGCCGGGAAATATATCGTGTCGGTCTCTTATTTGGGATATGTCACGGCCTACCGTAATGTGACAGTCGGAGAAGGCTCGGTCAAGGTTCCGCCAATCACTTTGCACGAGTCGGCCGTTATGCTCAAGGAGGCGACAGTAGTCGGCATCAAGACACCGGTAAAAGTGATGGAAGACACGGTGGAATTTAATGCGGATTCCTATAAAACACAGCCAAACGCCGTGGTCGAGGATTTGCTGAAACGCCTTCCCGGCGTTGAAATCGGCACCGATGGCAAAATCACCGCCAACGGCCGTGAAGTGACCAAAATTCTTGTCGACGGCAAGGAGTTTTTCTCTGATGACCCCCAAGTGGCTTCTAAAAACCTGCCTGTCAATATGGTAGACAAGCTGCAAGTGGTCGACCGCAAGAGTGACCTGGCTCGTATGACGGGCGTTGACGACGGCGAGGAGGAGACAGTCATCAATCTAACAGTCAAAAAAGGGATGAAAAACGGTTGGTTTGGCACAGTTGAAGCCGGATACGGCACCGATGACCGCTACCAAACCACCTTCAACATCAACCGTTTTTGGAACGACAACCAGTTGACACTGCTCGGCGGCGCTAACAATACCAACGACCTCGGTTTCACCGACGGTAATGGCAACCGTTTCCGCCGATTCGGCTCAGACAGAGGTATAAACACATCGCAACGCTTTGGCGTCAACTTTAACGTCGGCAATAAAGAGATATTCCGTGTTGGCGGCGATGTCATGTACTCCCACTCTGACCGCGACACCCGTCAGCTCCAAAACCGTCAGTACCTATTTACCGATTCGGCCTCGTATGCCGAAAGCGGTTCGATGGCTCGCGACAAGGGGCACAACCTCCGTGCCGACTTCCGCGTCGAGTGGAAACCCGACTCGTTCAACTCGTTTGATTTCCGTCCGCGGTTCTCGTTTAACCACAACAATAGCGAGAGCATCGACTCGACGCTCAACCTCGCCGGTGATATGCTCCGCTCGCCGGTGACGCGTAGTTTCAACTCGATTAATTCCAAGGGCGATTCCTATGAAGTGAGCGGTAACGCCATTTTCAACCATAACTTCAAGCATCACCGCGGTCGCAGTTATTCGCTTAATCTCCGCTACTCGTTCAGCGATGTCACCGAGCGCAGCAACACGTTCTCTGAAAACCTGTTCTATCTGCTCAATGACTCAATCGACGCCTACGACCAATATGGCGACGAGCACACATGGAACAACCGTATCCAAGCCCGCGCCACATGGACCGAGCCGTTGGGTGATGTGAAAAACGGCAATTTCTTGACGTTTGCCTACCAATTTGCCTACCGCTGGAACAACGCCGACAAACTTGTCTATGACCGCGACGTGACCCTCTCTCCCGATGGATTGCCAATCATCAATCCCGACCTTGCCTACGTTGACTCGCTCAGCAACAGTTTCCGCAACGACTTCTTCACCCAAAATATACGCATCGGCTATAAGCGCGTCAAAAATAAATATAGCCTCGATGCCGGTTTATCGTTGGTACCCTCGATGTCAAAGAGCCGCAACCTTGTCGATGGCAACAAAGACATCCCCAAACGCTGGGTGTGGAACGTGGCACCATTTCTTAACTACCGCTACCGACTTGGCAAAAGCCGCTCGCTTTTCATCTACTACCGCGGGCGCAGCTCTGAGCCGTCGATGACACAATTGCAGCCGGTAGCCGACTACTCAAATCCGCTGCGTATAGTAGTCGGTAATCCTGACCTCGACCCGACATTTACCCACTATATGCGCCTCCGCTTCCAAGACTTCAACGCCGAGAAGCAACGCTCTATCATGGTGATGGCCGATGCGCAAATGGCACAAAATTCTATCGTTTCGCGCACAAGCTACAACCCTGCGACGGGTGGGCAGACAACGACCTATACCAACGTCAACGGCGTGTGGAGCCTCCGGGTGATGAATATGTTCTCAATGCCATTGCGCAACAAAGCTTGGACGTTTACCAACAACTTCTTCTCTATGTTCAACCATAACGTCGGCTTTAACAATGATTTGCGCAACACGAGCTCGTCTCTCCGCCTCAATGAGAGCGCGGCGATAGCTTGGCGACCGCAAAACGTCGAACTCGAATTGCGCCCATTTTATAGCTTGCAGACGACATGGAACTCTATCCAATCAATCTCCACTCCCGATGTCCACACCTATGGCGGCAGGTTTAACGGCACATATTACACCCCATTCGGCATTGTCCTCGCCACCGACGTCAGCTATACAGGCACGTCGGGCTACGCTGCCGGATTTGACTCCAACTATTGGATGTGGAACGGCTCAATCTCTTATCAGTTCATGGCAGGCAAAGCGGCTACCGTGGCTCTCAAAGTCTATGACTTGTTGCAACAGAAGTCAAACGTGAGCCGCACCGTTACCGCCAACTATATTGACGACACGAGCTACAACTCGCTCACTCGTTACTTCATGGTGACATTCACCTATAAATTCAACACATTCGGTAAGGGCAACGAACCGCAGAGCCGCAGTGCCCGTCGATTCGGTCCCGGCGGCCCCGGCGGTCCCGGCGGCCCTCCGCCCGGCATCCGTCGCTAAAGGTCGGTGACGACGATGACGGTATGGGTTTCGGCTCCTCGCCGACGCATCGAATACCATCGGTCGCCATTCTCACAACGGCGTTGCAACGTGCAGCTCTCGAGCGGCGTAGCAGCGCCGTTTATCGTTAACGTGGCTTGCTCCAACGCCCCCTCGGAGTCGCCTGCGGGATTGAACGTGATGTTGTCGCCGCTACCGAGGTCGCGCATCTCTATCCGACCGTCGCTGTGGCGCGTGACGATTATGCCTGGGTTGTCGTCGTAGACCATCGTCAGTAGGTCGGATGTGAAACGGGAGCGGCTGTCGGCCAGTTCGGGGGAGAAATCGTAACTGTCGTCAATATCGCGGGGTGTCACTTTTACTGTCAGCGTCAGGCGGGTGTCGTCGGCGAGGAGCGTCAGTTCCCCTTCTCCCGGCGATATTCCGCTGATTGTGATGACGTGACCGTTTAGCCGGGCGTCAAACAGGTCGGGGCGGCTGTTTTCTGAAATAACCACATCATTCGCGTCGAGTACCCGCGCGTCGGCTGTAGAGCCTTCCTCCACATATATCAAGCCGGGGTTTATTGTGGGGATTGGCTGTCGTTCGCGCTCAGGGTCGGAATCTCCGCAGCTCCACGTCAGGGCTGAAATCAGGAGGATGCACAAAAAGAGTCGCATTGTCTTCATCGCACTATGATTTTTAATTTTCCCTCAATGCCGTCGGCTGAGAATCGCAGTTCATGCGTTCCCGCGCCGAGGGTTGCCGGCACGAGATAGTCGGCGGTCACAGCTGTGCCGTCGACGCTCCACCGCGCATCTTGGGGGATGTGGGGGGAATAAAGGTCTATGCGCGGGTCGGAGAGGGAATAGTATGCTCTGATTGGTGTCGGTTGAGGGGTGTCGGGGGCGAATGGCTGTCCCCCTTTCTCTCCCCAGATGTAGTCGGCCAAAGCGGGGTTGGTTACAAACGGGTTGTGGTTCCCCTGCACCGCCGCCACGGCTTCGTCGCGCCTCCGCTCCCGTTCGCTAACGGGGTCGGAGTTGTGCCATGCCATCAGTTGGCGCGCCGCCCAGGGTTGCAATATGGGGAAATTGTCGGACATAAAGTTTTCGCCGAGGTTTTTCCAGAAATCGCATGGGTACGCCGCCACCATGTACATCACAGCCCGAGCGAAGTCGCCCTCATAGCCTTGCGGGGGTTGGTACATATTAATCTCGATGCCGTCGACGAGTCCGCTGCCAGCCTTCCATACTCCGTTGTCAAATGTTGCTTTGGTTACTTTCCCCGGGGGGTAGTTTCTTTTCACGTCGCCTGTGCCGATGGGCGCGGGCATCAGATTGTGAAGGTCGCGGCTCTGTGGCGCGCCGTCGGCCATCGACACACCCCACCATTGTGGCGGCAGTATGGCAACGGCTTCCATCGTCGGCGGGGCTGAATGTCCGTCGGCGGGGAACTCTGCCTTGTCGTCGGAGAAACGGTTGTCGACATCGCCGACGGTCAATGCGTCGGTGGTTCTGAACGCTTCCCACACCCCGCCGGGTGATGTCAGCGACTCTCTCAAGCCGGTCGGACGGCATGACGCTCCGACGGCTTCTAGAAGTTCTTTTCCCCGCAGCCCATCCCAGCCGCTGTCGGCTGAGGCGGTCATCGCGGTGGTGACGAGGAGCGTTGCCGCGGCAAACCCTCCCACTCTGTATTTATAGAAATCCCACATTGTTTTCCAAGGACTTGTTGATATTTCGCAAAGTTAACGAAATAGAGCCGGATTGAGAAGTGAGGCCGCGTGAAAATCTTATCTCGTTTTGGTGGAGTGATGCGCTGTTGAATTTTGGCATTAACTAAATTTAAGTTATAAATTCTTCACGCTCGTTGAAGTTTTGCGTATATTTGTAAAATTAAGTAACAATCGATTGCTATGAAAAAATTATTATTTACAATTTTAGCGTTGTTGTTGGCCGTTGTACCCGCCTATTCAAAAAAGAAGGCCGACAATAATTTCAATTATGAAATCGCCGGAGCGGGCACAGCGGCACAAGGTGAGTATTTGGTAAAAATCACTGTTATCACCAAGGATAAAAATCTGAAAGATGCCGATTTGCGTCGCGCCGCGGTCCATGGGGTGTTGTTCCGCGGATTCTCGAACAGCGAGAAACGCCAGTCTCAAAAGCCGCTCGCAGGCACGGCAGCCAATGAGGCACAGCACGCTGATTTCTATAAAGCCTTTTTTGACGAGAACGGCACGGCAGCGTCATACGCATCGACTGTCGGCGGTTCGCGCACGATGGTTAAGTCGAGCAAGAAGGAGTATAGCGTATCAGCCATAGTGACTGTGCGCAAGGAGGCACTGCACAAGTATCTTGAAGAGGCAGGCGTGATAAAAGGGCTTAATTCAGCATTCTAAAATTTAACATCTATGAATATGCGACTCAAGATGGTCGCTGCCGTCATGCTGGCGGCCGCGGCGACAGTTATCGGGGTCGACGCTCAGTCGGTTCCCAAGCGTCAAGTGAAGATGCCCACCGAGCAGGGAGAGGCGTCGCCGGTGCAAAACGATTATGAAACTTATCAGACGGGCTTTTTCATGAGCGGCGAGGTTGCGACCGGTTGGTCGCTCGATTCAGGCCGCGACAATATGGGTTTCTCGGAGGTCGCCGCGACCGGAGGTTACCGATTCTCGGAGTATCTGAGAGCGGGTCTCGGCATAGGCGCGCGCATCTATTATCACGATGATGCCCGCTACTCGGCCCATCATTGGGGTATGCCGCTCTTTGTCAACCTCCGCGGAAACTTCATCGAGAGCGGTTATCGCGACGTTGTGCCGTTTTGGTCAGTCGACTGTGGCGGCACGTTCCCCGACGGATTTATGGTGCGCCCCACGGTGGGAATCCGCGTCGGTCAGGCACGCTCGGCGTTTGTGGCGTCGATAGGCTATATGGGCCAGCAAATACGCCGGGCCGGCGATGCTAAACCGGTTGCGGGCGAGCAGGGAGTCGAAATGTATGAAATCGACCCTGACCACATTTTCTGTTCGTTCATAACCCTCAAATTGGGCTATGAGTTTTAACCAATCCATTTAATCGAGACTATGATGAAAAATTTATTATTAACGGCGTTGGCTGTTGCGGCGTTGAGCTTGGGAGGATGCAAAAGTTCGACGGCGGTGTCGGACGAGTATGCTTCTGTCCAAAAGTTTGAAGTCGTTTGCTTAGGCTCCAACCATGACGGCACGCAGACTTTGCGCTCGTGGGGCAAGGGCAACAGCAAATCAGACGCTATCGAAAACGCTAAACGCAATGCCGTAGAGACGGTGATATTCAAGGGTATAAACTCAGGCGGCGACTGCGACAAGCGTCCGCTTGTCAATCAGGCTAACGCCCGCGAACTCTATGAAGACTATTTCAACGCCTTTTTCAAAAAAGGCGGTGCTTACGCCAAATATGTGAAACTCGACGAGAAGCGCACATCTCGCATCAATGCCTCGGGCACTTCGCAGGAGGCATGGGGCGTTGTGCTGACGGTTGACCGCGCGGCACTGAAGAAACGTCTCGCCGACGACAATCTTATTGACCTATAATCCTAACCAACGCAAAAAATCATGAAACGTAACTTGATTACAGTAGTTATAGCTATAGTGGCTCTGTTGTCGGCTTCGTCGGCATCGGCACAAGCCAAGAAACCGACATTGATGGTGATTCCCGCCGACGCTTGGTGCATAGCCAACGGCTACATGGAAGAGCAAGAGCTTCAGGGGCGCACCGTCAGAACTCCCGACTATCAACGAGCCTATCAGGAAGACCTCGACCTGCTCAATGTCACTACCAAAATTGGCGAGCTGATGGCTGAACGCGGGTTTCCGCTCAAAGATATGGCTTCGGCCATCAAGGATATTGACCGCAGCAGCGTTGAAGATGCGATGACCGTCAGCAAAACGTCGGGTGCGACGCTCGCCGAGACTCCGCTCGAACGCGTCATGTCACGCGCCAAAGCCGACATTCTCGTCGAATTGGCGTGGAAAATCAACCCTGTAGGCCCTAAAAAGTCGGTAACTTACACTCTGCGCGGTCTCGACGCTTATACCAACAAACAGATAGCGGCTGCGCAAGGCACCGGCCCTCAGTCGTTTTCAGCCGAGACACCTGTGCTGCTCGAAGAGGCGGTGCTTGAAAACATGGACAACTTCATCTCTCAGCTGCAAGCCCACTTCGACGACTTAGTGGAGAACGGCCGCGAGGTAGCGCTCAATGTCAGAGTGTTTGACAACGGTTCGGGGTTGACGCTTGAGGATGAGTATGACGGCATAGAGTTGACCGAAGTTATCGACAACTGGATGGCCGAAAACACAGTCAACCACCGTTATAACTTGACCGACGCAGGCGAAACACGCATGGCTTTCGAGCAAGTCAGAATACCGCTCTACCGCGAGAATGGAATGCCGATGGACACTCGCCACTTCGGCAACGCTTTGCGTAAGTATCTCGCTAAAGCGCCCTACAACATCACTGCTAAAATTTTGACCAAAGGCTTGGGACGTGTTGATATAGTCCTTGGCGAAAAATAACTATCGCAATTATGAAAGCACATTTCAGAAACATAATGCTTGTTGCATCGTTGGCGGCTGTCCCGGCGATTGCTACGGCTGCCGACTGCGAATTAAACGTGGCGGTGCTTGCCGCACCGCAATCAGAAAACGTGCCTGAGGCCGCGTTGCAGTATTTGACTACCCGTTTGGCTCAGTCCGCGACCCAAAGCGGTATCGTGGCTGATGTGTCGGGAAGCAACTTCTTCATTACCGGTAAGTTTAATCACATCCAGGAGGATGTTTTGCCCGGCCCGCCCGCGCAGACGGCACTGCACACCGTGCTGACCCTCTATGCCGGGAACGTCAACGACCACACCATCTATGCGATGAAGACATTCGAGCTGCGCGGAGTCGGCACGTCGACCGAGCGGGCTTTTATCAACGCCATGCGCGCTATCAATTCGCGCAATAGCGAGGTGGCGGCGTTTGTCAACGAGGCTACCGGTAAAATCTTCGACTACTACGATAAAAACTACCCGTCGATTGTCGAGCGCGCCGAGCGCGCCAGTTCGCTCCACCACTATGACGAAGCCCTTTACTTGCTCACACAGGTACCTGAGTGCTGCAAGGGCTACGGCAAGGTGGCACCGCTTGTCGACAAGGCTTATCAAAACTATATAGACTATGTCGGGGCGAAGTTGCTGACGGTAGCCCAAGCCGAGTGGTCGCGCTCGCCTAATGAGCATGGTGCGACGCTCGCTTTCGCCAACTTGGTGCAAATCGATACAGAGTCGTCGGCTTATGCCGGAGCCCAGAAGCTCGCTGCCGAAATCAAAGCCTCGGTCAAGAGCGACCGCGACTTTGAGTTGCGTGAGAAGTACCACGATTCGGTCGAACTTGAAAAGCGTCGCATCGAGGCCGCTCGTGCAGTCGGTGTAGCCTTTGGTAACGGTCAGCAACCAACGACAACCAACCTTATGTGGCTCAGGTGATACACATCTGAGCCTCATTTGACACGAAATCAATCAACAAACAAAAACCAAAACATCTTAATTCCGTATGAGAAGTAATAACCGTATCACCCGGTGGGCGATAGCGGCAGGTTTGCTGTTATCGTTTGACGCTGCGGCGGGTGACTTGACTCCACAGCAAAATGCCAAAGGGAAGTGGGGTTACGTCGACGAGAGTGGCGCGGTAGTCATCGACTACAAGTATGACGAAGCTCGCAGTTTTTCCAATGGCGTGGCTATCGTGGCGAAGAAAGAATTGTTGGGGGTCGTCGGCGAGGATGGCCGCGAACTGCTCCCCACTAAGTATAACATCATCGATAACTACGGCGAACGCATCTATCGCGTGGCGATCGGTGGCAAGTATCGCGACGGGGTGCTTTCGGGCGAGAAATATGGTTTCATAGACACCTCGGGCAACATTTTGCTCAAACCCGAGTATGACGAGGTCGGCGCTTTCAACGGCGGTGTGGCCTATGTGAAAAAAGGCTCGCTTTACGGCTATATCGACGAGACGATGCAGTTTGTCGCCCCGTGCCGTTACAGCTCGGTCGGTGCTTTTAACGCTAACGGTCATGCGTGGGTGTGTCTCGGCGGCAAATATGGCATCATCGATAAGACGGGCAAGGTGATTGTTCCCGCGAAGTTCAAGACCGTTGGCGTGTTTGTCCGCTATGTCTATACCCCAAAAAGTGAGTATCTTGAAAAATTGAACTATACACTCCGCCGCCTTGAATTGGAGTCGGGGTCACACTGCTTGCACGCTCGCCAGGCGTTGAACACAATGCCGTTCAGCAAGCTCGATGAGAATGCCGTGGGCTACTTTATGTCAGACAAAGACGGGATAGCTAAAAACGGTGTTTACAGCCTTGACGGTCAGTTGCTTGTGCCCGCCGGGAAATATAACAACGCTTTTTATCCCGGCGAAGGTCTTGCGTTGGTGAATCTTAAAGGTAAATACAATTATCACAATGTCGCTACGGGCAAGTTGCAGTTTAAAAAGCCGTTCTATAACGCTTGGACTTTTGAGGATGGCTCGGCAGTGGTCGAGTTTGACTCTCAATCAGGCATGTGCCTGATTGATGTCAACGGCAACGCAATCTCCAAAACATATAATAAGATTTATCCCCGCCGCGAGGGTCTGCACATCGTTGTCAGCGCGGCCGGCACCTCGGGAGCAATCGACCATACCGGTAAGGAGGTGCTGCCTGCGACGCAGTTCCGTCTGCTCCCCCCCTCTGACGGTTATATGCTATGCATCCCCAAAGCGTCGGGCAAGGCCGGATATGTCGGCACCGATGGCAAGTGGATTATCAAGCCAACCTATGAAATGGGCACATCGTTTTTTAACGGTCTTGCCGATGTCAAGACCGCCGAGGGGTGGGGCCTTATCGACCAAAAAGGGAAGCAAGTGGTGGCGTGTCGCTGGGCCAACACCGTGACCCGCAAAGAGTGTGCGGGCGACTATATGTGGGTGACCGACGAGAGCGGCGACAACCCCGGTTGGATGTTGCTCAAAATCAGCTCTGACAGCACAGTGTCAGGAAAATACAAATGGTTGCGCCACGTCAATCAAGACTTCCCGGGCGTAGCGTTGGCCGGAAATGGTGACGATTCGGTGGGAGTCATCGACACCGACGGCAATCTGATAATCCCGACGGAGTTCACGTCGGCTCTGGCCGCCGAGGCATATAGAATGCTTCTCGCGTCGGGCAAAAGCCGCTGGGGGCAGTTTGATACCTACCGTTTAAAACTCTACAACAACCCTGACCGCAACAAAGGGCTGATTTCCGACAAAATCGAATCATCAATGTGGGACTATTAAAAACGCAAAAGAGATGAAACACGTTAAATACTATACGTTGCTCTTGGCAACAGCGTTCACACTCCAAGTGTGGGGGCAGGCCCCCGAGGCTGAAAACCGCTACCGCCGCTTGTCGTTGTGCAACATTATGATTAAACATAGCGGCGAGAAATATGCCGATGAGATGGAAACACAATTTCTGCAAATCCCCGTGTCGGACCAGTATAATGACCACAACCTCAGTGTGAGAGTCGTCAACCATCCCGACAAGAAAGCCGCCGAGTCGGAGGTCAATGCGTTTGTCGCCGACAACGTCATGGCGAGCCGACTGATAGGCCGTTGGTTCAACCGCGACAAGTTCACGGGGGTGTGCGATATGGCGTTGGTGAAATCGCGCGGTTACTATGATGCGTCGGCTTTTGACCATGAGCTTGCTATGCGCTCGGCTCGCGGAAAAGCGATGCTCGAGGATGCCGGCGAAGACCTTATAGGCAACACCTACCTGCTGATGCACGATTTCACCTATGTCGACAAAGCCGAACGCTCGCGGAAATGGGCGGCAATCGGCTCGGCTGTCATGGGCGGAATTATGGCCGCGGGCGGCGCGTCGAGCAGAGAAGTTAACTCGGTCATGAAGAACACCAGCGACATCATCAGCTCTTACAAAGGATTTTCGGTGAAAATCACCACCTATCTTTACCGTCTTGTGTGGGACGAAGCTTCGAGCATTGATTTCTATACCAATTACTATTCGGATGGGGAAAACGCGGCGAAAAGCACGGCTTTCGACGGCAACCGCGGCAAATTCCGTCTTGAATATGTGGGCAGTGTCGTTTCAAAAGGTGGGCGCACGTCATTTATGGGTATCAACGAGGAAAAGCCTGAACTGATGATACGCAAAGCCTGCCAGCGCGCTCTTGACGAGAATGTGGCCGACTTGCAGAAGAAATATGACCAATTCCGCATCAAAGCGCCGGTTATGGTTTCTGAAAAGGGGATGATAACCTCGCAGATTGGGCTGAAAGAAGGCATCACGCCTGAGTCGAAATTTGAAGTGCTCGAAGCGCAAGAAAAAGATGGCAAGATGGTTTACAAACGTGTAGCCGTTGTCAAGGCGATGGCCGGCCGCATCTGGGATAACCGCTATATGGCAAGCGAGGAGATGGCATATGGCGCCGATTTCGGAGCGACTGCCTTTAAGAAGGTGAGCGGCGGCGAGATTCTCTCAGGCCACTTGTTGCGTCAAATCGACTGATTATACGCTTATAGTGAGAAATATAAGCGGTAATTTGAAGCATAAGTAGGCAAGATGATTATTGCACGCTTTTTATATTAAAAAT
>CAZFNR010000016.1:0-37735 GCA_964520525.1 uncultured Muribaculaceae bacterium
AAATATTTATCGCAGTCCCGCCCGCTTTGCCCCGTGACCGGGCCTCTGCTTGCGGTCTGCGACTGCAAAATTATAAGAATTTATCGTAAAAAGCAATATTTTTTATCCCTGATTAACTTATGTGCAAGTCAAGAGCCATTGCGGCGAAGTGTCTGACAGCGAAAAGGCGCGACCCGTCAAAGAGTGGGTCGCGCCTTTTCGGCAAATGCGATTGCAAAGAGCCGGTTATTTCAATTTCTTGAGGAGTTTTGTATTGACTTTCACCGGATATTTGGCGCGGAGCGATTCAATCCACTCCTTCTCAAGTTTGGCTTGATAGTCGGTGATGACCGCGCCGCGAACATCCGCGGCTTCCTCGGGTAAGGCTACCACACGTCCTTCAAACGCGAAATAGTTGGTCCATTTGCCTGTAGAAGCGGGTTTTTCGCCACCGAAAGCGACAGCGTCGACAATAGCGTTGTCACCTTTAGCCGCAATCACTCGCTCAACCTTTACATCGCGGCCAAACTCACGGCGCATAACGGTGTTTATCGAGTCGGCTGTAACATTATTAGCCGCGATATAGCTCTTGACGGCAGTCTCTAAAGAGTCGTTGGGGGTAAACACGATATATCCTTTGAAGTGAGGGGCTTCCCAATTGTATTTATAGCGGTTTGCCTTGAAGTAGGCTTCCAGGCCTTCCTTATCTTTAGAAGCTTTGTCCCAAACATTCCGGTTGCTAACCTCAAAAAGCAACATACCGTCGCGATATTCGTTTACAAGATTGCGATAATCGGGATTTTTATCGACAAGCGCCTCACGCTCAGCCTCGATAGTGGCTTTGTCAAGGGCTTTATTGAAAACATCGGTCACGATTGACACACCGCTCTCAGCCTTGGCAACAGTATAGAGCGGCACCTCGCCGATAACGTCGCACAGCGGAATCACTTTCTTACCGACACACAGAAGCGGGGCCCGGCTGTTGCGGAATTTGTCGACTACAGCCGAATCGAGCTGACCATGGGCTTTGATTTCGTCAGTCACCATAGCGAGAGTCGATTTGTTCAGCTCGGATTTGTAGGCGTTTTTGAGTTCTTTCAATTTAGCCTCCTCAGGCATATTGCTGCGCATATCGTGGTTCATCGTGCCGATAATGGCGTCTTTAGCCTCGTTGAAAGGTTTTACCCCTTTCCAATCAAGGCGTTTCACGATGTGGTAGCCATAGCTTGTGGCAAACGGGGCGCTAATTTCCCCATTCATGATGGAAAATGAAGCATTCTCAAATTCGGGCACCATTCGGCCGGGGCCAAACCACGGGAGTTTACCCCCATTGCGAGCCGACCCGGGGTCTTCAGAAAGCGCAATCGCCAATGAATCGAAATCAGCTCCGTTTTTCAACAGCGTGTAAATCGAATCGATAGCCTCCTTTTGCGTTGCGGCTTCGACCTCAGTCTTACCCTGCGTCAGTTTGAGTATATGCTGCACAAGCACTTCTCCGCGCGCCGGGCGACGGCCGTGAACCTTTACAATATGATGGCCAAAATCGGTCTGAATCACCGGCGATATGTCACCAACAGGCGTGTTATAGGCAGTTAGTTCAAATGAATAGGGGTATTGGTTCGCCGACATCCACCCCATGTGACCTTTGTTGCGCTTCGCACCCGGGTCAATCGAATGCTTCAGTGCCAGCTCATTAAAATCAGCGCCGTTGATGATGGCGGTGCGCAAACTGTCGAGCATGGCAGCGTTCTTAGAGTCTAAATCAGATGTCTCGCCACGGGGAACCATGATGTGGCTCACGTCGACATCTTCTTTCATGCGGTCATAAGCCTCGGCTATCAGCTTATTGTAGACAACGGTGTCGCGCAAGTAGGGGCGCGCCAAATCATTGCGATATCCGATGAACTCTTTCTGAAACGCAGCCGTAGTGTCAATCCCGGCAGCCTCGGCATCAGCAACTTTCAGCTTGTAAGTGATAAACATATCAACATAATCGTCAATTGACTGTTTCTCAGCTTGCTGAGTGTTGTTTTTGTTATAAAGGTATTGAAATTCGCTTAAAGGAACTTTTTTGCCATTTACGGTCATGAGAATGGGGTCGGAAGGTTTCTTCGCCTCAACCGTAGCCATAGCCGCCATCGCAAGCGCAACTAACAGAATTTTTCTTTTCATACTGTCTTTATTTTCATGTCACCGCCAACACGCGGGATAAAAGATATTAGTTAAGTTTGAATTTTATACAATACTACAAATCAATAACGAAACTCATGGGGAGTTTATTATAACACCGGACATCAAATAAGACCGGCAGCTGCCGACAGCAAGACACAGTCCCGCAAGTAACAACCCGACGGTTGCGGCCTGCAGGACTTTGTCACTTATGAATCCGGCATCATATTTTATTGATGCGACGAGCTATAGTTGGGAGCCTCGCTCGTAATCGCCACATCGTGAGGATGGCTCTCTGCCACACCGGCATTGGTTATGCGTGTGAACTTCGCTTCGTGCAATTTATCTATGTTAGGCGCACCGCAGTATCCCATACCGGCGCGTAAACCGCCCAGCATCTGGTAAACCACTTCATAAAGCGACCCCTTATAGGGAACACGCGCCGCGATGCCCTCCGGGACGAGCTTACGCGTATCGGTCTCACCGGCTTGGAAATAGCGGTCCTTTGACCCTTTTTCCATAGCTTCGAGCGAACCCATGCCGCGATATGCCTTATATTTACGTCCATTGTAAATAATCGTCTCACCGGGCGATTCCTCGACACCTGCCAACATACCGCCGAGCATCACCGAATATCCACCCGCCGCAAGAGCCTTGACAATATCACCGGAGTAACGAATGCCACCGTCGGCAATCAACGGCACGCCGGTCCCGGCAAGCGCTTTAGCGACATCATACACCGCGGAGAGCTGAGGCACACCCACACCGGCAATCACGCGAGTGGTGCAGATGGAGCCGGGACCGATACCGACCTTAACACCGTCGGCACCGTTCTCGACGAGATAGCGGGCAGCATCGCCCGTAGCTATATTTCCAACCACCACGTCGATATCGGGATATTTTTCCTTAACAGCGCGAAGGACGCTAACGACACCGCGGCTATGCCCGTGAGCAGTGTCAATGACAATAGCATCGACACCGGCAGCGACAAGGGCGTCAACACGCTCCATGCTGTCGCTGGTCACACCCACGCCGGCTGCCACTCTAAGACGCCCGAGAGCATCCTTGCAGGCATTGGGCTTATCCTTGGCCTTAGTGATATCTTTATATGTCACAAGACCGATAAGTTTACCGTCGGAATCGACTACCGGCAATTTCTCAATCTTGTGTTCTTGCAGAATCTGAGCGGCCTCCTCAAGATTGGTGGACTGATTGGTGGTCACAAGCCCCTCGGAAGTCATAACGTCATCAATCGGTCGGTTCAAATTCCGTTCAAACCTCAGGTCGCGGTTGGTAACAATCCCGACAAGACGACGGTCATCATCAACGACGGGAATACCGCCGATATGGTATTCTTCCATCATCGCAAGCGCATCTCTCACGGTGCTGCCGCGCTTTATGGTCACCGGGTCGTAAATCATGCCGTTCTCAGCGCGCTTGACGGCGTGCACCTGACGCGCCTGCTCGGCTATCGACATATTTTTGTGAATCACACCGATACCGCCCTCTCGCGCAATCGCGATAGCGAGCTGAGCCTCGGTGACAGTGTCCATCGCCGCTGACACCAACGGGACGTTGAGCGTGATGTTTCGTGAAAACTTTGTTTTGAGATTTACCTCGCGCGGGAGGACTTCGGAGTAAGCCGGAATAAGGAGGACATCATCAAATGTGAGGCCATCCATCTTAACTCTATCTGCAATAAACGACATAAGACTGGTAGCTTTGATTTTTATTGCGTGCAAAGTTAATCATTTTTCGGCAAATATGCAGACTCGCTCGCCATTTAAGCGCGCAATATTTTCAATATTTTCCAGTATTTTTCAATGGCAGGTTCAACCGGCAAAATCACAGGAAACAGCATAAATAATCATTAGCGAAAATATTAAGGGTTATAATTAAACAGATTTTTGTAATTTTGTGAAATTATTGCCCGACACATATTTTTATAGTCAAGAGAATAATAACACCAAATATAATCACACATCAAACAATGGCAAAGGAACTAAAAGACCTCACCAAACGCAAGGATAACTATTCGCAATGGTATAATGACTTAGTGGTAAAAGCCGACTTGGCAGAGCAGTCAGCCGTGAGAGGCTGCATGGTAATCAAACCCTACGGCTATGCCATATGGGAAAAAATGCAGCAGACGCTCGACAAGATGTTCAAGGAAACCGGTGTCCAAAACGCCTATTTCCCATTGCTCATACCTAAATCATTTCTATGCCGAGAGGCCGAGCACGTTGAAGGTTTTGCCAAAGAATGTGCCGTTGTCACCCACTACCGTCTTAAAAACGACCCCAACGGTAACGGAGTCATCGTTGACCCCGACGCACGGTTGGAGGAAGAGCTTATCGTGCGCCCCACATCAGAGACAATCATTTGGGGTACATACAAAAACTGGATTCATTCCTACCGCGACCTGCCCATCCTTTGCAATCAGTGGGCAAACGTCATGCGATGGGAAATGCGCACGCGTATGTTCCTTCGCACAGCCGAGTTTTTGTGGCAAGAGGGCCACTGCGCTCACGCCACGGCCGAGGAGTCGGAAGCGCGCACAGTGCAGATGATTAACCTCTACGCCGATTTCGCTGAAAAATATATGGCCATGCCTGTAATCAAAGGCGTCAAGAGCGCAAATGAGAGATTTGCAGGCGCATTGAACACCTATACCATCGAGGCCATGATGCAGGATGGCAAAGCCCTGCAATCGGGAACGTCACACAATCTCGGGCAGAACTTCGCCAAAGCGTTTGATGTGACATTTGTCAATAAAGAAAACAAACCCGAATATGTATGGGCTAACTCGTGGGGCGTATCGACCCGCTTGATGGGCGCTCTGATAATGACCCACTCAGATGATAACGGTCTTGTGCTGCCTCCGCACCTCGCTCCGATACAGGTAGTCATCATCCCCATTTACAAGAATAGCGAGCAGCTTGCCGAAATCAGCAAGAAGGTGGCTCCGATTGTTGATGAATTGAAGAATGCCGGCATAAGTGTCAAATATGACGATGCCGAAAACAAGCGTCCGGGATTCAAATTCGCCGACTACGAGCTCAAAGGGGTGCCCGTGCGGCTTGCCATCGGCATGCGCGACATCGAGAACGGAACAGTCGAAGTGATGCGCCGCGACACTCTTGAAAAAAGCGTGATGCCCCTCGACAACATCGCCAAAACCATTGAAAACCTCCTTGAGGAAATCCAACAGAACATCTTTGACAAAGCTTTGGCACATCGCGAGTCGATGACCCGCACCGTAGAGACCTATGACGAGTTTAAAGAGGAGATTGAAAAAGGGGGGTTCATACTCGCCCACTGGGACGGCACGATCGAGACCGAGGAAAAAATCAAGGAGGAGACCAAAGCCACTATCAGATGCATACCCCTCGAAGGTGACAAGACCCCGGGCAAATGCATGGTGACAGGCAAACCGTCGGCTCAACGAGTGATTTTCGCCCGCAACTATTGATAAATAATTAAACACATATATCTATTATGGACGACCTCGCCAAAACTCGAAAAGCGCCTAAATTGGCTATCGTAGTGCCATGCTATAACGAGGAGGCGGCCCTTCCTATTACCGCTAAAGAACTGCTATCGTTGCTCAGTAAGATGGTGGCTGACGGATTGGCCGATTCAAGCAGTTACGTCATGTGTGTCAACGATGGGAGCCGCGACAAGACATGGGCTACAATCTGCTCACTACACGACGCCGACCAACGCATCAAAGGCATAGACCTCGCCCATAACCGCGGCCATCAATACGCTCTACTCGCCGGATTGATGACCGTCATGGATAACTGCGACGCGGCAATCTCAATCGACGCTGACCTTCAGGACGACCCTAATGCCATGGCGCGCATGGTCGAGGACTATCGCAATGGCAGCGATATTGTCTACGGCGTGAGAAGTAGCCGCGCTACCGACACTTGGTTTAAACGGACGTCGGCTCACGGATTTTACAAGTTCCAAAAAGCGATGGGACTCGACACTATCTATGACCACGCCGACTACCGATTAATGAGCAATGAGGCGCTACATCTGCTTAGCGAATATGGGGAGTCAAATCTGTTTTTACGAGGTATCATCCCGCAGATAGGGCTTAAGACCTCGATAGTGAAATATGAACGCCATGAGCGCGTCGCCGGGGAATCGAAATATCCACTGAAAAAGATGCTCAGCTTCTCCATCGACGGCATCACATCGTTCTCGGCCAAGCCGATGAGGCTCATATTCCTGACGGGGCTGACATTCCTCATCATCGACATCATCGTGGCCATATATGTGTTAATATCGTTTTTCGCTCACTCGACAATCCTCGGATGGTCGTCACTGATGCTCTCCGTGTGGTTCTTAGGGAGTCTGATACTCATGGGAATCGGCATCGTCGGGGAATATATCGGCAAAATTTTCATCGAAGTGAAGAATCGTCCGCGTTACTCAATCAGAGAAATACTTTTATAGTTTTTTTGGGGGGCGGACGTGAAAACCGCAACTAAAAAATAGAGGTCTTCGGAGCTAAATCTGAAGACCTCTATTTTCACTATAATTAATTAAAACTGAACCTGCTACTATTAATTTAGCGATTGCTCGATAGCCGCTACAGCCTCTTGAAGGGGTTTCTCCACCGACAGCCGCTCCTCTATATTCTTGCATCCGTGAAGCACGGTCGCGTGTCCGCGCGAAAGGCGCGTCCCAATCGCAGTCAACGGCATCTTGACATGTTTTTTGGCCAAGTACATAACCATTTGCCGGGCATCGGAAATCTCTCGCTTGCGGCTTTTAGTGTAAATTTGGTCAACATCAATCTTGAAATAATTGCAAACTTCCTGAGTAACCATCTCAAAATTGACAACGGGCCGATTTATTTTGATAGCATTGGCAAGCACATTGCGAGCCAAATCGAGCGTCACATCGACACCGAGCACCGTAGCGTGAGCCATGAGCGACGCAACTATGCCTTCAAGTTCACGCACGCTGTCGGTCACCTTCGAAGCGATAAATTCAAGCACGTCATCAGTTATCGACAGACCGTCCTGCTCCGCCTTTTGAGTCAGGACATCTTTCCTCAACTCTAAGTCGGGGCGCTCAAGTTCGGCGGTCATGCCCCACTTGAAACGCGACAAAAGTCGTTCCTCCATCCCCTCCATCTGAGGCGGGCAGACATCGCTTGAGAGGATAATCTGTTTTTGGTTCTGATGAAGGTGGTTGAATATGTGGAAGAATGTGTTTTGTGTACCGGGTTTGCGCATCAAATCCTGAATATCATCAAGAATCAATACGTCGATACTCTGGTAGAAGTTGATAAATTCGTTTATTCTATTGTTACGGACAGCCGCCGTGTACTGGCTTTCAAAAAGACGCGCCGTCACATAGAGTACGCGTGCGCGCGGATCTCGCTCTTTGACGCGGATTCCGATAGCTTGAATAAGGTGAGTCTTCCCCACACCGGTAGGGCCAAACACGAAAAGCGGATTAAATGTCTTGCAATGTGGATCGTCGGCGATTGCTTCGCCAATCGAGCGCGCTATCTTATTGCTATCGCTACCGCAATAGTTCTCAAACGTATATCGGGGATTAAGCTGGGAATCAATCGCCTCGAGAGGCTGTGGCTGAAACGGGCTCGCCGGAGCGGGAGCTTTTGGCGGAATCACAGATGAAGGCATGGCACCACCGAGCGTGACCTTCGTCGATGGTTGGCTGCCAATTTGGTTGAAACTATAAAACAGTTTAACCTTCTCCCCTTTTCCGAAAACACGGCGGAACACAGGTTCCATTATCGACAAATAATGGACTTCAAGATGCTCCATGAAATAAGGAGAATCGACATGAAGCGTCAGCGCCCCGTCCTTGAATCCAAGGAAGGTCACGGGTCTGAACCAGGCGTCGAATTGCTCGGGAGAGATATTATCGCGAATGATAGCGAGACAATCCTCCCAAAGCTGTTTATGGCTTTTTTCCATTTCTCGTAGTGGGATGTTAGGCTAAACTTTTCATCACAAAATTCTCAAAAAAAATATTTAAAAACAACCACATTTTTTTTTGGAAATTATAAAATATCTTCAACTATACTGAAACACAATAAATTACAAATTCGATAAACGTTTATTAAACTAATGGTTTATATTCAATTCGCCGATAACTGTCGCACAGCCTTTTACGCTTAAATGTTAACGTGAAACATTAACTCCGTTTCACAAATAAAAGTCCTTGAATAGCGGCTTATTAACCCGACTTGCGCCATAAAGGGGCTGAGTTAATAAAGATTGACGTTATTTAGAATAATTCTAAACATACGGTTGTTTTATTGACACATCTCAATCAAACGAATCAGAATATATCGAATCAATCTTTTGGTCAATCATATCATCAAGCAACAATGACGACGAAAGCGACGGGTCGGCAGTCTCATTCTTTTTCTCAGGCGACGGTTCAATAGCCGCCCCCTTGACTAATTCTTCAAGCGAAATCTCACGTTTGACATTTCTCGGCGACGAGGGTGACGACTGTCGGCCTCCATCAGATTGAATAGACACGGTCTTTGCCGCTGCGACACCGGCCGCCGCCATCACTCGACCCGACGAGTGGTAGGCTCGCTGGAAATATCGTTCATCGAGGCGGCTCACAACCACTCCCCGGCTCGACGAGGCATGGATAATCTCACCGTCACCGATATAAAGACCGACGTGAGAAACAGTTGATTTGCTTTTTCCTGTCGTGAAGAACACGAGATCGCCCCTGCGCAATTCATCTCGCTTGATTTTTACGCAAAAATCACATTGCTCGCGAGAGCTACGCGGCAGCTTCACATCGCATACTTTTCTATATACCTCCATCACCATCCCGGAGCAATCAGTGCCTGAGCGCGAATGTCCTCCATAACGATATTTGGTCCCAAGCCATTCCTTAGCTTCCTTCACAAGCTCCCTCTCTTGAGCCGGCGTAAGCTTTTTGTCATAATGCGTGGCCGTTGGACTACTGGTCGATTGGCGCGGTGCGCCGCATCCGGTCAAGAGCGCAAGCGACAGGACAAACAGCGATGAGACAAGAAGATAGATATGGTTGCGAATCCTCATTAACATCAAAAAAATGAGAGTGTTGGTATCGGCCCTTATACGTCAGGCGATATATTTCGCAAATTTAAGGGATTGATGGCAATATGACTAATCGTAAACAGAATTTTGTCGATCGAGACAACGTTTTTTAATGATTTTAATACTAAATTGAATTAATGCGACGGCGTGCCTATTAAATTAGCTTAATTATGTCGAAAAAGCTACTATCAGATGAAATAAACGACTATTTTTGCCGTCATAAAGTTAATTTTTAACAGAGATGATTTTAACATTTAACATATAATGCTTTTATGAGAACAATTGGCAAATTAGCTTTACTCGTTTGTGGCGTGTCGGTAATCACTTCAGCCACAACCGTCATGGCCATCAACTCCTCCGACAAAGCGTTAAGCAACAAGAGCGACAACGCCATAATCAAAAACGGCAGCCAAGAAGGCGCGGTTTACACCGTTTCCCAACGCACCACGCCACCTACCGATTTCACGTCGGCCGCGGAGTCGACAGTCAATGGAGTCGTTTCAATAAAGAGTTTCGCATCGACCAGAGCCCAGTATCAAAGCGGTAGCGACCTGTTTAGCGACCCGTTTTTTGACTTCTTTTTCGGGCCCCAGCCAAGGCAACAACGCCCACAACGCCAACAGCGTCAACCCGAGCAACGCCAAATGGGGCTTGGCTCAGGCGTAATACTCAGCCCTGACGGTTATATAGTCACCAACAATCATGTGGTAGACGGAGCTGACAGGCTGGAAGTATCGCTCAACGACAACCGCACGTTTAACGCCACAGTCATCGGCACTGACCCATCGACCGATATCGCTTTGATAAAGATTGACGCCGACGACCTCCATGTAATTCCCATCGGCGATTCCGAGTCGTTGAAGATAGGCGAATGGGTGCTCGCCGTCGGTAATCCGTTTGGTTTCACATCCACTGTTACCACAGGCATTGTAAGCGCCAAAGCACGCAGCATATCAAGCATCACGGGGAATTTCTCGGGAGGAATCGAGTCATTTATCCAGACAGACGCAGCCGTGAATCCCGGCAATTCAGGCGGCGCGCTTGTCAATCTAAACGGTGAACTTGTCGGAATCAACACCGCCATCTACTCCCAGACAGGCAACTATGCCGGCTACTCGTTTGCCATACCCACGAGCATCGTCAAGAAGGTGGTGACCGACATAAAGCAGTATGGCACAGTTCAAAGAGCCGTGCTCGGCATAGCATACAACGAGCTGACAAGTGACCTCGCGAAAGAAAAGGATATCACGGCCACCAACTACGGCCTATACATCGGCTCAGTCGAAGACCGCAGCGCAGCTTTTGAAGGAGGCCTTAAGGAGGGCGACGTAATCATAGCGATTAACGACACACCGACCCGCAACACCGCCCAGCTGCAAGAAACCATGGCTAAATTCCGCCCCGGCGATAAAATCACAATCACTTATATTCGCGACAACTCGCGACACACAGCCAACGTCACGTTGCGCAACTCGTCGGGGAACACCAAACTCACCCGCGCCAACGACTTCACCGCTCTTGGATGCGCATTCAAAAAGGTACCCGCCGAGACGATGAAACAGCTTGAAATATCATCGGGTGTGCAGGTGACAGGCATCAAAGACGGCAAATTTAAGGATGCCGGCATCAAAGACGGTTTCATAATCCTACAAATCAACGATTCGCGCGTGACATCGCAGGAAGATGTCGAAAAAATCTATTCGGCGATAATGAAATCCCGCGGCACCGACAAAGTGATGTTTATCGTTGGCGTATACCCCACGGGACGCAAAGTCTACTATGCGGTAGATTTGGCCGACTGATGTTGTTTCATAACTAAAGCGAAATCAGACTCTCGCAGCTCAACAGCCTTAAGCGAGGGTCTGATTTTTTTATTTATTACCCGTTGTTCGCATATTGTAAAGGGATAAAATCTTGTATCGTTGAAACTAATTTGTTAATTTTGCGTCAAACGAAATGTAGCATATGATAGACATTGTTTAATTAGTAAAAACATGGAACTGCTTAAGGTTGAAAACGTCTCAAAACGTTATTCCGGGCATACGGCGCTCGATGACGTATCGCTGACGGTGAAAGAAGGGTCGATTTACGGGTTGTTAGGGCCAAATGGTGCAGGAAAAACGACCCTTATAAGAATCATAAACCACATCACAGCCCCCGATAACGGGCGGGTGATTTTCGACGGCCACCGGTTGACCGAAAAAGATGTCACCTCCATCGGCTACTTACCCGAGGAGCGCGGGTTATACAAAAAAATGAAAGTCGGCGAACAAGCCGTTTTCTTCGCTCGGCTCAAAGGATTGTCGCGGCGCGACGCTGTCAACGGGTTAAAAGAATGGTTTGAAAAATTCGACATCCTCCCCTGGTGGGATAAAAAAGTCGAGGAGCTATCAAAAGGGATGGCCCAGAAAGTGCAATTCATCGTCACAATCCTCCATCGCCCCAAACTGCTCATATTTGACGAACCGTTCTCAGGGTTTGACCCCATCAACGCCGAATTACTTAAAAACGAGATTCTGGACCTGAGACGACAGGGCGCGACAATAATATTCAGCACCCACAATATGGGGTCGGTAGAAGTGCTTTGCGATGACATCACTCTGATTAACCAGTCGCACAACATTTTGTCGGGGTCGGTCGAAGATGTACGCCGCGCCCATAGTTCAGGCCGCTTCCGCATAAGTTTCAACGGTGACGAAAACAGACTTTTAACTGCGCTTGACGGCTATTTCGCAAGCTATAAATATCTGCCCGAAGGAGTGAATGGAAAATCTATCTCGCTCAAATTTAAAGACGAGAACGATTTGCGAGAAATCATATCCAAAGCTAACGATGCAGTTATGATTACGTCGCTAAACCGAGAAATCCCGTCGATGGATGAGATTTTTATACAGACTGTAAATCAATATAATTCGGCAAAATCATGACAAGCAACATTGGAATAATCATACGCCGCGAGTATCTTGAGCGCGTATCAAAAAAAAGCTTCATAATCACCACACTGCTAATGCCGATTTTCATGTTACTGCTATCGGCGGCTCCGGCTCTGATAATGTCGCTTAACACTTCCGGCACCAAGAATATCACGGTCATCGACGAGTCGGGCAAAATTCTCCCGGAATTGGAAAGCGGCGAGACTGTCAGATTCACATCGACCGCCCTACCCCTCGACTCGCTCATGGGGAGAGAAGATATCGACGGCATACTTGTTATTGACGAGCAAATAGTGTCAAAGCCCGAAATGCTCAGGCTATATACCCGCGATGCCGCATCGACCGAATTAGTCGGCAACATAGAGAACCAGGTTGAACGCATTGTTGAGCGCGAACGCATAGAATCATTCAACATCTCCGACCTGTCAAAAATTCTTGAGGAAGTGAAAGTTAACGTGACGTTGCCCACATCTCGCATCACCGACGAAAACGAGGCGACCGAATCATCGACTTTTCTAAGCGCCATCATGGGAATGGTCATGACACTGATACTCTATATGTTTCTGTTGATGTACGGACAGATGGTCATGACAAGCATCATCGAAGAAAAAAACAACCGGGTACTTGAAATCATGGTATCATCGGTTAAACCGTCACACCTTATGATGGGCAAGATTATAGGCGTGGGATTAGTTGCGGTTACACAAGTGATATTATGGGGTCTGTTACTGTCAATCATATCTTCGTTTGTCATGCCGGCGATACTCCCCGACACCATGGCGACCGACATCGCGGCCTACAACTCAGGCAACCTCGACACAGCCGCCGCGGCCAACGACATTGAAATCGTGCAGATGTTCTCAGCCTTAGGCAGTGTCGGCTACATAATAGGGATATTCGGCTATATGCTTTTGTTCCTCATCGGAGGGTTTCTGTTCTATGCCGCTATCAACGCCGCGTTCGGCTCTGCCGTCGACAATGTTCAAGACGCCGGACAATTACAGATGTTTGTCGTACTGCCAATCATAATCGGATTGGTCTTCGGCATCAGCGTGGTCAACGACCCCTCAAGTCCAATGGCCATATGGATGTCGTTCATACCTTTCACTTCACCCATGGTCATGATGGCACGCATTCCGTTCGGCATACCCGTGTGGGAAATAATCGCGTCACTCGTCATCCTATACGCATCATTTATCGTGACAGTCTGGATAGCCGCTAAGATTTACCGTGTCGGCATATTCATGTACGGCAAAAAGCCAAATTTGAAAGAACTCATCAAATGGGCTCGTTATAAATAACGATTTCTCAATCATTTCCAGCCCATTCAACTCAATAATAAGCGAGGGACTCCATCATGTCGTCGCACATGGTGGATTCCCCCGCTGATTTATTCTTTTACTGATTATTTCTACCCATCACGACGGTCTGCCGCCATTACGACAAATCAACATCGTCGGCTTCCTTCGATTGGACGCATATCATATGACGCCATAGCTATCGAAAAGCCCCAGTAGATGAAAGCAAGAGCAGTCAAGAAACTGACCATGTACATATCCTGAACCCAACCGGCCTCGAAGAAGAAGAAACCGATGAGCGCGAGCAGGATACCGTTCACGAGATAGAGCCACCAGTAACGGCGCGCGCGTTGGCTCACCGCACCGACCATCGCCTCAAAGCCCCAGAACATGAAGATGAACGCTAAGAAATAAGGGAATACAATCTCTGAGAGGATTATCGACCTCACGAGCATGAAACCAATGAACATATCGATTACTCCGCCGGCGAGCCACCAACCCCACCCACGCGGATGATTCAGACCGGCCGACACACAAAGCTGAACGACACCGGCAAGTATCAGCAACCAGCCGAAAATTTGTGATGCGATGGAGTAACCCGCTTGCGGCCAAAACCAATATGCAAACCCTCCGACAACCATCAAAAGGCCAACGATAAGGACCATCCACCAACATTTGGTCTGTCCCCAATAATTAACTTGTAAGGCTTTCATAACAATGATTTAGATTTAATTAAGTGAAACAAATATTGCTTTTCTCTTTACAACAACAGCTATCGCTATTTTGTTGACGGCAAGACCGGGACATTTCACATTACCACAAAATCAAACATTCAGCCTGCAATTTTCCATAATTTTCAATAATTTTCTTTCATATTAAAAAAAATTCCTTACATTTGCTGCCCAAATAAAAGAAACGGCAAACCTTGATTTGTCGCTCGTCAATAATTAACCCATAAAAAATTATATCGTTTATGAAAAAGTTCTACTCATTAGCGCTGTCACTGTCAGTTGCGGCAATCGCTTCAGCCGAGCCGTTCACAACGCCCGACACAGGCTCGACTTACACACTCAACTCTCTTTCGCAAATCGAAGGCTCAAATCTGACGCAGAAGGAAGGCAAAACCTACCTGCTTTCTGATACATTGACAATCTCTGCCAACGACAAGTTACAATTACTCGCAGGCGACGTGCTCGAAATCGCCAACGACGTTGTCGTAACCGTTTACGGCGAAGCCATTTTCAATCCCGAAGCCACCGCCTACATCAAACGCGCCGCCGACGACGCCGAGCCTATAGGTTTCGCATTCTACGGCAAAACAACGTTCAAGAACATCAACTACGAGGGTGGAAACATCCAATATTTCGGTTCAGACCCGCTAATCGTCGACAAATGTGACTTCCACGATGTCAACAACGCTAAAAGCAACTACGGTGTAATCGCCATTGGCGGCGGACAAAGCAAAGGCAACAAAATCACCAACTGCTCTTTCACCGACTGCAAACCCGGTGCTGTCAACTCCCCCGCAAACCTTGGAGTCGGAATACTGTTTGAAAACAACGTGCTTACCAACGTCTCGACGCTCAATCTCCTCTGTCCCTATGTCAATCTCGCCGCTAGCGCGACCGATAGCGTAATCATCCGCAACAACACGCTCAACGGAGCCAAGCTTGTCAAACCCGGTGGCATCGGCGTGTCGAATATGCTCAACACCCCCGGCAAAAACATTGTGGTCGTTTCAGGCAACCTCGTTCAAAACTGCTCATGGGGACTTAACTTCATCGGTGGAATGGATGTGACAATCTTCGATAATATCGTCAAAGACAACTGCTGGGATACCGACGACAACGGCGGTATCGCTGTGACAATGTACTCTCTCCCCTCTTATCCATTGACCGTCTACGCCTACGACAACACATTTGAAGGCAACAAATGGGGCCCGTGCAACATCGGTGGCAGCATCGCCAATTATGGAAAGACCGAAACCGACGACAACGGCAAAGCTAACCCCGGCAACAATATCTTCAAAAACAACCAACACGAGGTTTCATCGACAGGCCAAATTCTCAAATGCGACTTCTGCAACAATTCGACCGTTACCGCTTACGCTCAAAACAACTACTGGGGAAGCGCCGCCAACGCCTCTGAGGCAGCTCAATACATCGGCGACAAAAACTCCGACTCCAGATACGGAACCGTCATCTACGAACCCGTCAAAGACGCTTCGGGCGTAAAAGCAATTATGCCTGACTTCGACAATAAATTCGAGGGTAACGTGGAGCTATACCGACTCGACGGCGTTAAAGTCTTCAGCGGCGAAGCATCTCGCATTTCAGAAGCCGGACAAGGCATCTATGTCATCTGCCAAGGCAACAAAACACGCAAGATTATCATCAAATAAAAGCAAGCCGACAGCTTGTTACCACATCCAAGACCGACAACCGATGCGCTAAGCGCCCGGCTGTCGGTCTACTTATTTGACCGGCTCCAAACCAATTTTAATCCATATAGTATTTAAAAATCAAAAATTGGCTCACCTCTGGCATCAAAATCCAAAATAAATCGTTAACTTTGCACGTTGCTAATACAATAGCCAAAAACTTCAATTCAGAAGATGAGACAATTAAAAATAACAAAATCAATCACCAACCGCGAAAGCGCATCTCTCGACAAATATCTTCAAGAAATAGGCCGCGAAGACCTCATAACCGTTGAGGAAGAGGTGGAACTCGCCCAGCGCATAAAGCAAGGAGACCAGGCCGCACTCGAAAAGCTCACCCGCGCCAACCTGCGTTTTGTCGTATCGGTCGCCAAGCAATACCAAAACCAGGGTCTTTCGCTACCCGACCTAATCAACGAAGGGAATCTCGGCTTGATTAAAGCAGCACAAAAATTTGACGAAACCCGCGGTTTCAAATTCATCTCCTACGCCGTGTGGTGGATTCGCCAATCGATTCTCCAAGCATTGGCCGAACAATCGCGCATAGTGCGCCTGCCACTTAATCAGGTGGGGTCGCTCAACAAAATCAGCAAAGCACTTTCCAAGTTCGAGCAAGAAAACGAGCGTCGTCCCTCGGCCGAGGAACTTGCCGACGCCCTCGACGTGCCTGTCGAGAAAATCGCCGACACGATGAAAGTCTCAGGCCGTCACATTTCAGTCGACGCTCCGTTTGTCGAAGGCGAGGACAACAGCCTTCTCGACGTATTGACCAACGACGATTCCCCGATGGCCGACGCCACGCTCACCCAAGAATCGCTCTCGAAAGAAGTGGACCGCGCCCTGCGTCAACTTCATGAGCGCGAACGCGAGATACTGAAAATGTTCTTCGGCATCGGATGTCAGGAAATGACTTTGGAAGAAATCGGCGCTAAATTTGATCTAACCCGCGAACGCGTACGCCAAATCAAAGAAAAGGCCATCCGCCGACTCAAGGGTCAAAAGAGCCGCCTGCTAAAAACCTACCTCGGTCAATAACGCCTATTAAACAAAGGCGCAAGCCATACACAGAACCACGGTCGGACGATTCTACATCAGAGTTGCCCGACCGCTCTTTTGTCAGCATAACAAATCAATTCATCGGCAGCACCATAGCCGCCACATCGGTGTCACCCCAAAGGTCGGCCAGCGTAAGCCAGACTATCAGCAACACTATCAGCACTATCGCGCCAATCGATATCCACAAGTTCATTTTATCGCTTCCGCTTCGTTTATCCATGACAGTTCTGTTAATTTGATTAGATATTTATTAAACAACGTTCACTAAAAATGGTTTATATTGAACGCCATCTTAACCGCATCTTACAAAAAAAATGTCTAATTTCGCGTTATTATATAATCAACATTTACCCAACAACCAATAATCTCGATTTTCTATGGAACTTTTTGAGAAGCTAACCCAGCACGCCAAGAACTATAAGCAGCGCATAGTCCTTCCTGAAGGCACAGAACCACGCACATTGACCGCTGCCGACAGAATTATCGCCGATGGGATAGCCGACATCATACTGATTGGCGACCCGACCGACATCAATCACATGGCCAAAGAGTTGAACCTTGAGAACATCGAAAAAGCCACGATAGTCAATCCCGCCGACGAAGCCGTTATAGACCGCTATGCGCCGCTCTTCTTTGAGCTGCGCAAGAGCAAAGGCATCACTATGGAGGAAGCACGCCTCACCACAGCCAACCACCTCTACCTCGGATGCCTTATGGTAAAAGCCGGCGACGCCGACGGCCAAGTTGCCGGAGCGATGAACACCACCGGCAACGTGCTCCGTGCAGCTTTCCAGGTAATCAAAACCCAACCAGGCATCGATGTCGTTTCAGGCGCGTTCATCATGCTGCTGCCCAAAGGCTCGCCATTCGGCACCGACGGCATACTCGTCTTTGCCGACTGCGCCGTAGTGCCCGACCCCTCCGCTAAAGAACTCGCGCAAATAGCCGTTTCTTCGGCCCACACAGCCCGCGCCGTAGCCGGCGTAGAACCGCGCGTAGCGTTGCTGACGTTCTCGACAAAGGGAAGCGCGCGACACGAACGCGTCGACAAAGTAATCGAAGCCACTGAAATAGCCCGCGAAATGGCACCCGAACTAATAATCGACGGCGAATTGCAAGCCGACGCGGCTATTGTCCCAGGCGTAGCCAATACAAAAGCTCCTAACTGCCCTCTCAGCGGCCGCGCCAACGTGCTTGTATTCCCCTCGCTCGAAGTCGGCAACATCGCCTACAAACTGGTACAGCGTCTCGGCGGAGTTGAAGCCGTCGGCCCAGTATTGCAGGGTCTCGCCGCACCGGTCAACGACCTCTCGCGCGGATGCTTCCCCGAAGACATCTACAAAACCATCATCATTACCTGTAACCAAGCTATCGGCCTAAAAGTCAACGCTAAATAATCAACTCAAGCCCAACGATATGAAAATATTAGTTTTAAACTGCGGCAGCAGTTCTGTTAAGTATAAGCTCATTAACACCACAGCCAACCAAACACTCGCTGAAGGCGGTGTCGAACGCATCGGACTCAACGACGGTTTTCTGAAATACCGCACCCCCGACGGTTCGAAAGCCCTCACCCAACTTGGTCAGGTCGACCACCGCGGAGCTGTCGAATCTATTCTCAAAAACATCACCGACCCTAAAATCGGCTGCATAAAAGACTACAAAGAAATCGACGCCGTCGGCCACCGCGTGGTTCACGGAGGTGAGAAATTCAACAAATCGGTACTCATCAACGACGCCGTCAAGGAACAAGTCAAAGAGTGCTACGGCCTCGCGCCCCTTCACAACCCCGCCAATATGACCGGCATCGAAGCCGTCGAGGCGATTTTGCCCGACGTACCTCAGGTAGGAGTATTCGACACGGCATTCCACCAGACAATGCCCGCCAAATCATTTATGTACGCCCTCCCCTACAAATACTACACAGAAGACGGCATACGCCGATACGGCTTCCACGGCACAAGCCACCGTTACGTATCACAGCGCGTATGCGAATTTTTGGGCGTCGACATCACCAAACAGCGCATCATCACTTGCCATGTTGGCAACGGCGGTTCAATCACGGCCGTTAATGCGGGCAAAAGCGTAGATACCTCGATGGGTCTCACCCCCACTGAAGGACTCATGATGGGCACACGCGTAGGCGACATCGATCCTGGAGCCCTCACTTACCTTATGAACCGTCATGGTCTCAACGCCGACCAGATCCAGTCTATCATCAATAAAGAGAGCGGCGTGCTCGGCGTTTCAGAAATCTCGTCTGATATGCGCGAAATCGAGGCAGCGGTCAACAACGGCGACCCCAAAGCGACTCTCGCTCTTGACATGTACGAACAGCGGATTTTGAAATACGTAGGCGCCTACGCAGCAGAGATGGGCGGTGTCGACATCATCGTGTTCACCGGTGGTGTCGGTGAGAACCAGACCGGTGTGCGCGCCAACGTCTGCCGTCCTCTCGCCTTTATGGGTGTCGAAATCGACGAAGACCTCAACTCTCGCACTCGCGGCACCGAAACCGTAATCTCGACTCCCGCATCAAAAGTCAAAGTGGTGGTTATCCCCACCGACGAGGAGCTCATGATTGCACGCGACACCGAGGAAATCGTCAACAACCTCAAATAAAAAACAACAAATCTCACTCAAAATCCGCTGCCATTATGAAAAAGATTAGAGCGGCAATCGTGGGCTATGGGAACATCGGTCACTTCGTGCTCGATGCCCTTCAAGAATCCCCCGATTTTGAAATCGCCGGTGTTGTGCGCCGCAATGCCGACAACCGTCCGGCCGAACTCGCGGCCTACCCCGTCACGACCGACATCAAACAGCTTGGCAAAGTTGATGTAGCCATTCTCTGCACTCCAACCCGCGAAGTGGAGAAACACGCTTCGGTGATGCTCGCCGACGGCATTAATACCGTTGACAGCTTCGACATACACACCGACATATCCGGCCTGCGCAACAGGCTCGACGCTATAGCCAAAGCCAATGGCACAGTAGCTATCGTATCGGCAGGATGGGACCCGGGAAGCGACTCTATAATCAGAACGCTGATGCAGGCAGCCGCGCCCAAAGGCGTGACTTACACCAACTTCGGCCCCGGTATGAGCATGGGGCACACCGTCTGCGTGAAATCGAAACCCGGTGTCAAAAACGCCCTTTCGATGACCATTCCACTTGGCACCGGCATACACCGCCGCATGGTCTACGTCGAGCTTGAAGACGGCTACACCCTCGAATCTGTATCCAAGGCAGTAAAGGAAGATCCGTACTTCGCAAGCGACGAAACCCACGTCATCGAAGTTCCATCGGTTGATGAAGTCAAGGATATGGGTCACGGAGTGCATATGACCCGCAAAGGGGTCTCAGGCAAAACCCAAAACCAGCGTTTTGACTTCAACATGAACATCAACAACCCGGCTCTCACTGCCCAGATTCTGGTCAGCGTGGCACGCGCCTCAATGAGGCAACAGCCTGGAGCATACACCATGATCGAGATTCCCGTGATTGACCTGCTTCCCGGTGACCGCGACACCCTGATACGACACCTCGTTTGACCCCAAGCGACACGGAACCGAAACGATAACCCGATTAATCTGTTATACACATGCTTGACTACATCGTATGGAACTGGGACCCCACGATAATTGATTGGCCGCTCACCGTGCGCTGGTATGGCCTGATGTTCGCCATCGGATTCACTATCGGCTATTGGATTGTAGCCAAAATGTTCAAGCATGAGGGCGCCCCCGAAAGCTGGCTTGGTACCCTGCTGCTTTGGGTAGCGGCGGGGACCATAATCGGCGCTCGACTCGGGCATGTGTTTTTCTACGCCTGGGACCATTACTCCCAGCATCCCGCCGAGATTCTGTACATTTGGGAAGGTGGACTCGCCAGTCATGGTGGAACAATAGGCATTATCATAGCCGTGTTCCTCTTCTCAATCATAACCACCAAGCGCAGCCCGCTATGGACTTTTGACCGGTTGGTGATTCCTATTGCCCTTGTCGGAGCCCTCATCCGACTCGGCAACCTGTTCAATTCCGAAATCTTCGGCCATGCCACAACTCTACCGTGGGGATTCATGTTTGTTCGCTCAGCCGAATGGCACGCCCTTTACCCGGGGCAAGCTTGCCACCCCACTCAAATTTACGAGGCACTTTGCTATCTCGCCCTTTTCGGGCTGCTGATGTGGATGTACTGGGTGAAAAACGCCGAACGACGTCCCGGCTTGATTTTCGGCGTTTTCTTCATCATCCTGTTCACCTCGCGCTTCCTCATCGAGTTCATCAAAAACGACCAAGAGCCATTCGAGGCTGAAATGGCTCTAAACATGGGCCAATGGCTGAGCATCCCATTCATCATCACGGGCATATTGCTCGTCATACACGCCTTACGCCGTCCCGCGGTAAATCTCCACTTCCCTGACCGCTTCGCCCCTGAACCCGACAAAAAGTCTAAACGATAATAACCTCAAGCGCAAATAATGCTCAAATTCCTGAAATATCTGCTGCAACTGCTCATTTCCCCCGCCAACGGATGGGACGACATCTCCCATGCAGGAGTCGAACCCGCACGCCTTACCACCGAAGGGTTATATCCGCTGCTGGGGGCGTCGGCAATCACGACATTCATTCCTATGATTTATAACCATGAAATCAGACTTGCCGCCGCTTTGCAGGATGCCATCATCATATTCGTGCAGTACTTTATTTCTCTATTCCTCGCAAACTACATCTTCACCACCATTCTACCCCGCTATATCGACGGTGAACCGAACGAAAAGCGCACGTCAACGTTTATAATCTACAACCTCGCGCTCCTTGCGCTGATATCGATTTTTGAGAACATTCTGCCGTTTGACCTCGCCATTGTGCAATTCCTCCCAATCATCGTAGCCGTTGTAATGTGGAGAGGATGCCGATACATGGCAGTGTTGCCCGACCGCACGGGACGCTTCATGATTGCGGCCATTGTCACAATCATTGCGATGCCGATGCTTATCGGATATATGTTACATCTTCTCGCACCTGCTGCTTAATACGCAAAGTGACATTAACATCATGCAATTCAAAGAAATCAACATAAAGAACAAACGCGCCACCTACGACTATGCCATCAGCGAGACTTTCACCGCCGGCATAGTCCTGACCGGTACAGAGATAAAATCAATCAGGATGGGCAAGGCAAACCTTGTCGACACGTTCTGTTATGTCAACAACGGTGAGGTATGGATTAAAAATATGTATATTGCCGAGTATTTCTATGGCACTTACAACAACCACTCAACACGACGCGACCGCAAATTACTGTTAAACCGCAAAGAAATACGCAGCCTTGAAAAAAACGGCAAGGAAACCGGATTCACCATCGTACCGATGAGACTGTTCATCAACGACCGCGGACTGGCCAAACTCGTCATAGGCATCGGCCGAGGGAAAAAGGAATACGACAAACGGCAGTCCATTAAAGAGCGTGAAGACCGCCGCTCAATGGCCAGAATGTTTGAGAAATAATAGCCCCCCGTTTCCCGCAATCACTTGACAACAAGCAAACGACGCGTTCCGTCAGCGAGTGCAACCCCTATCACGCGTTTATCTCCTCCATCCTTTACTCTCAGCTTACCGCGCAAAGCATCGGCTGTCATGCCGAAGTTGCGGGTGGCGACATTGATGCGCGGATAGCGTGAAGCAAATTTTTTAATGACACTTGACGCATATGGAAGCGTTTCGACTACCGTGAAAGTTTCACCAGGAAAGCAATCACGTCTGCTATCAGCTGTGTAAAGATGGGTATTGCCGCTAAGTTTGCGGGTGGCGAAACGCTCCGACAACAATTTAAACGGCGCGGCTTTGACGGTCGACGGATAAGGGACAAACAGAAAATCACCCGATTCCGGATTACCATACTCCACAGCAGCCTCCGACTCCTCGCGGCGAGTGAACGAGAAACGACAGTCTGACCCATCCGCAAGCAATGTCACAGCCTCGATTGCGGCTTCATCTGACTGATTAACGCATTTGAAATCGACCACTGCAATAAACTCCTTACATTCAGCGCGCGTACCCAACATAATCAATCTTACTATCTGAGGTAACTCCCGCATGGTCGCCGAGATGTCAATCATTGGAGATGCCTTGATAACCAGCCCCTTGAAATGAGCTTTGATTTTTGGCAAAAGCGTCACGACATCAGGGCGGCAGTCTGTCAGAGCGAAAAGGCGTTCCCCATTTTTACCTCGGCGGGCCGGATCGATGAATGCCATATCAGCCTCACCCGTCATCCCCGCAAGAAACTGAGCGCAGTCCTCGTTCCGTACATCGACGTTGTCACGTCCCATGACCTTTGCATTATGGACGAGTGCGGCGGCGACTGTCGGATTTATGTCAACAGCGGTGACATGGGAAGCAATCGCCGCTATTGTCATAGCGTCGATGCCAAGACCTGCTGTCAAATCCACCACAGTTGCGCCATTCCCGATAAGACCGGCGTGAAACCGTGCTAAACGCTCGCTCGTGGACTGCTCTGCCGACAATGCTGTCGGGAACAGAAACTTCGGGTGAGCCACCGCATCGGGCAATTTCCGTTCCGACTTACGGCGGCACTCTATTTGCAATATCGCATCAGCAATCCATGGTTCTCTCCACTTTGATGCCGACAATCTCAGCTTTGAGGTATCATCACAGACATGGGTTTCAATCCACGTCCAAAACTCCTCGGGATATTCCATAATCGGTTAATTAAATAAAATGCTGATAGATATAGGCGTCACAAAATGATGTACCTGTTTTAAGCCACGATTGAAGCCGCCCCGATATTTTATAGCCCGACGAGGTGAAAAGCGAACGGCTTGGCGTGTTATCTCCGGGGACTATAGCCCATAGCTGATGCACACCCAACCGTTCCGCGCAATACCCCTCGACAAGCCTAATGGCTGCCGAGGCGAAACCTTTGCGCTGATAACATCTATCAACAAAAATCCCGATTGCCGCACGCTGGTTCACAGGGTCATAGTCGGTTATGTCAATTGCGCCGACAGCCTCACCCGAGGCGTTGTCGACAATCATGAGCCTCAACTGTCGCGCCGAATATATGTCAGCGTCATAACCTGCTATGTACTCCCAAATCTGTTTGCGGGAGAATGGGGCGACAGTTGACCCGTAACGCCACAGTTCCGCATCATTTTCCCAACGGTACATCACATCAATGTCGGTCGGTTCCAACGCTCGAAGCGAGATTCTGTCATCTATCAGTTTCATTTTTCCAATTATCAATTTTAACCGTGGCCGAACGAATCGGCGAACAGTGTGCGATTTATCAGTGAGCGACCGAGTGTAATCTCGTCGGTGTATTCAATTTCATTACCCACCGACACTCCACGAGCCAACTGACTCACTATCACGCCGGCATCGCCGAGACGACGGTAGATATAGAAGCTCGTTGTCTCGCCGTCCATCGTGGCTCCAAGCGCAAGAATCACCTCTCGTATACCACCAACCTTTACTCTTTCAACAAGCGAATCGATTTCAAGTTTATCAGGGCCGACCCCATCCATCGGCGAAATGACACCGCCGAGCACATGATACAACCCCGTGTACTGTCTCGTTTTCTCAAAACTTATGACATCTTTGACCGTCTCCACCACACACACCACCGACGAATCACGACGCGGATCGGAACATATCGGACACACATCGGTCTCTGATATGTTGTGGCACACGGCGCAATATTTTATGCCGCGACGCATGGCTATCAACGCCTCTCCAAGCGACACCGCCTGCTCCTCATCCTGTCTGAGCAGATGCAACGCAAGCCTTAACGCGGTCTTGCGCCCGAGACCCGGAAGGCGCGAAAGCTCAGTCACCGCCCCTTCGAGCAACAAAGATTCAAATTCCTGTTCCATATCCAATCTTTAGTGCAAATTTACCCATTCCTCGCTACCTGTGCAATAGTTTCCGAACCACATCACACGGCTGACGCGCTCTATCGGTTCAGCGTATTGGTTATGTTGACTATTTTTAGTAATTTTGTCGCGCAAATTTTTTTTCTTTCCAATGGAAGTAATCAGAACTGTCAAAGAGCTCAAATCTCGCATAGCCGAGTTGAAAGCCCAAGGACAACAGGTGGGGCTGGTTCCCACGATGGGTGCGCTTCACGCCGGACACAGATCATTGATTGAGCGGTCATGCAGCGAAAACGGTGCGACAGTAGTCAGTGTGTTTGTCAACCCAACACAGTTTAACAACGCCAACGACCTCGCAACATATCCGCGCACAGAGGAAGCCGACCGAGCACTTCTTGAAGACGCGGGAGTGACGATTGCGTTCATCCCCTCGGTCGAGGAGATATACCCCGAGCCTGACACTCGGCAGTTTGATCTCGGGCCTGTCGCCGAAGTGATGGAGGGGCCCATGCGTCCGGGCCATTTCAACGGCGTGGCTCAAATTGTCAGCAAACTGTTCTATATCGTCGAGCCCCACAAGGCCTACTTCGGCGAGAAAGATTTCCAGCAGATAGCGGTTATCCGTCGAATGGTGGATATTCTCGGCCTTGACGTGGAAATTGTCGATTGCCCGATCGTCCGTGAAGCCGACGGTCTCGCATTGAGCAGCCGAAACGTAAGACTGACTCCCGAAGGGAGAGCCATCGCTCCAACCATACACCGCGTGCTGAACGAAAGCCGGGAATGGAAACCGGAAATGTCACCGGCAGAGGTAACCGACAAGGTTATCGCACTGATTAATTCCACACCCGGATTGGAAGTGGAATACTACCAGATTGTCGACTCACTCACCATGCAGCCACTTGACCGATGGCCGGCCAACGGAGAGCCGTGTGCCGTGGGGTGCGTGACCGTCTACTGTGGTGACGTGCGTCTCATTGATAACATCAAATATTGCTGACGGCCATGCTGATTGAAGTGCTTAAATCCAAAATCCACCGCGTGACTGTCACGGAGGCTTGTCTGAACTACATCGGGAGCATAACCATCGACGAAGACCTTATGGATGCCGCCGGAATAATCCGCGGAGAGCGCGTGTTTATCGTCAACAACAACAATGGCGAACGGCTTGACACTTACGTCATCCCCGGGCCGAGAAACTCAGGAGTGATATGCCTCAACGGTGCGGCAGCCCGCAAAGTGCAACCCGGCGACATCGTCATCATAATGAGCTATGCCACGATGACACCCGACGAAGCGCGGCAATTCAAGCCTACGGTGATTTTCCCCGATACAGCGACCAACAGACTAAACAACCCTTAAAAAAACACCCTCAATAATAACGCCTGACAGCGAACTAAACACCATGTTTGAAAATCTTAGCGAAAGACTTGAACGAAGCCTGAAACTCCTCAAAGGACAAGGCAAAATCACCGAGATAAACGTAGCTGAAACCCTTAAAGATGTGCGTCGCGCACTACTTGATGCCGACGTCAACTACAAGGTGGCCAAACAATTCACCGACACCGTTAAAGCCAAAGCTCTCGGTCAGAACGTGATTAACGCCATCAAGCCGAGCGAACTGATGGTCAAAATTGTGCACGATGAGCTCGCTACACTCATGGGAGGCGAGTCTGCGCCTTTGAATCTGTCAGGCAACCCAACCGTCATACTCATGTCGGGTTTGCAAGGTTCGGGTAAAACCACATTCTCCGGTAAAATAGCGCGCAAACTCAAAAGCGAGAAAGGACGCCGCCCTCTCCTCGTGGCTTGCGACGTATACCGCCCCGCGGCAATCGAGCAACTGAAAGTCCTCGGTTCTCAAATCGATGTCCCGGTCTACACCGAGGAGGGCAACAAAAATCCCGTGTCGATTGCTCAAAACGCCATACAATACGCCAAGACCAATCATCTCGACCTTGTCATCGTCGATACCGCAGGCCGCTTGGCTGTCGACGAGCAGATGATGGACGAAATCGAGTCAATCAAAAGAGCCATAAATCCCCAAGAGACTCTGTTTGTAGTCGATTCGATGACGGGTCAAGACGCTGTCAACACCGCCAAAGAATTTAACGACCGGCTTGATTTTGACGGAGTTGTGCTGACAAAACTCGACGGTGACACCCGCGGCGGTGCGGCACTTTCAATCCGCACGGTGGTTACAAAACCGATTAAATTTGTAGGTACAGGCGAAAAACTCGATGCCATCGACCTGTTCCACCCCTCGCGAATGGCCGACCGAATCCTGGGCATGGGCGACATCGTTTCGCTCGTCGAGAAAGCCCAACAGCAATATGACGAGAAAGCCGCGCGAGAACTGCAACGCAAAATCGAAAAAAACCAATTTAACTTCAACGACTTTCTCAAACAGATTGAGCAAATCAAAAAGATGGGCAACATCAAAGAACTTGCTTCGATGATTCCCGGCGTGGGGAAAGCCATAAAAAATATTGACATCGACGACAACGCATTCAAAGGAATCGAGGCTATTATCCACTCGATGACCGAAAAAGAACGCGTCAACCCATCCATCATAAACGGCAGCCGCCGACAGCGTATAGCAAAAGGTTCCGGCACCACACTTCAAGAAGTGAACCGACTGCTTAAACAGTTTGAAGAGACCCGCAAGATGATGAAAGTGGCGACTTCAATCAAAAACCCGATGAAAATGATGCGCAATATGCGTCGCCGATAAACAACTTTAAAACAACCCTTTTTAGATTTCTAACCAATGCAACTGATTGACGGCAAAAAGACCGCCGACGATATAAAAAGAGAAATAGCCTTGGAGGTCGAGGCTATGGTGGCGGAAGGCCGTCGCCGTCCACATCTTGCCGCTATCCTCGTGGGACATGACGGCGGGTCTGAGACCTATGTGGCCAACAAAGTAAAGGCTTGCGAAGTGTGCGGGTTCACATCAACACTCATCCGCAAGGAAGACGACATCACCGAAGATGAACTGCTTGCCGAGATTGACCTACTTAACAAAAATCCTGAAATTGACGGCTTCATTGTTCAACTCCCGCTGCCTAAACACATATCGGAGCAACGGGTCATCGAAGCTATTGACCCCAGCAAAGATGTCGATGGGTTTCATCCCGTCAATGTAGGAAGGATGTCAATCGGTCTCCCCTGCTTTCTACCTGCCACACCGTCGGGAATCATGGAGCTGCTAAAACGATACAACGTACCCACCCGCGGTAAACGATGCGTGGTGCTTGGCCGTAGTAATATCGTTGGCAAACCTATGGCCGCCCTCATGATGCAAAAGGGTTATCCCGGCGACGCCACAGTCACGGTGTGCCACAGCGCGACCAAAGAGCTTGAATCGATATGCGCTGAAGCCGATATCGTGATAGCCGCTCTCGGCGTACCCGGTTTCGTGAAAGCGTCAATGGTGAAAGAGGGTGCGACCGTGATAGATGTTGGCACCACGCGAGTGCCCGACAGCTCGCGCAAAAGCGGGTTCCGGTTGAGCGGTGATGTTGATTTCGAGAACGTAGCGCCAAAATGTGCGTTCATTTCGCCCGTACCGGGCGGTGTGGGGCCAATGACAATCGTATCTCTGATGCGCAACACCCTCCTCGCGGCCAAAGGTGATATTTACAAGTAGCCGACAGAACTCCAATGCTCTCCCTCCTCACAACCATAGGATTGTCGCTGGCCACCATGCTGTGCGGTGCCAGCGAAACGACTCTGCTATTCGCCGGGGACGCAATGATGCACCAGGGACAGATTGACGCCGCGCGACAACCCGACGGGACATACAACTTTGCGGAATGCTTCACCGAGGTAGCTCCCATTATCCAAAAAGCCGACTACGCCATAGTCAACCTTGAAACACCGCTCGGCGGAGCGCCATACTCCGGGTATCCATGTTTTTGCGCTCCCGATAGTTACGCCGACGCACTGGCGACCGCCGGATTTGACCTCATGCTGAATGCTAACAATCACACCCTCGACCGCCGAGACAAAGGATTGAAACGCACTATCACACAACTCGACGCGCGGGGGATTGCACATATAGGCACATATAACGACGCGACCGCCCGCGACTCACTGTCGCCTTTAGTGGTTGATGTGAAAGGGTTCAAAATCGGCATGCTTAATTACACCTACGGCACCAACGGTATCGAAGTAAAAAGCGATGCCGTGGTTGATTATATCGACCGCAAAAAAATGCAGAACGACATCGCCGAAGCGAGAGAAAAAGGAGCCGAGATTATAATGGTGGCGGTGCATTGGGGTAACGAGTACCAGCTACTCCCCCACTCGTCCCAAAAATCGCTTGCCGATTTCCTCTATCGGCAAGGTGTTGATTTGATTATAGGAGGCCATCCCCATGTGATACAGCCGATGGAAATGAGACGCGACTCAATTTCGGGACGCTCGGCTTTGGTGGTCTACTCACTTGGCAACTTCATTTCCAATATGAAAACCCGCGACACTCGCGGCGGAGCGTTGGTGCAGGCCACACTCCGGCGCGACTCAACCGGCAGGGCATACGTCGCCGATGGTTCTTATAGATTAGTGTTCACACGACCCGGTCAGCCGCGCAAACGCAACTTCACCCTCCATCCCGTCGAACGGTTTGACGACCCACAATGGAAATCACATTGCAAAGCATTTGAACAAGCGGCCGAGGCAATATTCAAGCGACATAACATCGATATGCCGCGAGACACAACCCATATTATCAACAAAATCGAAGTCATCCGATAGAAACGACAAAAAAAGTCATTAAAAGTATTGCGCAGATAAAAAAAAGTGCCTACCTTTGCACCGTTCAAAACAGATGGTGAGTTTAGCTCAGTTGGTTAGAGCGTCGGATTGTGGTTCCGAAGGTCGTGGGTTCGACCCCCACACCTCACCCCCCAAAAAAGCCCCTCCATACAAGAGGGGCTTTACTTTTTCTCAGACTTCGGGTCAAGCACAAACAAACGGCGCGAGATACCATAAAATGATAGAGCCTTGTCTCACGACAAAGCTCTATCCTAACATGTTGTAAAGTGTATACAGGGATGTGATTATTTATGGAATATGGTGATATTGTCTTTTTACGTTTTCAGTGGCAAATTTAAATCTTCTTTTTTTATTGACAAATTTTTTAACATCTTTTATTTCAGAGAGATTATAGAAAACGTCAACGCCGGAGGTGCCTACCTCACGGCAAGCCACTCCGGCGCATCATCAATTTTCGCAAAAATTCTAATATATAAATCTCCAGCTCTATAATTTAGCAGCCTTAATATACCCGACAATCCACTCGCCCACCTCTTTTGTGCCGTAGCGAGGCGCACCATCAACCTGGATTTCAGGTGTACGAACATTCGCGTCAAGCGAGGCGTTGACAGCTTCGCGAACCAACTGCCCTTCAGCTTTAAGGTCAAAGTACTCAAACAACATCGCCACCGACAATATCTGGGCCAATGGATTGGCTATGTTTAGCCCTTTGGCCTGAGGCCACGAACCATGAATCGGCTCAAACACCGGCGTACTCTCGCCTGTGGAAGCCGACGGCAAAAGCCCCATCGACCCGCTGATAACGCTGCCTTCATCGGTCAGAATGTCGCCGAAAGTATTCTCAGTAACCATCACGTCGAAGAACCGAGGCTCCTGAATCATGCGCATAGCGGCATTATCGACATACATAAAATCAGTAGTGACATCGGGATACTCCGGAGCCATCTCTTGCGCTATTTTGCGCCAAAGACGGCTCGAGGCAAGCACATTGGCCTTATCCACAACGGTCAGATGTTTGCGACGGCGACGAGCATATTCATAGGCTGTGCGCAATATACGCTCAATCTCGGGGCGCGTATAGGCGTTGGTGTCGTATGCTCGGTCGTCATCTTGATATTTCTCGCCGAAGTACATTCCCCCGGTCAACTCGCGGATGCAGATGAAATCGGCACCGTCGACTAATTCAGGCCGTAAGGGAGATTTGTGAAGCAGGCATTTGAATGTCTCAACCGGACGGATGTTGGCAAACAAGCCCAACTTTTTGCGCATAGCGAGCAACCCTTGTTCGGGGCGAACCTTTGCAGTGGGGTCATTGTCAAATTTAGGGTCACCTACCGCCGAAAACAGCACGGCATCGGCATTGCTGCACACGCGGAATGTGTCCTCGGGAAACGGGTCACCAACTTTGTCTATAGCGTCAGCACCGCATATCGCATACTCATAACTGACCTCATGTCCGAATTTTTCGCACACGGCGGTCATCACATCTACCCCCTGCCGGGATATTTCAGGCCCGATGCCATCGCCGGGCAACACTGCTACTTTCAGTTTCATATCTTTAATCTATAAATTTTCTATCAAATTAAGCATTTTCACTGTAGCTTGAATCGCCGCCTCGGTCTGGTCAGCGTCAAGCCCGCGGGTTTTCAATATATGGCCGTCATAGTCCCAAGTGATTGTGGTGTGCACAAGAGCGTCGGTTTGGCCGCCGGGGGGGATGTTGACAGCGTAGTTGGTAAGCGTCGGGAATTTGCGGCCGAGACGACCTTTATAGATTTGCCTTACCGCTTTAACAAATGCGTCATACTGTCCGTCACCAACCGCTGTTTCCTGATATTCCACGCCGTCTATGTCGAGACGGATAGTAGCCGTAGGTCGCAAACCGTGAGACAAGTTAAGCGCATAATTGATGATTCTGACGCTGTTTGAAATCGCCGAGTGCTTTATCACGTCGGCCACGATAAATGGGAGATCGCCAGGAGTGACTATCTCTTTTTTGTCGCCAAGTTCAATCACGCGGTCGGTCACCTTTCTAATCTGACTCTCGGTCAACTCAATTCCTAAGCTCGCAAGATTCTTTTGTATGTTAGCTTTTCCCGATGTTTTTCCAAGCGCGTACTCTCGCTCGCGACCGAATCGCTCAGGAAGCAAATCATTAAAATACAGATTATTCTTACTATCGCCGTCGGCGTGTACTCCGGCACATTGAGTAAACACATTCTCCCCTATCACCGGCTGGTTTGGCGGCACGAGAATCCCGGCAAACGACTCAACTATGTGGCTCACTTTGTTGATGCTTTTTTCATCCACGCCCGTCACTAATTTGAGATGGTCGTGTGTCACAGCGATAACGCTCGACAGAGTGGCGTTTCCCGCTCGCTCGCCAAGGCCGTTAATGGTGCAATGAACGCCATGCGCCCCTGCCTGCAAAGCGGCAAACACGTTGCCTGTGGCGAGGTCATAGTCATTATGGGCATGAAAGTCAAAATGAAGTCCGGGATATCGGTCTATCATCCGCTTGACATAGTAGAATGTTTGTGTAGGCGTGAGTATCCCAAGCGTGTCGGGAAGCATGAAACGCGCTATCGGCAGTCCGGCTATGGCATCCATCAGATGATAGAGGTACTGCCGCGAGTTTTTGATGCCGTTTGACCAATCCTCAAGATAGAGATTGACGGTAAGCCTGGCCTCTTTTGCCCGCTCCACCTCCTCTGTAATCGCTGCGATATGTTCGTCAGGTGTCATTTTCAACTGGTGGACGCAATGAGATTCCGACCCCTTACTCAGAAGATTAACGACCGTTCCTCCGGCGCGTTTAATCCAGTCGATTGACCGCCCGCCATCGAGAAATCCAAGTATTTCTATCTTGCCGAGATTTCCATGACGTTTGGCCCACGAACATATTTTGCCGACGGTCTCAAACTCACCGTCCGACACCCTTGCCGAGGCCACCTCAATCCGCGGGACGTTAAGTTCCTGTAGCACTAAACGCGCGATGCTCAGTTTCTCAGATGCCGAAAACGACACCCCCGACGTCTGTTCGCCGTCGCGCAGTGTGGTATCCATCAGTTCTACCCATCGGCCGCGGGGGGCGGGGGTATGCGTTGGCCAGTTATCTAACTGACTCATAATTTTCTATATCCTCTTTTTTCGACAACAGATAGTCAATATCGTCAAGCCCGTTTATCAGGCAATGCTTTTTGTAAGGATTAATCTCGAATTTTTCAGCGTTCCCGGTAGCGAGATTGGTTATCGTCTGAGCCGGCAAATCGACTTTTACCTCAGTGGTGCAATCAGCCTCTATCGATGCGAAAAGTTCAGCGAGAAACGCTTCGCTCACCACCACGGGCAACACAAAATTGTTCAACTCATTATTTTTGTGAATATCAGCAAAAAAGCTCGACACCACAACCCTAAAACCATAGTCGGCTATTGCCCATGCGGCGTGCTCGCGCGATGAGCCTGAGCCGAAATTTTTTCCTGCAACAAGCACCTTTGCGTTTTGATAACGGGAGTCGTTGAGCGGAAAGTTTTTAATCGGGTTACCGTCTTTATCGTAACGCCAATCGCGGAACAGATTTTCGCCAAACCCCTTGCGAGAAGTGGCCTTAAGAAATCGTGCGGGTATTATCTGGTCGGTGTCGACATTCTCCATCGGCAGAGGCACACAGGTGGAGGTGACTACGTCAAATTTCTGTTTCATCGTCTAAATCACTATTCTGAATAAACTACTTCTCGTTCATGAACTTTCTCGGGTCGGTCAGCACTCCGGTCACAGCCGTCGCCGCAGCCACCAACGGGCCGGCGAGAATAGTGCGTGCGCCGGGGCCTTGACGCCCCTCAAAGTTTCGGTTTGAGGTCGATACTGCGAGTTTCCCCGCAGGCACTTTGTCATCATTCATAGCCAAGCAAGCCGAGCATCCGGGCTGACGAAGCTCAAAACCGGCATCGGCCAACACTTTGTCGATACCCTCTTCACGAATCTGTTTATCGACCATCCACGAGCCGGGCACAAGCCATGCCGTGATTCCCGGAGCTTTCTTTTTCCCTTTTACGAGCGATGCGAACGCTCTGAAATCTTCTATACGGCCATTGGTGCAACTACCGAGGAAAACGTAATCAACCGGAGTTCCTTCAAGCGTCTGCCCTTCCTCGAAGCCCATATATTCCAACGATTTGCGGTAAGACAACGCACCGGCTTCGTCGCTTTCGTCTGGAGCGGGAATCATCTCAGATATACCGATTCCCATACCGGGGTTAGTACCGAACGTGATGCGCGGTTCTATATCAGCCGCGTCAAAATTGACCTCGGCATCAAAACGCGCGTCATCATCGCTGTAAAGTTTTTTCCACCCCTCTACTGCTTTGTCCCATGCTTCACCTTTGGGTGCGAACTCACGGCCGCGGCAATATGCAAATGTGGTTTCGTCGGGAGCTATCATACCCCCGCGGGCACCCATCTCTATCGAAAGGTTACAAACCGTCATGCGCTCCTCCATCGACAAAGCTCTGATGGCTTCACCGGCATATTCCACGAAGTAGCCCGTAGCACCTCCCGTGGTCATCTTGGCGATGATATAAAGGGCAATATCTTTAGCGGTAACGCCATGGCGCAACTTGCCGTTCACGTTGATACGCATCGTTTTAGGCTTGGGTTGCAAGATACATTGCGAAGCAAGCACCATCTCAACCTCGCTCGTACCGATGCCGAATGCCACAGCTCCGAAAGCACCGTGAGTCGACGTGTGGCTATCGCCGCACACTATGGTGTAACCGGGAAGCGTCAACCCGTTCTCAGGGCCTATCACATGAATTATGCCGTTTTTGGGATGGCCGAGCCCATAGAGTGTAACGCCAAACTCATTAGCATTGGCTGTCAACGTTTCCACTTGATTTCTCGACACCGGGTCGGCTATCGGCTTATCCTGGTTTTGTGTCGGTATGTTATGGTCGGGCGAGCAAAAAGTGCGTTCCGGCCTGAACACCTTCAAACCGCGCCGGCGCAACCCCTCAAACGCCTGCGGGCTTGTCACCTCGTGGCAATAATGGCGGTCTATATATAGTTGTGTCGGACCGCCGTCAATCACATTGACCGAATGGGCGTCCCATATCTTGTCAAATAATGTCTTTCCCATTGCTAATATATTATGCTTAAATGGTTTATATCTTATGGCCCGCTATCTCACGAACTTGTTTATCGCATCAATAAACGCCTCGGCACTCGCTGCCACAATGTCGGTGTTGGCAGAGAAACCATAGTAGCTTGCTCCATCATGCTCAACGGTCATGTGCACCTTGCCTACATCGTTGCTCCCCTTATTGATAGCCTGAATAAGAAATTCTTTGACGACCATCGTGCGACGTATTATCAATTTAATAGCAGAAATAGCGGCATCGACGGGGCCGTTGCCCGAAGCGCAAGCTTCAAACTTCTCTCCGGCGATGTCAAGGCCGACGCTGGCAACCGACTGTATGCCGACTCCGCTTGTGACTTGCAGGAAATCGAGCTTGATGCGGTGTTTCGACGCATGATGCTTTCCGGCGAGCATCAACACGTCATCGTCATTAATCTCCTTCTTGCGGTCGGCAAGTTTGAGAAACGATTCATATGCCTTGTCGAGCGCGTCTTTGTCAAGCTCTATGCCCAGCACATGAAGGCGATGCTTCAACGCCGCGCGTCCGCTGCGGGCGGTGAGCACTATTGAGTTCTCGTCGACACCGACATCTTTCGGGTCGATAATTTCATAGCTCTCGCGGTTTTTAAGCACCCCATCCTGATGTATTCCCGACGAGTGAGCAAAAGCGTTACGCCCAACGATGGCCTTGTTGGGCTGAACGGGCATATTCATCAGGCTCGACACCATGCGGCTGACGCCATAAATTTTGGTGGTGTTGATGTTGGTTTCAATATCGAGTTCGCGGTGCGAGCGGCAAATCATAGCAACTTCCTCAAGCGACGTGTTGCCCGCGCGCTCGCCGATGCCGTTGATTGTCACCTCGGCTTGACGTGCGCCGTGGATAATGCCCGACATAGTGTTTGCCGTGGCCATACCGAGGTCGTTATGGCAGTGAGTGGCTATGGTGACTTTGTCGATTCCGTCGACATTATCCATCAGATACTGTATCTTCGCGCCAAACTCGGCCGGCAAGCAATAGCCGGTCGTGTCGGGGATGTTGACCACAGTGGCACCCGCCTTGATAACGGCCTCGACCACCCGGGCGAGATATTCGTTATCGGTGCGCCCGGCATCCTCGGCATAAAACTGTACATCTTCGACGAAACGCTTGGCGTATTTCACACAAGCAATGGCGCGTTCCAAAATTTCCTCTCGCGTAGAGTTGAATTTGTATCTGATATGATAGTCCGACGTGCCTATGCCGGTATGGATGCGTTTGTGCTTTGCGTATTGCAAAGCGTCGGCGGCGACGCGTATGTCATTTTCCACCGCGCGTGTCAGAGCGCATATCGTGGGCCATGTCACAGCCTTTGAGATCTCTACTACCGAGTTGAAATCGCCAGGACTTGAAACCGGGAATCCGGCTTCTATTACGTCCACGCCAAGTTCTTCCAACGACTTGGCCACTTCGATTTTCTCCACCGTGTTGAGCTGGCACCCTGGCACCTGCTCTCCGTCACGCAATGTCGTGTCAAATATGAATAATCTATCGCTCATAGACTTTGACTCTTGCGGAGCCGGTAGCTCCGCGGGTTAAATGTATACATTCGCGCTAATCTTCCGATTAGCGCCGGTTTAAAAGCTAAGGGGTCAAAGGAGTATATCAATATGCAAACCTTCAAACTCAACACTTCAACCGTTAACAGTGTTATTTTGTTGCAAAGTTACAACAAAAACCATGAGGAGCAAAATAATTCGCAATTATTTAGCCCCTCATGATTACTATTTGTTATTTTTCAGCGTTTTCCCGCTACTTTTCAGTTTTAACCAAACGCAAACAAGCCCAACGGTCTCGCGACGTGACTCCATCGGGTGTTAACCCATAGGGTGCGGCGGCCGTTGCCACAATCTCGACATCTTCCTCATAGAAACCGCTTAGGAGCATAGCCCCGCCAGGCAAAAGTTTTTGAGCGTAAGCGGCGATGTCGCCGGTAATGACATTGCGGTTGATATTGGCGACGAAAAGCTCAACCGGGTCAAGGCTTTCGAGCTTGGATGCGTCGCCAAGCAAAACATTAATTTCGGGATGGCCATTTGTAGCCACATTCTCAACCGCGTTCACATGGGCCATCGGGTCAATCTCAATAGCGGTCACCGGCGATGCCCCGCGCATAGCCGCAAGGATAGCGAGGATACCGGTTCCGGTACCCATGTCAATCATCGACTTGCCTTGCAAATCCGCGTCAAGCAGACGAGCGATAATTAGAGATGTCGTGGCATGGTGGCCTGTGCCGAAAGCCATTTTAGGGTCAATCACTATATCATAACGGCACTTGGGGAATCCCGTATGAAACGAGCTGTGAATCACACAACGGTCATCGACAACTATCGGCTGAAAATAATTCTTTTCCCACTCACTGTTCCAGTCGCGACCCGCCACAAACTTATGCGTCACCTCGGCACGACGTTCACCGCCGGGCAGCTCAGCGACAGCCGCCTCGACAGCCGCTTCATCGGCAAGCTCTTGACGTATATATGCCGTCAAACCTTCATCATCTGGGACGAAACTCTCATAACCGATTTCACACAAGGCGTCAGCCAGCAAATCAGTTGCCACCTCGTCACATGGAGTCAGATCAACTCTCGTTTCAATATAATCATTCATAACTTTTTACACCAATCTCTTTGGTTGAATTAAGATTCGACCTATTTCTAAATGGGGAATAGCAAAGTTCGTCAGAATCCACGGAATCTGCAAGGATTTCGACGGAAATCGTGTTAACAAAACTCTGAAATGCGCCCCTGTTGCGGTTTTGTCCCAAAGTTTTCCGATCCTGCCCCGCTTTGTTGTCTGTATTTTCCATATGATACACAGTTTTATGAAAATTTCGCTATATTCGCGACGCAGACCGCAAGCAGAGGCCCGGTCACGGGGCAAAGCGGGCGGGTCTGCGATGAAATATT
>CAZFNR010000017.1:0-36989 GCA_964520525.1 uncultured Muribaculaceae bacterium
TAGGACGCAAGATTTTCATTCTTGAAAGAGGAGTTCGATTCTCCTATGGGCTACAATAAAATAATAACAACCAACCGTTTAAAAGTTAAACATTGTAATGGCAAATCATAAGTCATCTCTCAAAAGAATCCGCCAGTCAGCCGCACGTCGTCTGCGCAACCGTTACTATGCCAAATCGGCCCGCACTGCCGTACGCCGTCTCCGCGCGCTGACCGACAAAGCCGAGGCAGAAGCAAAATTGCCCAAGGTTGTAGCCATGCTTGACAGACTCGCATCGAAGAAAACCATCTCCAAGAACAAGGCATCAAACCTCAAGAGCAAGCTCGCTCGTCACATCAACAAGCTGGGCGCGTAACCGACCGAAGCTCAGGTTTGTCTGAAAGAAATTTTGTTGGCCCATTCGTCTATCGGTTAGGACGCAAGATTTTCATTCTTGAAAGAGGAGTTCGATTCTCCTATGGGCTACAGCCTATTAAAGATGTAAAGCCATCCACTCCGTTCCGCCGGGGTCGGCTCTGCATCTTTTTGTTTATCCGTAAAGCCGTCGACATCAGACATTAACGGCGCATAGCAACCAAATAACCTTACGTTTATGAAAAAATTACAATCATTGCTTTCCACCTTGGTCGTCGCCATCATGATGATTGCCGGCCTCTCGGCCTGCAACTCGAAAGCCGACAAAATCGCCGAATCGTTTGTAGAGCAGGCCAACAAAGAGCTCCCCTCGTCACATGCGGGCATCACTGCCGAAAAAGCCCGTCTCGAGGGCAAATGCATCGTCTTTGAAATCAAATTCAGCAGCGATACCGGCATCGACATGGATATATTTAAAGGCCAACAAGAGCAGATGAAAACCGCCGCCATACAGATGCTCAAGGCCAACGCCTCAGAAGAGGAGAACCGCAACTTCAAAGAACTCGCCGAGGGCGGTTACTCAATCAAATATGTCTACACCAACGGCACCGAGAGCACCGACTTGGAGCTGACACCCGAAGATATACTCGAGGCGACAAAATAATCGCGTCGACACAGCCCACACAGCGGTGGTCGCACATGGAGCGGCCACCGCTTTTTTTTACCACTCGCCCACCACAGCCGCTTGCCATCTCAGATAAAAAAACTAACTTTGTGATATGGCAAAGAAAATAGTTGAGACACCGCTGATGAAGCAATATACCGAGATGAAACAGAAGCATCCCGACGCGATATTGCTTTTCCGCGTCGGAGACTTCTACGAGACATTTTCAGACGACGCAATCACCGCGTCTGAGATACTCGGCATCACTCTGACACGCCGAGCTAACGGCGCGGCACAGTACGTCGAATTGGCGGGTTTCCCCCACCATGCGCTTGACACCTATCTGCCTAAGCTCGTCAGAGCCGGGAAACGCGTGGCAATCTGCGAGCAGCTTGAAGACCCGAAACTCACCAAAAAGTTAGTAAAGCGCGGCATCACAGAGCTTGTCACTCCCGGTGTCTCAATCAACGATAACATACTCGACCACCGCGAGAACAACTTCCTCGCCGCCGTGAACTTTGAGAAACAGACTTGCGGCGTGGCATTTCTCGACATCAGCACCGGCGAATTTCTGACCGCGCAAGGCAACACAGACTATATCGACAAACTGTTAGCCAACTTCTCCCCGAAAGAGGTGCTTGTGGAGCGCGGCAACCGCCAGCGCATCGAGCAATCGTTCACCGCCAAATATCTCACCTTTGAGCTTGACGATTGGATTTTCACCCGCGAGGCAGCGATGGACCGCCTGCTCAAGCAGTTTGAGACGAGCAGTCTGAAAGGGTTCGGCATCCATTCCATGCCGGTAGCGGTCATAGCCGCCGGCGCCATACTCCACTATCTCGACATCACGCGCCACACGCAGATATCACACATCAACCGGCTGTCGCGCATCGAGGAGGAGCGCTATGTGAGGTTAGACAAATTCACGGTGCGCAATCTCGAACTAATCGACCCAATCGGAGAGGATGGTAAAAGCCTGCTGACGGTTCTCGACCGCACAGTGAGCCCGATGGGAGCGCGGCTCCTGCGCCGGTGGATTCTATTTCCGCTGAAAGACCCCGATGCAATCAACCAGCGTCTTGACGTGGTTGAGCATTTCATGCGCGCCCCCGATACCCGCGACGAAATCCGCGAGCATCTTGAACGCATCGGAGACCTCGAACGCCTTATCTCGAAAGTGGCGGTAGGGCGCATCACGCCCCGCGAGGTTGTGCAACTACGCGAGGCGTTAACCTCCATCGAGCCAATCAAAGCCCGCTGCATGGGAGCGGCGCAGGAATCGCTCCGCGCCATTGGCGAACAGCTCAATCCCTGCACACTTATACGCGACCGCATATCCCGCGAGATTGTCGACGACGCCCCCGCCGCGCTCGGGCGCGGCACAGTGGTGAGAGAGGGTGTCGACAGCGAGCTTGACGAGTTGCGCGAAATAGCCTTTCAGGGGAAAGACTATCTGCTTAAGATTCAGGCGCGCGAAGTGGCGCAAACAGGGATAACCAGCCTTAAAATAGGCTACAACAACGTGTTTGGCTACTATATCGAGGTCACCAACACCCATAAGGACAAAGTACCCCCGCAATGGATTAGGAAGCAAACCCTGGTCAACGCCGAGCGATATATAACCCAAGAGCTTAAAGAGTATGAGGAGAAGATACTCGGAGCGCAAGAAAAGATAGCCATAATCGAGAGCCGTCTTTACAACGAACTTGTTGTCAGGCTGATGGACTATGTTTCGGTGATACAACTCGATGCGTCACTATTGGCCCGACTTGACTGTTTAGTGTCGTTTACCCGAGTTGCCGTCGAGAACCGCTACAACCGTCCGGTCGTCGACGACTCGCTTGACATAGAGCTTGTCGACGCACGACATCCGGTGATAGAAAAGGAACTCCCACCGGGCGAGCCATACATCACCAACACGGTATCGCTCAATAATGAGCACACACAGGTGATGATGATTACCGGTCCGAATATGTCGGGCAAATCAGCGTTGCTCAGGCAGACCGCGTTGAATGTGCTGATGGCCCAGATAGGGAGCTTCGTCGCAGCCACGAGCGCGAAAATAGGCGTTGTCGACAAGATATTCACCCGCGTCGGCGCGAGCGACAACATCTCGCTTGGAGAATCGACCTTCATGGTGGAAATGAACGAGGCAGCCTCAATCCTCAACAACATGAGCCGCCGCTCGCTCATACTGTTCGACGAGCTTGGGCGCGGGACATCGACCTACGACGGCATTTCGATAGCGTGGGCGATAGTCGAGCATATCCACTCCCACGGCGATACGCGCCCCAAAACGCTGTTTGCCACTCACTATCACGAGCTTAACGAGATGGAAAAATCATTTCCGCGCGTCGTCAACTACAACGTCTCGGTCAAGGAAATCGACGGAAAGGTCGTGTTTCTGCGCAAATTGGCACGGGGCGGGTCGGAACACAGTTTCGGCATCCATGTGGCCAAGCTCGCCGGAATGCCCCACAGCATAGTCAGCCGTGCTGCTGAGGTGCTTCACCAGCTCGAAAGCTCCAACCGCGGCGACGAGCCTGCCACCCGCCACATAACGACGACCGATGATGCCTCCGCACCCGCCGAGGGGATTCAGATGTCGTTTTTCCAGCTCGACGACCCAGTGCTCACACAGATACGCGACGAGATTCTCGGCTTGGATATAAACAATCTCACACCGATGTCGGCACTCAACAAGCTGCACGACATACGCAAGATTATAACCGGCAAAGACTGAACGCGACACATCGGTTGCCAACAGGTTTTAAACGACAAAACGTTTTGGCACGATGTTTGTTAATCAATAAGTTAGTAACATTAAACCAAATATACTTGATATGGAAACTATTCAACCCGGAAAATATGTGGAACTTGGCTATGACCTCTATGAGGTAACCCCCGACGGCAACGAAAAACTCGTGCACCAGACCGATGCCGATGACCCTGAAAAGATAGTGTTCGGAGTCACCCGCGGCATGATTATCCCGCTCGAGAAAGCCATCGAAGGGCTGGCTGCCGGCGGTGAGTTTGACGTGAAAGTCAAGGCAGAGGAAGCGTTTGGACCTTGCGACCCTGAGCAGATTGCCACCCTCGACCGCGAGATTTTTATCGTCGACGGAAAATTTGATGACGAGCATATCAAGAAAGGCGCGCTCGTGCCTATGATGACCGCCGATGGTTACCGCATCAACGGTCTTGTGACAGAAGTCACAGCCGACAAGGTCACCATGGATTTCAACCACCCTCTCGCCGGGAAAGATGTGAGGTTCAAGGGTAGAATCATCGCGGTGCGCGAAGCCACCCCCGAGGAGCTGAAACCCGCCAGCGGATGTGGGTGCGGCTGCAACAGCGACAGTTGCGGCGACAGCTGCGGCTGCGGCGACGGTAAATCATGCGACGACGACTCCTGTGGCTGCGGTTGCAATTGAACCCGATATGATAGTAGCGTCAGGCATCAATAAGAGCTACGACTCCCTGCGGGTGCTGAGGGATGTGTCCCTCGACATCCGACAGGGAGAAATTGTATCGATAGTCGGTCCCAGCGGAGCCGGAAAGACCACTCTGCTCCAGATACTCGGCTCGCTTGACCGACCCGACACCGGGACCGTGAAATATGGCGACGACAACATCTTTGAGATGAACGACAGCCGACTGGCGCGGTTTCGCAACCGCAACGTCGGCTTTGTATTCCAGTTTCACCAGCTTCTACCCGAGTTCAGCTTGCTCGAAAACGTGATGATGCCCGCACTAATCGGGGGCGCGTCACACCGCGACGCCTCACACCGCGCCACTGAACTCATAGACTATTTAGGCTTATCGCAACGCGCCGCCCACCGCCCCTCGCAATTGTCGGGCGGCGAACGCCAACGCGCCGCCGTGGCGCGCGCCTTGGTCAACTCGCCCCGCGTGGTTCTCGCCGACGAACCGTCGGGCAGCCTCGACAGCCGCAACCGCGATGAGCTTCACCGACTGTTTTTTGACTTGCGGCGCGACTTCGGCCAGACATTCGTGATAGTCACCCACGACCGGTCGCTTGCCACCGACACCGACCGCATAATCAACATGAAAGACGGGCAAATAACCGAGATTATCACACGAAATGAAATCAATTAACTTCCGCGCAACCCCCGCTATCGTTATCGCTATGGTTGCGACAGGATGCGCCGACGACGATGACCCGGGGCCTCAGACACCCGTAATCAGCGACATCGTCGAACTGACGGCATCGACACCGTCGGGGTCAACATTCGCGATTTACCGTGAAAAGGCGCCCGACATCATCCTAAACGCCCCGGGCGCGCGGGTCGACCTCTCACGCGTAAAAATCGGGGAGAGCCTGTTGGCTACTTACACCATGGCCGACGGAGGCGAGGCAGGGCGTTCGGGCGACATCAACCTGCGCTCATACTATGCCATCAACAACTCCACACTCGTGAAAGGCGATATAGCCGATTTCCCCGAATGGGACAAAGAGGAGGTCTATCTGATAAGCATCTGGCGAGCCGGAAACAAAATAGACCTGCGCTGTAAGCTTACCTACGACCCCACTCCCCGCACTTTCATAATGCTGCTCGACGAATCCACAGCCGGCAACCCTGTCCCCGACCTGTATTTAGTGCATCAACTGCAACAGCCGGTGGAGAGTTTCGACCGCAACTATTACGCCGCATTTGACATAGACTCTCTATGGGCGCAGACGACTTGCGAGGGTGTCACCGTCCATATCGCAAACCGCAACTTGCCGCAACGGGAGTATCAATTCTTGAAATAGACCTACTAACGGCAGACAAAAAAAAGACCGGCTGTTGCCGGTCTTTTTTTATCTGTCGTTATAATCAATGGATACCGATTATTTCACAACATATTGTTTGGTTACATTGTTACCCTGACGCACGATATAGAGACCGTTTGCGGGGTTGTTAACCTTCACGCCCTGGAGGTTGAAGTATTCAGCGGGAGCGTTAACGTCGTTGTCGGCAGCGATGTCGTTAACACCTGCTTCGAAACCTTCTTCGGCTACCAAGTAAACAGCCATGACTGTCTTAGAATAGAAGCTTACGATGAAAACGCCTTTTTTGCCGTTAGCGTCTTCTGTATAAACGGGATACATAGTGCGGAAACCATGACCACCATTAGAGATGTCGCTATAGCCGCCATTTGCGGGCATATCCCACATAAGTTCCATACCTTCGAATGTACCGCCGGTAGCGTCGCCACCCATGCGAGAAATCTTAGTAGTTGAACCGCCATCGCCCTGGGTGTTACCGTATGCGAGATACATATGGTCGCCAAGAACAAATTCAAATGCGCCGGTTACACCGGGTTTGTCGGGAGAGCAACCTTCACCTGCCATACCAAATGAACCGATGAGCTCGCTCACACCACCTTCGCAGCTGTAGCAAGAGGGAAGTGAGCCACGTCCGTTGGCATAGAACATTGTTGAGGTGCCTTCAGCGAAGACGAGAGTAGAGTTGTCGCCCCATGCGGCAACGGTTTCAGGCCAAAGTTGAACATCTTCAGCGGGCCAAGCTGCGTAACCGTCCATACCGGGTTCCCAAGTAGCTGAATCCTGTGTGCGAACGAAACGGTAGCAATAAGTGGTCTGAGCACCTGCGGCACCATAGACACCGTCGGCCTGTTCACCGGTAACGTCACCTGTAACATCGCTGAAGTCGATACGAGCGCGAGCAGCGGCATCGTCAGCGGGCCATTCGATAGGTTCACCTGCCAATGTCAACTCACCGGTCTCTACATTGAGAACGTAGATAGGAATTTTAGTGCCTTCAGCACCGCTGTTGAAACCTGTTACCCATACATGACCGAAATCGTCAACACCGATATTCATAGCGGCCAACTGACCATCTATCTGCGATCCGTTAAGCATAAGCGGCTTAGAGTCGATAAAATCGCCGGTCAACAAATCAAACGTAACGAGCGATGCGGGATAAGTTGTTTTGGCAGCGTCGCCCTCGCCTTCAACCTTAGTAGCGGCGGCAGTCACATAGATTTTGCCGTCCAAAGCGCAGCAACGACGAGCGTTATTGCCATCAAGACCGGTTTCAGGGTTAAAAATTTTATTAAATGCTTCGGGATTAATCAGACGTGAAGCGCACCATATGCTTTGCATTTGGACACCGTCTTTTGTTTCATAAGTACAACCGTCAGTAGGGATTGCAGCGAATGAAGCACCTGCAGCCAAAAGGGCGCAGCCAAGAAGTAAATTTCTCTTCATAAATCGTTTATTTATTTTATGTTAGTAAATGTTTTTTAGCCGTTTTGTGTATCAATGGCATTAGGAACTTTTTTCCACCGCTAATGTAAGGCTATTTTTTGAACCGCAAGCAAATTTCGCCCACTAAATTATGTTTAAATTCACTAACGGCAGTTAAACGAATAAAATTGACCGCAGAGTTCGCAGACGCGCGAGCGATAATGACGCAGCAATTTCGTAACTTTGCATTGTCATGGTATTGCGTGAACTGTCGATAGTGAATTACAAAAACATACCTGAGGCCGAGCTTGAATTTTCTCCGAAAATCAACGGATTCCTCGGGCGAAACGGCATGGGGAAAAGCAATCTGCTCGATGCCGTCTACTATCTCAGTTTCTGCAAGAGTTTCAACGGGGTGACCGACTCGATGGTCATCAGCCGCGGAGAGAACTTCACCATGCTCAGAGGGGTCTACGAACGGCGCGGCGCGAAAGAGGAAGTCACAGCGGGGCTGACTGTCGGCAAGCGCAAGAGTTTCAAGCGCAAAGGGAAGGAATATCAGCGGCTGAGCGAACACATAGGGTCGTTCCCCTTGGTGATAGTGTCGCCCCGCGACAGCGACCTGATTACCGGAGCGAGCGATGAACGGCGACGCCTGATGGACCAAGTGATATCGCAAAGCGACACCCTTTATTTAGACCACTTGATTCGCTACGGCCGCGCGCTGGAGCAACGGAACAAACTGCTGCGCGAACACATCGTCGACCACACACTCTATGAGGCGGTGGAGCTCGCCATGACAATCAGCGCAGGCTATATCACCGACGCGCGGCTCAGATGGGCCGAGCGGCTACAACCGATTTTTGAAGAGTATTACAGACTGATAGCCGGCGACGGAGAGCCGGTGGCACTGAGCTACCAACAGCCTCAGCTCCCACTCGACCGCCTTCTCGACCAGGCGCGCCGCCACGACGAGATTGCCGGGCACACAAGCGTGGGGCCACACCGCGACGATCTGACGATGGAGATAGCGTCGATGCCGGCGCGCAGAGTAGCCTCACAAGGCCAGTGCAAGACGTTCACAGTGGCACTCAGGCTCGCGCAGTATGAGTTTTTGAGACAGCACAGCGGGCTGAAACCGCTCTTGCTGCTCGACGACATTTTTGACAAGCTCGATTCCACGCGCGTGGAACGCATAATGGAGATAGCGCGCCGCGACAGCATAGGGCAGATTTTCGTCACCGATACCAACCGCGACCACCTCGACGAAATCATGAGCCGCATGGGAGGCGACTACCGCCTGTGGGAGGTGGAACGCGGGCGATTCACACCAATCCGACCCACAACGTCGACCTTATGAAACGCACGGAGCCTAAAATACTGAACCGCATAATAGAGGATGCCCTCCGGGAGACATCACTGACCGACACATTCCGCGAGCAACAGGCGTGCTATCTGTGGCCCGAAGTCGTCGGGCCGGGAGTAAACCGCTACACCACCCGCCGCTATGTGGACCACGGGAAACTTCATGTCTACATCGCGTCAGGGCCGCTGAAAGGGGAGCTTCAGTTTATGCGCTCCCACATAGCCGAGGAGCTAAACCGCGCCGTCGGCTCAAACGTAATCACCGAGATAATAATCCATTAAACCGCAATTTTCGAGATGAGAACCCCGATACAATTCCCCCCGTCGGCCAATCCGCGAGTGCCGGAGCCGCGACTGCCGTTTTTCCACACGGTCCAGCTGCAGACACGTTTCAACGACATAGATATGCAAGGCCACCTCAACAACAACGTGTACCTTACATTCATGGATTTGGGCAAGACACGCTATTTCAGCGACATCATGAAAGGGAAGATAGATTGGCACAACATAGGCATCGTGGTGGTCCACCTGACGTGCGACTACTATGCCCCGGCCTTTCTCGACGAACCGCTCGCCGTGGCGACCACTGTCGCGAGCGTGTCGCTCCACAGTTTCAAACTCGAGCAACGCATCTTCAACTTCGTCACCGGCCAAGTGAAATGTGTCGGGTCGACCATCATGGCAGGTTTTGACCCCCGCACCGGTCACTCCACCGAGATAGCCGACGAATGGATTGACGCGTTCTCGGCCTACGAGGGCCGCGACCTCCACCCACAAAAACAAGACAACAACACTAACCAATAACAACCCCTGATTATATGTTCTCTGGAATAGTTGAAGAAGCGGCGACAGTAGCCGCCGTCAAGCGCGACAACGGCAACATCCACCTCACGATTGAATGCAGCTTTGTCGACGAGTTGAAAATAGACCAATCCGTAGCACACAACGGCGTCTGCCTGACAGTGGTCTCGATTGCCGACGGACGCTACACCGTGACCGCTATTCAAGAAACGCTTGAGCGCAGCAACCTGGGCGACCTCAAGCCCGGCGACTTGGTCAACGTGGAACGCTGCATGGTGATGAACGGGCGGCTCGACGGGCATATCGTGCAAGGCCACGTCGACTGCACAGCGACTTGCGAGAGCGTCGAAGAGGTCGATGGGAGCCGATACTACAAATTCAGCTACACCGCCGACCCCGAGATGGTAGCCAAAGGCTATGTGACAGTCGAGAAAGGCTCGGTGACCGTCAACGGGGTGAGCCTGACCGTGTGCGACTCACAACGCGACAGCTTCCGGGTAGCCATCATACCCTACACCTACGAACACACCAATTTCAAGAATATCTTGCCCGGCACAAAAGTCAACATCGAGTTTGACATCATAGGCAAATACATTTTCAAAATGGCCCAAGCGGCAAAACAATGATTCTAAGTCTTATATAACAATTTAATACCTCGCTATGGGAAAATATCATTCACTGCTGGCGGCAGCCTTGACCGTTATTCCCGGATTGTCAACGATGGCGTCACCCGGCGTGTTTAAGGCCACTACCGACTCCGGGCGCGAAGTAACAGTCACAGTCATAACCGACAACATCATCAAAGTGACCAACGCGCCCAAAGGGGCTGATATCCCCGCGTCGCGTGCGACAGTGCTCGAAGCCGCCGATTTCAAAGGGAAAGCCGTGACGGTAGGCAATCTGACCGACATAGTCACCCAGGCCGGAGTAACAGCCACGCTCAACGCCAAAACCGGAGAGGTGACAATCTCGGGCGGCGCGAACCGCTCAATCGCCGACAACGGTCTGCGCACAACAGTCGACGGCAAGCAGAAGCTGCAACTCTACACAAGCGTGGGGGGCTCGTTCTACGGAGCCGGCGAGCGCGGACACTCCTTCAACCTCGCTGGCGACACCTTAGTGATGTACAACAAACAAAACTATGGCTATGTCAAAGGGGAGCCCCGCATCTCGCAGATGAACATAACCATGCCGCTGTTCCTGTCAAGCAACGGCTACGCAGTGGTTTTCGATGATTTCGCAGCCGCCGAGATGGTGATGTCAAACCCCATCGAGTATATCACGGAGGGCCGCTCGCCCATCTCATACTACTTCATCAAGGGCGACAACGACAACCTCGCGTCGGTCACGACCCAACTGTCGAAACTCACTGGCCGCCAGGCACTCCCACCCTTCTGGGCCCTCGGCTACATCACATCCAAATACGGCTACAAGACCCAGGCCGAGACAATCGGCGTGATTGACACCCTGAAGATGAAAGGCTACCCCGTGGATGGTGTCGTGCTCGACCTGTATTGGTATGGAAAAGAGGAAGATATGGGGCGGCTCACTTGGGACAAAGAGCAGTGGCCCGACCATAAAAAGATGCTCGCCGACCTGAAGAAACGCGGGGTCAACACCGTCACCATCTCACAACCCTACATACTGCAAAACGGCCGCGCGGTAGACAACTACAACGAACTCGCAGCCAAAGGGCTGATGGTCAAAGACTCGACAGGAGCGGTGCAACCGGTCACCATCTGGGTGGGACATGGCGGAATGTTTGACGTGGCCAACCCCGACACCCGCGAATGGCTTGCCGAGCGTTACCGACAGCTCACCGACGACGGCGTGGGCGGCTGGTGGGGCGACCTCGGCGAACCGGAAGTGCATCCCGAAACAGGGCTACACGCCAACGGGCTGACAGCTCGCGAATACCACAACCAGTATGGCAACGACTGGAGCGAAATCATCTATGACCTTTACAAAGAAAAATATCCCGATACCCGACTGATGACCATGATGCGCGGAGGCACCACCGGCTTGCAGCGTTACAGCGTGTACCCCTGGTCGACCGACGTGTCACGCTCCTGGGGCGGGCTCCAGCCACAAGTGACCATCATGCTCAACTCCGGCCTCAGCGGACTGGGATATATGAGCCACGACGTGGGAGGCTTTGCCGTTGACCCCGAACATCCGGTCGACCCAGAGCTTTATGTGCGCTGGTGCCAGCTCGGGCTGTTCTCGCCTATACTGCGCACCCACGCCCAGCAGGTTGCCGAGCCGTTCCGCTACCCGGAGCAGGAGAAAACACTGAAACAAATCGTAATAGACCGCTACCGCTGGCTACCCTACAACTACACACTCGCATCGGAAAACGCCAACCTGGGGTTGCCGATGGTGCGCCCGCTAAACTTCTACTCGGGCGACAATCGTTATGACGACATCGACGACCAATACCTGTGGGGAGCGAGCGTCATGGTGGCACCCGTCATAACCCGGGGCGCGACCTCGCGCAAAGTCATCATCCCCGACGGGCAGTGGATTGACTATAACGACGACACACGAGTGTTCAACGGTGGCGACACCATCGACTATGCCGCACCACTTCCGACACTCCCGCTGTTTGTCAAAGCCGGCTCATTCATCCCCATGGCAGAATATAAGATGGGTAACACCGGCGACTACAACCCTGCCCGCTACACCGTCGACTACTACCCCGTCGAGGGACGGTCGAACGGATATATCTTCGAGGATGACCGCCAATCGACCAAATCGCTTGAGAACAAGGAATATGCCTTGCTGCTTTTCAGCGGCGACGCAACACCCTCACAAATCAAAGTAGAGATGAAAATAGCCGGGAGCTATGCCGGGATGCCCGCCAAGCGCGACATCACAATGGTGCTTCACGGAATCGGCGCGGCACCCAAAGCCGTAACTGTCGACGGCAAGAAAGTGCGCACAGCCTACAATAAAAAAGCCCGCACACTCACGCTCCCACTCTCGCTCAAAGGCACCTCGTTCACAATGGAAGTCAGCCGTTGACAATAAAACAAGGAATCAGATGGAATCGCTACGCGAACTATTCAAAATAGGCCACGGCCCATCGAGTTCACACACGATGGGTCCACTCCGCGCCGCCAACGCATTTATCGAAATCTGCGACAAAAAGCCCGCTCGTTTCGAAGTCACACTCTACGGAGCGCTTGCCGCAACCGGCCGCGGCCACCTCACCGACCGCGCCATACTCGACGCGCTGGAACCCGTAGCACCCGCCACAATCGTTTGGCGTCCCGAGACTTTTTTGCCGTTTCACCCTAACGGCATGACGTTCCGCGCATTTGACGGTGACGGCCAACAGATTGCCAACCGCACGTGGTTTAGCATCGGCGGAGGCGACATCGTAGCCGAAGGAGAAAGCCGCGCACCCAAACGCAAAATCTACTCAATGACCACAATCGCCGAGATACTCGACTGGTGCACCACAACGGGCAAAAGCTATTGGGAATATGTCGACGAGTGTGAGGGAGAAGAGATATGGGACTATCTCAAACAGGTGTGGCAAGTGATGAAAGAGTCGGTGGAGCGCGGTCTTGAGGCCGAGGGAGTGCTCCCGGGAGGTCTTGGAGTGAGGCGCAAAGCGGTAAGTTACTACGTACACTCATCGGGCTACAGCCAATCGCTAAGAAGCCGCGGCGAGGTTTATGCCTACGCTCTTGCCGTCAGCGAAGAGAACGCCTCGGGCGGACTCATCGTCACAGCACCCACGTGCGGCTCGAGCGGCGTGCTACCGGCCGTGCTCTACCACCTCTACAAGTCAAAAGGATTCAGCGAAACACGCATTTTGCGCGCATTGGCAACCGCCGGCCTATTTGGCAACGTTGTCAAAACCAACGCCTCGGTGAGCGGAGCCGAAGTGGGTTGTCAAGGGGAAATAGGCGTGGCATGCGCTATGGCAGCGGCGGCAGCGTCGCAACTGTTCGGGGGCACACCGGCACAAATCGAATATTCTGCCGAAATGGGGCTTGAACACCACTTGGGATTGACTTGTGACCCGGTGTGCGGACTCGTGCAAATCCCATGCATCGAGCGCAACGCCTACGCCGCAGCGCGCGCCTTAGATTCAAATCTTTACGCCGCATTCTCCGACGGGCAACACTCCGTCAAATTTGACCGCATAGTGGAGGTCATGAAACAAACGGGTCACGACCTGCCTTCAATCTACAAAGAGACTTCGCAAGGGGGGCTCGCCGCCATCCGCTGAAACAGTCAGAGCGCAAACTCAGAGAGTTGAGCGCGCTGGAATAACAGCGAGGGAGTCGCTAAGGATACGGCTGAATTTCACGGCGCCCTGGTCGTTGAGGTGGTCGGCGTCCCAAAAATCGTCGGCGGCGAAACGGCTGTCTGACAAGAAATCCAGCCAATGCAAGCCGCAGGAGTCAGCGACCGTGCCGGTCAAGGCGACGTAGCGGTCAAACTGCGTCTTGTCGAGATGCTCGTTGTAGGTAGCGTAGCAGGGCGGGGTGACAAGCACCGGCTCGGCCCCTATGCTCCGGCACAAGGCTATAAGACGCCGCAGATAGCCGAGATTGTAATCCACCCATGAGCCGTCGGGGGCTGTGTGGCGACGCGCCGCTATCTCGCCGGTGCGTTCCCAGCCGACAAACCGCGACTCAAATGTGTAATCGGTCCCGAATCCCGTGGAATCGCACATCGCCGGAGCCTTGTGTGTCAGGAATTTGCGCAGTTTTCCCGCATATATCGGGAAATTGGAGATTTCAAAACCGGTACGCGAAAGCGGCCCATGTTTACTCACCCCCATATATAGCTGATAATTGGTCTCTTGCCACCATTCGCCGTGAGGGAAATCGCTGTCGAAAAACGAACAGTAGTCAACGTTGATAATCACTCGGCGCAGACGCGGCATCAATGGAGCGTATTTTTCGAGCAACAGGTAGTCATACTCATAATTTTGCGATATGTTGGCGAGATTAAACACGCTGTCGCCAAGAGCCTCGGGCACCACGCCATAATAGGTGTGGCTGCTTCCGAGCACGAGAGTCGCCACCCTACCGCCGCAACGTTCAATCCCGCGGGCCTTTGCCTTATAAGGATTCGGAACGCTCCTGACTATGGCCTCCCCGGCGGCGAGCGACAGCAACACCACCAAGGCGAAAATTCCGACGTAACTCAAAAAACGTTTCATAGCGCAATCAGAATTGGAAATAAATGAACTGTTGCTGATTACCCGAGAAAATCAAGAGCGTCATGAATATGACATAGTATAGCGCAGAGCGGGCCGCGCGGCTTCGGAACAGCCCCTTCTCATCACCGCGAAAAGCCAACGGGTTTTCGCGGTGGCGCGTCACCCATTCCGCACACACCATCACCGCCACCCAACACAGCGGGACAAACCCTATCAGCGGCACGGAGGAATAGGGCGGGATGAAGCCGGTGAACATTATTTTTAGATATTCACAGGCAAAACCAATCTCTTTTGTCCGGAAAAAAACGAACCCTATGGAAACGAGTGCAAACGTCCATGCCATCATGGCCGCTTCATTAATCGACGGCAACCGCCGTCCCGCCGCCGGTTCGTCAAGATACTTGCGATTGCGCCCGGTGAGTATCATCGGGACAAACAACACCGCGTGATATGCGCCCCATGCCAGGAAACCCCATGTTGCGCCATGCCAAAAGCCGCTCAACAGGAAGATGACAAACGTGTTGCGCACTTTTTTGAGCTTGCCCACACGACTCCCCCCTATCGGAATGTAGACATAGTCGCGGAACCAGGTCGTGAGCGAAATGTGCCAACGCCGCCAGAACTCACCGATGTCACGGGAGAAAAAGGGCAGCTTGAAATTACGCATCAGTTCAAATCCGAACAATCGCGCCGTCCCGACGGCAATATCGGAATAGCCCGAGAAATCCCCGTAAATCTGAAACGAGAACAGAGCCGCGCCAATCCACAGGTTAGCCGCGCCCATCGAAGTGTAATCACCGAAAATAAGGTCAACCGCCGCGGCGCAATTATCAGCCACAACCATCTTCTTAAACAGCCCCCAGAGTATCTGCCTCATCCCCGACACACCCTGCGAATAGTCAAAGCGATGGGAGCGCATGAATTGCGGCAACAGATTTGATGCCCTCTCTATCGGGCCTGCCACGAGCTGAGGGAAGAAGCTGATGAACGCGAAAAAAGCGAGTATGTCGCGGCTTGCCTCGATTTTGCGGCGGTACACGTCAATCGAATAGCTGAGAGCCTGGAACGTATAGAATGAGATGCCCACAGGCAACACGAGCCCGAGCGTGATGTCATCGACAGCCCACCCTATGGCGTTCATCATCTGATAAAAACTGTGAGCGAAGAAGTCAAAATACTTGAACATCCCCAGTATGCCGAGATTTATGGCCGCGTTTACCCACAACACCGCCAGAGCCGCACGGTGGCGACGGTCGTTCAGCCGCTCGATAACGAGACCGCTGAGATAGCTGCAAAAGGTGGTGAAAGCAATCAGCCCCAGAAATTTCACATCCCACCAGCCGTAGAAAATGTAACTGGCGGCGATTATGAACAGATTGCGGGCCGTCCTCGCTTTAAGCACCAGCCAATAGACTAAGAACGTCAAAGGCAGAAACAAAAGGAATTCAAACGAGTTAAATATCATCGGCAGGATTTGTGGACTGGACTGCAAAGATACGAATAAGCGAGCGCAAAAATCAAATTTATTTGTTTTTGCCGGGCGCGAGCATCAATGTCGCAGCCAAAGATAGCAAAAAAAATAGCAACCGCCACGCGCTTTGACCGATGTGGTGTTTGGGGGATGGGATTTTTTCGCTAAATTTGCACGATTTATTGACCATGAGGTCGGTAACACGATTTTAAAGGCAAAAAGACTCCATTTATGAACATATCCTACAAATGGCTTAAGCAATATGTCGATTTCGACATGACCGCCGAAGAAGTGGCGGCAGCGTTAACCTCAATCGGGCTTGAGACCGGTTCGGTCGAGGAGGTTGAATCGATTCGCGGCGGACTGCGCGGCATCGTCATAGGCAAAGTGCTGACCTGCGAGGAGCATCCCAACAGCGACCACCTCCACATCACCACGGTAGACCTCGGTGACGGCCAACCGACACAGATTGTCTGCGGAGCCCCTAACGTGGCAGCCGGTCAGACCGTTGTCGTCGCCACCGTAGGCACCACACTCTACGACGGTGATAAAGAGTTTCAAATTAAACGCTCCAAAATCCGCGGCGTAGAATCGCTCGGCATGATTTGCGCCGAGGACGAGATAGGGGTCGGAACGTCACACGACGGCATCATCGTCATCAAAGAAGATGTAGCCCCCGGCACTCCGGCGGCGCAATATTACAACCTCTCGAGCGACTATCTGCTTGAAGTCGACCTCACCCCCAACCGCATCGACGCCGCGTCACACTACGGAGTGGCCCGCGACCTCAACGCATGGCTGTCGCGCCATGCCGCCGACGGCAAGCTCCACCGCCCCGAAGTCGACAGCTTCAAGACCGACCGCCCCGACGGCGCAATCAGCGTCGAGGTCGACAACGCCGAGGCAGCCCCGCGCTACAGCGGCGTGACAATCCGCGGAGTCAAAGTGGCCGAAAGCCCGCAATGGCTCAAAGACCGGCTCAACGCTATAGGGTTACGCCCCATCAACAACATAGTCGATATAACCAACTACATACTTCACGGCATAGGCCAACCGATGCACTGCTTTGACCTCGACAAAATCAAAGGAGGGAAAATCGTGGTCAAGGCCTGCGCCGACGGCACACCGTTCACCACCCTCGACGGCGTGGAGCGTAAGCTCGACAGCCGCGACCTGATGATATGCAACGCCGAGGAGCCCATGTGCATCGCCGGAGTGTTCGGCGGCCTCGACTCGGGAGTAACCGACACCACAACCTCCATTTTCCTCGAAAGCGCATACTTCAACCCCACCTGGGTGCGCAAGACAGCCCGACGCCACGGCCTAAGCACCGACTCATCGTTCCGCTTCGAGCGCGGGATAGACCCCAACGGCACCGTCTACGCACTGAAACTTGCCGCACTGCTCGTCAAGGAACTTGCCGGGGGTGAAATCTGCGGCGACATAGTCGACATCTACCCCACTGAAATAGAGCCGTTCAAAGTCACGCTACAATATGCCAAAGCCTATTCCCTCATAGGAAAACATATCCCGACCGACCAAATCGACGCCATACTCGGCTCGCTCGAGATAGCCATCACCGGTCGCCGCGACGGGGAGATTGACCTCGAAGTGCCGACCTACCGCGTCGACGTGCAACGCCCATGCGATGTCATCGAGGATGTGCTCCGCATCTACGGCTACAACAATGTCGAATACTCGTCAACCGTCCACTCATCGCTGTCGTTCAAGACATTCACCGACAGCAGCGACGACCTGCGCCGCCTTATAGCCGACCAGCTCACCGCGACAGGATTCAACGAGATACTCAACAACTCACTCACCGCCGAGGGATACTACGACGGGCTATCGACCTACCCCGCCGACCATTGCGTGAAATTGCTCAACCCGTTGAGCAACGACCTCAACGTCATGCGCCAGACGCTGCTCTTCGGAGGCCTCGAATCGCTTGCCCACAACATCAACCGCCGCGCCGCCGACCTGATGATGTATGAGTTTGGCAACGTCTACTTCCGCGAACCCGCCGCCGACATCACCGACGAATCACCGCTCGCCCCCTACAGCGAGGGCGCGCGCCTCGGACTGTGGCTCACGGGCAACCTGCGCCAAGGCGGATGGAACCGCCCCGCCGAGGAAGCCACATTCTACGACCTGAAGGCCATCGCGGCCAACGTGTTAGCCCGGTTAGGGCTGAACACTCGCGAAATCAGCCTAAAGACCGAGGTCCCGACCGACATTTATTCGGCAGGCATCACCATAGCCACCCGCTCGGGCAAGACCCTCGGGACAATGGGGTTGGTAACCCGACAGCTTCTGAAAGCCTGCGACATAAAACAACCCGTGCTTTTCGCCGAGCTCGACTGGACCGCTCTGGCGAAACTCGCGCTCAAGAAAAAAGTCGCTTTCACACCGCTGCCTAAGACCCAAGAGGTGAAACGCGACCTGGCCTTGCTGCTCGACTCGGCAGTGACAATGGAACAAGTCGAGAACACCGTGCGCGAAAGCGAGCGCAAGCTGCTCAAAGATGTCACACTGTTTGACGTCTACGAAGGGGAAAAACTCCCCGCCGGCAAGAAATCCTACGCCATCGCCGTCACACTTCAGGATGACGAAAAGACACTTCAAGACAAGCAGATAGAAGCTGTCATGGCAAAAATCGTGGCAAATCTCGAAAAGCGTCTCGGAGCGTCGTTGAGATAATTAACCTCTCATGATTTTTCAACTCGTATATAATCTAAACAAAATATCACAACAATATGGGAAGAGCTTTTGAATACCGCAAAGCAAGAAAACTCAAACGCTGGGGCAATATGTCGCGCACATTTACCCGCATAGGAAAAGAAATCACCATCGCCGCCAAGGCAGGCGGTCCCGACCCCGATACCAACCCCCGTCTCCGCGCGCTGATGCAGAACGCCAAAGCCGCCAATATGCCCAAGGACACCGTCGAACGCGCCATCAAAAAAGCCACCGACAAAGACGCCGGCGACTACAAGGAAATCACTTATGAGGGATACGGCCCATTCGGCATCGCCATCGTGGTCGAAGCCGCCACCGACAACAACACCCGCACCGTGGCCAACGTGCGCTCCTACTTCACCAAGCACGGCGGCTCGCTCGGCACACAAGGCTCGCTGTCGTTCCTGTTTGACCGCAAGAGCGTTTTCAAAATCAAACCCAAAGAGGGGCTTTCAATCGAAGACCTCGAGCTGGAGCTGATTGACTTCGGGTGCGACGACTTTGACATCGACGAGGAGGAAATCGTCATCTACGGGCCTTACGAGGAGTATGCCCACATCCAGAAATATCTTGAGGAGAACGAGTTTGAGATTATCAGCTCAGAGTTTGAGCGCATACCCACAACCGACCTCAAGGAGGTTACCCCCGAACAACGCGCTACCATCGAGAAGCTGCTCGACAAATTCGAGGAGGACGAGGATGTGCAGAACGTGTTCCACAACATGAAAGAAGAGGAAGAAACCGAAGAATAACAATCAACCATATACCGGGTCTCTGCAACGGTAGCGACCCGGCCGTAGCCCCTAAAAAGGTTGCGGTCGGGTCGCTTTATTATAAAAAAACGGCTACCGCCACCAAGCCTCGTCATTTCAATCGCCGACACAATGGCACAGCCGACTCGGTCAAGTCGCCCCGATAACAAAAACAAGCGCACCGCTCAACCTTCGACGGCGTTTTTCTGTTTTAATAGTACGGAATTTTGATTTAGACTCAGAAGATATGTACTATTCATTTACTTATTCGGCAATCAGCGAGAACCCCATACGACATTCGCAGCCGCGACTCGATTTTTCGCCGATTACACCCTCCGGCATCCCGGCAATCAGCCGCGCGCTGAGGAAATCGACAAGCCGCACCTGCGACTTTACAATAGGCGGCATCTATATGTGGGTGGATTATTTCAAATATGAACATTGCATGGTCGGCGACACGCTTTTCATAAAGGGCTTGACCGAGAACGACCGGTTGACCACGGCGTTCTCCCTCCCCATAGGCTCTATGCCGATAAGGAAAGCGGTGGGGTTGATAGAGGAATATTGCGCGGCTCACGGACTATGCCCGCGGTTCTCGGCTATTCCCGAAGAACAAGTGTGGCGTCTTATCGCAGGTCATCGGTCGTCGGTCGAACTGCTCACCGACTGGGCCGACTACATCTACGACGCCAACGAACTCGCCACGCTCACCGGCAAGAAATTCAACAAGAAACGCAATCATGTCAACCATTTCTTGACCGAGCACCCTGAGGCCGCGCTGATACCGTTGACCACCGACATTATCCCCGAAGTGAAGGATTTCCTCGCGCGTCTTGAACATGACAACACCGACACCGCGCGAGCCGAATTGACGCAAGTCGTGAAAGTGCTTGACAACTACGCGGCTTACCCGTTTGAAGGCGCCGTCCTGCGCTTGTCGCCGCAAGGGCCGATAGCGGCGGTCACGGTTGGCGAGGTCATAGGCGACACCCTCTATCTTCACATCGAGAAAATGAATCACGACATAACGGGCGCGGGCGAGACTATCAACAAATTATTCGCCGCCGACATGACGGCGCGACACGGAATAGCCTACATCAACCGGGAGGAAGATTGCGGCGACCCGGGACTGCGTCAAGCCAAGTTGTCATACAATCCCGTCCTCCTGCTCAACAAATATAACGTGATTCTCGACTGACAGCCCTCCCCCGGAGCATTGCCATCACTTTTCGGCCGGTCGGTATTCGCGATAAGGCCGGTCGAAATCAAGATAATGGAAATTATGTTGCACTCGTTTATCCACCGGCGGCACCGTCATGTAATCGCCATACATACACTTCAGATAGGGGTCGAAATGAGTGATACCCTGCACCGTGTGCCCCTCAAACTCTATCGGGCCGTATGTGTCGATTATCTCTTTCGGAAGCACCTTGCCTATCCCGTCGGTATAGCTTGAAGCCAACGATGCCGAGGTGTAGTCATAGCGCGTCAACACCTTGCGTATGGCTCGCTGCAGACCTTGCATGGTGAACAGTTTGCGGGCTAATAGCGGCGCCCACGAACTCGGTCCGCGGCCATGCTTGTATGGGTCGCGGTGGACCAGATACAACGTCTGTTTCAAAAAATGGTAGCTTACCGCTTGCCAACGTCGCGCTACGGGATTGGAAGGCCACGCGTCAAACGGGAAGATGTCGACATAACAGCCGCCGAGATAATATAGGTGGGGTCGCTCGATAAGCGTCGTCGACGCATCCTGAATCTTCGCGAACGGCAACGGATATTCCGGGTCAAGCTCGGCGCAAACCAGCTCAAGCGGCTCGGGAAACCACTCGCGGGCATGAGCTATCAGCCGGTCGTAGTCGGGACGCGGCATCGACACATCGAGGTCATCATCCCACGGGATGAATCCCTTGTGGCGCACGGCGCCAATCATGGTGCCGCCGCATATACAATAACGCAACCCATGCTCGCTACAAATGCGATCAAAGGCCAAAAGAATCTTTAGCAGGCGCTCATGCAGAGCGCCGAGGTCATAATTAGCCACCGTAATATCGTTGTAGTTACACTAATATGCCGGCGGCCTCTCACGGCCTGCCGGAAAAAACTTCGTCAACGGCAAAATTAATAAATTCAGAAATAATCAGCAAAATTCGCGTATCTTTGGCTACGCCTTAGATACTCGCACTCGGCAAAAACAAATAAATTTGATTTTTGCGCTCGCTTATTCGTATCTTTGCCATTAATCATGCATAATCTGATGACCACAGAAAACTTCGTAATCACCATCGGCCGCCAATTTGGCGCAGGTGGCCGCGAGCTTGGCCGCACTATCGCCGGCAAGCTCGGCATCGCGTACTACGACAAAGAATTGCTCGTCGAGGCCGCTAAAGAAGCGGGGGTCAGCCCTGAATTTTTCGAGAAAGCCGACGAACGCTTCCCATCGTTCATCTCAGGCCTTTTTTCGTTCAATCTCGGCTCTAATCCGATATCATACTATGCCGGTTCGACCTCGATAAGCGACGACAGCATCTACAAAGCCCAGTGTGACGTAATCAGGTCGCTTGCCTCGCGCGGCTCATGCGTTATCGTCGGACGATCTGCCGACTACGTCCTGCGCGACCATCCCAAAGTCGCCAATATATTTGTCCACGCCCCGATTGACGTCAGATGCCGACGCATCATGGCCCGAAACGGCAACGACGAGACATGCAAAAATCAGGCCCGGGTGCGCGCTCAGGCCGAACGCACCGACAAATTACGCGCCAACTACTACAACTTCTACACCGACAAACGCTGGGGCGACGCGCGCAGCTATGACCTCACGCTCGATTCTTCACTGATGCCGATGGATGCCTTGGCCGATGTGGTCATTGCCTACATCAAGGCTCGCTGGGGAAGGGTATAAAAAACGAAAGTGCACTTCTTCACAGAAGCGCACCTCCCTCATAACCAAATTCAAGTATATGTTTTTCGTGTCTAACAAACGTTATTATCTCCGCGCGGGGCCACCTTACCCGCCCGGCGCCGGCTGCGCTGAAGAACTTCAGAAACCGTTGTACCGAATGGAAAGTAACGGCTTAGAGCCTATTTATATCCATGCCAATCGCGGAGATAACATTTTTTCACTCCGCTACAAACGGTTTTTCAGCTAAGCATCGCAAAGTTAACGAATCGAAGACGGCATTCCTAATAAATTTTTGTCAACAAATTAAAAAAAACAACAACGGCATGAGAGTTTCACCCCTCATGCCGTTGTCGGTTAATTTATAGCGTATCGCTGCTATGTCGTTATTTCACGAGAACTTTGGTAACAGTGTTGCCTTGACGACGGATATAAACACCGTTTTCGGGGTTGTTGACGCGGATACCCTGGAGATTGTAGTATTCAACAGGAGCGTTTTCGTCGCTTACAGTGATATCCTCAACGCCCGAGAAACCTTCGGTGGTCACCTCGATGTAGCTGAAACGGATAGCCTTTTTCGATGTGAACTCAAGAGTGCCGGCGGTAACCGACCCGGTCCAAGTGATAGGAGCGGTGGCGCTTGTGCCTTCGCCTTCGACACTACCCGTGTTAGCCGCGAAATTGCCCTTTGAGTTCGTCACTGTCTGCACAAATACCTTAGTGATAGTAACACCCGCGGCAGGAACCAACTCGACTTTGTCGCCCTGATACCAGCGAACCTCGTTGCCATATGCACCTGAGAAATAGTCGGTGCCGCTCTCAGGAACAACGTTGACAAATTTCAAGGAAACACCTTTCTCGGTGAATTGTTTGCCGCAAAGCGACGAAGCGTCGTCGGTGTTGGCCGATTGGGTGGTTGAACCGTCCTTGTTATAAAGCTGGCAACCGGTCTTTTTGTCAAACGTCGGAGCTACGAAGTAAGCCACGTTGGGGTCGTCGGTGGGGGTGGGAGTTGAGCCGCCATCGCCCAGGTCAGCCACGGGAAGCACCTGGAGGGTTCCGTTATGCACGCTGACAAAGCCGATGAACGTCAGATTCTCGCCTGCGCCGACAGTTACGCCAAACTGGTTGTAGAGGGTGATCTCACCCGTGTTGTCGCTAATAGTGGTAGAGCCTTTCGACTCTGCGGCGGCAGCAACCTTGACACCGAGAATCTTGATGTAGCTAGAAACCATGTCGGCCGAAAGTTCCTCAATCTGATATACCTCGGGCTCAACCGCGGTGCCTGCTGTGCCTGCGCCGAAAGTTGTTGCGTCAGGCTCGCCCATCTGGAGCTGGCCTTGAGAATAGTTGGTATTCTTGCCGGTGATACCTGCGGCGATAACATCGCCGTTGTTGTATGTCTTGCCGAGCTGGCCGTAAATGAGCAGCGGGGTGGTGCCGTCGGTCACATACAGGTAGTTCCCGTTTTGGTAAATAGCCGTAACGGGGCAATTGATTTTACCTACCGACTCAAGCGGAAGCGCGAGGAAGTTGGCGATAGAGTTGACTTCAGTAACCGTCGCGGGGGCTGAAGCGACACCGAGTTTCACGTTGTCGACACACCAAGTAGCGTAGTTATCGTCAGCGGTAGCGTAGTAACGGAAACCGATGTAGACGATGCCGCTCTGCGAGCTAAGGTCGATGTTGCCCGACTCTGCCCATGAAGAATAGCCCGATTCAGGAGCTACGGCGAGGGTGGGATTGAGCTTGGTCTTGGTGGCGGTGGCTACATCATTAGATGAAAGCACATAGACTTCAAGCACCGTAGTGGTCGAGCCGTAACCGTTGACCTGAGTGTCGAAAGTGAGGGTCTTGTCGGTCACTTTGCTCATGTCGATTGCCGGGGTGAGCAACCACTGGTCGAATGGAGCTGTGCCATTGAAGCCCGTCATAGAGGCGTAATAGTTGTTAGAGAACGATTTCGCGAACCAAGTCTTGTTGCCGGCGACCTGAACTTGCGACCAGTTGGTCGGAATAGAGCCTGCCTCGAAGTTCTCGTCGAGCGAGCTGACAGGGTCGGTCGACGGCGGTGTTACACCACCACCGCCACTACCGCCTTCGCCTTCAAGAGCGTAGGCTGTGGGAGCTTTCACTCCGGGGACACCGAAGTATTTGATAAGCTGACCGGTGATAGTCAAAGATTTGCCAAGGTTACCGGGGTTATCACCGAGATTTACAGCGGCGCGGATATCGGTTTTTGATACGAGCTGCACGGGTACACACGCCGTAGCGTCTTTGCAATTCTGAGCATCGGCGATAATCACGTTTGAATAGCTCGCACCTGTGGCAGAGAAAGTCGCGCCCGTTGAGATGCTATTTCCACTGACAAAACCGACGATGTAGCCTTTAACTGTCGCACTTGCTACATCGAGGTCTGCCCCCATGGCGATAACCTCAGCCACGGAATACGGGTCGGCGGTTGTTCCTGTACCTGCGTAGGCCGTCAGCGAGGCCGCGCAAAGCAGAGAGAGTAACATTTTTTTCATAACTTATTTATTTTAAGGGTTAAAATTATTCTTAATCGGAGGATGCTAAAGTAGCGGTTAACTGCGAGACAACCAACCGCTATGCGCTAAAAAATTGTTAATTAACGGCTTTTCGCAAGAAAATCTCGGTTGGGAAGTGGTCGGAAAAACCATTGAGATGCACACCTGCCGAGAATGTGCGCAGGGGATAGCCTTGACGGTTTCCGTTTTTGTCTTTGAGGAAGTCGCGGTTCAGCACCTCGCATTTCCAATATTGCAATTTGCCGACGGGAGCGTTGGCGAGATTGCCCGAAATCACAATCTGGTCAAAGAGGTTCCACGAGCTTTTGTAGGCGAGCGTCCCGACTCCGCTGTCGAGAACCGCCCACCAGGGGTTATAGAAGTCGTGGATGTCGGCGTCGGCAGCGTTTTTCTTGCCGCCGAGCACTTTTGCGCACGATTTGTCCTGGGGGTCGTCGTTAAGGTCGCCCATCACGATTACGCTCATCTCGGGGTCCACTCGCCAAAGCGAGTCGGCAATCGATTTGCTGAGCGCGGCGGCTGCCTCGCGCAGATATGACGATTGTTCCTGCCCGCCGAGACGCGAGGGCCAGTGGTTGACAATGACGGCGACACGCTCGCCTGCCATACGCCCCACGACACACATCTGGTCACGCGTGCGGAAGCTGTCATAGCTCTCAATGCGCAAGCGATGGTTTGTCACACCCTCGACAGTGAAGAATCGGGGGTTATAAAGCAAGCCGACATCGACACCGCGGCGGTCGGGTGAGTCGTGATGCACTATCTCGAGGTTCCACTTTGAAATCTGCGGGTCGGCGACCAAATCTTCAAGCACCGAGCGGTTTTCAATCTCTGAGACACCGATGATGGCGGGACCCATGGGGGTTGTCGGGGTTTTCATCGAGGCTATAGCGCGGGCGAGGTTGTTGATTTTCGACCAATACTTGCGACCGTCCCAACGCCTGGCGCCTTGCGGCGAAAACTCCAAGTCATATTTTCCGTTGTTGTTTATCGTGTCAAAAAGGTTTTCAAGATTGTAGAAAGCGACCCCATATACCTTGTACCTCTTGCCGCGGCTCTCTTGGGCCGAGACCGACATAATCCCTAATAGGACGAAGAATGACAACAGAATGATTTTTTTCATTATTTCGATGTTTGGTTAAGTGGTGTTTATTTTCAATGTTAGCGTTAACCCGCTAATGTCAACACATTGAGAGCGTAAAGATAAAGAGAATTTTCTGAAAAAATGGATAAAAAATAAAAAATAATGATTACTTTTGGGACGGTATAGTTAACCCGCATTAATTAGCGCCGCATTAAAAAAAGTGGTTTTTGAGCGATTTGACGACGATTTGAAAGCATTCGTTCGACAGGCTCTACACTTAGCAAGAAAATATCACGAAAACAAATCAAACATTAACATAACTATTTTTATGAAATTAAAACTGTTTTTACTGTTACTGCTATCGGTCACGGTTCCGGCATTGGCCCAGACTGCCTCTGTAGCCGGGCGCGTGATCGACGCCGATACCGGCAATCCCATCCCGGGAGCATCAGTGACCCTAGGCAACGGTGGAATCAACGTGACTACCGGTGTCGCCGGTGATTTCAGCGTCAGCAAAGCCCCTGCGGGTTCCGTAGTGATTTTTGTCAACGCCAACGGTTACACTTCCGGCTCCAAAGCCGTGGAGCTATACAACAACCAGTCGGTCGACGCCGGCACAATCAAACTTTACAACGAGATGGCCGGCGGTGAGTTCTTCGAGGAGCATCAAGATATGCTCTTTGACGAAGCAGTGCTTGAGGACGAGGAAGGCAACTCCCAGTCGCTGGCGGCGCTGACCGGCGCGGCCGACGATGTCTACTACTCGACCGCAAGCTACAATTTCGGCCCGATGTATTTCCGTTACCGCGGCTACAACAGCGAGTACCAGCAGGTCTACATCAACGGCGTGTCGTTCAACGACCTCATACGCGGACGCTTCAACTTCTCGACCCTCATGGGACTGACAAGCCGCGCTTTCCGCAATAAGACCACGACACTCGGGCTCGGAGCCGCCGACTACGGATTCGGCGATATAGGCGGCAGCATCAACTACAACACCGCCGCCTCAGCCTACGCTCCCGGCTTCAACGGGTCGGCTGCCTACACCAACAGCAACTATATGTTCCGCGCAATGGCCTCCTACTCAACCGGGCTCAACAAGCACGGCTGGGCGTTTACCGTGGCCGGTATCGGCCGCTACTCCGACGAGGGCGTCGTTGAAGGCACATTCTACAATTCGGGTGGCTTGTTCTTCTCTGTCGAGAAAGTGTTCAACAAAAACCACTCGCTTATGCTGACAGCCTTCGGCGGCCCGACACAGCGCGCCAACGGCTCACCCACCTACCAAGAGGCTTATGACCTCGCCGGCTCCAACCTCTACAACCCCAACTGGGGCTGGCAGGACGGCAAAAAACGCTCGGCGAGAATCATCGAGTCGTTTGACCCCACCTTCATGCTCAACTGGCTCTACAAAGACACCAAGACATCAGCCAACACGTCACTGACCGCGCGCTGGGTCAACTACTCATCGTCGGCCCTCAACTATTACAAGGCCCCCGACCCCAACCCCACCTACTACCGCTACCTCCCCTCTTACTTCCTTGACGACGGAGAACCCACGGCGCAGTCTGAGTTCTACACCGAGCTGTGGAAAAACAACGAGGCTTTCCGTCAGATTAAATGGGACGACCTGTATCAGGCCAACTACCTTAACAATTTAGACAACGAGAACCTTCCCGACGACCAGAAGAAAGGGTCAAGCTACATCCAGGAGAAACGCCACAGCAACCAGTTCAACGCGCTGTTCAACTCCTACATCAACCATCGCCTGACCGACAATCTCAGCCTTCAGGCCGGTGTATCGCTCAACTACACCCGCGCCTCGTTCTACAAGACCGTCCGCGACCTCCTCGGCGGCGAGTTCTGGATTGACATCGACCCGTTCAGCGACCGCGACATAGCCCTCAACCCCGAGATGTTGCAAAATGACCTTGACAATCCCAACCGCCGCGTCGGAAAGGGTGACCGTTTCGGATATGACTACGACATCAATGCCATACAGGCTACAGCGTGGCTCCAAAACGTCATCAATCTTCCCAAATGGGACATCAACTACGGCATGAAAATCAGCTACACCCAGTTCCAGCGTGACGGAAAGATGCGCAACGGACGCGCCCCCGAAAACTCGCTCGGCAAGGGCAAGACCCACCGATTTGACGACGGAGCCATCAAGGCCGGAGCAGTCTACAAAGTGGACGGACACAACTTCTTGATGGTACACGGAGAATACGCTACCCGAGCCCCGCTCGTCGACAACATCTACATCTCGCCGCGCGTGAAGGACACCGCCGTCGACGATGCAAAGAGCGAGCGCATACTCTCGGCCGACTTCACCTACGGCTGGAACTACCGCCGTTTCCGCGGCGCGATTTCGGGATTCTACACCGAGATGAACGACCTGACCGAACGCTCGTCGTTCTACGATGACCGCTACAACACCTTTGTCAACTATGTGCTCAAAGGGGCGAAAAAGGTGTTCAAAGGTGTGGAACTCGGCATGGCATACCGCATCACATCATCACTCACAGCGACAGCCGCCGGCACCTATGCCCGCTACCAGTACAAGAACAACCCCACCTGTATCGGTTCGCCTGAGAACGGTATATATGCCGACTACTCCGAAAAAGTGTACCTGAAAAACTACTATGTCGGCTCAACCCCGCAATACGCCTCTAATATCGGCCTCGACTGGGCTGCACCCAAAAACTGGTACTTCAACATCAACGCCACATGGCAGGGTGACGCCTACGTCAACCTCTCGCCGGTCTACCACACCGCCCTCCCCGAGCTGTACACGGCTTGGCCCGGTCCCGATGTGGCTCCCGACGAGGAACAGTGGCTCAATGACAAGGCAAAAGAGATGTCAACCCAAGACAAGCTCAAAAACTCTTTCTCGCTCAACCTCTCTATCGGCAAGACTCTCTACATCAACCGCAAGGTTTCGATGAACTTTAACCTCAACATCAACAATATCCTCAACAACGAGGATGTGGTGACCTACGCCTACCAGCAAAGTCGCATGGATATCAAAACCTACGACCGCACCAAGTACCCCAACCGCTATCTTTACGCACAGGGCACTCGAGTGTTCTTCAACGTCGGTGTGAGATTCTAATCCCGTTACTAACGCAAATCATCACTTAAAACAATGAAAAATAAATTATTATATATAGCATCGGCATTGTTGGCATTCGCGGGATTCTCCTCTTGCGACGATGACTGGGCGACGCCCCCCAGCGGCGCGCCCACAGTGCCTTCGGGCATCACCGCCAACACATCTATCGCCGACCTCAAAGCTCAGTACTGGTCGACCGAACGCAACAGCGCGACCGAAATCGGGAAAACCATCGACGGCAAAGATTTGATTATACGCGGACGCGTGGTTTCGTCGGACTCAGCCGGCAACATCTACAAAAACCTCGTCATCCAAGACCTTGAAACCGGCGACGGACTCACAATCAGCCTCGACACCACATCCATCTATAAGACGTGGCAAATCGGGCAGGAAGTGGTCATAAACGCCACCGGGTTGTATGCCGGAATGTACAACAACCTGTTCCAGCTCGGCGGCCTCGGCGAATACAACGGCGCGCCGTCAATGACCTTCGCCGAAGCCTCGACTTTCAAGGGACACGCTTGGTGTGACGGACTTTCAAACTGGCAGGAAATAGACACAACCGTGGTGACCATCGACGAGCTTCGCGCAGCCAACAACACCCCCGAACTACGCCGTCACTACATGAGCCGCATAGTCCGCATCGATGACGTGGAATGGATTGGCGGAGGCAAACTCACGTTCGCCGATCCCGCTTCAGTGGCCAACAACACCAACCGCTATATCAAGGACGCCTCAGGCGACCGCATCATAGTGCGCAACAGCAGCCACGCCACCTTCCAGGGCGTAGTGCTTCCCAAAGGGAAAGGCTCTGTCACCGGCATCCTCAGCTACTACGGCACCGACGGTTGGCAGCTCATGCTCAACAATCTCGCGGGAGTCGATTTTGAGGACTGGAGCATTGACACCCCCATCGACCCCTCGCAACTTGAAGCCAACACCACCATCGCCGAGTTCAAGGCCAAGTATTGGTCGACCGAACGCAACAGCGCGACCCTAATAGGGAAAACCGACGCCAACAAAGATATCGTGATACGCGGACGCGTGGTTTCGTCAGACGCTGCCGGAAACGTCTACAAGAATCTGGTGATTCAAGATGTCGAGACCGGCGAGGGACTGACTATCGGCCTCAACGACACCAAAATTTATCTCGAATACCCGATTGGCCAGGAACTCCTGATTAAGGTTACCGGGTTGTATGCCGGAATGTACAACAACCTGTTCCAGCTCGGCGGCCTCGGCGAATACAACGGCGCGCCGTCAATGACCTTCGCCGACAAAGAGAACTTCAGCGAAAACGTCGTTAAGGTAGGGTCACCCAACCCCGACGCTGTGATAGTGAAAACCGTCACCGTTCCCGAACTGACAACCGCCAACTCTAACGTCGAACAACGCCGTAGCTACATGAGCCGCATGGTGAAACTCGAAAACATGACTTGGGACGGCGGCGGCACACTGACCTACGCTGAGTCGAAGACTAACACCAACCGCTACCTCATCGACGCATCGGGCAAGAAAATCCTCGTCCGCAACAGCGGTTACGCCACATTCCAAAGCAACATCCTCCCCACCGGCACAGGCAGCGTCACAGCAATCCTGAGCTACTACGGCACCGACTGGCAGCTTCTGCTCAACGACACCGACGCTTGCCAAGGATTCAATTGATTTTAACCACTTCAACAACGACTTGAAATGAACAGATTAAAATATATCATAGGGCTGACACTGCTCACCGCAGCCGCTGCAGGGGTGACATCATGCCAGGATGACATCGACGCCCCCGGGCTTGAGATTCCGGTAGCGTCGCTACAGCCCAACACCACAATCAAGGAACTGAAAGAGATCTTCTGGCAAGACCTCATCAACTACACCACCGAGGTGGGCACCCGCGACGACGGTAGCCACTACATCATCGCCGGACGCGTAATCTCGTCAGACGAGGCCGGGAACGTGTTCAAAAATCTCATACTGCAAGACGCAACGGGAGCTATCACGTTCTCAATCGACTCATACAACCTGACCCAGCACTACCGCGTGGGCCAGGAGATAGTCGTCGACGTGACGGGGCTGACAATCGGGAAATATGCCGGACTGATGCAGTTTGGCATCTCTAAAGAGTATCTCGACGGCACACAAGCCAGCTTCATGAGCCGCGAGCTGTTCGCTGTTCACGCCGAGCTTAACGGCCTACCCGAAACCGCCAAAATAGACACTCTCGTCCTCGACTCATTCGACGATTTGGTGATGAACAAAGAGGGTTACATCAAATACCAAAGCCAGTTCGTGAGATTCAACAACGTGACGTTTGCCAACGGCGGCAAAGAGACTTTCTCGACCTATCACGCGAATGTCAACCAAGACCTCGTGGACAGCAAAGGCAACGGTGCGTCAACAACAGTTGTTGCCGTGCGCACCAGCGGCTATTCAAGCTTCTGGAGCCAGATGCTTCCCGAAGGCGCGGGCGATGTCTGCGGCATACTGTCGTTCTACAGCAACGGCTCGTCGTCAAACTGGCAGCTCGTGCTAAACGACGTTGACGACTGCATGAACTTCGGCAACCCCACCCTCCCCAAAGGCACCCGCGAGAAACCATTCACCGCGGAAGATGTTGTCAAGTTTGTGAACGACCAAGCCTCTAAATCGGGCTGGATGACAGGCTACATCGTCGGAGCCGTCGCTCCCGATGTCACCGACGTGACAAGCAACACCGACATCGAATGGGGAGCGGAGGTGACACTCAACAACACCCTCGTCATAGCACCCGCTGCCGATGTCAAAGAATTTGACAAATGCGTCGTCGTGGAACTGCCACAAGGCTCCCCGCTCCGCACACTCGGCAATCTTCGCGACAATCCCGCTAATCTCGGCAAACAGATATGGATTACGGGCACATTCGCCAAAGTGCTCGGCATGGCTGGCGTGACAGGCAACTCCGGGGCATCTACCGAATGGGAAATCGAGGGAGTCACTCCCCCCGTGGAGGGCGCGGTGACCTCGATTGACGAAAACTTCGAAGGTGGCGCGATACCTCAAGGATGGTCACAGGTTCAGGTCGAAGGCACCAAAACATGGTACACGACAACGTTCTCCGACAACTACTACGCCGCAATGACCGGCTACAAGGGGACGGCACCGTTCGACTCATGGCTGCTCACCCCGCCGATTGATATGTCAGGCGTGACCGACAAAACGCTGTCGTTCCGCACCCAGGTCGCCGGCTACGGAGCCACAACCACCACATTTGAAGTCTATGCGCTCGACAAGCCCGACCCGGCACAGGCTACCGTGAAAGAGAAACTCGCGCCGGCTCTGCCCTCATATTCAACAACGGCAGTATATTCCGACTGGAAAAACTCAGGTAATATCGACCTGAGCAAGTTCACAGGCACAATCTACATCGGATTCCGATATACCGCCACACAAGACGCCAATTACGCCACTTGGTGTGTCGACGACGTTAAACTCAACGCCGGCGACACCCCCACTCCCCCAACTCCTCCGACACCCCCGGCAGGCGACTACAAAGGTGATTTCGACTCGTTCAACGGCGGTACGCCAAAAGCGAGTCCCTACGGAACTTACGAGAACGCAACCGGCTGGAAAGCCGAGAACTCGATAATACTCGGCGGTTTATCATCGGGCACCGACCAAAACCCCCGCTTCGCTTTCATCGGTGGCGACAGCACCCTCGCCCCCACCCTCAACGGTAAGGCATCAGCCCCGGGCCGCCTCATCTCACCCATACTCAACGGGGGCATCAAAACGCTGACATTCAACTACGGCTTCGCATTTTCCGACACTCAGTGCCAGTTCACTATCAACATCTACCAAGGCAATGCCGTGGCAAAGACGCAGACCGTTAAAGTTGAGAATATCACGAATGAGGAGGTTAAAGCCAAGGTTTACACATTTGATATGGATGTCAACCTGTCGGGCGACTTCACGATTGAGATTGTCAACGACCACATCGGCAACCAGGCAAACAATAAAGAGCGCGTCTCTATCTGGAACCTCACCTGGACCAACTAATCACCGATTACTCCTAAACGACACCGACGGCTCGGACTCCCCATCACGCGGGATTCCGGGCCGTCAGGTTTTCACAACTCCGAGGACTATGAGAACTCTGAGTTTTCAACAAAATCGCGTAAATTCGCGGAAAACTGATTGACCATGAAATTACCCCGTATTCTAATCATACTGATGGCACTCGCGGCGGCAAACGTCGCGGCGGCGATAAGTTTGGACCGCGTCAGATTTCACAATGAAGCCGCCGACACATCGGCAATAACCGCCCTGCTCATCGAAGCGGAGCCTATCAAAGACCCCGGACAGCGCGTGGCGATGCTCGCCCGCAAATTCCTCGACTGCCCTTATGTCGCCCACACCCTTGAGGGTGAGCCGGAGACGCTCACCGTCAACCTCGACCAGTTTGACTGCACAACGTTCGTCGAGACCGTGATGACTTTGGCATTCACCGCCGGCGAGGGACGCACGTCGTGGCGCGACTTCATCTTCAATCTTGAGAAACTGCGTTACCGAGGCGGCGAGATGAAAGGGTATCCGTCAAGGTTGCACTACATCAGCGACTGGATTGTCAACAACAACCACCGCGGCAATTTCCGCGAGGTGACCGACAGGCTTCCATCGGTGTCATACACCATAAAGACCATCGATTTCATGAGCCGCCACCGCGACGCATACCCGGCACTGGCCGATGATGACAACTACGAGGGTATCAAATATGTCGAACTCGGTTACCGCAGCCACAGATTCCCATATATAAAATGGGATAAAACCGACTCGCGCCGGGTAATCGACGCGCTCGGCGAAGGTGACATATTAGCCTTCACCTGCGCCACCAAGGACCTTGACGTGAGCCATCTCGGCATACTCACCATCGTCGACGGACACCCTCATGTGATTCACGCCTCATTGTCGGCGGGGAAGGTGGTGGTGTCGCGGCATGAGCTACGCGAATTTCTGCGCCGCAACCGCATGACAGGCATCCGCATAATCCGCCTTAACAACTAAAATTATTCGTGACGGTAGGCGCGGGCGGCGAGCATACGATGCCCCACGCGGCAGTAGAGGCATTTGCGCTGCTCGCAGTATTCGCGCCGCAACTGAATCAACGCCTGTGAAGTGAAAGCGTCGCGGCAGGGTATGCCGGCGGCGGTAAACATCGCGACGATTGAGTTGCTCTCAGGCTTGAGCCGTCGGAGCATATCCACGGCTCCGTCGCGCAGGCAGTCGTCGCCGCGCGATGTCGCGTAGGCGTGGAGAAGCGGCACCACGGCGTTAATCATCAGCAACCTCACCGACGACGCGCTGACAGCCCTCTCTATCTGCGCCGACGACGCGCCGAAACGATAATGCCGGCTCCAGTAGCCCGAAAGAGCGAAATTGAAAAACTCGGCGGCTTTTTCCTCGCAGTCGATAGCGAGCAGCGACGACATAATGTGCCCGCAACGAGCCACAATCTCAGCCAGCGTGGCAACTCGCCTATGGGGGAAATTCCAGGGCCGCATACGCCCGAGCCGCCATGCGCCCGGCGACAACGGCTTCAGCCCGAACTTATGGGACAGAAAGCGGTACTCGTTCACGAGACTGCCTACATAGGGGTCATCGCCGTCAGGCGACAGATCGAGCAACCCCGCTTGGCCAAACAGCAACGCCTCGACCGAGAGGGGGGAATCGGCGTGTTTGCGCAGGAACTTGAGCGGCAGGCTCATCGCCAATCGCTCGAAAGTGTCGTTGTTGACACCGAAACCCATCGCCCGCGCCAAAGTGATATAAGCGACCTCTTCCCAGTCGCCTTTAAGCCGGTGCGCGAGGGCTGACAGATGGTCGCTTTTGCGGTAGACGCGCTCATAGCCGAGCGCGGTCACCCAGTCCGTCAGATACACACCCGGCATGGCGGCAATCGCCGAGGCGCACGGCAACCCCGACGGCGACGCGCCCATGAGGTCAGAACAATGCCGGCTGAACTCAGGCGAACAAGGCATTCTCATCTGAGGGATTATCCTGCCGTCGTGCCGGCGCACCGGCATATCATCCTTGTCGACGACATGGAGTATCACCGAGTCATAGGCGGGGTCGTTGTCATGGCCATGCCGGCGCCAATCGCTGGCGCGGTAGTGGATTTCGACATTTCCCGCCCACAGCTCGCCGTCAATCGAAACTTTAGCGTTGAAAAAATCGGGGCCCGCGCCCGTATTGAGCAGTCCGGGGTCGATGATTCTGACCGCGCGTCCGTCGACGGTGGACATCCCCGCGGGATTCCACAGTCTATGCTGCCACACATATTGCATCAACCGCTCCATCACGAGCAAATATAACGCTTAATCCGCTATATCTCACAAAAAATGCCGAAAATTTACTCCACGGAGGTAAAAAGCTATCACACGACAGCGGGCCGATAAGCCGCGTACCCTCGGTCGCGTGATAGCCAATTTGTCTTTCCCTAACGAGGTGATGCGCAACGCGGTTATCGCTTTTCCTTAGTCTTTTTTGGGGAATCGGGGAAATTGCATTAACTTTACAAATCGAAACCCTGACCGACACTATTAATAAAATTATAATAACGCTACCGCCATGAGCCGCAACCTGCTCGTCACATTGATTTTAGTGACCATCGGCACGCTGATTCCCGCCGACGCAGCCGATGTCGTAGTCGGAGCCGCGCGCACCGACCAATACATACCCCTGCTCAAAGGGAAGCGGGTGGGGTTGTATTCCAATCACACCGGGATTGTCGACGGACGGCACTCGCTCGACATCATGCTTGAGAACGGCGCCAACGTCACCAAAATATTCTCACCCGAACATGGGTTCCGGGGCGACGCCGACGCCGGCGAGCATGTCGGCAACTCGCGCGACCCACAGACCGGGGTTGAAATCGTCTCGCTCTACGGCAACAAAAACCCCAATGCCGCCGCCGACGCTATGCGCGACCTCGATGTCGTGGTCGTCGACATCCAAGATGTGGGACTGCGCTTCTACACCTACTATTGCACCATGCTCCATCTGATGAACGTCGCCGCCGAGCAAGGCAAACGAGTTGTTGTGCTCGACCGTCCCAACCCCAACGGCATGACTGTCGACGGGCCCATCCTTGACATGAAATACGCCTCAGGCGTGGGGAGGCTGCCCATCCCCGTCGTCCACGGACTCACGCTCGGAGAAATGGCGTTGATGATAAACGGCGAGGGATGGCTCAAAGAGGGGCACAAAGTGAAACTCGACGTTATCCCCTGCCTCAACTACACCCATCAGACACGCTATGAGCTGCCGGTTGCGCCGTCGCCAAACCTGCGCACCATGAAGGCGATTTACCTCTACCCGTCGACCTGCTACTTTGAGGCCACACCGGTGAGCCTCGGCCGCGGGACCGACTACCCGTTTGAAATCTACGGCCACCCCGACATGGAGGGATACGCGTTCAGCTTCACCCCCCGCAGTGTCGAGGGCGCGAAAAACCCGCCGCAACTCAACAAGGAGTGTCACGGACGCGATTTGCGCGGGCTTGACAACGAGGCCATCATAGCCCAAGGGGTCAATCTCGAATACCTCATTGACGCCTACAACGCGCTTGGCCTCGGCGACAAATTTTTCACCCCATTCTTCGAGAAACTGATAGGCGACCCGTCAATCAGGGGCAAAATCGCCGACGGACAGTCAGCGGCGCAAATCAAAGCGTCATGGGCCGACGACACCGCCCGTTTCCGCCAACAGCGCAAGCCCTATCTACTTTACGCCGAATAAAAACCCATTAACACAGATATCCCC
>CAZFNR010000018.1:0-35373 GCA_964520525.1 uncultured Muribaculaceae bacterium
AAATAACTTTATGTACTTTTTTTAATTTTTATCTGGGGGGGGGCAAAGTGTTGAATTACAGGGTGTTGCGATATTGGCGGCCATCTTTGAGCGTGGCGGTTTGTCCCGAAATTTAACGTTTAATTAGAATTGTGCCCGATATATCGTAGGTTTGCCAATAAGCAACTCTGCGGCAAAATAGTAGTCTTGGGCGGTTTTATGGTGATTGTGCGATTTCCCGTTTTTTTTGGAGGGGCAATATCCAGTAAATATGGCAATTATCTCTCCGGAGCACAAGTTTTTTATGAATCTACTCCAGGGTTTGGTTCGGCAATGGCTTATGGCGCGATTGTTTAGCAAAGACCTTCACGGCAAAATGTTTAACCCGCAAAGTCACAGCCGATTAGTTACGCATCCAAATCTCTCGTCAAGAGATTTTGACGCGCGCTGAACAACGAAGCCTCAGAACCGTGAGGGGGAACTGAGGCGATACCGTTTTTCGGAGGGTTTGGGAAGTCTAATCCAACATAATCGGAAGACTATTTGAGCGATTTCAAAATCAGGGAGTTGGCTCTGTCGACAGCGGAAGTGTCGAGGTTGGCGAGATAGATTTGAGTGGTAACTTCGCTGTCATGGCCCATCCCCTCAGAGATTACTGACAGAGGGATGCCTTTGGCTTTGGCGGCGGAAGCCCAGCTGTGACGGGCGACGTAGAGTGTCAGCGGTATTGTTACTCCTGTCATTCCGGCGATACGTTTAAGATTGTGGTTGATGTTGTAGCCGGCGTTGCGATAGACACACCGTTCGTTGACATTGCGATTGCGGATGACCGGGAGCAGATAGTCGCTATTGTTCTCGGGGTATTTGTCGAGCGTCGTTTGCATCTCCTTGGTCCATTCGATGATAAGTTGCTGGCCTGTCTTGCGGCGACGGTAGATGACGTAGCCGTTTTTGAGGTCTGACTTCTTTAGGAATGCCATGTCGATGAAACTCATCCCTCTGAGGTAAAAGCTCATCATGAACATATCGCGGGCGTAGTCGAGCGTCGGCGTCACCGATAAGTCCAACTCTTTGATTCTCTTGATGACGGCCAACGGCAGGGCTCGTTTGACGGTCTTGTCAACCCCGGTATAGACATGGCGGAACGGGTTGCGGTCATCGATGATGTCGTCATCAACCGCTCGGTTATAGACAGCCCGGAGTATGCGGGTGTAGAAAGAGATGGTATTCGCGGTGACACCTCTGTTTCTGTGCCATGCCTCATAACTCTCCATCACTTCCGGCGTGATGCAATCGAGCATTATGTTCTCATCGTCGCACAACCGATTGTGTCGCTTTGCGTCGCAAAGAAACTTCTTGAAGCTGTTGAGGGTGGATTTGTAGGTCTCCGACGTGCGTATTTTGCCGTTATGTTTCAGCTTGGCGATTATGCTCTCCATGAAGTTGAACAGGGTGTATTCATGCGCATAGCGGTTGAACTCGTCGATTACATCGTCGGCGGTGTGAGTCAGACCGTTGGCCTCTAATTTGCGGTCAATCTTAGTCAACCGCTCTATGTCCCGGCGGATGCGCTCTCGGATGGCGAGGATCAACGATTCGCGCTCGCGGCTTTGGGCGGTAGCCACCATTGACCGGGATTCATTCCACTCAGCCGGGAATACCTTGTAGTCCGAAAGAAGTTGTCGCACTTTCCTCTCGTGGATAATCTGATAGTAGATTGTGCCCTCGAGGTCAGCGACAGTCGAGGGTCTGAACTTAACTTTTATTGTTGCCATAATCTTATAAATGTATAGTTTAGATTATGCAACGAAATTACCGCCGAAGCGATGCCGCGGACCCCCCCCCTCGTTTTCGCCGCCGCCGGAGCCATCGTCATTCCGCGGTTTGATTGCCCGGTTGTCGCTCACATTTTAAGAGCGGAAGTAATTATCAATTAAAACCCATGCGTTGAAAAGGTGTCCCCATTGACCAAATCGTCAAAAAAGAGAATGAATGAAAATTAATTCAAAATGAAGTTGGTATGTCGTTATCGGGGGATGTTTGGAAAGAATTTGTTATTTTCGCGATAGGATTATAGAATAGTCTTAAACTAACCTCGGAATAATTCCAAATGTTTAGCGAAATGGACGATCATTTGATGCAGATTGCCTCGCGGTTGCGGGGCTTGCGCGACTCTCTCGACCTGAGTGTCGACGAAGTCGCCGCGCGGTGTGGGGTCGAGGCTGCGACGCTTTCAGACTATGAGAGCGGAAGCCGTGACATCCCAGTCAGCTTTCTTCATCGGTTAGCGAGCGCTTATGGTGTGGAGCTTACGGCGTTGCTCTTCGGCGAGGAGCCGCGAATGTCGGCTTATTACGTCACTCGCGATGGCCGCGGTGTCAAGGCTGAGCGCAGTAAGGCTTACAGTTACCAGGATCTCGCTTCGGGGTTCGCTCACCGTGTTGTGGCTCCGTTCATTGTTACGGTGGAACCAAACAACGGCCAAGGCGACATCCATCTCAACACCCACGAGGGCCAGGAGTTCAATTATGTGTTGGAGGGGGAAATGGAAATCAAGGTCGGTCAAAAGCTGACCACGCTCCGCAAGGGCGACAGCATCATGTTCGACGCCCGACTGCCCCACGGAATGCGTACGGTCGGGGACTCCCCGGTGAAATTTCTCGCTATCATCTCATGAATGGAATAACGGCAATAGGAAATAGGTAAAAAAGGTTATGTTAGAGCAATTTTTAGATAAGACGAAGTTTGAATCATATGAGGACTTTATGGCGAATTTCAAGGTCAAGGTTCCTCGGCGGTTCAACTTCGGATATGATGTAGTCGACCGATGGGCAGAGGTGGAACCCGGCAAGAAGGCGTTGCTGTGGACTAGCGACCGCGGAGAGGAGCGGCAGTTTACATTTGCCGACATCAAGCGCGAGAGCGACAAGACGGCGGCGTTTTTCCAGTCGATAGGAATCGGCCGCGGCGATATGGTGATGCTCATACTGAAACGCCACTATCAGTTTTGGTTTTCAATCGTCGCGTTGCACAAGTTGGGCGCGACGGTAATACCAGCCACACACCTGTTGACCGAAAAAGATATAATCTATCGTTGCAAGATGGCAGGAATCAAGGCCATCGTGGCGAGCGGTGATGAGATAGTCACCGGCCATATAGACCGCGCGCTGCCTCAATGCCCCACTGTCAAACACCTGATTTCGACGGGGCCCTGCGTGCCTGAGGGATGGCTCGATTTCAACGCCGAGATAGAGAAGGCCCCCCGGTTCACGCGCCCGGCTGTGGCCAATGAGAACGATGATGTGTCGTTGCTCTATTTCACTTCCGGCACCACAGGCGAGCCAAAAATGGTAGCCCACGATTTCACCTACCCATTAGGCCATATAATCACCGGCTCATACTGGCATAATCTCGATGAGGACAGCTTGCACCTGACGCTGGCCGACACCGGTTGGGGAAAGGCCGTGTGGGGCAAGCTATATGGGCAATGGATTGCCGGAGCCAACGTCTTTGTCTATGATTTTGAGAAATTCGAGCCTGTCGATGTGCTGAAGATGATAGAGCGTTATGGCATCACATCGTTTTGCGCGCCTCCGACGGTGTTTCGCTTCCTGATTAGAGAGGATGTCACCCGGTTTGACATCTCGTCGCTGCGTTACTGCACTATCGCCGGCGAGGCCCTGAATCCGTCGGTCTACGAACAATGGCTTAAACTGACAGGGATAAAGCTGATGGAGGGATTCGGCCAGACGGAGACCACGCTGACCATCGCCACCTATCCGTGGCTTGAGCCTAAACCCGGCTCGATGGGGCGCAAGGGCCCGCAGTATGACATTGACCTCCTAACCGCCGACGGACGTTGGGCAGAAGACGGGGAGCAGGGCGAAATCGTAGTGAGAGACAACGGTCACAAACCGTTAGGACTCTTCAAGGAGTATCTGCACGACCCCGAGCTGACCCGCAACGCGTATCACGACGGCATCTATCACACAGGCGACGTGGCATGGCGCGACGAGGACGGTTATTTCTGGTTCGTCGGTCGCACCGATGATGTTATCAAGTCATCGGGCTACCGCATCGGCCCGTTTGAAGTGGAGAGCGCGTTGATGACACACCCGGCGGTGGTGGAATGTGCCATTACGGGCGTACCCGACGAAATACGAGGCCAGATTGTGAAGGCCACGATTGTTCTTGCAAAGGATTACAGAGCGCGAGCGGGGGAGGAACTGGTCAAAGAGATTCAAAATCATGTGAAGCGAGTGACGGCCCCCTACAAGTATCCCCGCGTCATAGAGTTTGTCGAGGAGCTGCCTAAGACAATCAGCGGCAAGATACGCCGAGTTGCCATCCGCGACAAAAAATAAACACAAGCGTCAAGAGTATGAGGGTAGGATATAAACGTATAGCCGTCAAAATCGGCAGTAACGTGTTGTCGCGCCGCGACGGCACCCTTGACATAACCCGCATGAGCGCGCTGGTCGACCAGATTGCCGAGTTGCGCCGGGGTGGGGTGGATGTCGTGATTATCTCGTCGGGAGCCGTAGCGTCGGGGCGTAGCGAGATGCACGACAGCGGCAAGCGGCTCGACCCCGTGTCGGCCCGTCAGCTCTACAGCGCGGTGGGTCAAGCCAAGCTTATCAACCGCTATTTCGAACTGTTCAGAGATCACGGACTTACCTGCGGCCAGGTGCTGACGACCAAAGAGAACTTCGCTACCCGCCGGCATTATCTCAATCAGAAACATTGCATGGAGGTGATGCTCGCCAACGATGTCATACCGATTATAAACGAGAATGACACGGTATCGGTCACTGAGCTGATGTTTACCGACAATGACGAACTGTCGGGGATGATAGCCTCGATGATGGGAATGGAAGCCCTTATCATACTGAGCAATATCGACGGCATTTATGACGGTGACCCTGCCGATTCCGCATCTAAAGTGATTGCCGACATCTACCAGTCGACCGACGCGGCGGCGTATATACAGAAAGGTAAGTCGTCGATGGGGCGCGGCGGTATGTCAACCAAATACCGCATAGCCCGTAAGGTGGCTTCGGAGGGAATAGCCGTGGTCATCGCCAACGGCAAGCGCGACAACATACTCACCGACCTCGTAAGCGGAGTAGGTGTGCCACACACGTTGTTTCATCCCGCCGACGAGCCTACGTCGGGCGTTAAAAAATGGATAGCGCACAGCGAAGGGTTTGCAAAAGGTGAACTCCGCATCAACGCCGGGGCAGCCGACGCCATCCTCTCGCACTCGGGCGCGAGCCTGCTTGGGGTAGGGGTGACAGAGGTCGCCGGCGACTTTGAGAAAGACGACATCGTGAAGGTCATCGCCCCCGACGGTGAAGTTATCGCTTTGGGACGTGTGGCCTACTCAGCCGAAGCCGCCCGAAAGAACATAGGACGGTCCGGTATTAAACCATTCATTCATAGCGATTATCTCTATATAGATTGAAAATGACATGACAACAGATAATAAATATACCTCGATTTTCCAGTCGGCGCTCGAAGCCTCCCGGATCCTGAACCGGGTGGATGCCGCAGCTGTCAACAAGCTGCTCTTGGATGTTGCCGACGCAATCGAGTCAAACATCGACACGCTGCTTGAGGCCAATGCGCTCGACCTGGCACGGATGGATAGTAACAATCCAAAATATGACCGTCTGAAGTTGACCGACAGCCGTTTGCGCGACATCGCAGCCGATATGCGTTCGGTGGCGGCGTTGCCGTCGCCTCTCGGAGTCACGCTTGCCGAATGGAGCCGTCCCAACGGTATGACGATTAGAAAAGTCACCGTCCCGTTCGGGGTAATCGGCATAATATATGAGGCGCGCCCCAATGTGACATTCGACGTGTTTTCGCTTTGTCTGAAAGCCGGGAGCGCGTGCCTTCTGAAAGGGGGGAGCGACGCGCGCGACACCAATGCCCGCGCCGTCCAGCTGCTCCGCGCCGCCGTGGCGCGCCACGGCATAGACCCCAATGTCGTCACATTGCTGCCTGTGGAGCATGAAGCCACGGGGGCATTGCTCGCCGCCACCGGCTATGTGGACTTGATAATCCCCCGCGGCGGCAAACGGCTCATCGAGTATGTGCGCGACAACTCCCGCGTGCCGGTCATCGAGACAGGGGCAGGAGTCTGCCACACCTACCTCCATGAGTCGGGGCTCGCGTCCCATGCCCGCGATATAGTTTTCAACGCCAAGACGCGCCGCCCCAGTGTCTGCAACACCTTGGACACGCTTGTAATCGACAGAAGCCGCCTCGGCGACCTCCCGGAGATTGCGGCCCCCCTCGCCGAGAAGCAGGTGGGAATCTATGCCGACAGCGAGGCGTACAAGGCTCTTGAAGGGCATTACCCTCTGCTGGAACACGCCGCCGCAGGCGATTTCGGCAAGGAATGGCTTGATTACAAGATGTCGGTCAAGACCGTGAACGGCATAGACGAAGCCATCGACTTCATAAATCTCAACGGTTCCCGCCACAGCGAGGCCATTGTCGCCGAGGAAGGGGATGCCATAGACCGTTTTGTCAAGGAGGTCGACGCTGCCTGCGTGTATGCCAACGTCTCGACAGCGTTCACCGACGGAGGCCAGTTCGGGTTTGGCGCGGAGATAGGAATCTCGACCCAGAAACTCCACGCACGCGGCCCGATGGCGCTCCCTGAGATAACAACCTATAAGTATATCATTACCGGCGATGGTCAAACCCGATGGTAATCCATAACCCTTTGCCGCTCTCAACACCATTACATAGAGACTCGCTCAATGAGAAAAAAATTGATAATTTCGGCAGTAGCCGCCATGGCGTTGATGTCGATGACAGCGCAAGTCAACAACGTTGATGCCGCCGGCTACCTTAGCCGTGCGGAGCTGATGCTCAATGATAACAACTATAACGGCTGCATCGACCAACTGTCGCAAGCCCGCCGCTTGTCGCTGACCCTTGACGAAGCACGCCGGGCCGACCTGATGCAGGCGTTGGCGGCAGCCTCGCTCGGCCGCGCCGACGCTGCCGGGCTGTTGGAAAACTACATATCGACCTATGCCGCGTCGCCCGACAAGACTGTAGCCGAGATGCGCCTGGCGCGAATGTTGTACGACAGCCACAGTTACGCCGACGCCTTGCGACGTTACCGCCGCATAGCTGTAGATGGGCTCGACTCGGAGCAAATGGCGGAGTACTGTCTGAATAGCGGATTCTGTCTGCTGAAACTCGGTGATTATGACGAGGCTATGACGCTGTTTGACCGCTTGGCGAGATACCCTGAATATGCCAACACCGCCCGCTTCTATCAGGGTTATGTGGCTTATGCCAAAGGTGACTATGCCGAGGCGGCAGTCAGGTTCAAGAAAGTGAACACCACCTCCGCCCCCGGAAATATGGCCGACTTTTATTTGAGCCAGATTTATTTCTCGGAGGGCGATTATGACAAAGCGTTGGCCATGAGCCGCAAACTCCTTAAAAACACCGCCGATGTCGAGCCGGAGTTCGTCGCCGAGGCGGAGCGCATAGCCGGTGAGTCACTCTATCATCAAGGCAACGACACTCAGGCGATTCCCTATCTCCGACGCTACATCGCATCGCAACCCGACGGACTGCCGTCGGCCTACTACATACTGGGCATGAGCGAGTACCGCTCAGGCAACTACACCGCCGCAATCGACTGTTTCAGCCATGTCACCGGTCAGGATAACGCGATGGGGCAGAGCGCCTATCTTTTCATCGGTCAAAGCTATCTGAAAGAGGGGAACGCTGATGCCGCCACAATGGCGTTGACCCAGGCGTTGCGTAAGGATTACGACCCCGCTGTCAGCGAGACAGCCTTCTACAACTACGGCGTAGCGAAGACCCGGGGCGGACGTGTGCCGTTTGGCAGCTCAGTATCGACGTTTGAGGAATTTCTACAACGCTATCCCCGCTCGCAATACGCTCCGAGGGTCCAGGAATATGTGATAGCGGGTTATCTCACTGACAACGACTATGAAAGTGCGTTGGCGAGCATATCACGCATCAGCAATCCGTCGGAGGCCACTCTCGCCGCCAAGCAGCAAGTGCTTTACACCCTCGGCTCGAGGGCTTTGGTCGCCGGGAAAGCCGACAAAGCGTTGTCACATCTGCGCGAAGCCAAGTCTCTCGGAACGCTTAATCCCGAGGTCAGTCGCGAGTGTGACCTGTGGATTGGAGAGGCCCTTTACCGCAAGGGTGACTACAACGGTGCGGCATCGTCATATATCGCCTATCTCGACGGATTGACACGCACGGCCGCCAACCGCCCGCTGGCTCTCTATGACTTAGGATACGCAAGGTTTGGCGCGAAAAAGTTTGACGCCGCGCTGACCGACTTCGCCCGCTATCTAAAATCGCCCGGCAACACCACCGAGGCAATGATGGCCGATGCCCGCAACCGCATGGGCGACTGTTATTATTACGCGAGCGATTTCACTAATGCCGCCGCGGAATATGATGAGGCTTATAGGCTCGCTCCCGCCAACGGCGACTACGCCCTTTATCAAAAAGCTTTGATGAAGGGGCTTACTCGCGACCATAAGGCAAAAGTGGCGGGGATGCGGCAGATGATGGAGCGTTTCCCATCGTCGGGGTTAGTCCCGTCGGCATTGCTCGAAACCGCCGAAAGCTATGGCGAACTGGGTGATAAAACCGCCGCTTTAGCCACATACAAGAAATTGGTAAAAAACCATCCGTCGACGGCTCAGGGCCGTCAGGGCTATCTGTTGCTCGCCATTTCATATATGGACAGCGGAGACCGCGACAAGGCTATTGACAGCTACAAGACCGTGCTGAAAAATTACCCGTCGAGCGAGGAGGCGCGTGTGGCAGCCGACGACTTGAAACGTATCTATTCAGATATGGGGCGTCTTGACGAGTTCGCCCGCTATATCGACGCTATCCCCGACGCTCCCCGCATGGATGCTGCAGAGGTGGAACGCCTCACGTTCCAGTCGGCAGAGAAAGAGTATATCAACAGCGGAAAAGTGAAACGTCTTGAGGAATACGCCGAACGGTTCCCATCGGGTGCCGACATCGCCGCGGCGTTGCGGTATCTCGCGGAAGACGCGGCCTCTAAAGGGAACGACAATAAGGCGTTGGCTTATGCCGAGCGTATTATTGACGGTCATCCCGATTCACGAGCCATGGAAAGCGCGCTCGCTATCAAAGGGGATGTCGAATACCGTCAGGGTAAAGGGGAAATAGCTCTCGCCACCTACCGACAACTCGAAAAGCGCGCGTCGTCATCGTCATCGCTCAACACGGCTCGTATGGGTATACTGAAAGTGTCGCACGACCTTGGCCGCCACAAAGATGTGGTGGAGCAGGCCGATGAGTTGCTTGGCTCGTCGACGGTGAGCGGCGTGGAGAAAGATGAGGTGACATTCGCCCGCGGCTATGCCAATATGCGTCTCGGTCAGACCTCCAAGGCAGTCAAAGACTGGGAGTCGCTTTCGTCGGACCTCGATAATCTCAATGGGGCTAAGAGTGCCTACTACTTAGGACAACTCTATTTTGACGAGGGAAAACTCAAAAAAGCCCGCAAGGTTATAGACAGGCTCGTAGCCGCCAACCCGCCCCACCATTACTGGCTTGCCCGCGGCTTCATATTGCTGAGCGACATAAACCGCAAGGAGGGTAACGCTTTCGAGGCAAACGAATATTTGAAAACTCTCAAGGAAAATTATCCCGGCACCGAGGCCGACATATTCCAAATGATTGATTCACGCTTAAAATAATCCGACTGATGAAATCGACCAACATATTACTTGTGGCCGCGTCGCTGTCACTGTCAACGGCGACGGCGACGGCGCAAGACCTCACCAAAGAGATAACAATCGAAAAAGAAATCGTGCCTGAGCAGAGGGCCGCGACTCGTCTCAATGTTACCCCCCGGCTGTTTCAACCCGAGGTGAAACAGCGTCAGCTCGCGATGAGCGACCGTTCGACGGCCTCAACGGTTCCGGCGATGGTAGACCGCCTCGAACCGGCGCGCGCCGCCGCCGACACCGCCGCCGACAGACGGGGATATGTCGCTGCTGGGTATTTCCCCGCCTATAACCTCGCCTTGTCGGCAGGATACCGCATAGTCGACAACGCTACCACCGGCGCGGGGGTGTGGATGCAGGTTGACGGCTTGTCGTACAAGGAGAAAAACCTCATGGGCGATAAACTCACCTATGAGCGAAACACTTTGTCGCTCGGAGGCGAAGTCACTCACCGGATTAACAGCCGATTGACGCTCGACGCTTCTGCGGCCTACTCGTTCATGTCGGTCAGCCGCCCTTGGTATGTGTCGGCCGACGACCAGGGCATACACAGATTGTGGGTTGACGCTGCGGTGAAAGGTCGCTCGCAGCAGTGTGACTACACGCTCGGCGCGGAAGCGGGTTACACCGGGTTCACCCGCGGGGGCCGTCTGCCGTTGGCAGTGCCCGCATCTGATGCCGACCTGAAGGCTATCGGTGAAATCGACTTCGGGGTCAACGGCAGCGTGACGTCGCTCAGTGACGATGGCAACCGCTTTGGACTCAACCTTTCGGCTCGGTTTAACCGCTACAATCGCTACAACCGCTGGCAGGTGACACCCGACAGTGGCATAGATGTCGACTGGGGCGGCTCGGAGATACTCGGCGCGGTGACCTTTAACCCCTATTGGGCAGTCGCCGCCGAAGAGTTTAACGCCAATATCGGGGTGGATGTTGACTTCGCTGTCAACTCGGGAAGTTTCGTTAATGTGGCTCCACACGCCGAAGTTAACTGGACTCCGCGTCAGGCAGGCTCGATGCTATCGCTATTTGCCACTGCCACGGGGGGCGTCCGCGCCAACACTCTCGGTTCGCTGCTCGATTATACCCCCTATGTGAACCCCCTCTTTGGATATAAACACTCTCGCGTCCCGGTCGATATATTAGCCGGAGTCACCGTCGGCCCGTATTGCGGGACAGCCCTGACGCTCCGCGGAGGATATTCGATAGCAAATGACTGGCTGATGCCGATAGTGGTCGACGGGTCGAATCTATGGCAAGCCGTAGACCTCAAAGGGTGGCGCGCGGGGGCGACTCTCACCCACCGCTCCCGGTGGATAAAGGGGCTGACCGTCAGCTACGATTATGCCCCAAACAGCGGTGACAAGGGCTACTATATGTGGCGCGACCATGCCCGCCATGTCCTTGATGCCGAAGTGACGGTTTCGCCTATAAAACCGCTCGACGTGACGCTCGGATTTGAATGTCGGTGGAATCGCAGCTCCTACGCCTACTCAGCAACGGCAGAGGAGGCCGGGGCAGTCTCACTTGGCCGCAGCGATAATCTCAGTGTCGGGGGGATATACCGCTTTACCGACCGATTATCGTTTTTCGTCCGCGGCGAGAACCTGCTCAACACCAAAAGCTATATGCTGTTTGACATCCCGGCGCAAGGAATCACCGGCCTGCTTGGCGCCGCCTATAAATTCTAACCCCCGCCAAAAAAATCTTGGGATGAAAGTGTTAGTTACTTTTATTTGCAGGGTGGGTTGAGGCTTTTCGTCGGTGGCATCGGGATGGGTTATCGGCATCTTAAACCGCCCCATGTCGTGATGATTATTGATTGAAATGTAGTCGTTTCAGTAGTGCGATATTTAAAAGGATAGCACCGTTCTTTCCCGGGGACGGTGAGATAATAAGGACCCCGCGTAGCACAAAACGCGGGGCTCGTTTGTTTAGTCATTAAAGCGAGCGAGGGCTTGCGGGTCGTGTGTCGGCTCAGAAGTCGGTGGCTAACCTCGTTTCAGACTATTTATAACCAAAATTCAAGGAGATGATGAGTCGCTCAAGGATTAGGTCGGGATTGCTCTCGGTAGCGTTGCTGGCGGGTACAGCGGGGACTTTTGCCGCGGAGCGGCGTGTGGTGAGGCTTGATGCCGATACCGCGGTGCTTGAAAAGACTGTGGCACTTGAGGTCGGGGTGCCTATGAATCGCGGGATTGAGAACGAGCGTGTCGCGGCTACTTCGCGGCAACGGAAGTTTGTGCCGTGTATTTATGATATGCCTTACAGCATAACGGCCAATTATCCTCATTACAAGGAGCTTTGGCAAAACACGGCGGTGCTGTTCGGGGCGGGTTTTGTGACGCTCGGCGTCCTTGAATTGCTGCCTGAAAACGCCACAGCTTGGAACAAGGCGGAGGTTCACAAACGTCCGGTGTTTGACCGCTGGTGGCACAACGTCAAGTCGGGTCCGGTGTGGGATAAAGATAATCTGATGTTTAACTATGTGTTGCATCCCTACGGGGGGGCCGTCTACTATATGAGCGCTCGCTCTCAGGGTTTCAATATGTTTTACTCGTTTCTTTATGGCTTGGGTGTCAGCACATTTTTTTGGGAATATGGCATAGAGGCTTTCATGGAGATTCCGTCGATACAGGACCTCTTTGTCACACCAATCGGGGGGATTTTGATTGGCGAGACTTTCTACCGTGTGAAACGTTACATAGTGGAGCATGACTATTGCCTGTCGGGCTCTAAATTTCTGGGGACGTTTGTGGCTTTTCTCGTGGACCCGGTCAACGAGGTTGTCAATTTGGTCAGGGGCAGCCCGGCTCGCGGATATTCCAACCGCCATCAGCCGCGCCTTGGCGGCGGTATTGCCTGCTATCCGTGGCTGAGACCGAGCGGTGGAAGCGTTGGACAAGCCATGGGGTTCACTATGTCGTTGACATTTTAGCGGCAAATTAGCGCGGGATTTCGCATAATGCAATTAAAATTATTGAAGTTATGGAAAAATGTCGTACATTTGCAGTATATACCTGTTGATTGTAAATAAATATGGCATTAATCATACCGCAGAGATACAAGCAAAAGTTGCTGCCCGAAACCACCGAGGTGGCCATTAAGACGATAAAAGATACCTTTCAGGAGAAATTGGCGAGCGCGCTCAATCTGCGTCGCGTGACAGCGCCGTTGTTTGTGCTGGCCGGAACCGGCATCAACGATGACCTTAACGGGGTCGAGCCGCCTGTCTCGTTCTCCATCCAGGCGATGGGGGGACGGAAGGCCGAGGTGGTTCACTCGCTTGCCAAATGGAAAAGGATGAAGCTCGGGTCGTATGACATTGCCCCCGGCTATGGGCTTTACACCGATATGAACGCCATACGCACTTCGGAAGAGCTTGATAACCTCCACTCTCTTTATGTCGACCAGTGGGATTGGGAGCAGACTATACGTCCTGACGACCGCAATCTTGACTATCTTAAAGCGGCAGTAGCTAAGATTTATGCCGCGGTAAAGGAAACTGAGCGTCTGATTTACAAACTGTTCCCTCATATCACTCCCGCGCTTCCCGAGGAGATAACGTTTATCCACTCCCAGCAATTGCTCGACGAGTACCCCGGACTCACCCCGCGGGAGCGCGAGGCCAGGGCTGCGGAGAAATACGGGGCGATATTCCTTATCGGTATCGGTGCGCCGCTCAGTGACGGACAGCCTCACGACGGACGCGCCCCCGACTATGACGACTGGAGCAGCCCCAACAGTGACGGTTACACCGGTCTTAACGGCGATATAATTCTGTGGAACAATGTGCTTAACACTCCGTTTGAACTGTCGTCGATGGGTGTCCGCGTCAGCCCGGATTCGCTGAGGCGGCAATTGGATGCCAAAGGCTGCGGGGAACGTGCGGCTTACAAGTTCCACAAATCACTACTCGCAGGGGAGCTGCCGGCTTCGATTGGAGGGGGCATCGGCCAAAGCCGTCTGTGTATGTTCCTGTTGCAGAAAGCCCATATCGGCGAGGTGCAGGCGAGCATCTGGCCTGAGGAGCAGATTGCGGAGTGTGCCGCCGCGGGAATCAATTTGCTTTGATGTAGGCTCTTATCGAGCTATCTAATCGCGAGATTTATAGTCGTGATAATTTTTATGGAAAACCGCCGTCACCCGATGTGGGGTTTGACGGCGGTTGCCATTTTATTATTCAAGAATTAAAAGGCGCGTCGGAGCGTCTATTCCTCTTTGTTTCTGTTCTTGGCTTTTGATTTTGTCTTGCTCGAAGATGAGTCGAGATCTTTCTCCTCTTTAAGGTCTATCTCATTTCGGTTTTTGTCGAGCACACGGTATTGCAGATATGCGAGCGACTGGTCGGGCATGATTTTGAAGCTGCCCCCGATGTCGAGTTTCCATTTCCGATATTGCGACAACAGCCCTTTTTTCAGGAACGCGTCGACATAGGGGTGTACATACATCACAAATCTTTTTACTTTAAGCGAGTTGACGAGATATTCGATTTTTTCGCGCAGGGTGTCGGTGAAAAGCAGCGATGGCTGCACTTTCCCTTTGCCGTAGCATGATGGGCAGGTTTCGCTTGTCTCGATGTCGAGAACCGGTCTCACGCGCTGTCGCGTGATTTGCATCAGTCCGAATTTGCTTAACGGCAGGATGTTGTGACGCGCGCGGTCGTTGGCCATCACCTCTTTCATGTGGTCATACAGTTTTTGGCGGTGGTCGGCGGTGTTCATATCGATGAAGTCGATGACGATTATGCCGCCCATGTCGCGCAGCCTGAGCTGTCGCGCTATTTCGTCGGCTGCCCGCATATTCACTTCAAGCGCGTTGCTTTCTTGGTCGTTGGCCGCTTTTGAACGGTTTCCCGAGTTCACGTCGATAACGTGGAGCGCTTCGGTGTGTTCGATGATGATGTAGGCGCCCGATTTGAACGATACCGTTTTGCCAAACGATGATTTTATCTGTTTGGTTATGTTGAAGTGGTCGAATATCGGGGTGTCGCCGCCATGATATTTGACGATTTCGCGGCGTTCGGGTGCGATAAGGTCGACATATTTCTCAATCTGCGCCATCACATCCTTGTCGTTGACAAAGATGTTTTCAAAAGTGGGGCTGAAAATGTCGCGCAGGACGCTGACTATGCGGCTTTCCTCTTCGAATACGAGTGCGGGGGCCTGTGCCTTTTGCGCCTTAGCCAATGCGTCTTCCCAGCATTTAAGCAAAGTTTTCAGCTCATGGTTTAGCTCGGCCACGCGTTTGCCCTCGGCCGATGTCCTGACAATCACGCCGAAGTTTTTGGGTTTAATGCTTTCGATGAGCTGCCGGAGTCGGAGCTTTTCCTCGGTGGCCTTGATTTTTTGTGAGATTGAGATTTTGTCGCTGAAAGGAATCAGCACCATGTAACGCCCGGTGAATGATATTTCGGTAGTCAGCCTCGGCCCTTTGGACGATATAGGCTCTTTTACAATCTGTACCAGAAGTTCTTGCCCTGGGGTCAGTGTGGTCGCTATTGTGCCGTGTTTGTCGATGTCGGGGAGCAGTTTCATCTTCGACATCTGCGGTAGCTTTTTGCGGTCGTCAAGAAGTTGCTTGACGAGTGAGGAGTAGGATGAGAATTGGGAGCCAAGATCTAAGTAATGGAGGAAAGCGTCCTTTTCGTAGCCTACGTTGACAAAAGCGGCATTCAGTCCCGGCATGAGCTTTTTGACTTTCGCCAGGTAAATGTCGCCCACGGCGTAGGAGATGTTCCGGGCTTCTTTCTGTAGTGAAACGAGCCTGGAGTCTTCCAGCAAGGCGATTGACACCTCGGTGGGTTGAACGTCTACAACGAGTTCACTTTTCATGATTTATCTTAGAACTGAGATTCGATGTGGAGCTGCTTGTGGCTCCATGATGGATATTGACAGTGAAAAAACACAAAGAACAAACATCGATGGGATCAAAGCATTAGATTGGTGCATCCCATCAAGGTTTGTTCTTAGTATAGCGTTTACTCACTTTGTCAAGAAAGACAGGTCACTTCACACGCGCAACGTGTGAGAGATTATTTCTTCTTGTGACGGTTCTTTCTCAGACGTTTTTTGCGCTTGTGGGTCGCCATCTTGTGGCCTTTTCTTTTTTTTCCGCTTGGCATTTTACGCTAAATTTTATAGTTTATAATTAAGTTGATAATTCTTTCGTCTCGCTGACCGGAGATTATTTTTTCACATCTTCCATGAACACTTTCGCGGGCTTGAATGCGGGGATTTTGTGCTCAGGGATGATGATGGTTGTGTTCTTTGAAATGTTGCGGGCGGTTTTCTCGGAACGGGTCTTCACGATGAAGCTGCCGAAGCCGCGGAGATACACGTTTTCGCCATGAGCGAGCGAATCTTTAACAGTCTCCATGAACTTCTCGATGGTTTCGAGGACGTTGGCTTTCTCAATGCCGGTTGACCGGGAAATTTCGTTTACGATGTCAGCTTTAGTCATTTTTCAATTATGCGTTATATTGTTAAAATATCATTGATATGCAACTCCTTAGCGCCGGATGTCGCGACGCTTTGAAAATTGCAACCGCAAATATCGCGCTTTTTTTTTAATTAGCAGGTATTTTAGCCCTAAATTTTTAATAAACCTCAGTGTATTATCGGTTTTGCCGCATTACGAATTGTCATCTCCGCTTTTTTACAGGTCACGCAGCTTCCACCATTTGTAGGATATGCCGTTGTCATAAGCGTCCTCCCCCTCGGCCGCCTTGAGTTTTGAGACCACTCTGAGTGTCAGAGGCAAAGCTGCTATCTCATAGACTGTCTTGAGCAGCGCTTGGGTTACGATGAGCGCGGCGATTTCTTCCCACGTCAGCACCCCGCCGAACGCTATTGGGAAGAATATCAAAGAGTCTGTCGTCTCCCCCCAGAGGGTTGAGACGATGGCGCGCAGGGAGAACCGTCGTCCCCGCGAGCTGATTTTCATGCGGCTCATGACATAGGCGTTGACCATCGACCCGCAGATGAAAGCTGCGAAGCTGGCCGCCACCATGCGCGGCACGCCGCCGTAGATGCGCTCTATCGCAGCCTGAGCGTCCCATGAGACCCCCCCGGGGAGCATGACGGCGGCTTGAAGCATCAGCGTCACAAACAGGCTTAACGCGAATGCGAGCCATATCACGAGGCGCGCTTTGGCAAATCCGTAGACCTCGACAATGCAGTCGTTTATGATGTAGCTGACCGGAAACGCTATGAACCCCGCGGTGATGGTCAGAGGGCCTAAATCGACCGTCTTGATTTCCATTAAGTTTGAAACAATCAGGCAAACGCAGAACAGCGAAGCCAAAGCCACGAATATGGCAGAGAAGTTTTTTGAGCCTTTGTTCATGAATCTTGTTTTTTACGAGGTAGCAAGCACTCGGTGTATTTCCCCGCGAAGTTAACTGTTTTTTCTCGTTACGAGAGGTGTCGACGCGCTTTTTTTTAAGAATTTAGCCATCCTCTTAGAATTGTTTTACTATCTTTGCGATGATTTGGCTCGGCATGGGACCGGGAAAAACGTTAAAATTATGACCAACGAAGAAATTAAGACGCTCTCAAAGGACCCCGACGGGTTGCTGACTTACGAGTATATCGCCAACCATATCGCGTCTTGTGACGCTGATATGGACTTTTTGGTTGACAACATGATAACTGTCGACAAGACAGGGCAGTTTGTGGCGAGCGCGGCCCGTTATCTCTCGGCAATCGACCCCGGCAAATATTCGGTCTCAATCTCCCGCCTTATAGCCGCGGCTATCGAGAAAGACCGCGAACGCCGTTATCTCGGCGACCTGCTTCTTGCCATCTGGGGAGATGATTACCAGTCGCGCGCCGAAAAGCTTTCGGCGACCGACGATAACTTCCGCCGCATCTACAAGCGTCTCTATCCTCGGGGAATATAACGGAAACCAGTCCGCGCCGCGGACATTATGATATTAAAAAAAATGACGAAATCATTGATTTTGTGGATGGCACTGATGATGGCCTGCGTGTCGTGTGGCGCGTCATCGGCCGAGGCATCCACCGATAACACAAAACAACCACAGCAAATGACAAACAAGACCGATTCGGCCGACGCGCTTGTCGACATCAAGACCACTGCCGGCGACATCAGAGTGCGCCTGTTCGGCGACACTCCGCGACATCGCGACAACTTCTTAAAGCTTGTAAACGAGGGATTCTATAATGGAGTGCTATTCCACCGCGTCATAAACGAGTTCATGATACAGACCGGCGACCCCGACTCCAAAACCGCCAAGAAAGGGCAGATGTTGGGCAGCGGCGGTCCCGGCTATCAGATTGATGCCGAGATTGTCTATCCTAAACATTTCCATCGCCGCGGCGCTCTCGCGGCTGCCCGTCAGGCTGACCAGGTCAATCCTCGCCGCCAGTCGTCGGGCTCGCAATTCTACATTGTTACAGGGCGGGTTTCGACAGAGTCGGAGATTTCTCGCCTGGAGCAGCAACTCGGCATGATGCGCAAACAGGGGATTTTCCAGCAGCTTGCGAGCGAGCGTCAGGATGAAATACGACGTTTGCAGACCGCGGGTGACCATGCGGGCCTTGAGGCTCTGCGCCAGCAACTTATAGCCGCCACCGAAGAGAAAGCGGCCAATGATTCAACGCCGGTGATGACTGCCGCTCAGCGCGAAGCCTACACGACGGTTGGCGGCGCGCCCCATCTCGACGGGCAATACACCGTGTTCGGTCAGGTTGAACAGGGGATGGACGTTGTCGACAAAATCGAGAAAACGGCAACCGACGGAAACGACCGCCCGGTCGATGACATCAAAATCATTTCCATGTCAATCGTAAAATGATAGAGCTTAACCGCTTTACCCTCCCCAACGGGCTGAGGGTCATACACAATCAAGACACGTCGACGGCTATGGTGGCCGTCAACGTTGTTTATAACGTGGGTGCGCGTGACGAGTCGCAATCCCTCACGGGTATGGCCCACCTGTTTGAGCACCTCATGTTTGGCGGCTCGGTCAACATCCCTGACTTTGACGGCGCGATAGAACGGGCAGGCGGGATGAACAACGCTTGGACGAGCAATGACTACACGTCGTTTTATGACGTGATACCTGCCCACAACGCCGAAACCGCTTTCTGGCTGGAGAGCGACCGTATGCTTGCGCTCGCTTTCGCCCCTGAGTCGCTTGAGGTGCAGCGCAGCGTTGTCATCGAGGAATTCAAGCAGCAGTGCCTGAATCGGCCATACGGCGACGCGGGTCACTATCTGCGCCGTATGCTTTACAAAATCCATCCCTATCGTTGGCCGGTGATAGGAATTGAACCCTCACACATCGAGCGGGTGGCGATGGACGACGTGAAACGCTTTTTCTACTCCCACTACGCTCCTAACAACGCCATAATGGTCGTCACCGGAAATATCTCGGCCGACCGCGTGGCTCAGTTGGCCGAAAAATGGTTTGGCGACATACCCCGCCGCGACATCGCTCTGCGCCTCTATCCCGCGGAGCCGTTGCCCGACGCCGCCCGGCGTGAAGATGCCGCCGGCGATGTGCCGCAAACTTTGCTGACGGTGGCTTTCCCTATGCCGGGCTGCCACGACCCGCGCTACATAGCCGCTGACACTCTGAGCGATATCCTCGCATCGGGCCGCTCGTCGAGGCTTTACCGGGATTTGCTGATGGGCAGCGACCTGTTCGCTTCAATCGACGCTTCGATAGCCGGCAGCGAGGAGCCCGGGTTTATCATGGTCAACGCTCGGCTAAACGCCGGAGGCGGGGAACCGGCAGTCGACAAAGGGCTGAAGATGATTGGTGATGCTTTGGCCGACCTCGCCGAGACGCCTGTCGGCGCCGATGAACTGGAACGCGCCATTAACCGCTTTGAAGCTACGTTCACAATCTCCAATGTCCAGTTCCTGTCGCGGGCGCAAGCAATCGCATCGTACGAAATTCGCAATCAAGACATTAATGAGGTCGTGGCGCAATACCGGGCTTTGACCCCGGAGCGTGTGCGCGCGGCGGCAGCGGAAATTTTTGATCCCGCCCACTCGTCGACGCTTGTCTATCGGCCGTCGTGATTCCACCTGAATCCGCGCCTTTTACATCGCTTATAGTGAAAAATTTATAAAATTGGAGGAAAATTAAAAAAGTTTGGTTAAATTTGAAACCTATTAGGGGGTCTGTGCCGCCAATATAGGCTGCGCAGCCTTAATCCATTAATAATTAGATGACTATGAATAAGCCTGATTTTCCTGATGCTGAACTCTCACAGCAGCCCGTGGAAAAAACCTTGACCGAGACCCCTCAGCCGATGCCTGAGGACGCTGAGAAAACTGATGAACCCGCAGTCGCAGCGCAGACTGACGAAAAACGTGAGGAGATTACGCTTGAGAATCTCTCAAAAGATGAACTGATAGAGCGCCTGACGGCAATCGCCCAGCTTCCGGCCGGCGAAATCTCCCGAGAGGGGGTTTCTCGGTTGAAACAACTGTTCTACACTGCACGCAATAACGAGATAGATGCTGAGAAAGCGGCATTTGTCGAGGCGGGTAACGACGCCGAGGCGTTTGAGGCCACGGTTGACCCGCTTGAAGAAAAACTTCAAAGCATCCTCGCCGAAATCAAGGATAAGAAAGCGCGTCTCGCTGCCGAGCAGGAGGCCGTCAGACAAGAAAATCTCGCTAAGAAAAACGAAATAATAGCCGCTTTGGCCGAGATGTCGGCCGATACCGATAACGTCAACCGCCACTTTACCCGCTTCAAAGAGCTGCAACAGGAGTTCAAGGAGATAGGCGAGGTGCCCCCCACAGAGGCTACATCGGTGTGGAAACGCTATCAAGACGGCGTGGAACGCTTCTACGACCAGCTTAAAATCAACAAAGACCTCCGCGACTATGATTTCAAGAAAAACTACGACACAAAGCTGCTGCTCTGTGACGAAGCGGAGAAGTTGATGGGTGAACCCGATGTCATCACGGCGTTCAAACGCCTGCAAGACCTCCACGACAAATGGCGCGAGACGGGTCCTGTGGCTAAAGAGATGCGCGATGAGATATGGAACCGGTTCAAAGACGCATCGGCCGAGGTTAACAAGAAATATCAAGCCTTCTTTGAGGAGCGCAAGGCGCGTGAACGTCAAAACGAGTTGGCAAAAACCGAAATTTGCGAGCGCGTCGAGGCCATTGATTTCAGCGGGGTCAAGAGCTATGCCGCATGGGAAGAACTGACCAAGCAGATTCTTCAAGCCCAAGAAGATTGGAAAAAACTCGGCTTCGCGTCAAAGAAACTCAACAATTCTCTGTTTGCCCGCTTCCGCGAGACGTGCGACAAGTTTTTCGCCGCCAAAGCCGACTATTTCAAATCGATGAAGGATGAGCTTGCGGCTAACCTCGCCAAGAAGATAGCTCTCTGCGAGAAAGCCGAGTCGCTGAAGGATTCGACTGACTGGCGCGCCACGACCGATGCCTTGGTCGCTCTCCAGAAGGAGTGGAAAACCATAGGCTCGGTGCCTAAAAAGCATTCTGACAACGTGTGGCATCGATTCCTTGAGGCTTGTGACTATTTCTTCGAGCAGAAAAAGAAAAACAGCAATGATACCCGCTCGGTGGAGCAGGCCAACCTGAAGCAGAAAAAAGAGATTATCGCCGCATTGCGCGAGATAGACCCCGAAAACACTCCGCGCGAGGAGGCCATCGCGAAAATCAAAGAACTATCGGCAAAGTGGCAGCAAATCGGACACGTCCCGTTCCGCGACAAAGATAAAATCTATGATGCTTACCGCGAATTGACCTCCAGCCTCCACTCGGCTTACAATATGAAGCAATCACGCGAGGCGATGAGCCGGTTTGAAAGTTCTATTGATGAGATGGCAGGCGACGAAATCAAGCTGTTGCGCGAGCGCGAGCGTATGCTCCGCGCCTATGAGCAGCGTCGCTCGGAACTTCACACCTACGAGAATAATCTCGGATTTTTCAACTCGAAGTCAAAGAGTGGCGACTCGATGCTTCGCGACCTCCAGCGCCGCATAGAGCGTATCAAAGAAGACCTCAAGGCTCTTGAAGAAAAAATCAAACTGATTGACGCCAAGCTTTGACGTCCGGCATAGAGCCGGTTCCCGCTAAAGTCAAGGGTGCGGCCGGTAGGCACGACCGCCCCCTTGATATTATCAAAGACTTTTAGACTCGATTAGCTGCCCTTTATCAAAACGATACTATTTTGTTAGCCTTTCAAATTCGCCAAAACAACGGCCTTGAATAATTATGACATCCAATCATAAAGTTAAATACGGAAACTACTTGAGCACGATTATCACAGTCATGGACTTTGTTGTAATCAACATCTCGTTTTGGATTACGACATTGCTAAATCCTGAGATAGCCGCTGCCCACAACGTAAGAATCATTTGGCTTTTGCTGAATATATCATACTTCCCCGCGATGTATTGGCTTGTGCGCATACACAACCAGCGCACCATCTATATGAACCATGTGGTGCTTTCGGCCATTCAGGCTGTGGGTATCCATGCTTTGTCTTTCCTGTCGATGCTTGCGTTCTTGTCGGTAACCGTGATATCATGGCACGCTTATCTTGAGTTTTATGGAATGTGCATGGTGGGGTTGCCTGCATGGTGGATTGTCAGCCGCCTGGCTATAAAACATATAAGGCGTCGCGGTCACAATTTCAACCGAGTGGTGATTGTCGGCAGCAATGCTACGGCGTTGCGCCTGGCCGAGGAGATGGCCTCGGATGTAGGTTTCGGTTACAGGCTGATGGGTTTCTTTGACGATGACATATCGGTCGCACAGCCGGCCTTGGGCAAATACCTCGGCCCGGTCGACGAGCTTGAGGCTTATGTCAGGGATAATCGTGTCGATGAGGTCTATTATACTATTTCGGGAAGCCTCGAGAAGCCGTTACGCGCTGCCATCAAAGCCGCCGACGATTGCGTGGTGCAGTTTTTTTATGTGCCTCAGATTCCGCGCACAATATCGCGTGCTTTCGAGCTGAACCACATTGGCCGCGTGCCCGTGTTGTCAATCAGGCGCAATCCGCTCAAAAAAGCGATTAACCGAGCCGTGAAGCGAGTGTTTGACATCTCGTTTTCGTCGATTGTGCTGCTTTTCTCCCCCATTGTGTTTATCCCTGTTGCGATAGCGATTAAACTGTCGTCGCCCGGTCCGGTTTTTTTCCGACAAAAGCGCACAGGCTACCGCGGCAAGGATTTCTATTGCTGGAAGTTCCGCACTATGCGCGTCAATGCAAAAGCCGATGTGCAGCAGGCTCAGAAGGACGACCCTCGTAAGACGCGCGTAGGGGAAATACTCCGCCACACCTCGATTGACGAGTTACCGCAGTTTATCAATGTTTTCCTCGGCGATATGTCGGTGGTGGGTCCCCGGCCGCATATGCTTAAGCACACTGCCGATTATTCGAAGATAATTGATAAATACATGGTGCGCCACATGGTTAAACCCGGCATCACCGGTTGGGCTCAGGTCAACGGCTACCGCGGTTTGACCGAACAGTTGTGGCAGATGGAACGCCGCGTGGAATATGACGTGTGGTATATCGAGAATTGGAGTTTCCTGCTCGATTTGAAAATCATAGTGCGCACGGTGCTTAATGCGGTCAAAGGGGAATCCAACGCTTTTTGATGGACTAAGACCCTATTTTTGCTAAGAAAACCGGTGGCGACGGCCGATTTTCCCGCATTTCATTAAAAATATTGTCGGGTCGGGCTTTTTCTGTACCCGATTGTTGTAACTTTGTCGGAATTTATAAACATTCTATGGATATTACTGAAAAAATAACTGAAGGAACCATTGGAGTCCAACCAGCCGAGATGGCTCGTGAACCAAAATCATTTAAAGACCTCGGAATCGACGACCGCCTGTTGCGCGCTGTTGAGGAGCTTGGGTTTGAGCGTCCTATGCCGGTGCAGGAGCGCGTGATACCGCACCTTCTCAATGAGGATAACGATGTAGTCGCCCTGGCCCAGACGGGTACGGGCAAGACGGCGGCTTTCGGTCTGCCTGTCATTCAGCGTATTGATGTCGGCAATTGCGACACTCAGGCTCTGATTCTGTCGCCGACGCGCGAGCTTTGTCTGCAAATCGGCAGCGATTTGGCCGATTTCTCAAAATACGTTTCCAATCTCAATGTGCTGCCCGTCTACGGCGGGTCGAGCATCGAGAGCCAGATACGCGCCTTGAAGAAGGGCGTGCAGATTATCGTGGCAACCCCCGGCCGACTTATCGACTTGATAAAGAGGGGGGTAGTGAAACTCGGCAATGTACATACGGTGATTCTCGACGAGGCCGATGAGATGCTCAATATGGGCTTTCTCGACTCGATAGACGAGATACTCGCAAGTGTCCCCGAGCAGCGTAAGATGCTGATGTTCTCGGCGACAATGCCGACCGAAATCGCAAGGATTGCCAAGAAATATATGCGCGAGCCAATCGAGATAGTCATCGGGACGCGCAACGAGGGGGCGGCAAACGTCAAGCATATCTATTACATGGTCAACGCCCGCGACAAGTATCTCGCTCTGAAACGCGTGGCTGACTATAACCCCAGCATCTACGCCATCATCTTCTGCCGCACGCGCCGCGACACACAGGAGGTGGCCGACAAACTGATACAGGACGGCTATAACGCCGACGCCCTTCACGGTGACTTGTCGCAACAGCAACGCGACATAGTGATGAAGAAGTTCCGCGACCGCGTGATTCAGATGCTCGTGGCTACCGACGTGGCAGCCCGCGGGCTTGATGTCGACGACCTTACCCACGTCATAAACTACGGTCTGCCCGAGGATACGGCGGTCTATACCCACCGCTCGGGACGCACCGGACGTGCCGGAAAAACCGGCGTGTCGGTGGCAATCATCCATTCGCGCGAGAAAGGGAAACTCAAGGAGATTGAGAAAAAGATAGGGAAAACGTTTGAACGCAGGGAAGTGCCAACTCCCCAGCAGATTATCGAGAAGCAGATTTACAACCTTGCCGACCGCTTGGAGCGCGTGAAAGTCAACGATGAGGAAATCGACAAATATTTCACCGGGGTCAGCCGCAAGCTCGGATGGCTTTCTCAGGAAGATTTGTTGAAACGAGTGCTTTCATTGGAGTTCAACCGTCTTCTTGATTATTATAAAGACGCCCCTCAAATCGACTTTATCGACGAGAAACCGCGACGCGAGAAGGGTGAGAAGGGGGCAAAGCGCGACCGCGAGGGCCGCGGGCCTCGCACCCTGGAGGAGAAAGACCGCCGCACCGCTTCAAAGGGGATGGCGCGCGTGTATCTCAACGTCGGCAAGCGCGACGGTTTCTTTGCCGCCAGTCTCATCGAGGCGCTCAACAAAAATGTGCCCGGACAGCGTGTCGATGTCGGCCGCATCGACCTCTTGCCGGGCTACTCCCTGTTTGATGTCAAGAAGGCCGACGCTGCCCGCGTTGTCAACGCTCTGAAGGGGGCGGAGTTTATGGGCAAACGCCTTTACAGCGAAGTGGCTGAACCCGACAAGGACTACGCCCGCGCCGCCGCGCGCCGCTCGCGTGAGGCGGCTTCGGATGACAACCCCTTTGAATTTTTCCGCAAGAAGGGCAGGGGAGGTAGCAAAAAACGCCGCTAAATGATTTGACTGTTTGATAGACGATGGTGACCGATAGATTATTACGATTGTTGACGGCATTGTGTGTCATTGCTTTGGCGCCCTTGTCGGGCTATGCGCAATTGACCGCTTCGCGGGCGTTTGCCGCGGCTCCGCGGCAGGTGTTCCCGATGCTGACCGATTTGACCCGCCTCGACATGATAGATTACTATGCCAGCGGCACGCGCACAGCGTCGCGGAATCTGCTTGGAGGTGAAAGCCGCATAGAGGAAATGTCGCCCATGCAGATGAGAATCAAGATGTCGGATGTGTCGACCTATACCATCACCATCCTCCCTGCGGGTCGCGACTCGGTCATAGCTGTCACCGCCGATATTCTCACGCCGGTTTCCGACGGGTATCTCGTCATGTATAACCGCGATTGGGAGCGGCTCGACGAGAAACGTTTCAAGGCTCCGCATTTGGTGGAGTGGCTGAAACCGTCGGCGCGCAAGGCGATGGAGGATATTGAGAATCTTATTCCGTTTGTTCCAGCGACCTACACCATCGACCCCGCGACGGTGACGCTTACGCTGACTCAGAATGTGGCTGACTTGATTCCCGCCGAGGAGTATGATAAGGTGAAGGCTTACCTTCGCCCGTCGTTGAGTTATCGTTGGACCGGAACCCGAATGTCACTTGTCAAGGATTAACTAGCCTGATGGAGACTTTATCGCTGTTGCAGTTCACTCGCCGTCTGGCCGCTTTGGTGACCGTGCCGTCCACCTCCAACGTGTGGGTGACGGCAGAGTTGAGCGATGTGGCCGAACGCGGAGGCCACTGCTATATGGAATTGCTTGAAAAAGACCCCGGCAACGGTGCGACCGTCGCCCGCATGAGGGGTGTCATCTGGGCGGGGAACTACCATAAGCTGATGGCTGAATTTTATGCGGCAACGGGGCAGCGTTTCGTCTCGGGGTTGAAGTTGATGGTCCGCGGCTCGGCGACAATGCACTCTGTCTATGGGATGTCGCTTGTGATTACCGCGATAAATCCTGAATATACGCTCGGCGACCTCATGCGCCGCCGCCGCGAGATATTGGCTCGGCTGAAAGCTGAGGGGATACTCGACATGAACCGACAACTTGAGTGGCCTGAGGCTCCGTTGAGAGTGGCTGTCGTTTCCGCCCCCGGTGCTGCCGGATATGGCGACTTCATCACTCAGCTATATCATAACGATGCCCGTCTGCGCTTCTCCACACGGCTATTTCCCGCCCTGATGCAAGGCGACAAGGCCCCTGCGTCGATTATAGCCGCGCTGGAGCTTGTTGCCGCCGAGGCTGACGAGTGGGATTGCGCGGTCGTTATCCGCGGGGGTGGGGCCACAAGCGACCTTGCCGCTTTCGACAACTATGAGCTTGCCGCCAACATAGCCCAGTTCCCGCTCCCCGTAGTCATAGGCATCGGGCATGAACGCGACGTGACGGTGCTTGACTATGTGGCAAATATGCGCGTCAAGACTCCCACGGCGGCTGCGCAGTGGCTCATAGGGCGCGGTGTCGCGCAGCTTGAACGTCTGGCCGATTTCGCTTCGACGATGCTGCGGGTGGTCAACGACCGCGTGTCGGGGTGCAAAGAGCAGCTTTCATATTACGCCGGTTTGTTTCCGGTGGCTCCGGTGACGGCGGTTGAGCGGGCTTCGGCGCGGTTGCGCGATGCGTTATCGGTCGCTGTGTCGCTCAGTTCGCGGCGTATACTTCCGGCGTTGGCGCGCCTTGACAGCATCGCCGAGAATTTGCCGGCTGCCGCGGCGGCTGTGACGGCACGCTCGACTGAAAGGATAAATGCCGCTGAGCGTTTGCTCGACGCGCTTTCTCCGATGGCCACGCTGCGCCGCGGCTATTCAATCACGCGTGTTAATGGCCGTGTCGTGTCGTCGCCCGATGGGGTCGCCGCCGGCGATGTCGTCGAGACCACTTTGGCGGGAGGTGTGTTAACCTCGGTTGTGAAATCAGAAAAAGAACGATAAGATAAATAATATGGAATCAGAGAATACCCCGACGTTCATCCCGGTTAAGGATTTGACCTATGCCCAGGCGATGGGTGAGCTTGAGAAGATTTTGCGCTTGATGCAGAGTGACGAGTGTGACATAGACCGCCTAACAGCTTTGACCCGCCGGGCCGCTGAGCTGATTGCTGAGTGCCGTTCGCGGCTTACAGCGACCGACGAGGAGCTGCGAGCCATTCTCTCACAGCTACAATGACTTGCCGCTAAGGCTTTTGCCGTGCGAGTGGGATGTGAATGCGGGTCTATATTTAACGCTCTATTGTCGAGCCGGTGTCGATGTCGATGATTGGTGATTGTTTATTATCGGGATACCATAAATAGCCTTTCACGTTGGCAGCGGGGTAGATTTCTCGTAGGAAGCCGGTGTAACGCTTCACCTGCCGCGAATATTTTTCATTGTGTTCGGCTCCGAATTTGTAGTCGATAACCTCGATTGTGTCGTCGGCGGTCCACACCACTCTGTCGGGTCGGTAGTGGCTGCCGTCGGGGAGCATTATCGTTCGCTCGTTGACCACGCGTGAGTAACCGTCAAACCATCGCGCGGCTCTCGGGTCGTCGAGGGCGGCGGTGAGTGTCTTGAGTGCGGCTGTTTCCTCATCGCTTGTCAGGCCGGTGCGGTAGGCTCGTCGTCGCATTGCGAGAGGCAGGTCGCTGCGGTGGCGCACACGGCTCAGCACGTCATGTAGGAATATGCCTCGCTCTTGGGCTTGGGAGCGGACGCAGAGGTCGTCGACTCGGGTGAGTTGCCACATATCGTCGCGGTCGCAGGTCGAGTAGGGGGGCATTGCCTCGCTCGGCGCGGTGTCAGCGTCGGTGCCGGCGGCTGCGGGCGCGGTTGGCGCGCCTATGGTGAGCGTTTTGCCGTCCCATCGCTTGGCGAGGTTGAGCGTCAGGTCGGTGTCATCGTCGCCGGATTGCTCTATGGCATTGATTATGAAGCGTGTCAGCGGTTCCTCTTTTGGACGGTCGTCGGCTTTTTTCTCGGGTGCGGGCTTTGTGGTGATTATCAGTTCGCGCTCGGCGCGGGTGAAGGCTACATAGAGCAGGTTGATGTTGTCGACGCGCTGGCGGGCGAAAATTTCTTTTAGCGAGTCGGCGAGTCTCGTGTCGGCCAAGGCTGCCTCGGTTTTGAGCGGCATAAGTGGGGGCACGGTGTCGGGGTCTATATCGTCCATCACCGGGAGGCGATACCATTCGTAGTTGGTCTTTCCGGGTCTCGAAAATTCGGTCATGGCCCATGTGGCGAATGGGATGTGGACACATGGGTATTGCAACCCCTTGACTTTGTGGATTGTCATCACGGTGAGCGCATCCATGTCGGCGGGAGCTTCGAGCTTTTTGTATCGGCCGCTCTGTTGCCACCATTGGAGGAATGAGTGGATGTCGCTCTGCCCGCGTGAGCAGAAGTCGATTACCTGGTCCTGGAAGGCTGAGATGAAAATGTTGTTCTCCTCCATCTCGCATGGCGACAGGTATCGCGAGATTATGCGCTCCACCATCGAGGGGAGGTTTACGCAGGTCATCTTCGCTGCCTCGGCGGCGAGAGCCGATATGTCGTCGTCATCGGCCAGTGCTTTCGCAAGGGCGTCGCTGCCGTTGAGATTGGCTTGATTGTAGAAGTATTCAAAGCGGTTGACGAGCTGAGCGAGCTCGCGGGCGGTCTTTCGGCGAGAGCCTGAAGTGGCGTCGGTGGAGTCGATTATTTGCAACACGCTGATGATTAGCCTTATCGCCGCCGACGATTGAAGCTCGATGCTGTCGCTCGAAGTTATTTCCATCCGCGGGAACCCGCTTGAGGGGTCTTCCATCAGTTGCAGCAAGTAGTTCACTATGGCCTCCCCCTCTCTGCGCCACCTGACTATGACGGCTATATCTTTGGCTCGGTATCCGGCTTGTATCTGCCGCTTGATTTCATCGGCCATGCGCTTAAGTGCGAGCTCTTCAAACGTAGGCTCGTCCCCCTTAGGCTCGTCCCCCTTAGGCTTGCCCCCTTTAGACTCGTTGATTGCCGCGAGGCTTATGTAGGCTGGCGAGTCGATGTGTTTAGGCGATACCTGTTGCGTCAGGTTGGCATAGGTGTCGCTTGCTCTGGCTATGCGCGCCATTGATGTGAAGAAAGCGTTGTTGAATCTCACTATGTCGCGCGAGCTGCGCCAATTGGTGTTGTCGGCCACATCTATTCCCCGCTCTGTGACTGTGCCGGCAATGCGTCCCTCGATGGCGGTCTTGACTTCGAGCGCGAGCAGGTCGGGGTCGGAGTTGCGGAAGCGGTAGATGCACTGTTTCTCGTCGCCGATGATGAGATTGTCGTTGCCATGCGATAGGCTTTCGAGCAGCAGCGGCATCATGTTTCCCCATTGCATCCTTGATGTGTCCTGGAACTCGTCAATCAGGAAGTGGTTCAGGAAGTAGCCTATGCGTTCGTAGATGAACGGCGTCAGGTCGTCGCGGATTATGCGTCGAAGCAGTTCGTTGGTGTCGGAGAGGAGTATTATGTCGTTGTCTCGGCGGTATTTGCCGACGAAGTCCATCAGATAGCCGAGCAATCCGAGGTTGTAGAGGTTGCGTAGGAGCAGTCGGTACTCGTTGGCGAGGGTGTGGCAGCGCAGCATCTCGGCGCATCCGGCGGCGAGCGTTTCGTCAAGCGCGGGTGGCGGGCCGCCGGCTTTGATGAAACCGGCGGTGTAGCGACTGCCGGGGTTCTCGGTCGCGGGCCGGAGGGTCGCGGTCAGTTTCTCTTGCCATCCCTCGGCGGCTCGCACTATGAATTTCAGCAGATTGGCGTTGATTGCCTTGGCGTCGGTCAGTCCGTGGTCGGCTATCGTTTTCTTCATCGTGCGGGCAGCCTCGGTAAACGATGCCTTGTAGCGCGCTATCCCCGCTATCAGTGACTTTTCAAAGCGTTCGAGCCTTGTCGGGTCGCCCTGGAGGTAATCGATTATGCTGTCGCGGTTGAGCTTGAACGTCTCGTCGAGCAGTTTGTTCATGGTTCCCACCAATTCCTCGTGCAGGCTCGACTGGCGGTTGAAGAGGTTAAAACCTTTGCCCTCGTCGATGCTTTGGCTCATGAAGTTGGTGAGCCATCGAGTGAGCCTTGCCGTTTTCTCGTCGTTGCGGAAGTTGAGCGACGTAATCATATCGCCGACACCTATGCCGGTGACGCGTCCCTCGTCGAGCTCGACCTCGTAGTTGCCCGGTAGGTCAATTTCGCGGGCGAATGTGCGCAGCACCGTCTGGAAAAATGCGTCGATTGTGCTGATGTTAAACTGGCTGAAATCCATCAGCAGCTCTTTCAGCGCGGTTCGCGCCGCCAGCGCCACTTCATCTTGAGTGGCTCCGTAGAGTGTTGTCAGATATTCCATGTAGGGGCTGCCTGGTTGCCCTTGAGAGCGGCGACAGTGGTTGCCGAGCAGCTCGAGGTGGTCGATAATGCGCCGCTTCATTTCATTGGTGGCGGCGATGGTGAAAGTGACTGCGAGGATGTTTCGGTGGGCGTTTCCGCTGTTGCGGCGCAGTGTGTAGCGGCCGGTTTCCCTGTTTTTTCGTCCGAGGAGCAGTTTGATGTATTCGCGGGTTAGTGTGTAGGTCTTCCCGGAACCGGCTGAAGCTTTGTATAGGGTGAGCATATGGCTGGGCTTAGTTTGAGCGGTTGACTTTAAATCCCATCTCTTTGAGCATCTTGACGGCGTCGGCTCGTCGGTCGCCTTGTATCAGTATCTCGCCGCCCCGCGATGAGCCGCCGGTGCCGAGCTTCGATTTCAGCCGCGCGGCGATGCCTGCCACTTGGTCATCGTCGATTGTGAATCCGGCGATGATTGTGGCGGTTTTGCCTCCTCGGCCTTTTCGCTCCATCATCACCTGAAGCGTGGCTGATTCCTGTCGGCCGGGCTCGGTGTTGTCTGTGCAGCCGTTCGCGGCGCACTCCGGCACTTCCTCTCCCTCCGGGAGGTCGTCGTCTTCAAGGTTAAGGCTTTGTAGAGCCGCTTTCCAATCGTTAATGCTCATGACTGTCGGTTTGGGGGATAGAATCGGATTCGCACCATGAGTCGTCGCTGATGTCGACGGGGGAAGTGATGGCTCGGCTTAGTGAGGCCATCATCTCGACATAGCTTGACATTTCAATCGGCAGGGAGTTGTAGTAGGCTCTCGCGCTGTCGGCATTGGCGGCGAATGCTTTCAGATAGCATTGCGTGGCCTGTCCGACATTCTCATGCTCGGCGTCAATTTCCGACAGGCGCATGAACAGCAGTGACAAGCGTCCAAACTGAGAGGCTGATAGTGGCGACTCAGCCGATTGCTCCAGCAGTTGGTCGCAGGCGTTCTGCGCACTGCGGTAGTTGTGTGTGTCGACGGCTTGCTCAGCGGCTGTCAGCTCATCGTTGCGGTCGACTGCGGTGTCGCAGCTCCCCACCGTGAACAGTGCCGCAGCCATTATAAAGGTCAATATCGTTTTCATCATAATGCAAAGATACGAATAAGCGAGCGCAAAAAGCAAATTTATTTGATTTTGCCGAGCGGAAGTATCTTAGACGTCAGTCAACGATAGGAATAAGCGAGCGCAAAAAGCAGATTTATTTGATTTTTAACGTCTGACATTTTTTTGTAATTTAGCGGCGTTATGAAACGGAGATTATTTGTAGCGGCTGCAGCTATCGGGCTGTTGGCCGGTTGCGGCCTTTCGAGCCGCGAGAAGGAGATGGTAGGCGACTATTTCATCTCGGAGATTTCTGACATAGAACCGTTGTATGAGCTTCACGCTGACGGCACGTCGGTGTTGCGCGCCATACGCCCCGAGGTGTTGACCTGCTGGGTTGAAGGCCGATGGCACTTAGATGGTGATTCTCTCATTCTGGAAAATGATTTGTCGACCGTCAAGTATGAGGGTGACCGCTCGCTCATGGGAGAAGTGGCTACCCGCTCGGCTTACCATATCACGGACTTTAACGGCACGTCGCTTACGTTGCGCAAAGATGGGATAGATTATGTCTATCACCGCCGTGTGTCCCGCGAATCAGATTGATTGTCGATTGGCGAGATAAAGAGAGTAGTCGCTATTGTGTAACACAACAAAAAAGACCACCCCGGAGGGTGGCCTTTTTTGTTGTGTTATCGTAGGTGACGATTATTTGACGAGCATTTTGCTGACTTTGTCGCCTTTCTTAACGATGTAGAGTTTGCCTGCTTCGGGCTGAGCCACGCGGATACCCTGGAGGTTGTAGTATTCAGCGGGAGCTGCAGCTTCAACAGCTACATCTTCAACACCGGTTGCGGTTGAGATGGTGACTGTCATTGCGCTAAAGTCAACCACGAAGTGAACGTTCTGGGGATAAGTGGTGTAGTCAACGATGTTAAACGCATTTTCGCCTCTCTTGAAGGTGGCAGCGGTGTTGAGGTGTGTCTCATAGTTGAGGCTGGTTGCACCGTAACGCTGTCCGACTGTGGTCCAATCGTTTGAATTATCAGCAAGTTTATCGGTGAAGCTGAAGAAACCGCCGTTCAAGACAACGTCGCCTTCGAAGATGTCACCGTTCTTAGTGAGCTCGACACCTACTGCGGGATCCCAATTGCCCTCGGGAAGATTGCCGAGTACGAAGAATTTAGCGGGAGTGGTCACCGGAATAGTTACAGCTTTGATGGTGGTGAGCGCAGAGTCGATAACAATCGTATAGTTGTCGACTACAGCCAGCATGATGTTCTTGGCATCGGCGGGTGCACCGCTGAGAAGTGCAACTGTGGTGTCAGCGGCGAGTGTGCCGTCGATGTGGAATCCGGCTGCGTCAAATTCAGCCCAAGTGCCTTTGGCGGTAGAAACCTTGAAGCCGTTGGTCGCGTTGATGAGGTCGAATGAGTAAGTCTTGGTTTTAGCGTCGTAGGTGAACTCGTCGGGGTTCTCGACATCCCATTTATTGCTTTTGTTGCCGAGGATGTAGAGCGCGGGAACGGTGGGCTCGGGAGTTTCCTCTTTAAGAGAGAAGGTGAGTTTGGCTGCACCTGAGATTGAGGTGAAGCGGTAGATGGTAGCTGATTCGCCATCTTCGTTGGCATAGGCGGTAATTCCACCACAAATTGCGCCTGAGGGGGTGTCTTCAGGAGCCTTGTAGGCAGCAACGACAACGTTGTCGCTTGCGCGTACAATCACAAAGTCGTTGGGGCACCAAGTAGCTGCGCGGCCTGCAAGTTTAGCACCATAAACGTAGTAGGTTTCGTCGCCGAGCATGAACCAGTCGAAACCGGCTGCCGAACGCTGCTGAACGCGGCTTATCGTTTCCCAGTCGTCAAAAGCTTCGTTGGGTTGCAGAATGGTGTTTACGTTACCACCGTAAACATATGCGGTCATTGAGGGGTCTGATGCGTTCTGGCACTCTTCAACTGAAGTTCCCCACGGTTGGGTTACGTAGAACGTATTGAGCGCGTTGGGGAGTTCGAGCGATGCGAATGACTCCATCATCTCACCTTCGGAGATATAGTAGGAGCAAACGACTTTAGATGTGTTCATGGCAGTGTTAAACCAACCGCCATCCTCACTGAGAACGTCGCCAAGCACGCGACCGAGATAGTCTACGCGGGTACCGTCAGTAACGCCATCGGGGAGAGTGAGGTTGAGGTTTTGCAAATCTTTGACGTCGCGGCTTCCGGCAGGAAGAATGTAGAAAGTGGTTGCACCTGTGTTTGCGCCACCACCGTTATTGAAGATGACATTGCCTGCTTCGTCGCAAGTGATAGCGAACGGAGTGGTGGGAAGACCGGTCACAGCTTCTACAGCTCCTGTCTTGGTAAATGACCAGATTGACTTGGTGGTCTTGTTCATGACGAGAACCTCGTCTGAGCCCTTGACTGCGGTTGCATCTTTCCAATCAGCTATTCCGCCGCCGGTTTCAAGCGTAGGAAGTGCTTGTTCCCAGTCGATGGTCAGATTAAAGCCTGCAGCGATAGAGTCAACTGAACCTGCAGCCCATGCGTTGCCGGCCATCAGAGTGGCTGCTCCGGCAAGCATCATGTTGCGTAACTGTTTTTTCATGTTTTGAGTTATTTGTTAAACAAAAAGTTAATAATGTTATATTAATGTGTACGTCGTATCAAGCTTATTCAGAGAGAGTTACCCCAAATATATTGACGCTTTGACACTTTATTACCGCGTAAAGATAGGCTTTATTTGTTATCCTACAAAGTTTTTTTAGAATATTTCACATTTGAGGGCTGTCAAGCTGCCGCAAATTGCAGCGTATTAGATTGTTGACAGCGGCGGTGTCGCCCAAGGCCTGTTGCAGCGTGATGTCGAGCCGGTGCAGCTCGGTGACGCGCGCGCCGGGGATTATGCTGTCGATGAGCGTTGCCGGCGACGGCGGGGCTGCCAGAGCGCGATAGCTGTCGTAGGTGTAGCGGGTGAAGCGCGTGTTCATCGACACTCCGCGGCGGTCGAGCAGATAGCCGTCGGCCAATGGCAACGGGGTGGATAGGTCGGTGAGGTCAGAAGGGGCTGGGAACGAGACTAAGGCCGTGCCGGCGGCGTTTAGCGTCACGGGGACGTTGTCGGTGTAGTCGCCGTTGGTCTTGTAGATGACGGCACGCGGCAGGGCGCGGTGGATGGGGGTGTCGGAGAGTGCGCCGATTGGCTCGGGCGGCTGTTGCTGCGGTGTCGGCTGCTGCGCCGGGTCGGGTGATGTCGCGGGCGCCGACGAGCGGCATCCGGTGGCGATAGCGGCGAGAACCGTCATGGTGAGTAGGGCTTTCATCGGCGTTGGAGTAGCGTTTTTAAATTTGTCACGCGAAGATAAGTAAAAAACAGTATGAAAAAATATTTGCGGATTGTGAATTAATTCTTACCTTTGCGGTCGCAAACAAAGAAAGCTGCTCGGGGTGTAGCACAGTTGGCAGCGCGCCACGTTCGGGACGTGGAGGTCGGAAGTTCGAGTCTTCTCACCCCGACAATTTTTCAGCAAATGGGTTTAACTCAGCGAGTTAAGCCCATTTT
>CAZFNR010000019.1:0-34587 GCA_964520525.1 uncultured Muribaculaceae bacterium
CCGCAAGCAGAGGCCCGGTCACGGGGCAAAGCGGGCGGGTCTGCGATGAAATATTTTTGAAAAGCGTTTACTCGACGCTCTTTCTTGACGCATAGAAATCTGGTAAATTTCGAATTGGAGTCAAGAATGAGACAACGGTAGATGGCTTGTGTGGGTATGTATAGTTACTCCGTCATCAATGCGCGCGTGAGCGCGGGTTGGTGGCGCGGTTTGCGTATTCCGCGTGAGGCTTCTGCGTTGTCCGTTCAACTGAGATGGGCAATACCAGAGCCTCTATGCGTGGGACGGGCAACAGTTATGGCTCTCACGCTTTTTTTGTATCAATCTAATGCCAACGCCGGGAGCCCCGCGGCTATTGTATCTCTATGAAACGATTCTATCTATGCGCCTCGGTTATCGCACTAATCCTTGTTTTCGTAATTCCTTGTCACGCCGTGATATTTAAAGCGCAAGCAAAAAGCGAAATCACAACTTCAAAAAAAACAATATCCAAAAAGCAAACCGAATTTGAACAACTTCTTGCCAAAGCTGAGGCGGGTGATGCTAAAGCACAATATGAAGTAGCGAGACATTATTTACCTAACAATAATTCCGTAAGCGAAGAAGGCGTTAAGTGGCTCACTCTGGCGGCAGAGAATGGACATGCAAGAGCTCAAGTATATCTAGCATGTGCATATTTAGCCGGCTTGTATGGTATAACTAAAAATGTCGATAAATATGTCTATTGGCTTACAAAATCAGCAGAAAATCAAGATGTTGAAGTACGTCTGAATACGATTGACGTCTCACAATGCGAATTAGCACGTCTGTACCGCGACGGAGAGTGCGGCGTTGAAAAAAATTTAGCGAAGTTCCTAAAATGGGCAAAAAAATCTGCCGCGAATGGTTATGGGCCAGCTGCATTTGATCTTGGTTGGCATTATGAGGAAATAAACAAAAATGAGGCCATTTACTGGTATAAGAAATCGGCGGATTTATATTGGGATGAGTATAAAAAAGAGGACGCTATTGTCGTAAAGCGTCTTAGAAAGCTTGGAGTCACATATCATCCGGGCGGCAGTTATGCCTCAACCCGAGAGTCGAAACCCTCGCACCAAACAAATGTGGACTCACATAAGGCCACAACATCATCATCTGTTAAATATAACTACACTATGAGTGGTAGAGGGCGGTCTATGAACACCGGTCAATGGACAGATGCAATAGGATCACAACAGTGTGAAGTGGAATTTTTTGATAACTATATTTCGGTAAACGGAGCTTGTTACAATTATGTAAAAAACTCCGGGTCTTGGAAGGTTTATGGCGGTCAATCCTGGAATGTTGGTGGAATGAGTAGCACGGATTACTACTATGTTGATGCGTATAAGAATATGAAAAAAGTATGTGAACTTATATCCGCATACGGATTTGACACTTTCGTTTACCCAATGTCGATGAACGGAGACCCTACACCAAACAATATTTCATCATCAAATAATTATAATAACTCATCCTATAGCTCTCCGAGTTCCAATCATTCGCCCACTACCCAATCAAGTAATCGCAAATGTATATATTGCAATGGAACTGGACAAATAACAAAAAATGACAATGCCTCAGCTAATTTTGGAATACAAAAGGCAAAAAAGCAATGTCCAACTTGTGGCGAATGGTACGATCCAAATGCACGAAATCACTACCACGTTCGATGTGGTCATTGCGGCGGAACAGGATATGCTAAATGAATATAGTAACCAAAAATTAAATGGTAACTGTAATACTCCATACCATAGACTTTGTCAATAAATGATATTTGATGTAGTCCTTTGAAGCCTTTCTTGCCGGTTGTGTAGACAGGATCGCAGAGTCCTCACAATGCGAATCTTTTGTCTGCAAGAGCTTGACGGTCGGCAGGGTCGGGGAGGTGGTATTGTCAATTTGAAAAAGTATGATTAACTTTGTTGGTTGAAATAAACCCGATTGATTAATCAAATATCACGATGATTGTGAATATTAAAAACGTAACCTTGACGATAGCGTGCGCCGCTGCGGCCACATGGAGTATTGCCCAGAATAATATAGCGGAAGAAGTGGCATGGGTGGTAGGCGACACGCCGATATATAAATCGGAAATTGAGGAGATGTATCAGCAGATGCAATATGAACGCACGCCTATCAACGGTGACCCATATTGCGTGATTCCTGAGCAGATAGCTATTGAAAAGCTATTTCTGCATCAAGCTGATCTCGACACGGTGGAGGTGCCGGAGTCGGTTGTGCTTCAGGAAGTTGACAGCCGAATAAATTATTTAGTATCAAATCTCGGCTCGAAGGAGAAGGTGGAGTCATACTTCCGGAAGTCGATGCCTGAAATCCGTGAATCGATGGCTGATATGCGACGCAACGGATACAGGGTGCAGGAGGTGCAGCGGTCGCTGACAAAAAACATGAAAACGACCCCCTCTGATGTGCGGCGTTATTTCGACAAATTACCCGCCGACAGCATCCCTTATGTGCCGCTTCAGGTCGAGGCGCAGATTATCACCATCAATCCCATTATCCCCGTGCAGGAGATTGAGGATGTGAAGGCGCGCTTGCGCGACTTTACCGACCGCGTAAACCGTGGCGAAAGCGAGTTCTCCACGCTCGCTATCCTATATTCAGAGGACGGCAGTTCGGTAAGAGGTGGCGAAATCGGCTTTATGGGGCGCGGCCAGCTCGTCCCGGAGTATGCGGCGGTGGCGTTTAACCTCAACGACCCGAAAAAGGTGTCAAAGATTGTCGAAACACAATATGGCTACCATATCATACAATTGATAGAGAAACGCGGCGACCGCATAAACACGCGCCACATCCTGCTCCGTCCGAAGGTGGCTGATGCCGATTTGATAAAAGCCGTGAATCGTCTCGACTCGGTGCGCGCCGACATCGTTGACCATAAGAAATTCACATTTGAGGAAGCTGCGCCCTACATCTCACAAGACAAGGACACGCGCAACAGCCGTGGTATGATGGTCAACGAGAAAAACGGCACACCGCGTTTCGAGATGGCTGATTTGCCCCAGGAGGTAGCGAAAGTTGTCGATACGCTTAAGGTTGGGGAGATTTCCCATCCGTTCATCATGAAAGACCCTAAACGAAATCGCGATATAGTGGCGATGGTAAAGTTGTCATCGCGCATTGAACCGCATAAGGCCAATCTTGCCGATGATTATCAGTTGATTAAAGGAATGTATGAAAACTCGACTCGTGCGAAAGTGCTGAACGATTGGATTGCCCGCAAAATCAATGACACATATGTGCGCATCGAGGATGGCTGGCGCGACTGCGACTTTCAGCATTCCGGTTGGCTGAAAAAATAAGCCGGTTTGTTCCATAACCTGATTTATCCTTACGACTGTCTCGCTGTATAAATATGGGGATAATGAAACCTGCAGATAGATTGGGCGATTCCAACAGTCCAAAGCGAATGTCCCGCGGCCGTTGCGCCGCGGTAGTCGCGCTATCGGTGCTGGCGTTGAGCCTCGCTGTGGCGCAAACACCCGATAATTCACCAATACGGCCAACGATACCCACGGCTAACCGCTATCAGCGCGACAAGGTGTTCCTGGAGCGTGCCGATGAACTGACGATGCGCGAAGGCACCGATTTCCAACTCGTGGTTGGCAACGTGGAGTTCCGCAAAGGTGATATGTTTATGTACTGTGATAGTGCCCATTTTTATGACACTGACAATTCTCTCGACGCTTTTGGCAACGTCAGAATGGAGCAGGGCGACACCCTGTTTGTATATGCCGATGAATTGAGCTATAACGGAAATAAGGAGCTTGCCGAGCTGTTCGCGGCGCCCGGAAAGAAAGTGCGTCTAATCAATCGCGATGTCATGCTTGAAACCGATGTGTTCAACTATGATATGGCTATTAACCTCGGCTATTACAATGTGGGGGGAGTGTTGACCGATAAACAAAACCGTCTGGAGTCGATTGAGGGGGAGTATAGCCCTGATTCAAAAGACGCCAATTTCTACGGACAAGTGCATCTTAATTCGCACTCTCAACGAGACTCTCTCGACATCTATACCGACACGTTGCTTTACAACACCGGGACCCATGTGGCCGAACTGGTTTGTTATTCAGAGATTATCAATGCTCAAGGTACTATATTCACGTCAAACGGAACATATAACACAGATGCCGGAATAGCCGACCTTTATGACCGCTCGCTGGTTGTAACTTCGACTGATAAAACGCTGACCGGCGACACGCTTTTCTATGATAGGAAACGAGGTTATGGCGAGGCATTTGGCAACATGGTCATGACCGACTCTGTGAAGAAAACGACGCTCAAAGGTGATTACGGATTTTACAATGAGTTGACTGATAGTGCTTTTGTGACAGGCCGCGCCCTTGGTATGGAGTATTCCGGACAAGACACACTCTATATGCATGGTGATACAATCAGGGCTTTCAGGGTTATTAATGAGATTCCCGCCGACTCTATCCATGAAGTTTGTGCCGATACCACTCATTATGTCATAGTGAACCCCCGCGTCAGATTCTATCGTGCCGATATTCAAGGACTTTGCGATTCGCTTACGCTTGTGCAGCGCGACTCGATGATGTATCTTGACATCCATCCAATAGTGTGGAGTGGCGAACGTCAGATATTTGGCTCCACAATCGAGGTGCATTTCAATGATTCGACGGCTGATTGGGCCAACCTCCCGCAATTTGGTTTAATGGCTGAAGCGATAGAGGAAGGGTTTTATAATCAGCTGAGCGGGAAAGTGATGAAAGCCTATTTTGAAAATCAAGACTTGAAACATCTTGATGTGAGCGGTAATGTGCAGGCGATATTCCTGCCGCAGGAAAGTGACTCTACCTACAATAAAATTTTCAACGTCGAGAGCAGTTTTCTTGCCGCCGACTTCAACAAGCGTCAGCTTGAGAGAATGAAGCTGTGGCCTCAGACCAACGGCACCGGAACACCGTTGTATCTTGCGAAAAAATCGTTATATTATTTGCCGCGGTTTAAATGGTATGGCGACTTGCGGCCTGTCTCGCCCGAGGATGTTTTCAATTATCCCGACGGAATGGCAGAACTTTTTGCGGTTCCCGATCTCAAGGAAAGACATCGTTCGGTAGCCCCCGCTCCGGTAACGGTTCCCCAAAAATGATAATCAATCTCCTAAATCTACACAATTTATGAATACCGAAAACCATAGACTGATTAGCGACTTGATGTCGTTTATGGATTCGAGCGTCTGCAATTTCCTCGCTGTGAAAACGGTCTCGGAACGATTAGAAGCGTCAGGATTTGTTAAACTCAATCCATCGGACCGATGGCATTTAACTCAAGGGGGCAAGTATTTTATGACCAAGAATGACTCTGCCTTGTTTGCTTTCGTTGTCGGAAATGGCAATCCGTCAGATGGTTTTAAGATTATTAGTTCCCACAGCGACTCTCCCGGATTCAGAGTCAAGCCCGCTCCTGAAATGCTGAGCGACGGTGGGGTTTTGAGGCTCAATACTGAAGTTTATGGCGGCCCGATACTCTACACCTGGTTTGATAGACCTTTGTCGTTGGCGGGTCGCGTGATCGTGAAAAGCGACAACCTTTTGCACCCCGAGGCCAGGATGGTCCGTTTCGATTCACCTTTGTTGACAATACCTCATCTCGCCATTCACTTCAATCGCGGAGTCAATGAGGGGAATCGGCTGTCAAAACAAAAAGATATGATGCCGGTGCTCGCCCGGCTGAAAAAAGATGTCAACGCCAATGGTTATCTGCTTAAAATGTTGGCCGATAAAGCTCGTGTGGAAGTCGACGATATTCTCGATTTCGATATGTCGCTTTATGACACCACTCCTGCCGCTTTGGTGGGCGCAAATGGTGATTTCTTGACATCTGGCCGACTTGATGACCTCAGCATGGTGCACGCGTCTTTGTCGGCGTTGCTCTCGTCGAAACCGTCAAAAATGACTCAGATTATGGCAGTGTTTGACAATGAGGAGACCGGAAGCGGCACAAAACAAGGGGCTGCTTCCCCTGTGCTGTATAATCTGTTGACACGCATTAACGATTCGCTTGGCGGCGATAACGAGGCGCTCCTTCGCGCTGTTGACGCTTCATTTATGATATCGGCGGATAATGCCCATGCGCTTCATCCCAATTATCCCGAAAAGCATGACCCTACCAACCATCCTGTGTTGGGTGGCGGTCCCACTATTAAGATTAACGCCAACTGTAAATATATGACAGACGCTCAAAGCGCGGCGGTATTCAGGTCAGTGTGCGAAGGCGCGGGAGTCCCGTTCCAATATTTTGTTAATCACAGTGACAGTGCCGGCGGGTCTACACTCGGCAACATACTGACATCGCAGATTGATTTGAGCGGGGTCGATATGGGGGCGGCAATATGGGCTATGCACTCAGTGCGTGAAACAGCTTCGCCTCTTGACCATTGTTATATAACAAAAGCGTTTACATATTTCTACGATATTTAATGGCCGTCGCAGTAGATAAAGATGGATGTAACATCCTTGCCGCTCTCTTGGTCGGGCATGGCGTTAAAACCGCCATACTTTCGCCCGGGTCGCGCAACGCGCCAATCGTCGTATCGCTCGCTCGCAATAAAGAGATTGAAACGCGTGTTGTCGTCGATGAACGGTCGGCGGCATTTATCGCTCTCGGCATCGCAGAGATTACCCGAGAGCCGGTGGCTCTTGTTTGCACTTCCGGGACCGCATTGCTTAATTACGCTCCGGCCGTGGCCGAAGCCTACTATAAGCATTTGCCGCTTATTGTAATATCGGCCGATCGCCCGGCTGAATGGATTGACCAAGATGACAGCCAAACCATGCGCCAACTCGGAACGCTTACAAATTTTGTCAAGAAAACCTATGCGTTAAAAGCCGAATGCGCCGACAGAACTGAGGTGTGGTGGCTCAACAGGGAGATAAACGATGCGTTGATGACCGCTTGCAGAGATTGCCGCGGTCCGGTACATATCAATATGTCGGTCGATGAACCGCTTACGCCCACGACAGTGGATTCGCGATGGAATGATGAACGCTATATCGCGGTCACACGCCCGCGCGAAGATGCGCCGTTGGGCGAAATACGTTGGCTTGCGTCGCAGCTCGGCGCACCACGCAAGGTGATGGTCGTGGCTGGGTTCATGCCTCCCGATGCAACCCTTAACAGGGCGTTGGCCAAACTTGCCAAGATGCCCAATTTCGTGGTGCTTGCCGAGAATTTGTCAAATTTGCGTTTCCCCGATCTTGTGTCATGTATTGATAGCGTTTTGTGCACTATTCCCGATGCTGACATAGACAAATTCCGCCCTGATGTCGTGATTACTTGCGGCGGCGCGCTGGTGTCGCGGCTTGTGAAGCGTTTCCTCCGACAGTCGCCCGGATTGAGGCATTGGCATATCGGTCATAACGAACATACCGTGGATTGTTTCCAGTCGCTAGAACGCAGAATACTCATGAACCCGGGGGTGTTTTTCTCCCAATTGAGTTCGGCTGTGCAGGCGCATAAGTCATTTGACATCTATGGTGCCATGTGGAAGCGTTTGCGCCAGAACTCAGCAAGTTCCCATGACGAATTTGTTTCATCTGCCCCATGGTGCGATTTGACAGCGTTTGCACGGTTATATCCGTTGATTCCTAAAGGATGGAACCTGCAATTGTCAAATGGGACTTCGATACGTTACTCTCAATTGTTCTCATCTGACAAAATCGCCCGATATGATTGCAACCGTGGTGTCAGCGGTATTGACGGCTCGACTTCAACAGCCGTTGGCGCGTCAATTGCATATCAGGGGGTGACTTTGTTGATTACGGGTGACATGAGCGCGCAGTATGATATCGGCGCTTTGGCATCGACTCTGTTAAGCCCCAATTTTAAAATGGTGGTGTTTTGTAACGGAGGCGGAGCGATTTTCCGTTTTATCGGCTCGACATCCTCTTTGCCCGAACTTAACAAATATTTTGCCTGCGGTGTCAATTTGCCCCTTGAGAAATTGTGTGAGGGTTATGGCATATCATTCTTTGAAGCGTCGGAATCAACCGATTTGGAGTCAGCGTTTTCAGCCTTTGCGTCTGAAAAATCACGTCCGGCTTTACTCGCCATCCACACCGATGGCTTGCTAAGCGCTGAAGTGCTAAAGCAGTATTTCAATCGGAATAAATCAACCAAACTAAAACCATAAACTATTATGTCACAACGTCAATGGATTAAAATAAAAGATTACGAAGATATCTTGTTTGAGCGTTTTGGGAGGATTGCAAAGATTACAATCAACCGACCGAAAGTCTATAACGCGTTTCGCCCACAGACCAACCGCGAGATGCTTGATGCTATGGACTATTGCCGGGAATCATCTGAAATAGGCGTGATTATACTGACAGGCGCGGGTGACAAGGCTTTCTGCTCAGGGGGCGACCAAAATGTCAAAGGAGTGGGTGGTTACATTGACGACAACGGTGTGCCGCGCCTTAATGTACTTGATTTGCACAAAGCGATACGTTCCATACCAAAGCCTGTTATTGCCATGGTTAACGGTTATTCCATTGGCGGGGGTAATGTGCTTCAGGTCGTTTGCGACCTTTCGATTGCAAGCGATAATGCCCGTTTTGGCCAGACCGGGCCTAAGGTTGGAAGTTTCGATGCCGGCTTCGGCTCCTCATATCTCGCTCGATGCGTCGGGCAGAAAAAAGCTCGTGAAATTTGGTTCCTGTGTCGTCAATACACTGCTGCCGAGGCTTTGGAAATGGGTATGATTAATGCTGTGGTTCCTTTTGACCGACTTGAAGATGTGACTGTCGAATGGTGTGAGACCATACTGAAGCGTAGCCCGATGGCTATACGCATGGTCAAACGCGCTCTTAACGCCGAGCTTGACGGCCAGCGGGGATTGATGGAATTTGCCGGTGACGCAACGCTGATGTACTATCTGATGGCGGAAGCGCAGGAAGGTAAAAACGCATTTCTTGAAAAGCGTGAACCCGACTTTGACCAGTTCCCAAAATTCCCCGGTTGATGCTCAGAGCCGCGTATAGTCGATATTTTTTGGCTTTTATCGAGCCGGCTAAGACCTCCAGGACGACAATGAGGACTAAAGAAACCTTTTTTGTCAAAGTGTGGGACGACATATCGCCGGATGTTTTCGGAGTAGGGGAGTGCGCCTTGTTCCGAGGTCTCAGCCATGACGATATTCTGGATTATGAAGCGGTTTTATCACAAACTTGCCGTCATGAGCATTTGATCAACATTGCCGACATCCCTTACAGTTCCATGCGTTTCGGGTTGGAAACGGCACTGCTCGATTTGGCTAACGGAGGAAAGCGGATACTTGTCGATTCGCCATGGAGCCGTTCAGAATCATCGATTAAGATTAACGGACTCGTCTGGATGGGAAGCCATGATGAAATGCTTGAACGCATCAAAGCTAAATATAATGCGGGTTTCCGTTGCCTTAAACTTAAAATCGGTGGGATAGACTTTGATGAGGAGATTGACCTGATTCGCCACATACGGAATCGCTTCTCCCCACAAGAGATTGAATTGCGACTTGACGCTAATGAAGCGTTTGAATTTGGCGATGCTATGCTGAAACTCAAACGTCTTGCTGATTTCGGTATTCATTCAATCGAACAACCCATAAAACGCGGGCAATGGGCCCAAATGGCCGATTTGTCAAAGAAAAGTCCCATACCCATTGCGCTCGACGAGGAGTTAATCGGATGCAGGAACGACCGTCAAAAACTTGAACTGCTCAACGCAATTAAACCGCAATATATAATACTGAAACCGTCGTTGTGCGGAGGCCTTGCCGACTCCGACAGATGGATAGCCATCGCCGAATCATTAGGTATCGGTTGGTGGGCGACATCGGCGTTAGAGTCGAACGTCGGGCTAAACGCAATAGCCCAGTGGGTGTCGAAATATCCTCTGACGATGCCTCAGGGGTTAGGGACTGGAATGCTTTACCGCAACAACATCCCGTCGCCGTTGCGACAACTTGACGATGGTATCGTGACGCTGAATGGCACCGGGTGGGATTTTTCTGATTTACTATGGAAGTCATAGGAGTTGACACGCCGACAATTGACTTTGTAAGGCAATGGGAATCAGGCACTGAATATTTTACTGCTCACACGTCGGGTTCCACCGGCGAGCCAAAAGAGATTTTGCTCCCGCGCAGTGATATGTTGAGGTCGGCTAAAGCCACATGCGATTATTTTAAATTGTCGTCTGGCTCAACAATCGTGTCACCTCTGTCAGCATCATATATAGCAGGTAGGATGATGATTGTGCGTGCCATCGTTGCCGATTGTCGTTTGATTATGGAAACCCCGTCAAACAGACCGCTTAGTAAACTTTATGGCGATATTGATTTGTTGCCGATAGTGCCGTCTCAGGCTGAATGGTTGCTTACCGGCGATTTGAAAGGGAATAAAGTGAAAAACGTCATTGTCGGCGGCGCGCCTGTTTCGCCTTCGCTTGAACGTCGGCTTGCGTCAGCGTCATTCAATTGTGTAGCCACCTACGGAATGACCGAGACTTGTAGCCATGTCGCATTGAGGCCTATGGGGCAGCCCTTTTTTGAAGCTATGCCGGGTGTCACTTTTGACACGGATTCCGACCGACGTTTGATTATATGCGCCGACGGATATTCATTTGACCGTCTGGTCACTAATGACCTCGTTGATCTTGTCGACGACCGCCGATTCCGTTGGCTCGGGCGGAAAGACAACGTCATAATTTCAGGCGGAGTGAAGCTCCACCCGGAGGAAATCGAGCGAGAACTGTCTGAGCTGATTGACAAACCGTTTTATCTTATTGGCCGGCCCGACGACAAATGGGGAACGGCAATGGTTATGTATGTTGAAGACAATGACTGTGAGATTGATGCCGACAGATTGAAGTCAAGAATAAAAACGATTGTCCATCCCCACAAAGTGCCACATGAAATCAGGTTGTGCCGGAAGTTTGAGCGCACACCGAGCGGGAAAATAAAGCGGGTGTTGTTGTAGGGCCTCGGTCAGCCGAATTTGCTTATCTTGCGCAGCATCGGTTCGTTGATTATTTTGATGCGTCGTCCGTCAACAATGATTATTCTCTCGTTGACGAAACAGGTCAAGGTGCGTATCGCGTTGGATGTGGTCATATTTGAAAGATTCGCAAGGTCTTCGCGGCCCATATAGATGCGCAGTGTCGAGTTGTCATCCTCATAACCATAATTGTCTTTCAACACTATCAGAGCCTCGGCGAGGCGACCGCGAATATGCTTTTGGGTCAGATTGACTATGCGCGTGTCTGACCCTCCGAGATTGCGTGATAGTTCATGGATGAAAAACCATGCGAGATTGATGTTGTGTTGAATCATGTCGGTCACAAGCGACATTGGCAAGGCTCCGAGCGTCGACGGCTCGATAGCCGATGCGCTTGACACATATGGCTCATTGGCGAAATATGCCCTGTAACCGAAATATTGCACCGGGCGTATCAATCTCAATATCTGTACTCGTCCGCCTACACCGTCTTTGAATAATTTCGCTTTTCCTGAGAGTAGGCACCATAAGTATTCGGGGTCTTCTTTCTCTGCGTAAATTATCTGATTCTTCTTGAAATGATGAATCTCAAAATTGTCGATTATACGGCGCTTTTCTTCGCCGTCAAGTATCGACCAAATATCTGACATATCCTCGCTGATAACTTTTTCAAGAGCCTTTTTTATCATTGTAGATGCCGCATAAATATGTTATATAACACAAAGATACGCGAAATTTCTATAAACAAGAAATTACCGCAAGATTAATTATGATTGTGACTCAACATTCAGTGTTATAAACACCGACTGTAATGAAATCTTTTGGCACAAAATTTGCACATTATGGTTATATTTGCACCATAAATCCAGTTATGACTGACACTGAATTAAGAAAAACAGTAAATGAAATAAAGCGTTTTATCACCGACGGCCGATTGCGTGATGCTTTCATATATCTCCGTAATCTTTCGGAACGCCTGATGACTTGGGAGTTGACATCCTCAATCAATTCGCTTGAGCAGTCCTACCGCTATATGCTTGACTATGCGGCAAAAGGTGTTGTCGATCCGGGGCGTGATGAGATGTATCGCTCCATCTCTGAAAAAATACTTACTTTTGCCGACCGCCTTTTGCGTCATGGATTGAGGCGCGAGTCACCAACGCTTTATTTCAACACGTTACGTTACGAAGGCACCAAGAAAGAGGATACCATTCAGGCATTGCTTGATGCCTACTCATCTCTCGATGAACACTCCTCGCTGTTCAACCTTGTTGCCGATGGCGCGAATGCGGTCAAGGTCGAGCGTGACCAACGCGAAAAGGAAAATCTCGAAAAGCGTCTCTTTGATAGATTATGGGTGTCGTTTCCCTTGCATCAAGAATCGGTTGACGCCATAATGGACGTAATAGCCTCCGACCGTTATTCAGCCGAGTTTGTTCACTTGTTGGTGTGCGCGGTCGCCCTTGGTGAGCTTCATTACCATGATGAGAATAGGCTCTTATTGCTGATGGAGGCGTATTCTTCATTGACTGACAACTATGTCTCGATGGCCGCGTTGGTCGGTTTATTGCTTGCCTTATACCGCCATCGTGACAGAGCATTGTCTGAAAAGGTGCTGAATAGGCTTGAGGCGGTTAAGGAAACCAAAAGTTGGTCATCAGATGTCAAGAACGTGTTTTTGGAACTGATACGTACTCGCGACACCGAGCGCATCACTAAGAAAATGCGTGACGAGGTAATCCCGCAGGTCCTTAAATTGCGTCCCGACATTTCAAAGAAACTTAACGCCACCGAGGGCATAAATATCGGCGATTTAGAAGAAAACCCCGAATGGCAGGAAATGCTTGACAAAAGTGGAATCACTGACAGACTCAAGGAATTGTCGGAATTGCAGGAGGAAGGCGCCGACGTGTTTATGGGGGCCTTTTCTCAACTCAAATCCTATCCGTTTTTCAACGACATCATCAACTGGTTCAGAATTTTCTCATCTTCGCATTCCGCTTTGGGCGTTAACCATGCCGGTGGTAATGATAAAATCTTGGAAATGGTTGCGTTGTCGCCCATGCTATGCGACAGTGACAAATACTCCTTTGCCCTTTCGATAGGGTCACTCCCCGAGGCTCAACGCAAAATGATGCTTAGTCAACTCGAAGCGCAAAGCTCGCATTTAGCCGAAATCAGGTTGGCGGCTGAATCCACTGAGCCGCGTGAACGCAAGACGGCAGCAAAGATGTTCATACAAAACATCTATAGATTTTTCAGACTGTTCCGTCGCAAAGGCGAGTTCCTTGACCCGTTCAGCTCCGACTTGAACTTAACGGCTGTCAGATGCATAAACGATGCCATAAACGATGCCGAAACTCTCGGACTTGTCGCTGAATTTTATTTCAAACGCCATTATTGGAACGAAGCTCTCGCCGCATTCATATCTCTGTCGGCATTGGTGCCTCCGTCGGCTCAGCTATTCCAAAAAATAGGTTACTGTCACCAAAAACTTGGCGAAACCTCGTCGGCTTTGCGGAGCTATGAGCAGGCCGAATTGCTCAATGCTGAAAACCATTGGACGCTACGACGGCTGGCGGCCTGTCATCGCATGATGGGTAATATCGACAATGCGTTGTCCTATTATATGCGCTTGGCCAGGTTTTATCCCGATGATGTCAATCTGGCGATGAATCTTGGGCATACTTTCCTTGAGGCGGGACGTGAGAAAGAGGCCATTGAGCAATACTATAAGGCCGATTATCTCGACTCGAAATCATCGCGGGCATGGAGACCGTTGGCTTGGTGCCTGTTCAAAACATCCGACTTCAAGGGGGCGCGTCGTTACTATGAAAAAATATTGTCGTCAGGCCCGATAGCCGAAGATTATCTCAACATGGGACATCTGTCGCTTGCCGAATCATCATTGAAAGAAGCCGTGAACTTCTATAACCTGTTTATCGACCAGGCCGGAGGCGGTGTTGAATGCTTTATTGAGGCGTTCAGAGCCGACGCTGACACACTGGGCAAGGTCGGTGTCGACAAATCGCTACTGCCCCTTGTGATAGACATGATGCTTTATAGCCGAACCTGATAATTAACCGATTAAATTAATAAAATAGAAAGAAAATGGTAATCCAACGTTGGCAGTCAGTACTGCTTCTCATTGCGACCATATGCATGGCGCTCTTTTGTTTCACACCGTTCGCTTCGTTCAATGACCCGGCTTCAGCCGAAAGCGTATTGTCGGCCTCGCCGAGCGATTTTATCGTGTTTCTTGTGCTTAACCTTACGATAGCTGCGTTGCTGTTCATATCTATCTTTTTGTTCAGAAACCTAAAACGTCAGCTAACCGTTACACTGCTGTCTATTTTGCTTATGATTGTTTCGGCTGTAACCGGCATAATCATCGTCTATGTGCGGCTTGAAGGCGGACACATCGAACTTAGTGGCGGGGCGTTGCTTCTTATTATCGCTTTTGTGGCGTCTCTTAGGGCTTATCGCTGCATTGCGCGCGATCGCCGTCTGCTTACGTCGATGGACAGACTCAGATGATAATCACAATTTTTCGGCCAGATATTGGCCGGTGTAGCTCGACGGGCATTTCACGATTTCTTCGGGGGTGCCCGTCGCTACTATACTGCCCCCTTTTTCGCCTCCTTCAGGTCCTATATCTATGACATGGTCGGCGCATTTGACGACATCCATGTTATGCTCGATGATGATCACTGTGTGTCCTTGCGCTATGAGCCGGTTGAACGAATCCATCAGAGTGTTGATGTCATGGAAGTGTAGTCCGGTGGTGGGTTCGTCAAAGATAAACATTGTGGGCAGTGGCTTCTCGGCGGCGAGGAAATAGGCGAGTTTCACCCTCTGGTTCTCACCCCCCGACAATGTTGATGACGACTGGCCCAGTTTGATGTAACCGAGGCCCACATCTTTCAGCGGCTGTAGGCGGCGCACGATTTTCTTTTCGGTGGGGTCGGTTGATTCAGAGAAAAAGCCTATGGCTTCATCTACTGTCATGTTAAGCACGTCGAATATACTTTTTCCGCGGTACTCTATTTCAAGCACGTCGCGTTTGAACCGTTTGCCGTGGCATTCCTCACACGGTATGGTGATGTCGGCCATAAACTGCATCTCGATGGTGATTGTGCCTTCTCCTTTGCACTCCTCGCAGCGACCCCCCTCGGCGTTAAATGAGAAATAAGCAGGGCTGAATCCCATCTGCTTAGCCCCTTGCTGGTCGGCAAACAAGCGGCGTATTTCATCGTATGCTTTCAGATAGGTGGCGGCATTGCTGCGTGTCGATTTCCCTATAGGGTTTTGGTCTACAAACTCAACGGCTGAAATTCGCGACAAGTCGCCGCCTAATGACTTGAACGCCCCCGGTGCGTCCGACGACACTTCGAGCTGCCTCAACATCGCTTTGTACAATATATCCTTGACAAGCGTTGATTTGCCTGAACCGCTCACCCCGGTCACGACTGTCATGATTCCGAGCGGAAATTTGACATCAATGTTTTTAAGATTGTTTTCTCTCGCACCTTTCACTTCTATATATGAGTTCCATTTGCGGCGGCGTTTAGGCACGGAGATTACCCGAGCCCCGGTTAGATAGTCGAGTGTATAACTCCCTTTCGCATTGCCGATATCGGCCAATAATCCTTGATGGATTATCTGACCGCCATGGCTCCCCGCATCGGGTCCCACGTCTATTACATAGTCTGCGGCGCGTATGATTTCCTCGTCGTGTTCAACCACTACCACCGTGTTGCCGATTGCTTGAAGATGGCGTAGCACCTTTATGAGTTTCTGAGTGTCGCGTGAGTGAAGTCCTATGCTTGGCTCGTCGAGAATGTAAAGAGAGCCGACAAGGCTGCTCCCTAACGAAGTGGCAAGGTTGATGCGCTGGCTTTCACCGCCCGATAGCGTTGATGAACGTCGGTCGAGTGTTAGGTATCCGAGTCCCACATCTACCAAAAATTGCAAACGGTTGGTTATCTCGGTCAGCAGGCGGGCTGCTATTTTGCCATCTTGCTCGTTAAGTCGCAGTGCTTTGAACCACTGAAGCAGCCTGTCAACCGGCATTGTGACAAGGTCTCCGATGGCGGCTCCGCCCACTTTGACATATGACGCCTCAGGCCTGAGACGGTAGCCATGACACTCAGGGCATATCGTCTTGCCGCGATAGCGGGCGTACATCACGCGATATTGTATCTTGTACAGGTTTTCCTCAACCATTTTGAAAAAACCGTCAATACCGCCGAATCGGCTGTTGCCATGCCACAGCAACTTCTTCTCCTTCTGCGACAGGTCGCAATATGGACGGTGTATCGGGAAACCTATGTGGGGCGCCTGATGGATAAGTTCGCGTTTCCACTCGCTCATCTTCTCGCCTCGCCAGCACACTACTGCGTCGTCATAAACCGAAAGAGCTTGGTTGGGTATGACAAGGTTTTCATCGATACCCATTGTCTTGCCGAAACCCTCGCAGCGCGGGCACGCTCCATAGGGGTTGTTGAAATTGAACATTAGCTCGTTAGGTTCCATGAACGTGATTCCGTCGGCCTCGAAACGTTTTGAAAAGTCGTGGCGATGGATTTCGCGTTTCGAGTCCCACACTATCAATGCCATCTCATCGTGTCCCTCGAAAAAGGCTGTTTCAGTCGAGTCTGCGAGCCGACTCAACTCATCCCCTTGTGATGCCACCGATAGGCGGTCAATCAGAAGGTCATATCCATCCGGCGAAGTTGGAGTGTCAGTTGATTTAAGCAAATCCTCAATCAGCAAAAATTCCCCATTATGCATCACGCGCGAATATCCCTCTTTCATGAATATTTCAAGCTGGGATGTAAACGAGCGTTTCTCTGGCAGTCTGATGGGCGACACGACTGCTATGCGGGTCCCTTCAGAATATGATTGCGCGGTGTTGACAACATCGTCAACCGTGTGTTTCTTCACCTCACGCCCTGTTACGGGTGAATAGGTGTGGCCGACTCGCCCGTAAAGCAGTCTCATGTAATCGTAAATCTCGGTCGATGTCCCCACGGTGCTTCGCGGGTTGCGTGTGTTGACTTTCTGCTCTATGGCGATTGCCGGGGGAAGCCCCTTTATGTAGTCACATTCAGGTTTGACCATCTTTCCCATAAACTGTCGGGCATAGGCCGACAGGCTCTCTACATAACGGCGTTGCCCCTCGGCATAGAGTGTGTCGAAAGCCAGCGATGACTTCCCTGAACCTGACAAGCCGGTAACAACTATGAAACGGTTGCGGGGAATGGTGACATCCACATTTTTCAGATTGTTGACTCTCGCCCCCTTGACAATTATATCTTGTGTCGTTGATGACATTTTCGGCTATTGATAGTTTAACTTACAAATTTACCACAAAATTTACACATTCGTCTAAATGGATACTTTTTAATTAATGAAATTGTCACGATGCCAGTTATGAACACTGAGAAATGAAGAAAAATCATATATTCCCGCACTTTTTTCTGACTTTGTTGTTATAGATTTTGAAACCAAATCAAATTTTTAGAAGGTATGAAAAATCTGAACATTGTATTGGCTGTTATCGGTGGCGCAGTAGCCGGTGCGGCAGTCGGTCTTCTCGTAGCGCCTCATGAAGGAGAGGAAACACGCCGGGAAATTATGAATTTTATCCGTGGCAAAGGTCACAAACTGACAAAATGCCAATTTGACGAGTTGGTTGATGAACTCGCCGACGAGATTAAGAAATAAAACGTTTATTACATTAACTTTTTATAATTATCAATTATGAGCAAGTTGAATATATTGTACGCTTTCTTGGGTGGCGCCATCATAGGCGCAGGCGCCGCTTTGCTTTTTGCCCCTGAAAAGGGGTCGGAATTACGCTCGCAGATTAAAGAACTACTTCACAAAAAAGGTCTATGCTGTTGTGATTCAGAGGTTGATGAACTTATCGGCGAAATCTCAGATGTGGCTAAAAAATGACTTGTAGTAATTTACCGGATTTATAAATCGCAATCAGAGCGGAGACTGTCGATGCCATAGTGTGTAATCGGCGGCCTCTGTTCTGATTTTATATGAAACCATCGGATTCTTATGGGGCTATCATCAAACGATAATTCATCATTCACTGCCTTTTGGCATTTTATTCAGAGGCTTTGCAGGCTGTATGTGTCAAGGGCGAGTCTCGATTTCGCTGAAAAATTGGCACGATTGTTCTCAGGGGTAGCTTTGGCCTTGATTGTACTGATTCTTGGCATATGCGTTATGGCGTTTTTGACGCTTGCGCTAAGTGCGGTTCTCACCGATCTCCTTCCAGACTACTGGAGCTGTCTTATTATTGGCGGGTTCTTCGTAATCGTTATTCTTTTGTTAATCGCTTTGCGGGGCCCGATTTTGATTAACCCGATTACTCGGTTTGTATCCAGAATTATTGTTGAATCACCTTTAAACAACACTCCTGACGATGAGCAAGGTTAATGCCGGCAACCGGGTACTGGCTGAAAAAAAATGGCGTGGATATTCGTTAGACGAACTGCGTTACCGTCGTGCTCTTAATGAAGTTGAAATTGCCGTTGAAAAAGATAAATTGATCAGGCGGGTAAGTTGGGCATCGCCTCTGAACGAAACCGGGATATCAATGTTGGCGAAAGCTATAGAGGCGTTGTCCTACATGGACTATGTTATTATCGCTTTTAAGCTTGCGACACGCATGGCAAAACTTTATAGAGCTTTGAAACGTAGGTGAACTATCGGTTGAGGCTCTGATTTTGGCAATCGCAAAGCCATTTTATGAATAATGTCGACTCGGCCCGCGATTGTAACGCCTCGTGAGGTATGAATATGAAATCATATGGCGTGTCGCCCCACTCGATTGTCAACCCCTTGCGAGTGATAGAGTATTTGACATTTCGGTCAAATACTATTGTTTCGGCAGGCGGTGCGGGTGCTTCGCTATCGTTAAGTTGAAAATACGTGATTGTCATTTCCCGTGCGGTTGCGGCGACCGAGTAACTGAACACCGCTTTTCGCGCTTGGCTGCGCAGGACATATCGGCCTAAAAGCAACAGCAGCAGTGATGGATAACAGAGCAACAGCAGCATGAACGCAACCAACAGCCATGCGTGATTGACTGTGAGTCCGAGTGCTACGGGGACGGCGATAGGGATTAGCAGTGCCCACCAGCGGCGTTCCAACCAGTGTGTGGCTATATGTGCGATGTATCGGCTGGTCGAGCCGCGGATAACTTCGGTTTTTATTATTGATTGCGACGGAATCATACACAAAATTACTAATTTTGCGTTTAATTTTCAAGTCTGAACGTTATAAGCCGAAATGACATATCCAACTAATTTTGAAGATAAGGTAGGTTTTAAACAAGTTAGAGCGATGGTAGCCGCCCTTACTGTTTCCCCGCTGGGGGCAAACGAGGTGGCGGCGATGACATTCTCCAATAATCCCGACGAGGTCAGGGACCGGCTTGAGGAAACTGACGAGATGCTTCGCATTGAGGACGGTGAGAATCTGTTCCCGATTGATAATTTGCGTGATGTGACAAACTCGTTAAAAACGATTACCGTCGCCGGAACCTACCTCACGTTGAAAGAGTTGATTTCTCTGAACAAGTCTTTGGCTGCCGTATCGGAGGTGGCAGCGTTTATGTCGTCGCGGCGCAGTGACAACGGTGTGTCCAAATATCCTCGTCTCGACGCCAAGGTGGCATTCCTCGGTGAGTTCCATGCCATTACGAGACTGATTGGAGGTATTCTCGATTCTTATGGCAACATAAAAGACAATGCTTCGCCTCAACTTCAGGAGATACGGAGTCGGTTGGCATCGTTGTCAGGCACAATCAACTCTATAATGCGGCGTGTGATGGCCAATGCTGTCAAGGAGGGCTATATTGAGCAGGATGTCGCTCCGTCGGTTCGAGATGGTCGATTAGTGATTCCTGTTGCCCCGATGCACAAGCGTAAAATAAAGGGAATTGTGCATGATGAATCGGCTTCGGGAAAAACTTTTTTTATCGAACCCGCCGAAATTGTAGAGGCGAATAACCGCTTGCGTGAGCTTGAAATGGACGAACGGCATGAGATAATAAGGATTCTCACCGAGATAGCCGATAAGATACGTCCCGAGATTCCAGCGATGCTCGACACTTACGCCATGATGGGTGAGCTGGATTTTATTAGGGCGAAAGCTCGTTTCGCTCGCTCGATTGACGCTCATTTACCTCATTTGAGCGACAAACGTGAAATGGAATGGTATCATGCGACTCACCCCGTCTTGCTTGAATCTTTAAGGCGGCAGGATAAAGAAATAGTACCTCTCGACATAACATTGGTTCCCGAAAAACGCATTTTGCTTATATCAGGCCCTAATGCCGGCGGTAAATCAGTGTGTCTGAAAACGGTAGGTATAGTGCAATATATGTCGCAATGCGGACTCTTGCCGCCTGTCTATGAAAATTCCCATATCGGAATCTTCGACGACATATTTATCGACATTGGTGATAACCAGTCCATAGAAGATGACTTGAGTACCTACAGTTCTCATCTCAACAACATGAAACATTTTCTCCGCAGGGGGAGTGCCGGAACTTTGTTGCTCATTGATGAATTCGGGTCGGGTACGGAGCCGCTTATCGGTGGTGCGCTCGCACAAGCAATCTTGAAAGAATTCAACCGAATGAAGATGTGGGGGGTAGTGACGACACACTATCAGAACTTGAAACAGTTGGCCGATGAAACCGATGGGCTGGTCAACGGTTCGATGCTCTATGACCGCCAGCAGATGCGACCGTTGTTTAAATTGTCGATTGGAAATGCCGGAAGCTCGTTTGCAATTGAGATTGCCCGTAAGATTGGGTTGCCGCGTGAGATTATCGACGATGCGAGTGAGATAGCCGGTAGTGATTATATCAACCTTGACCGGTATCTACTCGACGTGGCGCGCGACAAACGATATTGGGAAAACAAGCGCAACTCAATTAAGGAAAAAGAGAAAAAGGTCGATCAGGTGCTTGCCCGCTATCAAGAGGATGCTAATCAGCTCAGGGAAAAGCGCAGGGAGATTATCACCGAAGCGCAAGCTGAGGCCAAACGTATAATCGAAAACAGTAATTCGACCATAGAGCGCGCCATTCACGATATTCGCAAATCTCAAGCCGAGCGTGAAAAAACCATGGAGGCGCGGCGCAAACTGGCGGAGGAGAAATCGCGGCTTTCGATTGACGAAGCCTCTGAGCATCCGCTATTGGCTAAAGCGCCCAAACCCAAAAAGAAAAAGACTTCGCCTACCGTCCCATCTGATGCCTCAGCGGTAAAGGTTGGCGACAATGTGAAACTCGATGGACAAGGGACTGTCGGTCAGGTGCTCGAAATTAGTGGCAATCAAGCCGTGGTGGCCTTCGGAATGTTGAAAACATCCGTAAAACTCAACCGTTTGAAGCCGACGTTGGCAAAGATTGCGTCACCTACTAATAAATCATCGTTTGTCAGTTCCTCGACTGCCGACCGGTTGCGCGACAAGCAACTGCAATTCAAGCAGGAGATTGATGTCAGAGGGATGCGCGCCGATGAGGCTTTGCAGGCGGTGACTTATTTCCTCGACGATGCTATTCAGTTCAATACGCGACAGGTCAGGATACTCCACGGCACTGGCACGGGGATATTAAGACAGGTGCTTCGCAAGTATATTGATACGGTTCCCGGAGTGAGAAGCTATCGTGACGAGCATGTACAGTTCGGTGGAGCGGGCATAACCATAGTCGAGTTGGCGTGATTGTCGGGTGAGGCTAAAACAATAGCGCAATGTGATAGACGATGAATGAAACACCCCATGCCACGGCTGTGTTGTAGACTGCTGAGAATACTCCGTAACGAAGTTTCTCGGTCTCTTTTACAATCGCCGTGATGGTGGCGAGACAAGGGCAATAAAGCAATATGAAAATCATGAACGCCAATGCCGATGCGGGGGTGAAGTCAGGTTCGCCGGTTGGTGTCGCCGTCGAAATGATGCGGGAGCCCAAGGCGTTGTCTGTCGCCTCCTCGTCACCGGTGTAAAGAACTCCGAGTGTCGATACCACTATTTCTTTGGCGGGGACCCCGGCGAGTGCGGCTACCGATGCCTTCCAACTCATCCCTATGGGCGACATGGCGGGTTCTATGGCTTTCCCCATCATGCACAGGTATGAATCACCAGCCTCGATTTCTGTGCCGGCTGATGCCGATTGCTGCGTGTCGTCGCTGTCATAGTGGGGAAAATAGTTTAATGCCCAGACGATAATGCTCGCTACGAGAATGATGCCCCCCATCTTTTTAAGATACTGTTCCCCTTTCCACCACATACGTCTCAGCGACGATTTCAGAGTAGGGATGCGGTATGGTGGCAACTCCATGACAAAAGGGGTCTCATCTTTTTTGAAATGGAATCGGCGCAATAGCTTGGCCGTTATGACCGCTACTATTATACCGAGCATATAAAGGCAGAAAAATACTATACCCGCATGGGCCGGGAAAAATGTGCCTATCAGCAACACATATATGGGAAGTCTTGCCGAACACGACATGAACGGATTAATCAAGATTGTTATAAGACGGCTGCTGCGGCTTTCGATTGAGCGTGAAGCCATGATAGCGGGAACGTTGCACCCGAATCCCATGACTAACGGTATGAACGACTTCCCGTGAAGACCTATGCGGTGCATCATCTTATCCATGATGAACGCCGCGCGGGCCATATAGCCCGATTCCTCCATGAATGAGATGAAAAAATAAAGAATCAAGATGTTGGGAAGAAACACTATTACGCCCCCGACTCCACCTATAACTCCATCGGCTATGAGAGCCTTTAGCGCGCCGTCGGGAAAGTGGTTCCGCACCAAACTCGTCAACCACGATACCCCGCTTTCAATCCACTCTTGGGGATAAGCTCCGACAGCAAACGTGGCCCAAAACATAAAGAACATTATGGCCAGAAAAATCGGAAACCCGAAAAGCCTGTTGGTGACAAACGCGTCGATTATTCGGGTATTGCTTTGAGTGTCCTCATTGCGCTCCACCATGGTCTCGGCGAGCGCTCCCGCTATGAACCCGTATTTTTCGTTGGCTATTATCGAGGATATATCCTCTTGGTGATAATTTTCGATGAGCTCGAGCTTTTTATCGCGCAGTTCGAAAATCTCTGAACACAACGGGGTTTCCTTCACAATCTCCTCAACCTCATGGTCCCGCTCAAGAAGCTTGATAGCCAAGTAGCGGGGTGAGAAATGCTTTGAGATGTAGGGGTCCTCTTTGAGTTTGTCTTTTATCTCAGTCAGGCTTTCTTCCACATCGTGTCCGAGGTTGACATGGATATGTCTGACCGTTTTGTCTCTACCCTCAAACACATTGATGATGGTGTCGCAGACATCGTTGATTCCCTTTCCGGTGCGTGCCACTGTCGGCACAATCGGCACTCCTATCATCTCTCCGAGCGTCTTGTAATCGAGGTCGGTGCCCGAACGCTTGATTTCGTCATACATATTGAGGGCGATGACCATGCTGCGGTCCATATTAATCAGCTCGGTGGTCAGATACAGGTTACGCTCAAGGTTTGACGCGTCGACCACGTTCAGTATAATGTCGGGGTTCTGGTCTCGCAGATAACGGCGCACATAAAGCTCCTCAGGCGAATATGCCGCAAGTGAGTATGTGCCCGGGAGATCCACCATGTTAAATGTGTATCCCTTGTATTTGAAATGGCCGTTTTTGGCATCGACTGTAACCCCGCTATAGTTGCCGACATGCTCTTTGGCTCCGGCGGCAATATTGAAAAACGATGTCTTTCCGCAGTTGGGATTGCCTATCAACGCTACGTTTATGATACGGCTCTCGCGGTCAAAGTCGGGGTGGGTGATGTCAGAGTCTGTGATGGTATTCGTATGTGCCATTTTGCTGATTAACTCACCGTCGCTTAATGGCAGAATTTCGATCATGTGGGCTTCGCTTAGCCTCAGCGATACCTCATATCCCATCAACCGGTATTTGACCGGATCTTTCATCGGCGCGCTCAAAAGTGCCGAAATTTTCCGGCCTCTGACAAATCCCATCTCGATGACTCGTTTGCGAAACGCTCCGTGGCCCAATATCTTTGTTATTACCCCCGATTGCCCGGGCTTAAGTTCTGATAGCCTCATAGTTACGTTATGTCATGCCGAATTTGTTTTGCGGTCTGAGTTTATACAGCCGCGACTGCATTCTGCTTTTGAAACGCAAAAGTAGTCAATTAAATAAAAAAAGACAATACCAAAAATAGAGTAGGGGATAATCCGTAGGTCAATCAATAATCATCTTCAGAATCAGCGCAATTGTATTTGAGGTGGTTGAGCGCTCTAAGCACGTTGCATAGCGTTTGCCCCCAATATGCGCCGAACTCCTCTTTGACAGCCGCTATTGACGATAATATAAATTCCTCAGGCGAGTCCTTTACCATGGCGAGGAAGTTGTAAAGAGCCTGAAATATGTCTGCGAGGCATTCTGATATAGATGCGGCTATCGGGGTGTCGGAGTATTTCATATCCTCCTCAAACACTTCGAGATATATGTCAGCAGGCCCCATCAGAGATTCGATGTCGCGCCTGATTGAATCGTAATAATCCTCGTCGAGCGAACTTTCTATATATGAATCATAGCCTGATTCCCCTGCGTCAAGGTCCGATGCGGAAATGTATATCCTCGGTAGCAATCTGAGCATATTGGCGATGAACTCATTGCGCGATGATTCGCCTGCTCCTTCCAATGCTTTGCAATACTCATTGCATAGCCCTATGAATGCGATTGAATTGGTGGTTAGAAGTCCTGACATTTGGCGGCCTGTTTATAAAGGGAGTGATTGGTAATATATTTATATACTCCTGAGGGTAAGAAATAGTTCATGTTTTTTCCCTCGGAAATAGATTTTCTGATAAAACTGCTGGAAATTTCGATAATAGGGGCATCATTCACAAAACTCACATTGGGGTCGTCAATCCCTTCGGTTATCTCATATCCCGGTCGTGGATATACTATGACTCCGAAACGTTCCATAATTATGTCATAATCTTTCCAACGGCTGAAATTAAGCCAGTTATCGCTACCGATGATTATGCTGAACCGATAATCAGGGAATCGCCTCTGGAGTGTTGTCAGAGTGTCGATTGTATATGACGGGCGGGGCATTGACAACTCAATGTCACACACTTCAATATAGTCACACCCCTCAACGGCGATTTTCAGCATATCGAGACGGCAACAGTCGTCAATCAGCTCTTCGCGGTTACGTTTTAGCGGATTCAGAGGTGACAATGTCATCCACACCTCATCTAAGCCCGTGAATTGGCTCAGAAAACTCGCAAGCATAGTGTGCCCGATATGCACCGGGTTGAACGAGCCTCCGAATATTCCGATATGCTTCAAATCTTTGTTGGGGCGTTTAGAAATTCCTTAATGCTATCTGAAGTGTCATTGATTGCCTTATCGAGGTCATCATTGACCACGGTCACGTCATATTGCGGAGCGAATGTTAGCTCAAATGCCGCGCGTCCCACGCGTTCCTCTATGACCTCGTCTGAGTCAGTGGCTCGCCCCGTCAGTCGCTGCCGCAGGGCGTCGATTGACGGCGGCATGATGAAAATGCTCACGGCATCCTCTCCATACAGCGACTTGACATTGACACCACCCTTCACGTCGATGTCGAGGACCACGTTGTGCCCCTCATTGCAGATGCGCTCGATTTCACTTTTCAATGTCCCGTAAAACCTGCCGGGATACACCTCCTCATACTCTACAAAGGCATCGGCGGCTATAGCTTGACGGAACTCATCCTCGCTCATGAAGAAATACTCCTTCCCGTCGGTTTCCCCGGCTCTTGGCTGGCGTGATGTAGCCGAAACCGAAAACTGCATATCAATTTCACCCTTCGCCATTAGGGCTTTGATAATAGTCGACTTCCCGCACCCTGAAGGAGCTGAGATTATAATGATTTTTCCTCTCTTCATATCTTATGCGCTCACCTACATGACATTCAGAACCTGCTCCTTAATCTGTTCGAGCACATCCTTCATCCTGACTACCAATTTCTGCATCTCGGCATGATTGCTCTTCGACCCGAGGGTATTGATTTCACGACCCATTTCCTGTGAGATGAACCCGAGCTTTTTCCCTTGACCGGGCGCCCCCTGCATGGTCTCCATGAAATAGTTGAGATGCTGGGCGAGCCGTTGTTTCTCCTCGTTGATATCGAGCTTTTCTATGTAGAAAATCATCTCCTGCTCCAAGCGCCCCTTGTCATAATCCACCGGGTTGATTTTGGCGAGGCCATCCTCGATGCGAGCTTTTATCCGCGTTATGCGCTCATTCTCATAGTTCGGAATCTCGGCGAGCAACGATGATATCGCATTGATGCGCAACGTGAAAAATTCTTGAAGTTTCGAGCCTTCCTTCGCTCTGAACTGCATGAGAGCCTCGACGGCTTGACCCACGGCATCGGTCAGAGCGGCGACCTCGTCATCGCTCACCGTCGTCATCGTGTCCGAGCGCAACGTATCGGGAAAGCGCAGAAGCAACGAATACCAGTCATCGGGTTGCGGAAGGTTCAGCTCTGATGCCATCTTCTCAAACTCTGCTTTGTATGCGGCCATGACCGGGATGTTAAACGAAGCGATTGATTCGCCGTTGACACTCTCGACATAGACACTCAGGTCGATTTTGCCACGCTCCAGACGGCGGCCTATAGCGTTACGCAAATCAAGCTCCACCTCGCGGTAGGGAGCGGGTACTCGCATCGAGAGGTCAAGCTGTTTACTGTTGAGCGACTTTATTTCTACGGTGAACCTTTTTGTGGCGTTTTCGACTACTGCTCGGCCGAAACCGGTCATTGATAAAATCATGGCGAAATCATTATTTTTTGCAAAGTTACGCTTAAAACGTGGAAAATAGTAAATTTGCACTCGAAAAATTACTCAGAAAATCAAGCCACACCAATTAGCGTATTTTTTATAATGGCAATAATACTCAATATTGAAACATCAACCCGAGTGTGTTCCACCGCTTTGACCGCCGACGGCATGGTGCTCAGACAATTCCACGACAATCGCGGCCAAAACCACGCCACCTTGTTGAGCGGATTCATCAAAGGGTGTCTTGACCATCTGCGCGAGCATGAGATGACGCTCGACGCCGTAGCCGTTAGCCTTGGCCCCGGCAGTTACACCGGGCTTCGTATCGGCCTGTCTGAAGCGAAAGGACTCGCTTATGCGCTTGGTATCCCGTTGATAGGGGTCGACACCTTGCAACTGATGGCCGTCGGAGTGATGTTCAACCATGACGTCGACCCCGACTCCCTGCTCGTCCCCATGATTGATGCCCGACGAATGGAAGTCTACACCGCCGTCTACGACATGGCTCTTAATCCCCTTCAACGACCTACGCCGCTGATTTTAGACAACGAAAGCTACGGAAAATGGCTCCACTCCCATAAAATGCTGTTTTTCGGAGACGGCAGCGATAAAGCCCGCGAAGTGATAACCTCGTCAAATGCCCTATTCATCCCCGATGTCGCACCCCTTGCCGCCGATATGCTCGCCCTCGCCGAACAAGCCTATCTCCGCGGCGACTTCCTCGACTTAGCCTACTCAGTCCCCACCTATCTAAAAGATTTTCAAGCCATCAAGCCCAAAAATCTATTTTGACCTCATCGCTGTCGATACAAAACGAAACCCTTTTTCAGCCCGGTTCCCCACTGTGAGGATTAGCCGCCCCCCCTCCACCGACATCCGAGTATATCATTCCACCGTCGGGCAATCGTTTATCGGCTTGCCGCCTGGCTCGCCAAGAATCGCTAACGCATAATGAACGAATACGACGATTTAGATACATACAACGGTGACGCTGAACACGATATGTGGGTCGACTACGATAACTACGAAAACACTGGTATCCCCGATGTATTCGACGAAGATAACCTTGATGACTGTGTCGATACTCTCGATGACTGAGGCTGATTCTCTTGGTGCTTGTCCCTCTAATCCGCTATACAGCATAGCCGTGGAGGCCGCCGAGGACGAAATTCACGCCGAAGTAGGTCATTATCACGCTCAAAAACGCGATGAGCGTATAGAGCGAGTAGTGGCGGTCGTTGTTGAACCATGGCAGCGAGCCGCGGTGGAGAGGGAACGCGTAAGTCAACATCGTTATCAACGCCCACACTTCCTTAGGGTCCCACCCCCAGTAGCGCCCCCACGATTGGTTGGCCCATACCGCCCCGATGAAGATGCCGGCGGCGAGCAGATACACCGACGGTCTCAACAGCCTACGGCTCAGCTCGAGCAGGTCGCGACGCCCGCACAGCCACGCAGCCCCGCACAGGGCGTTTATCGCAAGTCCGGCATAGGCGAGCATCACCGTCAGCACATGGAGCGATAGCAACGGCGATCGCAGCACTGGCACCACTTGTGTCACCTGGGGGCTGCGTTGCCCCATCATCGCGACCATCATCGCCAACGCTGCTACCGTCAGGCAGAGCGGTGTCGCCGAGCCATAACGCCGGGGCATCGCCACTCCGGCCAGGCAGGCGGCTAACGCCATCCATTGCATTGTTTCATAGCCGTTTGACATCGGAGCGCGCCCCGACGCTATCCAGTTGAGCGCAATCAATCCGGTGAGCCAAATCACCCCGGCGGTGGCTAACGTGCGCGCCATGCGGCGGTGGGGCCTGAAAAATAGTATTAATCCGGTCAATAACAGAGTAATACAGGGCCATAGCGATGGCGCGAGCGTGTTGAATAGCCGCTCGGCGGCGACGCGCTCGTGCGAGGGTATCGCGCCATCCCCGGCGTTTTGGCGTTGATAACCCTTGATTTTTTCGACAACGCTCTGTAGTTCAGTCCATTGACCGTTTGCCGCAAGCTCGGCCATATAATTGAAGCAGTGGCTCACGAAGTGCCATGTTTCGAGGTCCATTTCAGCCGGAATGTCGTCGGCGGGTGACAGCCAGCGCACCCCCTCGGCGGTCGTTATCGGGAAAATGCTCCATAGCGAGCCGGTGGCGGCTGCCGAAGCGAGGCCAAACTTCTCATTTGCCGCCTCATAGCCCTGTCCGGAGGGTAGGTATTCACCCTGTGGCGAGAAAAAGTCGGGCAATGCCGCAAATTTGCCGTCAATGCCAAGTAACTCTCTCGTTTTGCGGTCTTTGAGCTTTATGCAAGGCTCGTTTCGCCATGAGTCGTAGTAGAATATCCAGCCGGTCAACACCTGCTCGGCGCACAACCCTTTGTAGCTGCTCCCGCCGGTGAGCTTGACGGTGAAGTCGCGGGCAAGGGTCGACAGCGGGGCAATGCGGCCGTTGTTGTAGACCATTAGCTCTCCAAATTTGGCTGCTGTTGCCTCGGGAAGTGCTTTGGGCGCGGCACTGGCCGACAGGGTCGCCACGGTGAGCAGGGCGGTGCTCCAGCCGCGTTTAAACCGCCTTGACGGTATCAGCGAACACAACATGGCCGCTAACAGTAGCCCGTAGCCGATGTAGCTGATTGCCGTCCCCGCGGCGTCGCAGCTCACGGTCAACGTCGAGCCGAGCTTGTCGGGGTCGTAGCCGGTTTGGAAAAAGCGGTAACCCTTGGCTGTGTGCACACGGTTCATCGCCACGACAGCCTCTTCTCCGTCGATTTTAAGGCGGCTTACGAAGTCGGCGGGTGCCATCGTCCCGGGATAGTATTCGATGTGGAAATCGACAAGTTCAACCGTCAGCTCGCCGAGGGTTACCGGTTGGCCGGTGCGCAGTTTGAGCGTTTCGGTTGTGCCGAGCAGGTGTGTGGCTAAAGCTCCGCCGAGTATCACCGCCAGTGCGCAGTGAATCGCGAACACCGCTTTGCGGCGATAAAGTCGGCGGCTGGTTATATGGTACCCCCCGGCACAAACAATCGCCCCCCAAGCGATTGTCATGGGGAGCGATGTGTAGGTATCGGGATTACCGCCGAGGCAGCTTATCACGGCCAGTGCGGCTGCAACCGCCGCAAGCAATAGTAATGCTATCATTTAATCAATCGTTTGTGTGAAACGGTTAGATTGCGTCGAGAAAGGCGATGACGGCGTCGCGGTCGGCCTTCTCGAGCTGGCGGAATTTAACCACCGACTCGTAGGCGTCGCTCTGTTGCGACGTGCCGTGCCACATGACGGCCTCCATCGTCGTGCGGGCGCGGCAGTCGTGCAGACGGTCGGCATAGGCCGAGCCGGTCGCCATCTGGTGGAGTCCGCGACCCCAAAGCGGAGTGGTGCGACACCATCCGTTGCGTATGTCGTTGACCATCATCAGCTTGTGCTGTACCATATCGGTGTAAGGCCAAATCTTTTGGTTAGGGTAGGTGGGGAGGGCGCGCCCCGAAGCCGATGCCGTGAAGAATTGAGCCGGGTCGCGCACTTCGTCGCGACCGGTAGTCCACGACGGGCGGTGACAGTAGGCGCAACCTATTTCCTCAAACACCTCTTTGCCGCGCTGCACATCCTCACGCTCTGCTCCGCGCACGGCGGGAACAGCCAAACCGCGGTGCCATACCATCATATCTATATAGTTTTGGTCGGTAGCTTCGGCGGGAAGCGTCGTTGAGTTGATATAGGCGAGGATGTTTTGCTCGACGTTGGCTGTGAACCACTCGGGGTGGGTCTTGTCAGGGTCGATGTTGGCTATGTAGGCGGGGAACTCTTTCTGCACCTCGGGGTCGGCTGCTGCAGCGCGGGCGTAGTAGCCTCCAGCGTCTTTGTAGTGGTAGCGGCGGTCAGAGCGAGTCACGTTGGTGATGTTCCAGTAGGCGTTAGCCCCGGCTGCGTCTTGCAAAGGCCCGCGGCTCAAGGCATAGGTGTAGCGCAACGGGTATTTTTTGCCGTCGCTCGATGCCTCTTTCGATGTGTATTGACCGGTCCAAGTGCCTCCGGCGAAGATGGCGGGGTTTAGCCCGTTTTTGAGGTATCCATCATTTTCCATTTGAGTGTATTGGGCAAGCAAATCCTCATCGGTGATAGCGTCGATAAGGCCAGTGCCATAGATGCCGATGGTGTTTTCAAGACGCACCTCATAGTCGCCCATCTGCTCGGCGGTCAGTTTGCCCTCGCGGTAGGCGTAGACGGCGTCGCGTGGCATAGTCACCTCGGGATAGCGCATAGCGTAGGTCTCGCCGTCGGGGAAGGTGTTGCCCCAAGCGTCGGTGTACTCGTGCCATTTTATCGTCACTTTATCCTCGTCGAGCGGTGCTTTGAACGGTGCAACGGCGTGGCCTTGCGGCATACCGGCAAGCCAGTTGACATAGCCCTGGGTGGCGGGGTTGAACACTACGAGCAGATAGCCGTTGCCGGTCTCGTTGGTGCGAAACGGGCCGTCGGGTTGTGACTTGCCGTGGCCGTAACCCGGGTGGCAGTGCATACACGACGAGCGCACGTAGATCGGCCCGAGGCCGCTGCGCACACCCTCCGAGTTGCTCACGTAGTTTTTCTCAAACAGCTGTTCGCCGCGTTTGAACGAGGCGATGAAGCCGCCGTCTTCAACGGCTTTGGTCGGCTGCTCAAAGCAAGCCGATGTGGTGACGTAAGATGTGCCGAGCTTGCCCCCGGCGTAGTACCATTCAGGTCTGTCGTCAACGGGGTCGGGCTCGCCACCTACCGCCGTAACGTCGTCATCGCTACATGACCCCAGAAGGGTCAATGCAGCGATAGCGGGGATGAATTGCAAGAATTTCAATCTATTGTCCATCAGTTCTTTTGTATTAAGTCGATTACTTCGTCAAAAATGTCGTTGACTTCGTTGCAGGCGTTGACGGCTGCGAAGTTGATTTCGCGGAGCGACGCGTCTTGCGAGGTCGAGGCAAACGGTTCCTGCATCTTGCCGATGGCCTCGATTGCGCCGTCGATTGCGGCAACGACGCGGCGGTCAAGGTCAGCGTCGATTGACGCTACATAAGCGCTGAGGGTGTAGGTCGAGGGCTTGATGTAGTTTTCGGTCACGCCGTTACTGGCGGTGTAGCCGCAGTAGGCGTTGCGCACCGAGTAGAGGTTGTCGATGAAGTCGACAATCGAGTTCAAGGCATAGGGCGACTCGATGTAGTCGGGGTCGGCAGCCAATCCTGAGCCGACGGGATTGCCGATTTTCTGGTTGCCTACCTCGTCGGCGATGTCTTGTGCGCCTACGATAAGCTCTTGCACGGCATCGGCATAGTTGCGGTAGATTGAACCGGCGTTACCGGCTTCCTTCATATATGCGCCGTAGTTCTTGTCGTATGAGAGTTCGGCCTCGTCGAGAATCTCGAGTTTCTTGCTGTTGACAGTGCCTTCGTCGGCCCATGACGCTTCGAGGCGTAAGCAGCAGTTGCGCAAGTCGTCGGCTACGGCGGCGAGGTAGTAAAGCTCGTTTTGGGTGAAGCGCGACGCGGGGCGCGGGCTTGTGGTGGCAGTGGTCTTGTTGGCGGGTTCAAAAAGCATATATTCGATGGCGTGGAAGCCGAGCAAGCCTTGTCCCAATGACGAACCGACATACTCGCCTGCGCTCTCGCGGTTTGACATGTGGCTCATCTGCTCCTTGTTGTTGAGCATCGCTACCATAGCCGTTTTGTCGAGGGGCCAGGTGTCGATGTGGGGGTCGATGTTATAGTCGGCGGCTGCGCCGTAGAGCCACGCTTCGCTAAGCTCCCAGTAGCGGCGGGCTTCAATCCATGCGTCGCCCGCTTTGGCGATAGTGGCTTCGTCGAGGTTCTCGATACCCCCTTCACACATCGCGTCGCAGAGGTCTGCGAGCTTCATTGAAGCGTCGGCCAAACCGCGGTAGGTGGGGACGACGGTGTTGTTGACATAGTCGGTCACGACTTTTTTCAGAGCTGTTTCTTGAGCGTCTTCGGGCGTCGTGGGAGAGTCGGAATCGGAGCATGATGCCAGACCGATAGAGGCCGCAATGGCGGCAGAAATCATTAGATAGTTGAATTTCATATTGTTAAATGTTGATTTAATGGTCTATTTCGTGAAAAATCCGGCGTAGGCGATTCCAAGCGAGATTGACGGCTCATTGTTGTAGGGCGTTTTCAGCAAGCCTATGCTGTACTCGGCTTTGACCACCACTTCCTTTATAGGGAAGTAGTTGATGCCGGCGGCTATCCGTGAACGGCCACACCAATCATAATCGAGTATGCCCCCCTCGGTTTTTAGCATCGAGTCGTAGTAGTCGTAACGGCCGAACAGGTACATCTTCTGTCGCTCCACCTTGAGCGGGGCGAAGATGTCGTAGCCGGCTTCGATGCCGACTGAGATGGCCTCGGATGCGACGTTGGTCTTGGGCGAGGGTGAGTCGTTGCGCAATTTTTTGTTGTAGGCGGTGATGCGGTCTGAGTCGCTGAGATGGCCGTAGATGATGCCGCCGCGAGCTAAGATGTTGTAGCGGTTGTAGGTGAAGTCAAATGCGCCGATGGCGAGCGTGCCTTTCACGTCGTCCCACTGCTCGTTGGGGTGAGAGAGTGTGTTGCTGAATGTGTTGCCAAGGTAGCCGCTGAAGCCCAAGCGTAAGCCGGGGACTGAATAGTTGTCGATGCGTGCCACCCCGGCAAGTGCGTTGGCTATTTTAAATTCATAGGGGCTTGCCGAGGCTGAGGCTACCCAGTTTTCCCGGCCGAACTGATCGGAGTTCAAGCCTGGAATCACCATCACCTCATAGCGCCAGTCGCCGGCGCGTCCCCATAGGCTGAGGCCTGTTTCATGCCATGTGCAGGGGATAATGGTGTTGTCGCCCTCGGGGCGGAACACACCGAAAAATTGGTTGGGCTCGTGGGCTCGGTTGGTCCCGCCGACAGGCACCACCATATGGCCGGCGCGGAGGTTCAACGCCTGGCTGAACGATTTCTGAATCCAGAACTGCTCAAGGGCAACCTCGCCGCCGCGTTCCACTTCGCTTTCATATTCGCCCCCCTCGTCATCTTCCATTTCGATGGCCGATTCAGTGCCGCCGTGTTCAAATTCTATCTCGGTGCCGAGGCTCCAACCGTGGCCGAAGTCGTAGCCTAAGTAGATTACCACGTGGGGCAGGTCGGTGCGCGAGTGGTGGTCATCTTTGAAGTTTTCGGGTGTCTTGTAACGGTTCCACGCGTCAGAGAAGAAATTGTACTGGTAGGTTGCTTCGCCGTAGCCTCCGATTGTGAGTTGGGCTGAGGCCGTCGATGCACACAATGCGGTGGCGGCCAAGAAAGTGAGTGTTTTGTTTGCCATTTATTTCCGATTTTTTGCGATGGCAAAATTACCGCTCGTTAAAAATCGTGGCAATACCCAAAAATAGGTAAAAAGTCAGCACCCTCAACCGCAGGTTACCCAAAAAACATTAGAAGCGGATGATGCCGAAGATGCGGGCAGCGAGCCGTTTGACGACGAGCATGGGCCATTGGCACCTTATACTCTTGACATCTTCCCCGCCCACCGGGACAATCTTCTGACCCCAAAAAAAAGCCGCTGCTTGAGGGCAACGGCTTTTGGCGTTAGTGACTCCTACAGGATTCAAACCTGTAACCTTCTGATCCGTAGTCAGATGC
>CAZFNR010000020.1:0-32765 GCA_964520525.1 uncultured Muribaculaceae bacterium
GGTTGCACGAGCCTGACCTCGGTGACCATCGGTGGAAATGTTTCCGTTATCGGCAACTACGCATTCAGCGGTTGCACAAATCTGAGCACGGTCTATAGCTACGCCGCGACTCCGCCTCGAATGGAAAATACCGACATATTTTCAGATGAGACATATCGAGCCGCGACACTGTATGTGCCCAAAGGGTGTGTGCGTGATTACAAGGTAGCTGATTACTGGTCTCAATTCTACAATATCGTCGAAGGCAACTATGCCGGTGTTGATGACATAATCGCCGACGGAGCCGCCGCCGAAATTGTGGGCTACTACAACTTGCAGGGTGTGCGCTCGGCTGAGCCGTGGGACGGGATGAACATCGTGGTCTACGGCGACGGCTCGCGCCGCAAGCTGGTCAAGTAAATATTTAAACCTTTATATACAATAGGGTCGGCCTCGCTCCCAAAGAAAGGAGCGGGGCCATTTTGATAGATTCATTTGTGAAGGGTGTGCATTTTTTGTCGGCTATGTAGGACTTAAATTGCGAATAATCCGTAAATTTGTGGTCTAAAATCAGAAATAACATTATCGCACCAGCACCATGAGTGAAGAAGTTAAGGAAATAGAAGATACCGAGAAAAAAGGCTTGAACTTTGTAGAGCAAATAGTGTTTGATGACCTTAAAGCCGGAAAAAACGGAGGTCGATTGAACACACGTTTCCCGCCTGAACCTAACGGGTACCTCCACATAGGTCACGCCAAAGCTATATGTATGGATTTTGGCGTGGCAGAAAAATTCGGCGGTACATGCAATCTGCGTTTCGATGACACCAATCCGGTGAAAGAGGATGTAGAATATGTTGACTCGATTCGCGAGGATATACACTGGCTCGGATTTGACTGGGGTGACCGTGAATATTACGCCTCAGACTATTTCCCGAAACTATATGATTTGGCCGTTCGTCTAATCAAAGAGGGTAAGGCGTATGTCGACGATCAGACTTCTGAGGAAATAGCCGCACAGAAAGGCACCCCGACTCAACCGGGTGTTAACAGTCCATACCGCGACCGCACTCCAGAGGAGAATTTGGACTTGTTTCAGCGGATGAACGCAGGGGAGTTTGAGGAGGGTTCGTGTGTGCTTCGAGCAAAAATCGACATGGCATCTCCAAATATGCATTTCCGCGACCCCATCATGTATCGCATCATTAAGCATCCACATCACCGCACAGGCACGAAGTGGAAGGTGTATCCGATGTATGACTTCGCACATGGTCAGAGCGACTATTTTGAGGGGGTCACTCACTCAATTTGTACACTTGAGTTTGAAGTGCATAGGCCCCTATACGAATACTTTGTAAAGGAACTTGCCGATGAGAGCTACTGCCCGCGCCAGATTGAGTTTAACCGCCTCAATTTGACTTACACCGTCATGAGCAAGCGCAAGCTGCTCCAACTGGTCAAGGAAGGGTTGGTAGCAGGATGGGACGACCCTCGTATGCCGACAATCTCCGGTATGCGTCGTCGAGGTTTCACCCCTGCTTCGATACGCAATTTTGTCGATAAGATAGGGTATACCAAATTTGAAGCGCTCAACAGTGTATCGCTTCTCGAACACGCCGTACGCGAGGATCTGAACAAGATAGCTACCCGCGTCATGGCGGTGGTCAATCCGTTGAAACTTGTCATCACTAATTATCCCGAGAATGAGGTTGAGTGGGTGGAGATGGAAAACAATCCCGAAGCTCCCGATGCCGGTAACCACACAATGCCATTCTCACGTGAGATATACATAGAGCGCGACGACTTCATGGAGAATCCTCCGAAAAAGTATTTCCGTCTGTGTCCCGAAGGTGAAGTGAGACTCAAGGGCGCATATATCATAAAATGCACCGGTGTTAAAAAAGATGCCGACGGCAACATTGAAGAGGTATATTGCACTTATGATCCAGAGACACGAAGTGGCCTTCCCGGCGCGGCGCGCAAAGTAAAGGGTACGTTGCATTGGGTGTCGGCCGGTCATGCCGTCGACGCTACTGTGCGCCTATACGACCGTTTGTTCAACGTAGAGAATCCTGCGGCTGAACCCGACCGCGATTTCCGCGAGATGCTCAATCCCGACTCACTAAAGATTGTAGAAGGGGTGAAAGTCGAGCCATATTTGGCTGAGAATGCGCGACGTGGTGAAAAATTCCAGTTCCAGCGTGTCGGCTATTTCACTCCCGACTATGATTCGACTCCCGAGAAGTTGATATTCAATCGCACAATCGCACTTAAAGACAGTTGGGAAAAAGCCCAGAAAAAATAAGATTTAGCAAGCCTAAAAATGACCGACGCTAACGATGAGGGTAGAACCAAACTCTATAACGAGTTCCGTCGGGCGATAACATCGCCCGACGCTCGTTCCGCCTATTTTGACGAGGGTGATTTGATTGAGATTTTTGACTATGCCGGAGATCAGGGCGACGATGCTACTCGCACAGAAGTGATTGCTATCGCTTCGCGGCTCTACCCCGACAGTGACGATTTGAAAATCAGAAAAGCGTTTTATTATTATCTCATAGATAACCCGGAAATGAGTCGTATCATCGTCAATGGCGAACATGGCGACGGTGTGTTGTGGGAGATATTAAAACTGCGCCTTGATCCCCCGGGCGAGAGTGACGCTGTCAGAGTTCTTGACGAGCTGTTCGCGAAATACGATACTCTCGGCGACGAGGAGGTGATACAGTTTGTTAATCTTGCCAACTCAGTCAAGCATCTCGATTGGGCGGTAGCCAATATTGACGGATTCAGAAAAAAGACTTCTTACATACCGACATGTTTGTATGAGATAGCGGTTCTGTCAGGCTTGAACCAAGACAACGAGACCGTGGTCAAAATGACCGAAGAATTGACACGCCTTGAGCCTTTCACTGAAGTGTATTGGCTCATGATGGCTCGCGCTTATGCAGATATGATGCAGGTTGAGGACGCTATTTCTGCTGTTGACTATGCTCTCGCCATTGACTCTGACAACCAAGAGGCTCTGTTGCTTCGAGCTCAACTGAAGGTTCTCAATGACCAAAACGATGATGAGACCATCGACGAAGTAAAACGGCTTGTAGAGGTAGACCCCGATAACGGCTCTTTGGTCAAAACTTTGGGTATAATGCTGACCGCCCGTGAACGGCGTGATGAGGCTATGGCGGAGTATCTTACATACCTTTTACATCATCCCGATGCTGTCGACGTATTGGAGCTTGTTCTCGGTATAAGACCTTTGGAGCATACGATTATTCGCTATTACGATGCGGTGGAGTCTCATTCCGAGAACGATTGGGTTGACCTGGCCGAGAGATTGAGCGGCGAGGGTTGCCATGAGTCGGCTGCCGCATTGCTTGGCGTATTTCATGATAAGGAGGGTCTGACTCATGGCTTTGAGCGATATGTCGTCGAATTGTATTGGTCGGGGCAGTATAAGAAAGTCGAGTCGATGCTTGATAAGCCGCCGCATAAGATTTATTCCCCGCGATTTTCTCCTGTGGTATCGCTGTGTTATGTCATGTCGATGATTAGGGTAGGGCGGTCAAAGAGAGTTGAGAAATTCATAGATGAATGGCTCGAAAATTCCAAGAATACAGTAGTTCCTTCTCCAAAAGAGCGTTTAGTCGCCACGGGAGTAAGTCTATATTTTGAGGAGCTGTATGGAATCGTTACCGGGCAAAGCGAGCGCACCATCGACGGTATAGACCCATTTAACCCCATGATTCCCGGTACACCTGCGTACTAATAATCTTTCTTATGATTATACCTTCGGATAATGATGCCGTAACGGTCTTTCCGTTGCGCGAGCCTCTATTCGCTCCTCCCATACACGCCAAGCAAGATATTTGTCGCTACGGCATTGTAAAATCAGTGACAGCATCATCAGAGTGGGTAAGCTGAATTTTTACAGATATGGGTTAAAAGTCGCTTCAGCACTGATGGTTGTGCAGGGTCCATGGCCTGGATAGATTATGGTGTCGGGGGGCAGTGTCAATATTTTTGATTGGATGCCGTCGATTAATTCCGGCCCATTGCCACCCGCAAGGTCAGTGCGGCCTATGCTGTTTTTGAAAATTACGTCTCCTGCAATGAGGAATCCGGATTTTGGCGCATAAAGCACAATGCTTCCGGGCGAATGACCAGGAACGTGGAGCACTACCAAGGCCTCGTCGCCAATCATTATTTTGTCACCTTCACAGAGTTTTCGCTCTATTTTGACCGGGGTTACTTCTTGCCCGATTCCAAACGCCCGTGCTTGTGCCGGAATATTTTTGCCGAGGAAATCATCGCTTTGATGTGCTTCAATATCAACTCCATACCGATTCTTGATATGTCTGTCGCCAAAAGTGTGGTCGAGATGTAAATGTGTGTTTATCAAATGTGTGATTTTTAATCCGTTGCGTTCTATGAACTCGTCGAGAAGGTGTTCCTCGGCTTCCTCAATCATGCCGGGGTCAATGATTGCGGCTTCGTGTGACACTTCATCCCAAAGGATATAGGTGTTGACACCAAACATGTTGAAAGTGAATTGTCGGATTTTCATAATCTGTTACGGTTCTAAGGCTATTTTGATATATGCATAGGCACATATAGTAGTTTCTTTGTCTCAAAATAAGGTTCAGCGAAAAAGTCGGTTATGTCGATGTCTATGACGGGTCGGCGCGCGTTTTCGATTTCTTCGTCAAGATTACCCCCTTTGAGGCATATGACGCCGTTGTCTATGCCGTTGATGCATTTCCGAGAGATGTTTTTAGATACGAGCCTGACGAGATCTGCGAGCTGCATTACAGCGCGAGATACAACAAAATCATATTTCTCATGACATTCGCCGATGTCACCGTGCTGGAATGAGACATTTGTCAATCCAATCTCTTCGGCGATGCTGCGTGCTACCATTATTTTTTTCCCTATGCGGTCAATCAGGTGGAATTGGCAGTCGGGATACATTATCGCTAACGGAATCCCCGGGAACCCTCCTCCGGTGCCCATATCCAAAAATGTAGTGCCGGCGACAGGTGCGCCATATCTGTCAAGGAATTTGGCGATAGCCAATGAATGCAGTATATGGTTGGGGTAGAGGTTGGAAATGTCTCGGCGTGATATGACGTTGATTTTGTTGTTCCATTCCGGGTAAAGCGAGCCGATTAGTTCAAATTGTGAAACTTGACAGTCGGTTAATGCCGGAAAATATTTTAATACGGTTTGATTCATCTGGGTGTTATCTTGTCTTAAATAATATCTGTTTGTAGTTTTGGTTGAAGACGCAACCTATAATAATGCAAAATTATCATTAATTTTAAAATAAAACCTTAAAAAGGGGTGAAAAGCCGTCAAAAAATATGTTCTTTGTATAACAAAACTTGTAATGATTATGGTAAATATAGGAAAACATAACCGATTGCCGGTTGTTAAGATAGTAGACTTCGGGGTGTATCTCGATGCCGGAAATGGAGTGGAGATATTGCTACCTTCAAGATACATCCAAACACCATTGAAAGTAGGAGATGAGATTGATGTGTTTATCTACACCGATTCAGAAGACCGTCTGATTGCGACGACCGAGAATCCGTCTGCACAAGTCGGGGAATTCGCTTTTCTGGAGGTCGTGGATGTCAACTCTGTCGGAGCGTTTTTGGATTGGGGGTTGCCTAAGAACCTTTTGGTTCCTTTCCGGGAGCAGAAAGTCAAAATGCGAGAGGGGGGTGTTTATCCGGTTTACCTCTATCTTGACGATCTGACTAAGCGCATAGTCGCAACCGCAAAAATCGACAAATATCTCGGTAACGTTTTCCCTGATTATGAACGGGGCGATGCGGTAACTGCGCTCGTTTTGCAGCACACTCCTATAGGTTTCCGCGCCATTGTCGACAATCTCCACAATGGAATGATTTATGAAAATGAAATATTCCGCAATCTTGAAATCGGTGACACCATAAAAGCGTTTGTCAAAAATGTGAGAGATGACGGCAAAATCGATTTGACACTTAGTGGCAATGCTGCGGAACGCATCGCCGAGCTTGCCGACCGGGTGCTGAACTATGTCAAGATTAATGGCGGTGTAGCGGCGATGTCAGACAAGTCTTCGCCCGATGAGATACAGGCTAAATTTCAATGCAGCAAAAAAGACTTCAAGAAAGCCTTGGGGCTCCTGTTTAAAGAGCGTAAAATTATGATGATTCCAGACGGAATCAAATTAAATTGACCTAATTTCTCTGTAATTGACTGCAGTCTGGACTGCTGTTTTGCCGCAGTTTTGAACGTTCGCTCCTTTTTTGTGCCGCTAAATAGCGGTGATATGAGAAAAAATTGCCATCTTTGCAAGACTAATCATGAACTGAACATCACTCAGATGCAATTTACAGCAAGCCAAATAGCCGCCTTGGTAAATGGCGAGGTAGATGGCGACGGCAATGTTGCCGTCAGCACATTCGCTAAGATAGAGGAAGGTCACCCAGGTGCGATTTCTTTCTTGTCAAATCCCAAGTACACCCGTTACATCTATGACACGAAGTCATCTATAGTTTTAGTTAAGGATGATTTTATGCCGGAAAGACCTGTGTCGGCGACACTTATCAAGGTTGCAGACCCATATGCGACAGTAGCGATGCTCCTTGACATGGTCTCGAAAATGACACAGCCTCAATATGAGGGAGTCGAGCAACCATCGTATATCTCAGAGGGTGTTGAAATACCATCTGATGCCTATATCGGAGCGTTTGCCTACATCGGAAAGGGTGTGAAACTCGGAAAAGGCGTCAAAATATTCCCCCAGTGTTACATCGGTGACCATGTCGCCATAGGTGAGGGTACGATAATATATCCCGGCGTAAAAATATACCATGGATGCAAAGTAGGGCAACGGTGTGTGCTTCATGCCGGAGTTGTTGTCGGAGCCGACGGATTCGGTTTCGCACCTGTTGGCGACCACTACAATAAGATTCCACAGATTGGGAATGTGGAGATTGATGATGATGTGGAGATTGGAGCCAATACCACTGTCGATCGCGCTACGATGGGCAGCACCCGCATAGGGAAAGGGGTGAAACTTGATAATCTGATACAAGTGGCCCACAATTGCGAGATAGGACATGATACGGTGATTGCATCGCAAACAGGAGTCGCCGGCTCGACTAAAATAGGCAGCAACTGTATGGTGGGCGGTCAAGTCGGTTTCTCCGGGCACATTCATGTGGGCGACCGTGTCATGATAGGCGCTCAGAGTGGGATACCGTCAGATGTGGCAGACGATAGTCAGGTTATGGGTTATCCCTCTATGCCGCTGAAAGATTTCTATCGTCAGGCTGTGTATCTCAAAAATCTTGCGAAGCTCTATGGCCGTGTCAATGAACTCGAAAAAATAGTAACAAAAAAATAAAATTCATATCTAATGAAGCAAGTAACCTTAAAGGACTCTTTTACCGTCAAGGGGAAAGGCCTTCACACGGGTCTGGATATTGAAGCGACTTTTTGTCCGGCACCCGAGAATCATGGATATAAATTTCAACGTGTCGATCTTGAGGGTGAACCAATCATAGATGCATTGGCCGAGAATGTCGTGGCTACCAGCCGCGGAACGGTGATTGGCCGCGGTGATGCAAAAGTTAGTACTATCGAACACTCCATGGCTGCTTTATACGCAGCCGGAATAGATAATGTGCTTGTTAAGATAAACGCTCCCGAAGTTCCCATTTTAGATGGTTCCGCCAAAGAGTATTGCGAAAGAATCGCAGAGGTTGGGGTCATTGAACAGAATGCAGACAAGAACTTTTATGTAGTAAAGCAGAAGATTGAGGTTAGAGACGATACCACAGGCTCTTCAATTGTAGTATTACCCGATGATGATTTTACAATTGATACGATGATAGCGTTTGATTCGCCTGTCCTCTCCAATCAATATGCCACTCTGGATAGTCTCGACGATTTCCCGGCAGAGATAGGCAACAGTCGTACGTTCGTATTCGTACGCGAAATTGAACCGCTTGTCAAGGGTAATCTCATCAAAGGTGGAGATCTTGACAACGCCATCGTCATATATGACTCTCCACTTCCTCAGGAGGAACTTGACCGTCTTGCCGACTTGATGCACGTCCCTCACAAACGCGTTAGCGAGTATGGTTATGTCAATGAAAAGCCTCTAACTACAGAGAATGAGCCGGCGCGCCACAAATTAATGGATGTGCTTGGTGACATCGCTCTCATCGGACGTCCGTTAAAGGGGAAGGTCATTGCTACGCGCCCCGGCCATACGCTTAATGCTACGTTTGCCAAGCAGATACGCCGCGAGATTAAACGTCAGGACATTCAGGCACCTTCTTATAACCCTAATGCTGAGCCGTTAATGGATGTCAATGCGATTCGTGAACATCTTCCACACCGCTATCCGTTCCTTCTTGTGGATAAAATAATAGAGAAGGGACAAAACTATATTGTCGGTATGAAAAATGTCACAGCCAATGAACCGTTTTTCCAAGGCCATTTTCCTCAAGAACCGGTTATGCCCGGTGTGCTTCAAGTTGAGGCTATGGCGCAAACAGGGGGACTACTCGTGCTCGGTGCTGTCGATGATCCTGAGCGTTACTCGACATATTTCATGAAAATAGACAATGTTAAGTTTCGTCAGAAGGTGGTCCCAGGTGACACGTTGGTATTCCATGTATCGTTCATGACTCCCTTACGTCGCGGTTGCGCCCTTATGAAAGGATATGCTTTCGTAGGTGAGAAAGTCGCTTGTGAATGTGAGTTCATGGCTCAGATTGTAAAAAATAAATAAAGCTCTTCAGAATTTAGTCGATAGATAATTTTATAATAAATGAAGCAACCATTATCATACATACATCCGGCGGCAAAAATCGCCCCAAGTGTGGTTATTGATCCGTTTGTGACAATTGACCAGAACGTTGAAATCGGTGAGGGTACTCGCATCGGCAGTAATGTCACAATCATGGAGGGTGCGCGCATCGGTAAAAATTGTACCATTTTCCCGGGAGCTGTTATTTCTGCGATACCTCAGGATCTGAAATTTCGCGGTGAGGACACTTTAGCAATAATCGGAGATAACACCACATTGAGAGAGTGTGTGACCGTCAACAGAGGTACGGCTGCAAAAGGGAAGACCGTGGTCGGTAGCAATTGCTTGATTATGGCTTATTCCCATATCGCACACGATTGTGTGATAGGCGACAATGTTATTATTTCTAATGCGTCGCAAATTGCAGGCGAGGTGATTGTTGATAACTATGCGGTGATTGGTGGAGGCACGTTGATTCACCAGTTCTGCCATATCGGCCCTCATGTCATGATTCAAGGCGGCGCGTTGGTCAACAAGGATATTCCGCCATATGTTAAGGCGGCGCGTGAACCAATCTCTTATGCGGGTGTCAATTCAATAGGATTGCGCCGTCGCAATTTCTCCGGCGATACTATTTTTGGGATTCAGGAGATTTATCGTTACCTATATCTGTCGGGACTGAATGTGTCGGATGCAGTGGAACGTATTGAGGCTGAACTTCCAGCAACTCCGGAGCGCGATGAAATCATCCTGTTTGTGCGTAACGCTAAGCGCGGTATTATTCGCGGATATGTGTAAATATCGCAATAACATATAAAATTAACGAGGGCCGCATTTTTATGCGACCCTCGTTAATTTTATATGGGTAATTATTCTGTTTTAGAAAGGTAGGTCGTCTTCTCCGGCTTGTGCTGCGGGCATAACGGGAGGGGGAGGAATGGTACCGAGATCAGAGTTGGTCGCTGTGTGCTCGGTAGCCGCGCCGGCGCTCTCTGCTTTCCAACCACGAATACTTGTAAACCAACGGCCATTATATTCACGGCTCTCTATGTCGAAGCTTAGACGCACGTTGTCGCCAACGTTCAGAGGGTATTGGTCGGCGCGCTCGCCAAAGAAGTCGAAATGTACTTTTTTTGGATAAGTTTCTTGTGTTTCAAGAACATATTCTCGTTTTTTCCAAGGATTTCCTGCCTTTGAAGTGCCACTGATTTCAGGCAAGGCAAGGATGATTCGGCCTGTTATTTCCATTTCTTGATATGTTTATTTTGTTGAATGATTTTATTTATAGAATAAGTTTGTCACAATTAAACTGATACAAATTTACTGATTGAATTTTCCAATACCAAATTTTATCGGAGAATTTTATTGACATCAACACTGCCGTTGGAATAAATAGTGCGTACAATGTATAGTCCTTTGGATAGCGAGGCGCAATCAATGAACGCCGAAGAGGCATTAATGGCGATTAACCTAACCTGAATACCAGTTGTGGTGTAGATTTCGACGCGGTTTATTTCTCTTGAGCCTTCAATTTCGATGGCTTGATTGCAGAACCGGAATAGTGTCGGATTTGCGGATATATCATCGACTCCGGCTTCTGACGCAATCGCAGGAGAACTCTCAAAATATCCTTTATCAAAGGCTGTCACCGCAAATGATAAATCGGGGTTGTCGCTTGAGTAATTGAAGTGGTTATCTTTGACTATGTGGGCTGCCACTTTGTCGGGATTATTGGTGTCGACCGTATTGCCGTCGCAGAGGTATACCGAGTAGTATCTTATATCGGCATCGGTCGGGGCATCCCAATTTATCTGATACTGGCCATTGATATATTCTTGGGTGACGTTTTGTGGTTTGTCGGGAGTCGTCACACCATTGTAATCCATTGTCGGTATGTGCGCCGGGTATTTGAAGTATTCGCTTTGTAGCTTGTCGTATAGGGCGGTTTCTCTTTCGTGAGTACCTATAACGTGTTCCGTGCGGAAAAAGCATACACCGCTCATTCCTTGTTTTGCTCTTATTTTGTCAATCTGGTCGTAAATCACTTCCGGTTCCCAGTCGTTGCTGCCATCGACCATTTTGTAGGGGGCTATTCCGACTACCAACTGGCGTCCGTCGCAGTTGTTAATCCATGTGTTCATGTGTGCGGAAAAGCCATATTTTTCATTCCAATACATTTGAGGTATGAGCAAATCGTGGTTGCCGGACTTCATCCACTGACAAGCGTCTTGATACACTCCATAGGCGGTCATATTGCTATAGCCTGGAAGATTCTTATAACAACCGATAGGAGCGGCTCCAACTTTAATATCAGGATTTATGGACTTGGCCATCTCATAAAATTCGGCTATAAACGTGTTTATGTTCTGTCGTCTCCAGTCGCTACGAGGTAATCCGTCGGGGTTATAAGCGGCGTATGTGTCATCGTCGGGCAGCCCGTCGGTTGACGGATACCTTGTGTAGTCGAAATTGACGCCATCGAAGTCGTAGTTTCGTATCAATTCGGAGTATACATCTAACAAATAGCTGCGGACTTCAGGGTTGCCCGGGTCAAGATAGTATTCCGAACCTGATTTTTTGCATAACTGAGGGTGGGTTATGTAGACGTGTTTGCGGGGGTTGGCGGCATACTTCCCGGCATCGGTTGCCGAACCGATGCGGTATGGTACAATCCAAGCATGGCATTCCATATTGCGTTTATGGCATTCGTCAATTACGAACTGGCTCACGTCGTAGCTCATGTTGACGCTCGCGTTGCCGGTTATCCATCGCATGGTCGGCTGGTAGGATGATTCCCACGCTACATCGCCTTTTATCTGTGCTTGAAAAATTATTGTATTGAAGTTGGCTGCGGCCAATCGATCAAGAATTTTTATCATGGACTGTTTCTGACGTGACGGTGATGTTTCTCCAGCCGGCCAATCAAGGCCTGAGTTTGTTGTGAGCCATACCGCACGCACTTCACGTTTTGGTTGCGCAGTGAGGGGAATTGTGGCTATTCCGATAGCCAATGTGATAATGAGTGATTTCATGATAATTGCTGTGATGAAAACGTAATTATTATAAATACCGCTAATTTACAAACTGAAGTGGTCATTATCTCGCCAAACGGGGAATTTTTCGCGATATGATTCCATCTTATCTTTATCGAGCATTACCGTTACCATCCCATTTTCGCGCTTTGAGATGTCTTTTCCGACATAGTCGACGGCAAATGTCATCTCGTTGGAATATTCTCCGTAGTCATCGCTACCGGTGCGATTGCATCCTACATAGTAGGCTTGGTTTTCTATTGCACGCGCAATCAAGAGGTGAGACCATGCGTATTGACGTGTTGTCGGCCAGTTGGCTGGAATTAGCATGAGGTCGTATTTGCAGTCCATGTTTCGGCACCAAGCAGGAAATCGAAGATCATAGCATACGATAAATGATATATTCCATCCTCGATATCTCACTACCGGAATTGGGAGATGTCCAACCGATAACAGCGAAGACTCGTTGCTCATCCCGAACAAATGGGCTTTGTCGTAAAACGTTACATCGCCTGATGGTTCGATGAAAAAGGCACGATTATAAAATTGTGATCCGTCGCGAGCGAGAAAACTTCCACATATTGCGACATTATAGAGTGTTGCCCAGCATCTGAGAGCCTCCATGGTAGGACCATTGTTGGTCTCGGCCGCAGAAGACATAATTTGTCTATCCGGAATAAAGCCGGTCGAAAACAATTCCGGTAGAACGACGATGTCAACATCTTTGTCAATCTTGCTCAATCCGTTGGCAACTGCAAACATATTTTCTGATTTGTCGCTCCAAACGATGTCGAGCGGTATGGCTGTAACTTTCATGAGTTTAATCAGTAGAGAAGTTTTCAGGATATCGAGCGATGGCTTTTCGGTAGTAATTCTTGATTGTTCGCATATCGCTGTCAACGTCACCTGTGGTTCTGAATGTATCGCGGATTCTGATGATTTTTTCTCCGTAATCTATCACACCGAGCAAAATGGGAATATCGGCCTCGCGAGCTATAAATAGGAATCCTCGTCGCCATTTGTCAGTACGGCTTCTTGTTCCTTCGGGCGTGATAGCGATTGTTAGGCGTTGAGATTTATTCATCAATCTGACGATTTCGTCGGTTAATGCCGAGCCGTGTCTCCGTGGAACCGGGATACCTCCCATCGCTTTGAAGATCAGTCCAAGTGGGAAGAAAAACCATTGTTCTTTCATCAAGAAAGAAGCCTTGCGCCCGAGGGCGTTATATGCGAGTTTTCCAAGGATAAAGTCCCAGTTGCTTGTGTGTGGAGCTACACAAATAATACACTTAGGATGGTCGGGGACGGTTATATCTAACCGCCACCCAGCCATCTTCAGAATCCATTGAGAAATAATCATCTCGTCGGTGGTTGGTTATCGATGCGTGTCCTATGCTTCAGTTTTTTTATTGGACGGAAGAGCGCTGTTCATTATTTTTAAAATATCGTCAACTTTTGTGTTGAATTCTTTGACAATTGAACAGTAGGCTTTTTTGAAATATTCGTTGCGTGCTTGCCGATATTCTTTTTTTGAAGTAAAGTCGCGAGGTGATTTGTCAAAGGAGAATGTAATATGCTCGATAGTGGAGAATTGTAATTTGGCGATTTGCCCGATAGCGTCTTCCATTTTCTCTTTGTCTATATCGTGAGCCAGTTCAATCGCAAGAATGCATTCCGATGCCATGTCACCGCAAAGATATTTCACTTGTTTTTTGAGGTTGCGTTTGTTTGCCATAATTAAAAAATGTTTTTAGGGTTGATAGATTATAGGGAGTTACTGAGAGAGCAGAAATTTCTTGAAGCAAGCCATCGTGGGAGATAATTTCACTGTCGATTTCACCCCATGAGTGAAAGCGGCGAGCTTCTTCGGCACAGTGATTTTCTCTCTGATTATGTTTTCAACTGTGTCCTTGAACTTAGCCGGATGTGCTGTTTCTAGGGCAATGCCAATTTCACCGGGCTTGAGTCCGTCGAGCAGACTTCTGTAGGCTACGGCTCCGTGAGGGTCAAGTAGGTAGCCCGTGCGCTTGTATGTTTCAGCAAGCGTACTGGATATTTCATCGTCGGTATATGTGAAGCCTGAAATTTCAGATTTAATCATTTCATGGCTATTGCCGTATAAATCAAGGATACGGGCAAAGTTGGACGGCGCGCCTACGTCCATTGCGTTGGCGATGGTAGCGATAGATGTTTTAGGCTCGTATTTCCCCGATAACAGGTATTGGTAAAATATATCGTTTCGGTTATTGGCTGCGATAAAGCGTTTGATGGGAAGCCCCATTCTTTTGCCAATTAAGGCTGATGTTATGTTCCCGAAGTTTCCACTCGGCACGGCTACCACTATGTTGTCAAGAGGTTCTCCCATTGCAGCCAATTGAGCGTAGGCGTAGAAGTAGTAGAACATCTGGGGAAGAAACCTGGCGATGTTAATGGAATTGGCTGATGTCAACATCATGTGGTCATTGAGTTCCTGGTCAAGGAACGCTCTTTTGACAAGGGATTGACAATCGTCAAATGTACCGCTAACTTCCAACGCTGTGATGTTGTTGCCGAGCGTGGTGAACTGCGCTTCCTGTATGGGACTTACCTTTCCTTTTGGGTATAGGACAAACACTCTGACACCTGGAACGCCTATGAACCCATTTGCAACCGCACTTCCCGTGTCGCCTGAGGTTGCGACAAGCACGTTGACTTCCTTGCCTTTGTTGGCGTTGTTGAAATGTCCCAACAAACGAGCCATAAACCTTGCTCCAACGTCTTTAAATGCCAGTGTCGGGCCATGGAATAGTTCAAGAACATACTTGTTATCCTCGACTTTTTTCAGCGGGATATCGAAATTTAGGGTTTCCTTGACGATGTTTTTAAGAGTCTCAGACTCAATATCATCTCCAAACAAAGTGTTGGCAACGACATAGGCTATATCCTGCAACGGCATTTCGGCTATATTGTTGAAAAAAGCCTTGGGAATCTCATGAATCTGTTCCGGCATATATAGCCCTCGATCCGGGGCAAGCCCTTTTACAACCGCATCGCGGAGTGATACTGATGGGGATTTATGTTCGGTGCTGTAATAATTCATTTTGATATGGGTTTTATGTCGAATTTTTGGTTGTCAATTTAAAAACAGTCTGATAAACTCATCCGTACCCAAAGTTCCGAAAGAGCCGTTTTTCGCCGTTATTTCGGAAAAGGTGCTGATCCCATCCGGTTGTTGACCTGGTTTGACAATAACAAAAGGTACTGGATCGGAGGCGTGAGTTTTTAGCCTGCAAGGGGTGGGGTGGTCAGGGAGGAGAGCGATGGCTATGGGCTCGTCCATTCTTTTGATTTCGGTGATGATTGGGGCTATAAGACGTTCGCTTAGGTATTCTATAGTCCTAATTTTCAAATCTATGTTCCCTTCATGTCCAGCTTCGTCGCTCGCTTCGACGTGAATGAATATAAAGTCCGCGCCGTTTCGAAGCGCATCGATAGCTGCTTTGGCCTTGCCTTCGTAGTTTGTGTCGTAAAGCCCTGTCGCACCATCGACCATGATGGGCTTCAGCCCGGCGTAAATGCCGATTCCTCGGATTAGGTCGACCGCCGATATAACACACCCATTTTTTATGCCAAACAATTGGGATAGTGTTGACATTGTTGGCTTGTATCCTGGCGACCATGGCCAAATGCTGTTGGCCGGGTCTTTGCCTTCGGCGATACGGCGTATGTTGATTGGATGCCGGGATAAGAGTTTCTGTGATTCTAAAATCAGATTGTTTATAAGGGCCGCTGTGTGGTTGGCCTTGTCAGACAGCGGTTTTACGAGAACTTCTTTATATGGGGTGCCCGGAACGTCATGGGGCGGTGTGCAGTCAAGATGTTTATCTGCGTTCTTAATTTTCAGCAGGTGACGATATGACACGCCCGGATAGAACGATACCTCGTCATTGCCAAGTTGCGCTTGCAGAAAATTGATAAGTTCTGTAGCCTCGTCGGTGGAAATATGCCCTGCTGAATGGTTTTTTATAAGACCATTAGGGTCAATGCTAATCAAATTGCATCTCATCGCCATCTCGTCAGGTTTGATGTCGATGCCCATGCTTGCCGCTTCCAAAGAACCTCGTCCTTCAAAAACTTTTGAGACATCATATCCCAATACTCCGAGGTTGGCAATCTCGCTGCCCGGATGGTATCCTTCTGGCACTGTCTTTAGCATGCCTAATTGTCCATTGCGTGCCAAATAGTCCATTGCCGGAGTTTCGGCTACCTCAAGAGGCGTTTTGCCACCGAGATTGTCGATTGGTTCGTCGGCCATTCCATCGCCAAGAATAATAATATGCTTCATGATAGGAATTATATCAATCATCGGATGTTAGCGATGCTTATTATGTCGGCGAAAACACCTGCGGCTGTAACCTCAGCCCCAGCACCATATCCTTTAATGACCATTGGATATTCTTTATATCGTTGGGTCGTGAGCAAAATCACGTTGTTGCTCCCTTCAAGATGATAGAACGGGTGGGTGGAGTCGACGGTCTGCAATGATACGCTTGCTTTGCCTTTTTCCAGTTTGGCTACAAATCTAAAACGTTGTGATGACGCTTCGGCTTTTGAACGCTTTGACTCAAATTCACGGTCGAGTTCTTTTATGTGTGTGAAGAAGTCTTCAATGGAGCCTTCAAAATATTTCTCAGGGATGAAAAGATTGCGTTTTACGTCATCTTGGTCTACCTTATAGCCGGCTTCGCGCGCTAAAATCACAAGTTTTCTGATTACATCTTTTCCGCTCAAGTCTATCCTTGGATCCGGTTCACTGTACCCGGCTTTCTGCGCCATAAGAATAGCTTCGCTCAGGGGTACGTCCTTGCTGAGGACATTGAAGATGTAGTTTAGAGTGCCAGAAACGACGGCTTCAATTTTCAATATTTTATCGCCTGAGTTTATCAGATTATTAATCGTGTTTATAATTGGTAGTCCGGCGCCGACATTGGTCTCGAATAGGAATTTCACATCTTTTTTTCGAGCAACTTTTTTCAATTTGCTGTAATTAGCGTAGTCAGAAGAAGCCGCTATTTTATTAGCTGCCACGACATTGACGTTGTGAGAAAGTAGGTCGAAATAGAGCTCCGCTATTTTGGGACTTGCTGTGCAATCGACAAAGACCGGATTGAATATGTTCATTCCGATAACGCCATCTTTTATGTTTTTAGGCGTCGCTTCGATAGCGGATTCGGCAAGAAGCTTGTCACAATCAGAGATGTCAATTCCATCGCGAGAGAACACACATTTTTTAGAATTAGCAATACCTACTATTCGAAGTTCAAGAGACTTGTCTTTCAAGAGATTGGGTTGCTGAGACTGAATTTGACCGAGCAGGTGTCTACCGACGTTGCCAGTACCTATGATGAATAGGTTCAGGACTTGATTCTCTGACAGAAAAAACGAGTCGTGGATTACGTTAAGAGCCTTTTTAAGATTTTTGAGGTCTATCACAAACGAGATATTGGTCTCTGAGGCTCCTTGTGCGCAAGCGATGACGTTGATTCCGTTTCGTCCGAGAGTGTTGAATAGCTTTCCGGCTATTCCTGTGGTGTGTTTCATATTCTCACCGACTATCGCCACAGTCGCAAGATCTCGTTCGGCTTTAATGTCGCTGATTTCCCCGCTCTTAAATTCTCCTGCAAATTCGTCTTTCAGTACTTGTACCGCAAGGTCGGCATTGGAGTTCTTAACGGCAAAAGATGTGTTGTTTTCACTGGCGGCTTGCGAAACGAGGAATACGCTCACTCCATTACGGGCCAGAGCGTTGAATATGCGGGCGTTTATACCGATTATCCCCACCATTCCAAGGCCTGTGACCGTGATGAGGCAGGTGTCGTTAATTGACGAAATGCCTTTAATCGCTTTTCCTTCGGCATTAGGATGTTGCTCAGATATGAGAGTCCCTGGAGCTGATGGATTAAAGGTGTTTTTAATAGCTATGGGTATGTTTTTGTGAAATACGGGGTAAATTGTCGGTGGGTAAATCACCTTTGCGCCGAAGTTGCAAAGTTCCATCGCTTCAGTGAACGATAGATGGTCGATGACATAAGTGTTGTCAATGACACGAGGATCGGCAGTCATGAATCCATCGACATCAGTCCATATCTCCAATGAGTCGGCATTGAGTGTCGCTGCGATTATGGCGGCTGTGTAGTCGCTGCCTCCTCGGCCGAGATTGGTTATGTCTCCGTTTTCGTCGGACGATATGAATCCTGGGACAAGTGTTACTTTCGATTGCAGACTGCTGAAGTGGTCGTGTATAAGTTTGTCGGTTTCCTCAGAATTGAGTATGTGTTTGCCAAACTCTTTTTTTGTTTTTATGAAATTACGAGAGTCGAGTAGGGTGGTGTCGTTGATAATGCGGCTGATTATTGTGCTTGACAAGCGTTCGCCGTAGCTCACCACAATATCAAGTGTACGGTCAGACAGGTCTTTAATCAGACTGATGCCTCGATATATGTTGCCGAGCTCCTCTAAAAGCGGGGAGACTATCGACTTGACGTCGAGCCTGCGATTCTCAGAGACGACATTGTCAATGATATTATTGTGGCGTTCAACGATTTGGGCGTATGACTCAAGATAGCTGATGTTCCCTTCGGCCGCAAGTCGAGCGGTGGAGATTAACCGATCTGTGATGCCTCCGAGAGCAGACACGATGACAATAACAGGCTCGTCGCATTGCTCAACAATCATTTTGACGTTGCGTAAGCTGTCAACAGAGCCTACTGAGGTCCCACCGAATTTGAGTACCTTCATAATTAATCTTTAGGTAGTTTATACTTATTCAAACAGGTCAAAACCATATCAGTTTTAACATCCAACAAAAGTAACAAAAAACCAACAATAGCCCAAGCGATTTGTTAAAATCATTTTTGAAGTAACGTTATTTCGGAGCGGTTTTATTAATTTAGTGCCAAAATTAAAACTAATGGAAGAAAACGATAATTGGTGGACCTCGCCGGCTGAAAGTGAAGATGGCCGTCTTATCATGGTCACAGGACGACGTAATGTGGATAAGTTTAGGAGTAATCCCCGTTTCTGCATCAGGGTGGAGATATCGTGGCCTTATCACGGCGATAGTTCGGGAATGCCCGATGAACCGACGTCAATATTGATGGAGACTGTGCAGGATGCGCTTGAAAGTGCGTTCAAGAAAGATCCGGTCGCTGTCCTCACAGGTGTGTATACCGGGGCTGATGAGCGTAACTGGGTGTTCTACACGCTTAGCACGCATATTTTCGGAAAGAAGGTGAATGAAGCTCTTGCCCAATTTGATCTTCTTCCCATAACGATATATTCGGAAAATGACCCGAAATGGGAGGAATATGAGGAGATGTGCGCAGCTGAAGTCAGATTTGATTGATGCTTTTCAGGTAATCGATGGCTGCCATTGCGCATCTTTCTCCATCAATCGCAGCTGATACGATACCTCCCGCATATCCCGCTCCTTCACCGCAAGGGAACAGGCCGCTGAACGAGATGTGGGCTAACGAGAGAGGATCACGTATGATTCTGACTGGAGATGAGGTGCGTGTCTCAGCACCAATAACACATGCATCGTTAGTCAGAAATCCTTTGTATTTCAAACCAAATTCTTTAAATCCGTTTTGAAGGCGTGATGTCACAAAGTCGGGTAGCAACTTATCTATTCTTGAAGAGTGAATACCGGGAGCATATGATGTCTCGGGTAAATCTTTAGATTGCCTACCGGAAACGAAGTCAACCATTCTTTGTGCAGGTGCGTTTTGGGAACCTGCGCTTTCCTCAAAGAACCGTTTTTCGATGTCCTCCTGGAATTTTAAGACTTTCAAGTCTCCATATTCATCATAAGCGTTGAGGTCTTCGGGTAAAATTTCGACAACTATACCTGAATTGGCCCAACGTGTTCCACGGTTTCCCGGAGACATCCCATTGACGGCTTGTTGGTCGGGTCCTGATGCCGACGGGATTATGAATCCCCCCGGACACATACAGAATGAATAGACCCCCCGACTTCCGCAGCGTGTTGTCATGGTGTATTCGGCCGGTGGCAGGAATTTACTGCGGCCATTTGGGCTATGATAGATTATTCTGTCAATCAGTTGCTGTGGGTGTTCGAGCCGTACTCCTACTGCTATCCCTTTGGGCTCCATGTCGATGTGATGTCGTTGCAAGAGTCGGTAGATGTCGCGGGCAGAATGACCGGTAGCGAGAATCACAGGACCAAAATGCTTGTCTCCATTGGCTGTGATAACCCCATTGACGTTGTTGCCCCCATCCAATATGAAATCTGTGACTTTAGAAGAAAACTTAACTTCTCCGCCATGATTTATAATTGTGTTTCTAATAGCCTTTATGACTTCAGGCAGACGGTCGGTGCCGATATGTGGATGAGCGTCGACAAGCACTTCGTGTGGCGCTCCGTGAATGAAAAGTGTCCGGAGCACGTTTTCTACCGAACCTCGTTTTTTGCTGCGGGTGTATAATTTCCCGTCAGAGAACGCTCCTGCGCCACCCTCTCCAAAGCAGTAGTTTGAGTCGGGATCAACGATGTCGCTCCTTGATATCATTGCCATGTCTTTCCGCCGCTCGTCCACGCTTTTTCCTCGCTCAAGTATGATTGGTTTTATCCCGAGTTCGATTAGTTTCAGGGCTGCAAACAGTCCGGCAGGGCCTGCTCCGACAATTATAACAGATGGTGAATCGGTGACATCGGGATAGCTGGGGTGGAGGATGTCATCATTCTCGGGGGGCAACTCGTCGATATAGACCTGTAATGATAAGTTGACCATCACTTGTCGTTGTCGGGCATCAATTGAGCGACGAACAATATTGATGTCTTTTACTCGGTTTATATCGATGCCTCCAAGAACGTCGGCTACGAATAGCTGTAGCTTTAGTGGAGTGTATGCAATTTCTGGTTTTAATCGGAGTTGAATATCTTTAATCATTATTGATCTTATTTTTTAATCGGATGGAATGGGCGACGATTTTTTGAAAGTATGGTCGAGCCGTCTAAGCACAACCCACGCTGTGATGATTGCGAGCAGGAATGCCAGTCCGTCGCTACCAGCCATGCTTGCCCATACTCCGTTAATCCCCCAGAGATGGGGCAGTGTTAACAGAAATGGTATCAAGAAAATCAGTTGTCGGGTTAAAGAGAGGAATATAGATAGCTTTGGTTTGCCGATTGATTGGAAAAAGTTTTGAATCACGATCTGACATCCGACAAGCGGGTAAAATATAAAATAAATGCGAGAACCGTTACGAGCTAATTCAATCAATACCTCGTCGGTAGTAAATAGCTTGCTGACCTGATCGGGAAACAGTTCTGTAATCATCCAACCGATGGATGTGATAGCCACGCCAATCCATATGCCGATTGAAAGGGTCTTTTTTACACGATTCCATTTCCTTGCGCCATAGTTGTACCCGAGTATCGGTTGCATGCCTTGTGTCACTCCAAAAACAATCATTACGAAAAACATTGTAGTGCGGTTGAGAATACCGTATGCGCCGACGGCAAGGTTTCCGTCAATTCCTCCGCAATCGAGGAGCGCGTGGTTGATAAAGATGACCACAATGCAAGCACATACATTCATTAAAAATGGCGAGAGCCCGATTGAGTATATGCGTTTGATAATTGTCGAGGTCAACCATTGCTGTTTCAGATTGAAGTGGACAAAACTGCGTTTTGACATGAAGTGAGCTAATACCCAAATGAATGCCGCTGTCTGTCCGATTACGGTCGCCGTCGCGGCTCCACTTATGCCCCAATCAAATTTGAAAATAAATATGGGCGCAAGAATTATGTTGACCACCACTGACAGCAGTGCGGAAATCATGGCCTTTTTGGGGTATCCGGTCGCTCTCATGAGATTGTTTAGCCCAATGAAAACGTACGAGATAGGGGTTCCATAGAGTATGACTGTCATGAACTCATGAGCATAGGGGAGCGTTTCGGGCGTCGCTCCGAAAAACATCAATATGTCGTCAAGGAATAATAGGGTTGTCCCACCGAAGATTATGGAATGAATGACACAGAGCGCCATGACGTTGTTGACCACGTCGGTAGCGCGCTTAACATTCTGCTGGCCGAGGAATATGGAGCTTATGGTGGCTCCGCCGACGGCAATGAGTGTACAGAACGCTATTACGAGATTCATTAATGGCAATGTAATCGCTAATCCTGCTATGCCCATGGGCCCGACTCCGCGTCCAATAAATATGCTGTCGATGATGTTGTAGAGCGATGTTGCTACACTGGCCGTAATCGCTGGCACAGAATACTGCACAAGCAATGACCCGATGGAGCGTGAGCCAAGAATCATCGGTGAACTTTGTCGTTTGCTATCTACCATTATTCAGATTATTCCGATAATCTCGTTTATGTCATTAACGCCGTGACGCTGGCAATAGTTGTCAATCTCGTCAATAATCTTCATTGTCACAGTCGGGTCAATGAAATTGGCGGTGCCAATCTGAACGGCTTTCGCTCCTGCAAGCATGAATTCGATAGCGTCAGTTCCGTTAGTGATACCTCCGAGCCCTATTACTGGGATTTTGACCGCATGGGCTACTTGCCATACCATGCGCAGGGCCACCGGTTTTACAGCCGGACCTGACAGGCCGCCTGTAATAGTGGACAGACAGGGGCGCTGGCGTTCGGCATCGATTGCCATTCCCATCAGGGTGTTTATTAGTGACACGGAGTCGGCTCCTTCATCCTCCACGGCACGGGCGATTGAAGTGATGTCCGTCACATTAGGCGAAAGCTTGACTATGAGGGTTTTGGGATAGGCTTTTCTGACGGCTTTGGTGATGGACGCTGCTCCTTGACATGAGGTGCCGAATGCCATCCCACCTTGCTTGACGTTTGGGCAAGAAATATTAATCTCTACAGCTTCTATGGCATGGAGTGGAGCCAGCTTCTCGCAAACTTTCACATAGTCATCTGTTGAAGCTCCGGACACGTTAACGATTATTTTTGAGCCGATATCTTTAATGCGGGGATAGATATTGTCGATGAAATAATCGATACCTTTGTTTTGAAGACCGACTGCGTTAAGCATTCCTGACGGCGTTTCGGCCATTCTGGGGTAGGGGTTTCCTTCGCGCGGGTTTAGAGTCGTGCCCTTTACGATGAAACCGCCGAGGCGATTTAAATCAATTAAATCGGCAAATTCTTCCCCATAACCGAACGTGCCAGAGGCAGTGAGAACCGGATTCTTCAATTTCAGTTTCCCTATTTCTACGTCTAATCTTGCCATAATAATTGATTTATGTTGAACACAGGCCCTTCGCTGCAAACACATACGTTACCTTTGACCGTGTTTTCTACGCAACACAGGCAGGCGCCAAGACCGCAAGCCATCATGTTCTCTAATGAAACTTCGCAGTCAATATTTCTTTGGCGTGCAATATGAGCCACCGCTTTCATCATCGGGGCGGGGCCGCAACAATATATTTTGGTCCATCCGTCGTTTAACGCTGAATGGTTGGTGACAAATCCTTTTTCTCCTTCCGAGCCATCTTCGGTTGTTATGTATGTTGTGCCGATACCGTCAAAACAGTCTATGCGCAACAAGTCTGATTTGGATTTTGCACCGAGCAGGAATGATGGGGTTACGCCGTTACGCGACATTTCCTTGCCAAAATATAGTAACGGAGCAACACCGACTCCTCCGCCGATCAAAAGAGGTTTGTCTGATTTGTCGGGCAACGAGAATCCATTGCCAAGAGGTAACAATATGTTGACCGTGTCGCCCGGTTGTAGTGACACAATCGCTGCGGTTCCTTTTCCGGCATTTCTGACGAGCAGCCATAGCAAGTTGTTTTTGCGGTCGACATCGTGAATTGAAATGGGGCGGCGCAACATGACACCTGATTCGGGAGGGGCGGTTACTTCAACAAATTGTCCGGGAGACATTTCCGGCAAATTTGAGCCGTCTGAAGGGCTTAATCCGAGTAGTCCGTAATCGGATGATAATCGGACGCTCTTGATGACTGAGAAATCTTTTAGGAATTTTTTCATCGTCACTTTGCTCTGCGTTAACAGCGCATCGGCTGCAAGATTATCTAATAAGTGTGGTTAGTGTAAATCAGAGAGTGGTCGTTGGTCTGCTGATCAATCTCTTGTTTATGATGCAAAGTTACTGAAAATATTTTAATGATTTAATGGATGGAGCATTCGCGTACAACGATTGGTCTTTGATCGACTATATCGTAAGGCTAACGCTGTAAGCAGAACAAGTATGTAACCACAAAGAAAACTGTGTGTTAATCGGCCGGGGCGAAAGATTGAAAGCTGTTGTCGCTGTAGAACACAACTATATTGGTTATTCTTTTCCTACAATCGGTCTTTATGGAGATTTCGGAGCTTTTTGCGGAATTTTGTTGAGCTTGTATGTCGGCATTACTGGCATATTCATTCCGTTTCATTGCGTTGGTGGGAATCTTCGGCTGGAATGAACTGTTTGCTTCAATTTCAAATGTGTTTTGATTTTGAGCGTTGTCAAACGTATCATATTGAAAATCAATGCGCTTTTCTATCGGAGCCTCGTTTTTTTCGTCATTTTGAGGCTCTGAGATTTCGATATTATCGTCAATCATCATTCCCCCTTCGCCAAACATGAGCCATAACACGGATAGTTTTGGGAACGCATCATGTATTTTCCCGATTAATTCATCGCTTATCTTTTTGTTGCGGCCATTGAGAAGCTGAGAGAGGGTGGGGCGTGGTATTCGGCAAGTGTCGGCAAACTGTGAATTGGCAATTTGCTGACTTTCCATGAAAAATTTAAGTCGGTTGACGATATCCATTGCGATTACTATTTGCAATTATCAATGTGCAAATGTAACCATAAGAGTTGAAAAATGCAAATTTGCGAATTGAAATAGGTATGGGTGTATAATTGTTGCAGCTGTTAATGAGTGGATGCAAATGTAAATCGGTGATGATCGCTAAGTTGATTTAATGATTTAAATGAGAATTGTAAATAACTGATTATTAGACGGGTGTGTTTGTGCTGCATATAAATTGGTCGTTGTCTTTTCGATTCTGTTATAATTGTTTAAGTAAAGCTAAAACAATTTTCTATAATATCTATGATTATCAGTCTTATAATGTGATTGTCGATAATTGTTAATAGGTAAATTTTTCTTTTTTAAACACAATTGCGAATTTGTGTTTGGTTGATTGTCTACATTTTCGCAATTAAATTATGAGTAGCAGTTGGATTCAAATCATAAACTTAAATATGGATTTGTAGTTGTATTAATACACAAATTTGAGTTGTGTAAAGTGATAATTTATGTTTGTAATTAAGTTGTCGTCTTGAATCTTTTATTATTTTCTTTGGCCGTCTACGTTGTTATATTCGTGAGTAGATTATCAGTTGTTTGTGTTTATAACAATGTAGATCGGCATTTTTCTCGCATTGTTGCACATATTTAACATGTAATTCTTTGTTTTTTAGTACACGTCTGGAGATGTCAATGATTCTTTGTGTTTATTGTTTAGATTATTATTAGAGTTAATTTACGGCAAACTTGTCGGTGATAAGTGATATATCGACAAATATCAGTTTGGCTCGTCGTTTATTGACGAAGTCGATTTTTGCCAAGCGTTGTTTGCTGTGTCAAAGTTGCATAATCGGTATTATGTTAAATAGGATTCTGTTTGATTACTACCTATCACTGGTTTTATCAATTACTGGATTTATTAATCACTTGTTTTATCAATGTGATTATGCTTTATTGTAATAGATGACATTGGCATACGTTAGATTGGTTAAAGATGTTTGCAACCATCTCTTATTGAAGTTTGATTAGTCTAACGTTAAAGAGCTTTATAGGCGCCTCTATATTAGCCTTCGCTGTTTAATAGCATTTAGCTTTTCAATGAAACTGAGGTGTCGATATTATAAAAGCACCCCAAAAGTTAGACGTAATACTTTTGGGGTGCGGTTAAGGTGGATAGTTTTATTCTGTTTTATTTACCTTTGATGGCTGCGATGCCGGGGAGGATTTTGCCTTCGATGGCTTCGAGAAGTGCGCCACCGCCGGTAGATACATAAGAAACTTCGTTGGCCAACCCGAATTTGTTTACGCAAGCGACAGAGTCGCCACCACCGACGAGTGAGAATGCTCCGTTGTTGGTCGCCTCAACTATAGCTTCTGCAATAGCTCTTGAGCCGGCTGTGAAGTTGTCAAATTCAAATACACCGGCAGGACCGTTCCATAGGATTGTTTTAGCGCCTTTGATGGCATTTGCAAAGGATTTTTGAGTCTTAGGACCGGCATCGAGACCTTCCCATCCGTCAGGTATATCCATGCAGGATACGATTTGGGTGTGAGCGTCGTTTGAGAAGTCATCGGCTGCTACGCAGTCTGTTCCGAGCACGAGGTTAACGCCTTTCTCTTTTGCTTTCTTCATGATGTCAAGGGCGAGGTCGAGCTTGTCGTCTTCACAGATTGATTTCCCTATTTTGCCTCCCATGGCTTTTGCGAATGTATAAGTCATGCCGCCGCAAAGAATGAGGTTGTCAACCTTGTCCATCAAATTCTCGATGATACCTATCTTAGTTGATACTTTTGAGCCGCCCATGATAGCAGTGAACGGACGTTTGATGTCGCTGAGAATATTGTCAACGGCCTTCACTTCCTTTTCCATCAGGTAGCCGAGCATCTTGTTATCAGCGTCGAAATAGTCGGCAATTACGGCTGTAGAGGCGTGTTTGCGGTGTGCGGTTCCGAAAGCGTCGTTAACATAAGCGTCGGCATAGCTTGCGAGTTTTTTTGCAAACTCTTTCTGCCGCTCTTTCATCTCCTTTTTCGCTGTGTCGTAGGCGGGGTCTTCTTTGTCGATTCCGACGGGCTTGCCTTCTTCTTCCGGATAGAAGCGGAGGTTTTCGAGCAACAAAACTTCGCCTGGTTTGAGATTGGCTGCTGCTTCGCTTGCGTTTGCGCAGTCGTCGGCAAACTTCACGTCATGGCCGAGTGCCTTTGCTACGTCATCTTTGATTTGAGCCAAAGAGAATTTGGGGTTCACTTTGCCTTTGGGTTTGCCCATGTGAGACATGATGATAAGGCTGCCCCCATCTTCAAGAATTTTTTTCAGAGTGGGAAGCGCACCGCGGATGCGTGTGTCGTCGGTGATTTTCCCGTTCTCATCCAAAGGCACGTTGAAGTCAACGCGCACAATCGCTTTTTTACCCGCGAAATTGTAATTGTCGAGTGTCATTTTTTATAAATATATTGTTATACTTAAAAATTTATTGTCAAGAGTTTATTTGAAATTTTCTTTGGCAAATATACGATAATGTTTTCAGAAAATCGGTTAGTGCAAATTAAATGATGTTGCGTTTAGCCAACAAAACTTCCATTTGGTCACGGAGTTTGCGTGCCTCATCAGCCGCTGCTTTAGCAAAATCTTCTCCGGTTGATGCGTATATTATGCTGCGTGATGAGTTGACAAGAAGACCACATTCATTGGTCATGCCATATTTGGCTACATCTTCGAGGCATCCTCCTTGGGCTCCGACACCAGGGACGAGAAGAAAGCTGTCGGGTGCGATTTGGCGAATTGTTTCAAACATACGCCCCTGCGTCGCACCGACCACATACATCATTTCGTCAATACTCCCCCACTCCGCTGATTTGCGCATGACTGTCTCAAAAAGAGGTATTCCGCTTTCGCCTTTTATGAGTTGAAAATCGTGGGAGCCTTTATTGGATGTCAATGCAAGCAGTATCACCCACTTACCGTCATAGCCGAGGAATGGCTTCACGCTGTCTTCTCCCATGTAGGGGGCTACCGTTACCGCATCCACGTCAAGATGCTCAAAAAAACTGCGAGCGTAGAGCTGTGATGTGTTGCCGATGTCTCCGCGTTTAGCGTCGGCTATTATGAACTGGTCGGGGTGGTTTTGCTTAAGATATTTGATGGTCTTTTCAAGGGCCATCTGGCCTTCAACCCCGAGACTCTCGTAGAATGCGAGATTGGGCTTGTAGGCTACGCAATATGGAGCCGTTGCGTCGATAATGGCTTTGTTGAATTCGAAAATAGGGTCATCTTTCTGCTCGATAAGATGAGCCGGTATTTTTTTTATGTCGGTGTCAAGGCCGACACATAGAAATGAACGTTTATTTTTAATATTTTCGACTAATTCGGATCTTTTCATTTGTTTTCTGAGTCTATATAGAGATAAATTATAGTTCTGATTCTTTCAATTTTTCGGCGTTCTCGGCTATGATTAGGTGGTCGATACAATCCTGAATATCTCCGTCGACAAATGCTTGGAGATTGTAGATTGTATAGTTGATACGGTGGTCGGTGATGCGCCCCTGAGGATAGTTGTATGTGCGAATTTTTGCTGAACGGTCACCGGTTGAAACCATAGTTTTGCGTCGGCTGGCGATGTCATCAAGGTATTTCTGATGCTCTTTATCATAGATGAAAGTCCTCAGTCGGCTGAGCGCGCGTTCTTTGTTTTTGGGCTGGTCGCGTGTCTCGGTGCATTCTATCAAGATTTCCTCGCTTACTCCTGTGTTAGGATTCTTCCACATATATCTTAATCGTACGCCCGATTCGACTTTGTTTACATTCTGACCTCCGGCTCCACCTGAGCGGAAAGTATCCCATTTGATTTCGCCTTCGTTGATTTCCACATCAAAAGCTTCGGCCTCGGGTAGCACGGCGACTGTGGCTGCCGAGGTGTGTACCCTACCCTGTGTCTCTGTCGCGGGCACGCGTTGCACGCGGTGAACCCCGCTCTCATATTTCAGTGTGCCGTAAACACTTTCGCCGCTGACGGCAAACACAATTTCCTTGAAACCTCCGGCTGTGCCTTCGTTGAAGCTTGTAACAGCCACTGACCACCCTTTTGATTCGCAGTATTTGGAATACATTTTGAATAAATCGCCAGCGAAAATCGCAGCTTCGTCGCCTCCGGTGCCCCCGCGTATTTCCACTATGGCGTTCTTGCCGTCCTCGGGGTCTGCGGGAATTAGCAATAGCTTAATCTGTTCTTCCATTTGAGGCAGTTCGCTGTTGGCGGCGTCGAGCTGTTCTTTAGCCATCGACCTTATTTCTTCATCACTTTCACTGGAGAGGATAATGCGGGCTTCGTCGATATTTCCCAAGAGTTCGCGATAATGGCGAGTAGCGGCTGTGAGTTTTTCGAGCTCCTTGTATTCTTTTGTCAAGCGTACAAAGCGTTTCATGTCGGCGATAACGCCCGGGTCGGTGATTAATGTGCTGACCTCTTGGAAACGCGCTTCAACTCCGTCAAGGCGCGACAAAAGTGATGATTCGGCCATATAGATAGAAATACTTTAAATTTTGTGCGAAGTTACGAAATTTCTTAACTTTGCGTTTATTATTGCGATTAAAATTTATGAATATACTGACATCGTTATATGCGGAGACTGTTGGCGTAGAACCGCAGAAAATTGAGGAATTGCCCACCGCCGGCTCTAATCGGCGTTACTATAGATTAATCGGCGATAAGACGTTGATAGGCGTGATTGGCACTTGTATTGAAGAAAACAGGGCTTTCATTCAGCTTGCCCGTCACTTCAGAAGCAAGGGGCTTCCCGTCCCTGAGGTTGTGGCTGTGACATCCGATGAAACCGCTTATTTGCAGGAAGATCTTGGTGATGTACAGTTGTTCAACGCTATTCAAAAAGGGCGGATTTCAAGGTCATTCGGCCCTGACGAAAAAGAGGTTCTTGTAAAGACGATAAGGCTCCTGCCCGATTTGCAGTTCAACGGTGCGACAGGTCTTGACTTCAACGTTTGCTATCCGTCGGCTGAGTTTGACGTCAGGTCAATAATGTGGGATTTGAACTATTTCAAATACTGCTTTCTCAAGGCGACAGGGTTGGAATTTCTGGAAGATAAGTTGGAAGATGATTTCCAAACCATGGCCAAAGTGCTTATGCGTAATCAGTCGAGCACTTTCATGTATCGTGACTTCCAGTCGCGTAATGTCATGGTCAGAGATAATGGAGAGCCATGGTTTATTGATTTCCAAGGTGGCCGTAAAGGGCCGTTCTACTATGATGTCGCATCGTTCCTTTGGCAGGCTAAGGCTAATTTCCCCGATAGCTTGCGTCATGATTTGATAAATGAGTATATAGATTCGCTAAGGCGTTATATCCCTGTTGATGAGGATTATTTCCATGAGCAGTTGCGGCATTTTGTTTTGTTCCGCACGTTGCAGGTGCTTGGTGCATATGGATTCCGCGGGTATTTTGAGAAGAAACCACACTTCATGCAGAGCGTGCCGTTTGCCATTGCCAATCTGAGGACGCTGCTTGAGCGACCATATCCCGAATATCCCTATCTGAGCAAGTTGCTCCACGAACTTGTGGAGATGAAGCAATTCAGCGACGAGCTTGAACAGCGTTCGCTGACGGTCAAGGTGATGAGTTTCGCATATAAAAAGGGGATTCCCAACGACACTTCGGGTAATGGTGGCGGTTTCGTGTTTGATTGCCGCGCTGTCAACAACCCGGGTAAGTATGAACGATACAAGCCGTTTACGGGTCTTGATCAGCAGGTCATAACGTTTTTAGAGGAAGATGGAGAAGTGCTTGACTTCCTCAGTCATGCACAAGCGTTGGTTGATGCGTCGGTCAAAAGGTACATGGAGCGAGGTTTTACCAACCTTATGGTTTCGTTTGGGTGCACCGGTGGGCAGCATCGTTCGGTCTACTGTGCGCAGCATATAGCCGAACATGTCAACAAAGAGTTTAACGTAAAGGTGGAACTCGTTCACAGAGAACAGAATATCGAGCAGACTTTTAAACCTCGCAGATGAAAGGAATGATTTTTGCGGCCGGTCTTGGCACACGTTTGCGGCCGTTGACCAATAACCGACCCAAGGCTTTGGTTGAGGTTGCCGGGCAACCGATGCTCCGTCATGTGATTGAGCGTTTCAAGCAAGCCGGCATAACGGAAATTGTTGTCAACGTACACCATTTTGCCGATAAGATAATTGACTACATTCGCGATAACAATTGCTTCGGTGTCACGATTCACGTTAGTGATGAACGAGATTATCTGCTTGATACGGGGGGTGCGATTCTGAAAGCCCGTCGGTGGCTTGATGGAAATGAACCTTTTTTGGTTCACAACGCCGATATAATGACCGACCTTGACTTGGTCGCTTTGGAACGCGAGCATATCGATTCCGGGGCGGCGGCTACGCTTGTGGTCGCTCCCCGCGAGACATCCCGGTATCTGTTGTTTGACGCGGATTTTGACTTGCATGGATGGACTAATGTGACGACCGGCGAAGTATTGCCACAAGGCATCGATATCGACCATTTTGAGAAGATGGCTTTCGGTGGTATTCATATACTTTCGCCTGATGCGATATATAAACTTTTATCTACTTATTCAGCTGACAAAAAGTTTTCCATAATACCATTTTATGTCAACAATTGTCGGAAAATAAAGATTCGGGGCTACCTTTCTCCGTCCCCATACAAATGGGTGGATATCGGACGTCTCGAAACTCTCGCTAAAGCTGAAACGATATTTTCAGGCGATATCCTTTAGGCGTTTAAGTAAGTCCTTTTTGCACTCATTTGAGCCGTGGGCTGTCATGTCGCATTAACCACTTGCGGGTTAAAGTTTTAGCGATATGGCAAAGGGTTGTCTCGTGTGATTAAAATATAATGAGTAACTTTGTGGTCTGATAGGCAATTTATAGTAGTATGCGTATGATAAAAAAATTGTATCGGCTACCAGCGCTGTTAGTCGTTTCCATACCGTTTACCGTCTTGGCCGGTACAGTCGAGGCCGGGGTTTCTGATGTCAGTCAGCCCGGGGTGGAGCAAAAACCTGTTAACTTAAAAGGAGTTTTCACTCATCGCCCGGTCATTCACGCGACTTTGAGACCGCGGTATGAGGCGGAAATAGATGATGATTACGCCGGTCGGTTTGAAGTGCGCAACGCCCGATTGTCGGCTGAGGGATATGTATGCCCGGTGGTTGATTATAAGCTTCAGGCTGATTTGTGTGATAGAGGGAAGTTTAAGATGCTTGACGTCTGGGTCGGATTGTCGGTAGCTAAGGGATTTAAGATTATAACAGGCCAAACCCTTATGCCTTTTTCGGTTGATGGCGTAAGGTCGCCCCACAACTATCTGTTTGCCAACAAGTCCTATGCCGGAGAGATTGTCGGCAATACCCGCGGGGTTGGAGCCAAACTGTGCTATTCCCCCTTATCCCCTTTGCAAATAGAAGCCGGCGTTTTTAACAACGCCACTATTAGCGACCATGATGTATGGGAAAAAGACCCTGTGTTTGCTGCGAAAGCGCGTTATATGATTGGGGAGGTGGCTGTTGAGTGCGGTTTCAAAACCGCAGCACCCGACTCGGTCCGCATCAATTTCCTGAATGGAGTTGTTAGCTGGAAGTCTGACCGTTGGCAGATAGAGGGTGAGTATACCTACAAGCATTACACCAATCATTCTTTTGATCCCGCTAATGCCTACAGTTGTTTCGCATCCTACGGTATGCCTGTTAACGCCGGAATATATAACCGGCTTTCATTTCAAGGTCGCTGGGACGGAATGACCGACCATAGTACCGGCTTCAGGAATAGTGATGGGCGTCTGTACTTGACCGACAAAGCCCGTAATCGCTTGACCCTTGGCTCTACAATCAGTTATATTCAATCTCCTAAGGTGAAAGTTGATATGCGTCTTAATTACGAAAAATATTTTTATCCTGACGACTATGAGGCTCCAAGAGGTAGCCGTGATAAAATCGTAGTAGAGTTGGCGTTACGATTCTGAAAAACTAAATAGAGGAGAAGCACCCGAGCCGGATGCTTCTCCTTTGTTATTGATGCGTATAACGTTGAAATCAGTGCATCACCTTGCGGCGCGAGCCGTCGCCGTAGACCACGATGTTCATCCCGTCC
>CAZFNR010000021.1:0-32258 GCA_964520525.1 uncultured Muribaculaceae bacterium
GGCACGTTCTATAAATCAGAAAACGAGTAAATTTAAGTATGTATATTCTCGACGGATTCTTGACCGACACTTGCCTCACAGCGCAAGATAACTACAAAGCACTGTTAAACTACTTTAAGATAAAGTTTTAGGCTATTGTCAGAAAGACCAATTATACAAAGCGACCCCGTCCAAATCAAGGACGGGGTCGCTGCTATTTCCGGACTAAACGCCTTGTAGCGTTCACTTTACAATCACCACTTTCTCCACGCGGCCGTCAGGATAGCGGACGATATTCACTCCGTGTGAAGGCTCTGCCATGACACGGCCCGACAGGTCATACACACGACGATCTCCCGTCGCAGCGTCAGGCTCATCGGTCACGACATTTTCAACGCCCGTTGACACTTTTCCTTCATAATATCCCGTCAACTGAATCATAATGTCGGTAGTGTTAGGCGACGACAAACGCAGTGCGGCGTTATATTCGGATTTCCATCGGTCGGGCGTAAATGTCACGTTAAAGCTATTTCCCGTACGATTCACGGCGAAACTTTCGCCGTCGGCACCGACTATCGCTGCTGTAACCTCTGTTGCCAAACCGCTCAGAGAGACATTTACTGCCGAGCTGACGGGTTCACCATCAGTCGAGAGTGACATCGATGTGCGGTCGGCGGTAAAGCCATGTTCGTCGATAGCGAGAACGTCGCCCTGGCCATTATCCTGTTTCAATTTATAGCTAAACAAGGTATACTTGCGTTTGCCGGCTGCACCGGTAACACATCCTATCAAAAGTGACGGACGTCCTTTGTCGTCGCGATGCACCTTAATCGCTTCAGGTTCCCCTTCGTCATCGCCCTGCGACATATCCTCCAGGATTGCCTTGGCACGAATCGCTGAACGCGACACATACTCGCCCGTACGCCAGTTAATCAAGTTTTGGATATAAACAGGTTGGCCGTCGGCGGGAACCGGATTACTGCCATAGCCTTTTTTACTGTCACCCTCGAGCGTGTAGATATAGTCGCCTGAAATGGTGAACCCCTGATCAGACCATGTCTTAAATCCGGTATCTTGCGTGTTCAAGCATGTACGCCCCGAATTTGTTATCTTTTTTGCTCCCTTCGGCACAAATACTTGCTTTTTATAGGTCACCGTCTCGGGGTTTGCGAGGGCCTCGTCAAGGTCGTAGATGCTGAAATAATCGCCTGCCGACGTGCGCGAACGCACCACCAACAGTCGGTTATCGTTATCGACCGACGGATAAGGATAGGTCGAACCGTTATCTGCGCAATAATCTTTATTGAGCTTCATATAGTTTGTCGACGTGCGTAAATCGACATGTTCACCAGCCTTCCACGGGATAAACGCTATACCGGTGGGGGTAGTCGACGTTGACGATTTGCTCGGCCCTCCGGTAACGACATAGACCTTGCCGTTATAGCGAGTGGTTGCCATATTGCTACCATGGCTACTATTGCTGAGATACATATAAGTCTCTTTGCCGCCCGACGCCACGCGCGTGACAAACAGGAATCTATCGCTCGTGATATTGATTTTCTCTTTGACAGCCTTGCCAAACGCGTTAGTCGTTTCATGGTCAATTGCGATATAGACATCGCCGGTAGCGTCGTCAATATCGCAGTTTTGCACCACGTTAGTAGCAACGCGTCCGGCCACCGATGACGCCCCGACTGTCCACTCTTTCAGACCGGCAGTGTTATTCTTGGGTGTAGCGCGGCCAAACAGCACGTTTCCGTCGGCATCTTTCGAACCGTAGATGCCAAGCGTAGTGCCATTATCTTTGGGATAATTAAAACGGTTTTGGCTTCCGGCAAAGTAACGCTGACCTTTTGTCTCCCACGACGGTTTTACATACGCATAACACATCTCAGTGTTGTCGTGGCAATTCCATCTCACGTCAACATCGGCCGTCGTTGTGTTATTGTTATTGGCATAAAATACATAATTGTATCCATCGGTGCGTTTGCAAGTCTTATTCTTAAATGTGTTGTGGTTGACATAAAGTTTCGTATTGACCGGGTTATAGATAGTCTCTTTTGTGTCACCGCTAAAGAACCTTATCAATGACCACATCGAGCTTTGACCGATACACCCGTCAAACATATTATCCTTTACATGGCCGGTCGCATACTTGCCGCCGGCACTGTTACAGCCAACGTAGTAGAGTCGCAAACAGAATTGACCGTTTGCCGCACCTTCGCCGACATACTTAAAATCGTTATGGGACACCTCAAAATCGCCCTGAGTGTTAAACAGCGAGATTGACGTTCCGCCATAAGCGAAATGGTTATCTGTCACAACCGTGGTCCCGTCGGACCCCGCTAACTGTATGCAATTAGGCTGTGCCTCGGCTGCGGCTCCCTCAAATGCGTTATGAGCCACATACACATTCTTATAGCGACTGAACGAGGCAGCGACAGTCGGGTCGGTGCATCCTGCTATTGTCGAGCTCGGACGATAAGCGTGACCCAAATACAGCAACGCGGTTTCATTTGCCGCTGTCAACGTGGTTCCGGTGCAACGGTTATAAATATAGCTGAAATTATCTATGCTCGAGCCGGGTTGAGCATTGTCGTTGCGGACACATCCGTTTCCCGTGAAGCAAAAACCGTTTATGGTCACCGCCGACGCATTAACTGTGATTTCGCCTGTGACGTTGGTTTCAGCGTAAGTATTGCGCGAGCCTGACCATCCGTCGCACCACGCATTAGCTCCTATCAACTCAACATTTGCCTTGCTGATTGTGAACGACCCGAGCGTTTGCGGACTGAAATAAATCTTGGAGTTTTCCTCCAATACCGCCAACACGCTTTCGATGTTGGTAAAAGCAGTGGACCCGGCATTAAATACCTTGCTACGATACATCACCTCCAAGCCGTAACTCATGTTAGCCTCCGGCCCAACAAAATAGTCCTTAGCCTGCGCCGCAACATCACATGACATCACGGCCGCCACAGCCAAAGCGGTCTTTAATAAATTAGATTTCATTCGCTAAATCGTTTTTCTATTAATATTAAGGTAGTAATTTTCGATCTTATTTAGGTATATAGTATTTTTTGGCAAATGTATATAATTTTTTCAATATAACGCCGGACTCACATTTTTAATCGCCATAATTTTAACATTTTTCCGATTCCATAAATTTCATCCAGTAAATTATCATGCAAATTGCACTCATATATCAAAATGTTTGATGATTATCAGATAATTTTTGTAACTTTGCCGATGATATGGTATCCAAGCCGCTCCGACGGGAGTGGCCCGGTTGGATATAATAGGGAACACGGTGAGAATCCGTGACAGTGCCCGCTGCTGTGAGTTCCAAGAGAAAAGATTGTGACAACCGCCACTGGTGTTTAGTCCGGGAAGGCGTCACAATCGGAACGAGTCAGAAGACCTGCCATAGCAACATAAGAACAACGCCTGCGGGATTATAGGTGTGTCATAGATGTAAAAGCCGGTGGGTTTTACGTCTTGAGAGCAATAGTTTCCCGTGAGCGAGTATAACTGCCGCTTGACGGGAGTTTTTGTTTCTCATAAATTAGCCGATGAATCGAAGTGAAATAACCGGTAGATATAGTGTAATCGTTGTCAGTCTAATTCGCGGATTGACGCTGGCGGTATTGATGGCTGCTGTTTCGCTGTCGAGTGAAGCCATAGAGGTTACTGACGCTTACCTCGATTCTGTTTTCAATATGAATGAGGTCGTGGTTACGGAAAACCGCCGTCGCGAAATCGTACCGTCTCAGACCCTTGAAGGGGAGCAGCTTGAAAAGCTCAACTCCCGGTCGGTAGCTGATGCGTTGCGCTACTTCTCAGGCTTGCAAATCAAGGATTACGGTGGAGTCGGCGGCATAAAAACCGTCAATATGCGCTCAATGGGAAGCCTAAATGTCGGAGTGTTCTACGACGGACTACAGCTCGGAAACGCCCAAAACGGGCAGGTTGACCTCGGGCGTTACTCGCTTGACAACGTTGAGGAGATTTCAGTATATAACGGCCAAAAAAGCAATATTTTCCAAAGCGCGAGGGACTTTGGCTCGGCGGGGACAATCTACATCCGCACGCGGCGGCCGCGGTGGAGCGACCCCGACCAACGCACGCGAATCACTGCCCGTATGCGTTTCGGCAGCTTCGGTCTTGTAAATCCCGACCTCGTCTGGGAACAACGTCTGAGCCCCAGCGTCAGCCTCTCGGCATCCGCCGGATACACTTACGCCGACGGCAAATACAAATACACCTACCGCCGGCGTCTATCTAACGGCGACTTAGCCTACGACACCACGGCTACCCGACAAAACGGCGACATCGAGGCCTTACGCTCCGAAGTTTCTCTTTTTGGATTCACGCAACGCGGCAGCTGGACTGCAAAACTTTACTATTACGATTCAGAGCGGGGCATCCCGGGAGCGATTGTCAACAACTATCTCTCCAACGGTGAGCGGCAATGGGATCGTAGTTTCTTTGCCCAAGGCAGCGGCGAATGGCTCATATCTCCGTCATACCAACTGAAAGTCAACGCCAAATGGGCTTGGGACTACACCCGCTTTCTACGCGAAAAGTCGTACTTGATGCCTGTCGACAACCGATATTATCAGCAAGAAGTCTACCTCTCGGCTGCGCAATTGTTCAAGATTAAGCCCTGGTGGAGCGCAACCCTCTCGACCGACTTCCAGTGGAACAAGCTCAATTCCGACCTTCGCGACTTCCTGTTCCCTCGGCGCGACACTGAGATGATAGCCGCCGCTACCGCCATATCAATCAACCGCTTCGACGCGCAAGCCTCATTGTTGGGCGCATTCGTCCAAGACCGCACTCGCAGCAACCCGCGACAACCAAGCGCCACCAACCGCTTCCAACGCTTCACCCCGGCAATTTTCCTATCGTGGCGACCGTTTGCCAACGTCGGCTGGTCGCTCAACGGGTTCTTCAAGCGAGCGTTCCGTATGCCAACATTCAACGACCTCTATTACACCGATTTCGGCAACAAATACCTAAAACCTGAAGTGTCGACTCAATATGACATCGGCACTGCTTACAACGTCGATTTCAACAATTCATTCGTGCAAAATTTCTCAATCAGGCTCGACGCATATTACAACCAAGTCGACGACAAAATTATCGCTTACCCCGCCGGACAACAATTCCGCTGGACTATGCTGAACCTCGGCAAAGTTGACATTTGGGGACTTGACGTTAACACTGAGCTATCAGCAAAAATAGGTAACGTCGCCGCCGACTTGAGGGTAAACTACACTTTCCAAAAAGCTATCGACGTGACCAATAGCGCCGACCGATACTACCGCGGCCAAATCCCCTATGTCCCGCGCCACTCTGCAACAGTAGCCGCTTCTGCCGACTGGAAAGGTTGGAGCCTCAACGGTAGCATCATCTACACAGGCGAACGATACAACTCACAAGAAAACCTGCAAAAGTTTTTAGAACCGGCCTGGACCACTACCGACATTTCGCTTTTCAAAGATTTCATGCTCCTCAACATCAATTGGCGTGCCGGAGTCGAAGTCAACAACCTGTTCAACCAAAACTACGAAGTAATCAGCTGCTATCCTATGCCGGGTACAAACTACCGATTAAATGTTAAATTAACAATATAACAAATTCAACCATGAACAAAAAAAACTTATTCAAAACCTTGCTCTGCCGTGTACTCCCTTGCATGGCTCTAGCTGTGTTCGCCACCGCTTGTGACGACGACAAAGAAGTAGTCATTCCCACCGGCGACAAAGTGACCGAACCCGTAAACAACAATGTTAAAGGTGTCTATATCCTTAGCGAGGGCTCCTTTGGACAAAACCAAGCCTCGCTCGACTACTTTGACGCTACCACAGGCTACTACACTACTGACATCTACGCTTCACGCAATGACTCTGTAGTCCTCGAACTTGGCGATGTCGGCAACGACGCTAAAATTTTCGACGGTCGACTCTATGCCGTCATAAACAACTCAAACAAAGTTGAAGTGATGGATGCAAGCACCGCTCGACGCATTACACAAATCAATATCAACGGCGCGCGCTACATCACTGCCGACGACAACAATCTCTACGTGTCGGCCTACGGTGCGAGCGCTCCCGGTGCGGTCTACAAAATCGACCCGGTTTCCTGTCAAATCACCGGCTCTGTCACTGTCGGTTATGAACCTGAAGAACTCGCCATTGCATCCGGTAAACTCTATGTAGCCAATTCCGGCGGATACATGACCACCGGCCAATATGAGCGTACGGTTTCAGTTATCGACCTATCTTCATTCACCGTGACCAAAAACATCGATGTCGATGTCAACCTCCACCGCCTCCGCACCGACGGCAATGGTTACATCTACGTCAGCTCGCGAGGCAACTACTATGACATCCCATCAAGCCTCTATGTCATCAACTCTGCTAACGACCAAGTCATCAAACATTTCGACTGCAACGTGGCTGACCTCGACATCTACAAAGGAAAAGTCTACTATTACGGTTCTACCTACGATGCCAACTGGGTAGCTACCTACAAATATGGCACCATCGACACCAACTCTTGGACCGCAAACGAATCAAACTTCATCACCGACGGGACTCAAGGTGAAATCGTTAATGCCAATGGCATAGCCGTCAACCCCGCTAACGGTGATATCTACATAGCAGATGCATCCTATTACACTTCTACCGGGACAGTTTACTGCTATAGCAACGACGGCAAACTGAAATGGAGCCACGCTTCAGGCATTGTGCCAGGTCACTTCGCTTTCGTTAATCGTTAATAGATGGCCGATACTTATCTGACACTTGCCGCACCCTGCGAAGGCATTTACAAAGAGAAAATGAGCAAATTTCTCGCTTTCGCCTATCCCGTTTCGACGGCCAAAGAGGCCAAAGAACTGGTCGCTGCAGCTGCTAAGAAATACTTCGATGCGCGCCACGTCTGCTGGGCTTATATGCTCGGCACGGCGCGCACCGACTTTCTCAGCAACGACAACGGAGAGCCAAGCGGCACGGCAGGTAAACCGATTCTCGGTCAAATCAACTCTTTCGGTCTTACCAACGTCGTTATTATCGTCGTGCGCTACTTCGGAGGCATCAAACTCGGCACGTCAGGACTTATCGTTGCATATCGCGAAGCTGCTCGCGAAGCTATTCAAGCCGGACAGATTATCGAATGTCACGAGATGGCTACCGTCTCATTCACATTTCCCTATCTCGCTATGAACGACGTGATGAAACTCGCTAAAGCCGACGATATAAAAATAATCGAGCAACAGTTTGACAACTCTTGCTCGATGACTCTTTCAACGAGAGCCGACTTTATCGACCCTCTTCGGTCTAAACTCTTGGCGATTGACGGCGTTACCGTTCACGACGACTAAATCCCGTCGATGCAACGGCTATTTCATTGACGGTCGGTCAAAATAAGGACTTTTCGACGATACAGATACGAGGATTGCTATCACTTGGTGGCAATCCTTTATCATTCCCGCCTTTTGCGCCGCAAGCCCGGCCGAGTACATGACACGGGTGTCGACACGGCAATCTGCCGCCATCGCGCACGCCGACCCGACTGCTATGCCGACATCAATGGAGTTGAAAGCGCATGGCTCGACGCATGGCTTGCTCTCGCAAGTCGGGTGTCCGCAATATCCGCAGTTAAGTCCCATGGGATTGGGACGCGTGCCGATTAGCACGACGCATTCCGACTGCTCGACATTCAGGGCATCTCGAATAAATGATGGCCGTGATGCTTGTTCACCGTAGTTGTGCATCTGTTTGCTCAGCGTAATTAGGTCGTCACCTTCTACGGTCAGAATCTCTATGATGTCAACGCCCTTCGCCTTAGGTGCGGTGCGAGCGGCTGTCATCATCAATCGCGCGGCTGTCATTGCCGCTTCGTGGCGGCTTTGGCGTTCGTTCAGAATCATCGGCCTAGATTATCAGCATTGCGTCGCCGTAGGCTCCAAAACGGTATTTATCTTTCACAGCTTTACTGTAAGCCTCCATAACAAGGTCATATCCACCAAATGCGGCAACCATCATGAGCATAGTGGAGTAGGGGAGGTGGAAGTTGCTGACCAATGCTGTGGTGACTGTGAAATCATAAGGGGGGAAGATGAATTTGTTGGTCCATCCTGAATAGGTCTTCATGTGACCGCCCATGCTCACTGCGCTGGCTATTCCTCGGAGAACGGATGTCCCCACGGCGCAAATCTGTTTTTCGACATCTTTGGCCGCATTGACTCTGTCGACCACATCTTGCGAGATTGACATTTCTTCTGAGTCCATGCGATGCTTTGTCAAGTCTTCCACGTCAATTTCGCGGAAGTTGCCGAGCCCACTGTGAACAGTGATGTATTCAGATTGTATGCCTTTGATTTCCATTCGTTTTAACAGCTCTCGGCTGAAGTGCATCCCTGCAGCCGGGGCAACTACAGCACCCTCATTGGTTGCGAAAATTGTCTGGTAAAACTCTGCGTCCTCGGGCTTTGGCTCACGTTTGATGTACATGGGCAGCGGAGTCTCGCCCAAAGCGTACAGGGCTTTTTTAAACTCTTCGTGAGTACCGTCGTATAAAAACCGCAGTGTTCGTCCGCGGGATGTGGTGTTGTCTATGACTTCGGCCACCATCGATTCATCGTCGCCGAAGTAGAGTTTGTTCCCAATGCGTATTTTTCTTGCCGGTTCGACGAGCACGTCCCACAATTTATGGTCAGCGTTGAGTTCGCGAAGCAGGAACACCTCGATTTTAGCCCCGGTTTTTTCTTTATTTCCATAAAGCCGTGCGGGGAAAACCCGAGTGTTGTTGAATACAAAAATATCGCCGTCGTTAAAATAGTTGATGATTTCCTTGAAGACGTGGTCTTCAATCTCACCGGTTTTGCGGTTTATGACCATCATGCGAGCTTCGTCGCGTTGTTCGAGTGGGTCCTGAGCGATAAGCTCTTCGGGTAGTTTGAATTTGAATTGTGAAAGCTTCATAATCTGCGATTAACGAACAGTCGTTATTTTATACAAATATGTGTTATTGTTTCTCGTTTTGGTTATTCTCGTCGGGCATTACGATTTCGACCGATTCAAGATATTTCACTGCTTCATCGACAGTCATGCATCGGTCAATGCCAATGTCGCCGACACGAGTGCGGCGAAGTGCTGTCAGATGTGCTCCTGAACCGAGAGCCTCTCCGATATCTCGGGCGAGAGCGCGTATATATGTGCCTTTGCTGCACACTATGCGCAGGATAATACTGTCAGGCTTGAACTCAATCAACTCTATCTCGTCGATTACCAATAATTTGGCTTTTAGGTTTACTTCGTGCCCTTTCCGCGCCATTTTATAGGCTCGCCGCCCGTCAATTTTGCATGCTGAAAATGCCGGCGGCACTTGCTCTATCGTTCCGATAAATTTGGTGAGTGTCGATTCCACAAGTTCACGGGTGATGTGGTCGGTGGGATAACGGGCGTCAATTTCAGTCTCAAGGTCAAATGACGGTGTGGTCGCTCCGAGGGCTATAGTCGCGACATATTCCTTCACTCCTGCCTGCAGTTCGTCGATACGCTTTGTAGCTCTACCGGTGCATATTATCATTACGCCGGTGGCGAGAGGGTCAAGAGTCCCTGCATGGCCAACCTTCATCTTTTTTAGGTGCATACGTCTAAGCAGAGTCCCGCGTATGCGTTTCACTGCATCGAACGACGACCAACGCAATGTTTTGTCGATGTAGAGAATCTCTCCGGTGAGGAAATCCATTGCCATCTTGTTGAGTCGCTCGTTTAGTAAAGTATGCAAACCAGTCCGGCAATTGCGCAATAGACGGCAAACCACACGAGTTTGCCGCGTTTAACGATCTCAAGCATCCACCGGCAAGCTATGCAGCCAACTATAAACGATGCCAAAAAACCCACAGTGAGAGGTAAAATTCCTATCGATTCGGTAGCCGCATCGGGTGCCTCAGTTATTATATCTTTCAATCCGAGTAACGCTTCTCCAAGAATCGGGATGATGACCATGAAAAACGAGAACTGGGCAACCTGCTCGCGCTTGTCGCCAAGTAAGATACCTGTGGCGATTGTCGTACCTGAACGGCTTAAACCCGGAAGTACGGCGATAGCCTGGGAGCATCCGATAATGAATGCGTCGAGCCAAGTGATGTCGCGCGGTTTGTAAACTTTCCCGGTTAATTTGTTAGTTTGCAATGGCTTCGTACGGAAAAAATATGCAAAAGACAACAAAGCCGCAGTCACCAACAGGCAAACGCCTACGAGCAACAACCCGTTTCCGAAAAATTGCTCGACAGTCTCTTTAAAAAACAAGCCAACTATAGCTACAGGGATGCACGACAGCAATATCTTATAAACATAACGGGCGTTGTCGTCATTGCTAAAGGTGAAAAACGATTTGCACAGTGGCAAAAACTCGCGCCACAGTACAACAATGGTGCTAAGCACAGTGGCTACATGGAGTGTTACGTCAAATTGCAGCGAATCTGAGCCGTTGAGGTTCAGACCTAAAATTTCACGGAATATTTCAAGATGGCCGCTGCTGCTGATGGGGAGATATTCGGCCAATCCTTGTACGATACCCATAATTAGGGCGTCTAACCAATTCATAATAATAGTGTGGAGTCGTATTGATAATGTTAGTGTAATCTCTTAATGGCGTTTGTCTCAACGCTGATTTTTGGGTCGGTAGATTATTCCGAATCCCATGAAGATGAAACCGAGGAATGATATTATAGGTCCTACGACAATGCGGCGAGTGCTGAATATGTCGATGTTGAATCCGTTTGCTTCCGATGAACCGGAACCAAGCATCAGCAGAAATCCGATGACAATGGCTGCTGCAGCTATGCCCATCAATATGAAATTAGTTTTTACAAGCGGGAATTGAACCGCTTTCTCTTTTTCGATTTCCGATTCGGACATTTTTTGAGATTTTATTTTGTCTGACATTGTTTCTGAATATTTATCTGAACATATCGTCGTAGCTGAGTCGCAGGTAGCGGTTGGTTGAAATCAGTGCCGATATAAAACATATCAGTACACCTGTCACTAAAATTCCGCCAAACACACAAGCCGCATCGCTCCATGTAACTGCATAGGCGACCGATGTGTCGAGTGAGTGGGTGTAATAGAGAAGTCCGGCGAGTATGGCTGTTGCTATGACTGCGGCTATTATGCCGTGGACGATGTTGTTGATTAAAAACGGTCTTCTGATAAATCCCGGCGTGGCTCCGACGAGTTTCATGGTGTGTATGATGAATCGCCGTGAATAGATTGTAAGCCTCACTGAGTTGTTAATCAGCATGAATGATATGAGCAGCAATGTGGCGGCTATTATAATCAGTACGGTAGCTATGCTGCGAATGTTGCGGTTGATTGTCTCGACGATTTCGGTGTGGACTGATATCTCACCAACGGCGGGGTCTGTCTTTAACGTTTCAGTGATTGCTCCGATGCTGTCGACGTTAGCATACAGTTCCTTGACTTTGACATCAAACTCTCCGTAAAACGGGTTCACGTCTAACACGCCGCTGAGGTCTTCGCCCGTGTCTTCTTGCCACTGGCGCAATGCGTCATCGGCAGAGATGAACGAATAGCTTGACACATACGGTGATTGACCGAGACGTTGCTTTAGGTTATTGACGGCTTTGTCTGCGACGCCATCTGCCAATATTATGTTGAAGCCCATGTTCTCTTTGATGTCCCGGGTGACCGAGCGTGCCGCAATCCCCATCAGCGCCATTATGCCGAGCACAAGCAATACCAACGCCACACTGACGGTCGACGTGATTTGCGCGCTGAAAGTAGAGACGAGCTGATTTTGTTTTTTGTTCATAATTGGTCAATAGGCACATTATACCCAATATTCCGCGAAATTAATAAAATTCCGCCCCCCATGTCAAGTGTTTAATGAAAAAACTTTGGCAATGGATGACATTTTCGGGCTTGGCAAGTTCAACGAGGGTAAATTGCCTATTACGATGACTCGGCAAGTGGGTAACCGACCGAGGAAAAAGAAGCGGGTCTTGGCTGCGAAATTATCGGCCAAGACCCGCATGGGATGAAGTGGATTGTATTACTGCTTGACGAGTTTATGTGCTGGTCGGCCGTTGACGCTTAATAGGTACATACCGGGAGCAAGCTGCGACAGGTCGGTGTGTAGGACCGTTTCGCCGTTGCCTGCTATGGTAGCCGCTATGCGCCCATCGATGCCGTAGATGACCACGTTGTCGATGGCGTCGGGCGAAGTGACAGTCACGTCACCGCGGGTAATTGCGGGGTTGACGCCCTCAATGGTCGCTGCGTCGGTCAATTCGGCGACTCCGGTTGTGCCACGGAAGTTGGGGGTGATGCGAGCCGATGTGGCTTCGCGTTTGATGGCCGCATTGTCGGCGTTGTCGGCATAGCGTGCCACGATGTAGTATTCCCAATCTGTCGGGTTTTCGTAGTCGTTGAGCAGGTCGCCGTCTTCGTCGACTTTGGGCTGGTGGTAGTAACGTAGCACGATGTCACCTGATTCGTCATCGACATATTTAGCGTCAAAATTGTATGTGCCGCTGAGTGTGCTTTGTTCTTTAACAGCGGGGCTATCGGCGGATAGCACCGAGAAGTCAGTCAAACGGTTGGGATGAGTTCCGACGGGGTCGTTGGCTTTGCGATACCACACTTCGTAGTGACTTACAGGCTCGTCGCTCTCGGTCACACCGTTGATGTCGATGTCAAGCCGGTAGTTGACGAAGTAGGTGTCTTCTTCGGGATAAGGCTTTTTGCCGAGTTCGGAATGAGAGAATGTGGTGGCTTTCCAGACGCTGATAGCCCCTGTGGGTGTTACCGTCTCGTAGTCAATGGGATTGCAAGCGACGAGAAGCGGTGTGGATGTCTTTACCCATTCAGGGTCGAGGTTGTTGACATATTTAGCGTAAATTTGGGCTGTGTAGCTGTGGCCGGTTTCGAGGCAGCTATCGGTTGATAGTCGCAAGAATCCGTCGGTATCAGCTGCGGCGTCGGCAGCGACGGTGTGGCTCTCGACGATTTGGTCGTTTTGGTTGAGGATTTCAACGGTGTAGCCTTTGAGCGTATAGCCGGTATCGAGAGTTATGGGTTTCCATGCTACGGTGCCTTTGACGGCTTTGATGTCAATGTTTTTTCCATCGGCTTTGTCGTAGACAATCGAAAGGTTGAAGTCTGCCTCCCCGGAAATGATTAGCTGCGGGTAGATGCGGTATTTAGCGAATCGCATACCCGGGACGAACAGGTAGAAATCGAAGTAGCGGTTGCCGGTTTCTTCATGTTTTTCGATGCCGTACCACATACCGCGACTGTTGTAGATGGTGGGGTTGGGTAGTGTGGTTTGCTCGACTGACAGGATTGGAATCATTTTGTCCTCGGCAAGCAGCACGTCGGCGGCGTTGACGTTTTTGTTAGTGCCTTCGACCAAAGGTTTTGAGAGGTCGGGCGAGCCTTTAGCGAGCAGGAAGTTTCCGGGGTTTTTGAGCCCTGGAGTGTCGGGGACTACGAGAATCAGGTCGTTGTTGAACCAGACCGATGCACCGCCGATGTTGTAGTGGTGGCGGTCGGTGGTGAACAGTGGCACGTTGTCGGCCTTAGTGCCGTTGCTTTTGATTAAATAGACACCCGAGCTACGTAGGTCGAGAATCATATCGTCACGCCCGTCGAGCTTGTAGAAGTAGTTTTCTGAACCGTTTATCGCAGTGTTTGCCTCATAGTCTTTGTAGCCGGTGATTTTGCCGTTGGCGAAGCTAACCACTTTGCCGACATTTGAGCCGGATTGGGTCATATATAGCTTTCCGGTGCCGTTGAGCAGGTCGCCGCCGTCGGTCGAGTAGAAGTCGTAGCGTAGTTGTATGGATGATGATGACGGGATGCCGACAGTATCACCCATACTTGCGAAAACTGTTTCTTTAGTTACCGAAGAGTGGTTGTCGGCGAATGTCACAAATTTTCCGTTTTTGAATGTCTTGGTGAACTCGCGGTTACCGCCGGCAGTGCCATAACGGTAGCGCATGAAGAAGTTGCCCGGGCCGTCGATAGTCAACCCGATGTTGGTGTAGGATGAGTAGCTGAAGATTTTTTTAGCCGATGCCGCCATTGCTTCGGCGCTGCCGGCGTTAGCATCGAAACAGATTATGCCGCCGCCGGTCGTGGTGACTTCCGTGGTGTCGGGCTTATTGTCGTCGCGTTGGGCGATAAACCACTTGCCGTCGCGAATCACGCCTTGTCTATAAAGGTCCTGCTTGTAGAAGCCGGGAGCTGCTTCGAGGTTGGCGAATACGGAACTTTCGTTAATGTCGTAGTTGTAAATCTCGTCGATGCCGTAGGTTTCCATCAGTTTGTCGCGGTTGCCGATAGTGACGGAATAGATGCGGCTGAATGCCGTCTCGGAACGCCTGATTTGGTTGCCTGAAGCGTCGGTGGTGTAGTAGACCGATGCTACTTTGTATTGGTAGTCGCCTGCTGGAAGGTTGTGGTCGACATAGTTCATCACTTCTACACCTTTAGCCACGACGACGTTGTTGCGGTAGACATCGTAGGCATCGGGTCGAGTGCCAGTGCCGCTGAAGGTCCAAAGAAGCTGCACTTTAGCGTATCCTTCGTAGACGCGCGGTTGCTCGAGTTGTGGCTCTGATGCTGTGACTGACGAGGCTTTCATGACCACGGGTGCCGCGCTGATGGCGAAAGCGGTCGAGACTGGCGCAAGGAGCGATGCTGACAATGCGAACATTGGGATGATGAAAGTTTTCACGATTCGGTAAGTTAAGGTCGGCTCTATTGGTCGTTAACATAATAATCGCGCCGTGATGAGAGCCATTTAATCGCAGCGCAATCAACGAGTTGTAGTAAAATCGTTTTCCGTCGCAAAATTAATAAAATTTTGAATTTTGTAAAGCTAAAAGCTTTTAAATTTGTGTAAAAAGATAGGTATAAATTGCGTCGGGGCCATGTCGCGAAATCAGCGACACGGCCCCGACTGTGGGTTATAGGAACTCTGTTGTTAGCGGACGATTATTTTTTTACCGTTAACAATGTACATACCGGTGGCGAGGGGAATGAATAGCTGACCATCGACATTTACGTTTGCCACGGGGATTCCCTGGAGGTTGTAGAACGTGAACGCTTTTGGACTGTTGGTGTTGACGATAACTCCACCGTTGGTAGCGTAAAGGCTCCAAGAATTGTCGGTGGTCTCTTCAACGCCCGTAGTGATTCCTGCCTGGTCGTTGATAGTGAGCGACTGAATCTGAATTTCGGCACCGACAGTTGAGCCGGGGTCTATGCGAAGAGCGTCACCGGCATAACCCCAACCGTAGGATTTGCGTGCATTAGCGATGTCAAGGACGATTTCTTTCCACTCGTTTGAGGCTGGCATCACTCCGGCATAGACTTTGTAACGTTTAGCGTTTTCGGGGTATAGGAAGAACAGCTCGACGTTGCCGATGTTGACGCTTGATTTGTAGACGATGTGAAGTTTAGAAGCGTCGTCGTTAAGGTTAATCGTCAGGGGATTGATAGCGAAGTGGGGGTCGGAGCCGGTGGTGTTGACATACCAGCCATTGTACATAAGTTTAGAGATGCTTTCGGAGGTGTCTGCGTCGGGGTTGTAGTCTCTCGAGAGCGAGAGGTTTTGAGCCGACTTGTTATCGATAAGGAGCCGGTGCTCAGAAGTGAAAGAACCATCATTGATGCTGAGCGCGCGCATTTTGAAAGTGACACCTGTAGCCGAACCCGGGTCGATGCGGAGGTAGTCGCCTTCAAAACCCCAACCGTGGTTTACGATGATGTCGTTAATGTCGACAACGCAACGTTTCCATTCTGTTGTGGCTTTCAGCGTGCCGGCGTTGACCGAACGTTTTTCGCTGAGTTTGTCGCAGAAGTAGAATTTGAAGTTGGGAATGTCGGCCGAGGCTTGGTATTCGAAAGTGATTTTGTCGGCTGTCAGTTCGAGGTTTGTTTCAAGTGCGTTTGTGAAGAAGTAGGGGTCGGTTCCGGTTGTAACCATAGTGGCCGTGCCGAGGCTTGAGTCGAGTGTGAGAGTGCCGTTATTCGCCCCGGAAGATTTGGCGTTTAGTCGAGCGGCTGGCGCGATAGCACCGTTGTTGACAACCATGTGGCGCACGATGAACCATTTTGTTTTATCGGTCGAACCCGGGTCGATGCGTATTTTGCTACCTACCCCGCCCCAGTCGCAGATGTTGCGTAACGCAGAGATGTTGATGTTGGCGCGTTTCCAGTCATGAACTTCTTTGATTTGGTGAACCAAAGAGCGGTCGGCCGCATAAACGGGAGAGAAGAACAGCTCGAGAGCGAGGTCGGTGCTCGCTTTGTAGTCGAACGTAAGGAAGTTAGCGTTGCTCGAAACGGCCTTAGTAGTCGCAACGGTCTCGATGTGAGGGTCGTTGGTAGAAGTTTTGAGTGAATAGTATTGGTAGTCAGTGTTCCAAGTTGCCTCGATGTTTGAAGCCGTAGCGGGGTCGATTTCGAGACGAAGAGTGCGCTCGCCGACACGCGAAACAGTCTTGTAGATTTCGCTCCATTCAGAGATGCCGAGTGTAGACTTGTATTGGTCGAGGACAGCAGACTCATTGTCGGTTCCGGCGGCTTGCCAAACGTACCAAGAAGGCTTAGCTTTAAGGTTGGAGTCGCGGAGACCGAGGCATATGCCTTCTGCGGGGTTGTCCCACCAGTTGTGCCACATGATAGCGTCGACCCCGGAGTTGGCTTTAGACTTTTTCCATGCCCAAGCGGCACCGGCAGCTTGAACGTTTAGGTTTGTAGTGGAGTTGTCGAGTGAATTTACGCCGTTTTCGGTGAAGAAAAGGATGCGTTTTTCTTCGTTTTTGTAGTAGTGTTCGCGACGTAGAACCCAGTCGGAAATAACTTCGATGTTTTTGAATGTGCTGAAGCCTGAATTTTCGTCGTATGTAGCGTCGGTGTCAGCAGTCCAGAATTTGGGTTTGAAGAAGTCTTTAGGGTAGGGGTGAGCCGCGATACCCCAACGGTAGTCGCCTTCGACAGCGCTGTAGTTTACAATATGCTCAAGCATAGTTTTAGCCGAGAAACCTCCGTTGCCGTGTGTGCTAGCCCAGCTTGATGTGAAAGACGCGAGGACGTAGGCGTTGGGGTCGTATTGCCGCACGATGTTGGAAACGAGTCGCATAGATTTCTCGTAGGTGTCGACGAGACGAAGGAGGCGCGGGTCGGAACCCATATTTGTCCAGGAACGGTGTTGGTCAACTTCGTTGTGGATAACCCAGTGGTGGATGCGTCCGTTACCGGTCTGTGAGTATCGGTTGGCGAGGTAGTCAATAGCAGCGGCGTAGGCGTGAATAGCGTCAATCTCGCCCATGTCGGGCATAGTGTAGTAGGTGTTAGTCCCGATTTTTTGGAACTCGGGGTGGTACATAGTCGCGGCAAATTGCGGGTCGCCACCGGTAGGTGCGATAAGGATGATGCCAGCAACGACGACACCATTTTTTTCGAGTGATTTCAGAATGTTGTCGTGGTAGGTTTGCTTAGCGGCGTTCATATAGTATTTGCGTCCGCAGTATTCGTGTTCGACGTATCCCGTGCGAGGAGTGATTGAGACGAACTCATTGAGGAGGAAGTTGATAGTAACGCTGTGAACGCCGAGTTTATCGGCAGCAACGTCGGCAAGGCTTTGGTTGGTGAGACCACCGAGACCTTTTTTGCTTTTGAGCACACCCGGAGTTGCGTGGCGAATGGCCGATACCTCGTCGGCATAGTGACCGTGGGATTGTAGTGTTCCGGTCGCGTCAACGATAGCCCAACGCGAGAGTAGACGGTCGTAGTTGTAGCCGCTGGCTGTGACGTAGCGAGGCACTTCAACTTGGAATGTACCGGCAGAGTCGAGAGTCGCGGCAGTAGAGTAGCTTGAAAGCGGCTGTATGTTGCCGTACATACGCACGTCGAGTAGTTTGCCCGGTCCGACGGCAGTGCCAGAAATAATGACTTTGTCGGAAGTCACTTTTACGTTTTCGACTTTAGCGGGGTAGTTTCCGCCAAGGTATCTCGATAGGTTTGTAACTTGAGTGTTTTTGTCGGTATCTGAAACCGAAGCGGTGCCGTAGATACCGAGTTGGCGAATCTTGATGGTCACACCGGCTTTGTTCCCGAAGTCGAAACGAAGTTTGTTTCCGGTAGAACCCCAAGTGAAAGAGCTTTTTTGGTTGGCGATGTTGGTAGAGGCTGTTGTCCAAGCAGTGCGGGCACTGATTAGGTTGTTGTAGTGGACAGATTTGCTCTCAGACTCGTCGGGAGCCATAAAGAAGATTTGAAGGTCGGAAATGGCTTCGGAAGATTGGTACTGGAAGGCCAATTTGGCATCACCGTCTGAGCAGTCGCTCGCAAGAGCGGTAGACGTGATGTGGGGGTCGTTACCCGTTGTTGTGATTGTGTAGATGTTGTCGGCGTAGGTGACAGTCAAGTCAACAGCTGTTGCTGTGTCGAACTTGAAGCCGACAGCTGCGTCAGCCATTAGGCAAGAGGAAGCCAAGGCTGCACACATAAAGGATTTCAAAAATTCCATTTAGGGTAAAAATATTTAGTTTAAATTTGTAATATTAAGCAATTTAAGGTAAAAATATAGAGTTGTCAGGCATTAGATGAAAATGCACACGCAATCAAGGCGCGAATTTAAGAAAAATTCTGCATTTGTAAAAAGGGAAGAAATGAGCATTTTATCGCTTAGGCAAGTTCAGCGATAAGCGTTGCCGACGAGGCATCGATGACACGGATTCTTACAGTGTCGCCGACACGGTAGTCACCGCGTGGGAAGACTACAGCCTTGTTTTGAACGGTGCGACCTACCCATTGGTTGCGGCTGCGCTTAGAAACTCCCTCGACAAGAACATCAAACATTTTGCCGATGTCGCGACGATTTGAGGCGAGAGATAGCTCATTTTGCAATGCTATCATTCGGTTGAGCCGTGCTATTTTCACATCATCGGGTATGTTGTCGGGCATTGTACGGGCTGCGAGAGTGCCCGGCCGTTCAGAGTATTTAAACATAAACGCCGAATCAAACCCTACTTCTCGCATCAGACTTAGCGTCTGCTCGAAATCCTCCTCGCTCTCATCGTGAAACCCGGTGAAGAGGTCGGTCGAGATGCCACAATCAGGGATGGCCTTGCGTATGGCTCTCACGCGGTCGAGATACCATTCGCGTGTGTATTTGCGGTTCATCGCCTTTAACACTTTGTCGCTGCCCGATTGGACCGGCAAGTGGATATGGTTGCATACGTTAGGATATGCCGCTATCACGTTGATTATTTCGTCGGTCATATCTTTGGGGTGTGATGTGGTGAATCTGATTCTCATGTCGGGAGCCGCCTCTGCCACCATGGCGAGCAGGCGGTCAAAACCGACGATTGTTCCGTCGGGACGCTCGAAACGGTAACTGTTGACGTTTTGCCCCAACAATGTAGCTTCCTTGAACCCTTTCTCACGCAAATCTGCGAGCTCGTTGAGTATGCTTTGCGGCTCGCGGCTGCGTTCGCGGCCTCTTGTGTAAGGCACGATGCAATAGGAGCAAAAGTTGTTGCACCCCCTCATTATGCTGATGTATCCGCTGACACGGTTGCCTGTGATGCGGCTCGGAATCACCTCGCGGTAGGTTTCGGTGGTGCTCAGTTCCACGTTAATGGCTTTCTCTCCGGCCTCGGCGGCGGCGAAAAGATTAGGGAGGTCGAGGTAGGAGTCGGGTCCCGCGACAATGTCAACCCCATGATTGTCGATAAGCTCGTTGCGGACTCTTTCGGCCATGCACCCGATTACTCCTATAATGAGTCTGGATTCTTTGCGCTTGCGCCGTAGCGACGCGAGGTATGCCAGTCGACCGATAATCTTCTGTTCGGCGTTTTCGCGTATGGAGCAGGTATTGAGCAATATAGCGTCGGCTTCTTCTATGTCATCTGTCGCAGAATATCCGGCCATGCCGAGAATCGAAGCCACAACTTCGCTGTCGGCCACATTCATTTGGCAACCGTAGGTCTCTATGAATAGTTTGCGGTCTGTTTGTCCCGACTGCTGCATATCATGATTGATGTTTGTCATCGTTGAAATGATTACTTTGCCGATTTATCTATAATCATAGATATAATGGACTAAAAATTTTGTTAATAAATAAGAATTTGTCTATTTTTGCACAAAATTACTGAAAACAGAGTTTTTCGCAAAACCAATTAACCCAATTTTATCATCATAATGGCATTTAATTACATCACTGCCGATGAAGCGGCTGCCATGATTAAAGATGGCGACACCATTGGCCTGTCGGGGTTCACTGCCCCAGGTACCCCTAAAGCTATACCTGAGGCTTTGGCCGCTAAAGCGGTTAAGGAACATGAAGAAGGACGACCCTTTAAAGTCAATTTGTTCACCGGCGCATCTACAAGTGACCACGTCGACGGGGCTTTGTCGCGTGCCAACGCTATAAACCGCCGCGCTCCCTACCAGAACGTGCCAGATTTGCGCAAACGCATCAACAGCCACGATACCCACTACTGTGACCGTCATCTCTCAGAAATGGCCCAAGAAGTGAGATACGGTTTTTATGGCAAAATCGACTATGCGATTATTGAAGCCGCCGATATTACTCCTGATGGAGAAGTAATTCTTGGTACCGGCGTTGGCAATGTGCCTACTTACGCCACTCTCGCCGACAAAATTTTCATCGAGCTTAACGAAGCGTTGCCCAAAAGCCTTTGCGGTATGCACGACGTCGTCCTTTTGCAGGACCCGCCCCGTCGTCGCGAGATACCCATCTACGCTGCCAACGACCGCATAGGCTCTCCAGTGCTGAAAATCAATCCCGGCAAAGTCGTGGGAATCGTTAAAACAAATTTCCTTGACGGTGTGAAACCGTTTACGGCTCCCGATGAGGTATCGAAACAGATTGGTGCCAATGTGGTAAGATTCCTTTTGGGAGAATATCGTCGAGGGGGCATACCTAAAGAGTTCCTGCCGTTGCAATCGGGCGTTGGTAATGTGGCCAATGCCGTGCTCTACGACCTTGGAGAAAGCACAGAAATTCCTCCGTTCATGATGTATACCGAAGTTATCCAGGATGCCGTTATCGAACTGATGAAGAAAGGTAAATGCACGTTCGCCAGCACTTGCTCGATGACTTTTTCCGATGATACCGAGAGAAAGCTGTTCCCGGATATGGCATACTTCGCCGACAAGATTCTGATGCGTCCCGCCGAGATTTCAAATAACCCGGAGGTGATACGCCGCATAGGTGTCATTGCCATGAATACCGCTCTTGAAGCCGACATCTTTGGCAACGTCAATTCCACTCATGTGCTTGGCACGAAGATGATGAACGGTATCGGTGGCTCCGGTGACTTCACGCGCAACGCCTATATATCCATATTCTCTTGCCCTTCGATTACTAAAGGCGGCATGATTAGTAACATCGTCCCAATGGTGGCTCATGCCGATCACAGTGAACACTCTGTCGATATCATTGTGACAGATCAGGGCATTGCCGACATACGCGGCCTTGACCCCGTGGATCGCGCCAAGTGTGTCATCGAGAATTGCGCCCACCCTATGTACCGTGAGCTTCTCATGGATTATCTAAAAATGGGCAAAGGTGGGCAGACTCCTCACAGCCTGAACGCGGCGTTTGCGTTCCACAACGCATTCAACGAAACCGGAGATATGCGAAACGCAGATTACGCTCGCTACGGTCTCTGATTTGTTAGCTTTAACATTTATTATACATATGGTAAAGCCCTGATTCTTTCACGAGTCAGGGCTTTGTTTTGTCGAAGCAGTTTTCTGAATTGATTGTGGAGGGCTTCATTTTACCATTCATCGAAGTCACTAGAGCAGTTGAAGTCGTCAAGGTCGTCATCAAAATGGTCATAGCTTAAATTGTTATCATAGTCATTGATGCCGTCGTAATCGCAGCGTGGCTACCGTCACCATAATATGGCGGCAAGTAACTGTCAGATTGCCGTGAAAACGATGAGTTGTCATTGCTTCGGTGGTCGGATGAGCCGAATAGCCAATTAAACACCGTCAATTTCCACAAAAAATCCCCAAAAAGACATATAGTTATCTCCTATTCTGTTTTAATAATAAATCAGTAGCGGCGGCTGAGGGCTTCGGTGAATGGGGCGTGGCGTTTGAGCCAGACGTTTAGCGAGTCGCGGAGGTCAGGGCGGTTTTTGTTTATGGCCCACGATTGAAATTGGGTGAACGATATGTCAACCGAGAGGTCAAGACGGGGATATTGTTTTGTCATCGGTTTGGCAATCCGTTCATTGACCACTGCGCGTGGTATGTCGCCGAGAGCAACGAGCATTACCAATTGCTCTGACGCGTAATCGGGATCTTCGAGAATATAGATTGTGTCGCCTATTTCGTGTGACAGGTTGATTAGGCGGTCGCGGAAGGGTGAACCTGCGGGAATCCACACGGTGTCGCCCCGCAAGTCATGTTGTGTTGTAGCCTCTATCTCGCCGTTCACAGAGTCTTTTAGCTGAACAAGCACTTCGCGGTCGAGGGCTATCGGGTCGGTAAACAGGAACTTCTCTTTCATTGAGGTCGTTACCGGCAAATCGGCTATCACAATGTCATATCGGCCTTGTCCAAGTCGGTAGAGTGCGTCATCAATTTGTGAAAATGGAACGAATTTTACGAGTAGCCCTTCGCTTGATGCTATATGCCTGATGAGATCGTAGTAGAATCCGCCGAGGGTGTCGGCGCGTGTTGATAAAGATATAGGAGAAATCTCTATGGCTATGTCAATGGTGTCGCCTCCGGATTTTACGTCGCTTTCAGACGGAGTCTTGTGGCTGCAATTTTTAAGCATCACCATTGTCCCCGCTGCGATGATGAGCAGTAACATGTAGAGGGGCAGTCGCCCTTTTATCGGCTGTAGGGGTGTCATTGGCTTGGGTCAGTTGGCGAAATCGACTGAAACCCCAAGCAGAAACCGGCTGGGATTGAGCGGATAGTGAGGCGATGAGAAATAATTGTCGCCTCCAAACATACCCTTGTTAAAGTGGGAGTAGAGCAGGTAGAACCGGGTTTTGCTGAGCTTCATGTTGGCATAGAGGTTCATGAACGGGTAATTGCCGAGTTTAATCTCTTTTTGGGTGTGGAAGCTCATTGTGGCAGGCTGGTAGGCCGGTGCGTAATATTCGGTGTAGTAGTCGCAATCTACTCCGAGTTGAACATGGAGTGTGGCTATTTTGAAAAGCACATATAAGTTGGAGTAGACGGCGAATTTCGGCAACGGGATGACGCTTTCCTCCGATGATGTCTGATAGGTTAGACGGTTTTCCCAATGCAAGGCTCTGAAACTGAAATTCTGATTGACAGTTGCGCTGAACACCTGAACGCTTCCTCCGTGCTGGGTCGGCATTGAATTGTCACCGAAATATATGTAGTTTTGAATGTTTTCCACTCCGATGTTTACTCTCGTCTTTGAAAAAGGCACGTCGAGGATACCACCTGCTCTGAATCTTCGTTCTTTCCCGAAATCATTATCCCAAATGAAATGGTTGCTTACATAGTGGTTCATCAAATAAGGGGCCTCGCGGTTGGTGAAACTGCCATACCCTGTGATTGTTACCGAGTCGCGTAGCATGTGGAAACGGGTGGAGATACGCCCATCGATTTTCAAGTCGCCTACCACCGGTCCTACAACACCGATTTCGGCTGTCGCATCGTAGGTTAGCAACGACCCTCGTTGCTTGGTGAGTTGGGCTCCAGCCCATATCAGGTTTTCGTTGGCCTTTTCCGGCACTTTACCGACGGGGTAGGGTGAGAGACCTTCGGGTAATACCGGCAGTCGGTCAACAGTGTCGGTTGTCTGGTGGTACTTTCTCAACTGGTGTGTGACGTATGCGCCGAGGCCGGCTTTGGCGTACTTGTGGAATCCTTCGAGCAAGGAAATTCCGAGTGTGTTGGTCAGAGAGCTGTAGGTCGTGCGGTCATATGTCCCGCTGCCGTTGAGGTAAGTGTGTTCCCAAAAATTTGCGGCTTCGCCGGGAGCGTCATTCTTGAATATATGCTTGGCTTCGTTGTATTTTAGAGTCCATATGAAGCTCGAAACTGGAATGTAGGTGCGCCGTGTTGTTGTATCATCTATCTCTTCCTCGTGCCAGTAGCCCACTTTGTATCTGTTATTGAGCAATAGCTCGGTTCCAACTATTTTGGAGTGGGCTGCGGAGAGGTTGGTTGGTATGGTCTTGGTATTTACGCTGGTCGACCCGCCTTGTATCTCGGCGGGGTCAGTGATATATCGGTCATCGGTGATACCTCCGTTTTCCTTGTTTAGCAGGTTGTAGTGGTTGAGGTATCCTTGAAATTCATATCGGTCACCGATGTAGCTCCCGGAGAATCCCCATATTAGGTCTTTAGTGGCCTGATAGTTGTAGCTGCCTTTGGAGTAGAGATAGTCAATGAGCGCGCCTACCTGCGCTTTGCTATTTATGTTGCCTGAAAAAGTTCCACTCAGTCGGTCCTGTGTAGTCTCTTTTGAGCCGCCGGTATTATATGACAGCAGGGTCATCGGTAGGCGGGTGTTGTAGAATTTCATCGTATATATTGATGGAATCCATGCTCTGAGCGCGTCTCTGAAGAAAAAGTCGCTCATAGGCTCCCGCTCGAAAAATATCATGTTTATTCCTTCCGCGCCGAGATTGCCGGTGGTAGCGTAGGCGGCAGATATCGCTGACGGTATTGCTTGGCGGGAGTAGTCTATGTAGTTGGTGTCGATTGATGCTGGTTCGCGCAACCCGAGTGGTGGCATCATTTTCCATGCGTATGACGGGGCTATAACCTGCTTTTTAGCGGCATAAGAACTTGTGCCTGTGACCAGAAATAGGCTCGCCGACACAATTATCGTTCTAAAAACTGAACTTATTTTCATAATTGCCACAAAGGTAACGGTTTTACTCCAAACCGTCAAACGAATTAATTTGGAGAGTCTGTGGAATATTTATGGTTGTTTTTATACAGGGCGATTAATTTTATTGGTGCCGAAAAAGTAGAGACTGCATCATAAAGAACCTTTACGATACAGCCTCTTGAGGATTAGTGCGCTATATGTATATACCTATTTCATAAATACAAAGTAAACTGCGAGAATGAGGCAGATGAATGCGGCGAAGTGATTCCAATGAAGCGATTCGCCTTTAAACATCACAGTAGCTATGATAGTGAAGACGATGAGCGTGATGACTTCTTGGATAATCTTGAGCTGCATCAGAGAAAATGGTCCGCCATTACCTTCGAAGCCGATTCGGTTGGCTGGCACCATACAGCAATACTCGCCGAGAGCTATCCCCCATGAAAAGAGTATAATGCCGAAAAGCGGCCAGTCAGTGCTGATTTTCATCTCTTGGAGTTTGAGGTGTCCGTACCATGCGAAGGTCATCATGATGTTTGACACTATCAGCAATCCAACGGTTAGCAGGGCTTTCATTCGCTTTGGCTGGGTTTGAGCCACTTGTCGGCCCATCGGAAGAACAGACGTTGCCACATGATGGCGTTCTGAGGTTTGAGTATCCAGTGGTTTTCGTCGGGGAAAATGACCATTTCGGCGGGTACACCTCTTAGACGAGCGGCGTTGAATGCCATCATCCCTTGAGAGGCCAGGATGCGGAAGTCATATTCACCGTGGGTGACGAGTATCGGGGTGTTCCAGCGGTCGACATAGCGGTGAGGCGAGTCTTTGAACGAACGTTGCGCAACGGTGTTCTCTTTGTCCCAGAACGGGCCGCCGAGGTCCCAGTTGGCAAACCACATCTCTTCGGTTTCGAGATACTGGGTTTCGGTGTTGAAAATTCCGGCATGGGCAATGAAGCAAGCGAAACGGTTGTCGTGGTTTCCTGCAAGCCAGTATACCGAGAATCCGCCATAGCTCGCTCCCGTGGCCCCTATGTGGTCGGCGTCAATCCAAGGCTCTTTTTTCACGTCATCTACCGCACTCAGGTAGTCGCGCATATTCTGCCCGCTATAGTCGCCTGAAATCTGAGCGTTCCATTCCGTGCCGAATCCCGGAAGTCCGCGTCGGTTAGGAGCTATGATTACATAGCCGTTTGACGCCATCAGTGCGAAATTCCAACGATAGCTCCAAAATTGACTTACAGCTTGCTGCGGACCGCCCTGACAGTAAAGCATGGCAGGATATTTCTTGCTCTTGTCCATTTTCGGGGGCATTATGACCCAAGTGAGCATCTCTTTTCCGTCGGTGGTCGGAACCATGCGCTTCTCCACGGTTGGCATTTCGAGTTGGTCGAAAATTTCCTTGTTGACGGCGGTCAATTGCTTTGCTTCACCTCCCTTGACTGAGAATATCTCGTTGGGATACAGCATCGAGTGGTTCATGGTGATGAGCGTCTTGCCGTCGACGGGCGACAAGGTTGTGAAGTCGCATATCCCGGTGGCGACCATCTTTACCTCGCAGTTCTTGATAGAGATTGAGAATATCGGGGTGACTCCCTGATGGTGGGCTATGAAATACAATGATTTGCCATCGGGGTTCCATGCTATTTCGTTGACAGTGTAATCCCACTCGGCGGTCAGGTCGTTTTTTTCGCCTGTGGCGCGGTTCATGATGAAAATGCGGTTTTTGTCTGATTCATAGCCGTCGTGCTCCATGCTGAGCCAAGCCACATATTTACCGTCGGGAGAAAACACGGGGTTGGTATCGTAGCCTTCCATCCCTTCGGTGAGATTGGTGGTGGCTTTTGTCGCGAGGTCATAGAGGTATAAGTCAGAGTTGGTTGACACTGCATAGTCCATGCCTGTCTTTTTGCGGGAGACATAGATGAGCTGTTTCGAGTCGGGCGACCATGCAAACGATTCGACGCCGCCGAATGGGCGCATCGGGGACTCGTATGGTTCGTCATGCATAATGTCAATCACGTTGCTGACAGTGTTGCCATCGAAGTCGGCCAAAAAGGGATGTGGAATTTCAGTTACCCATTCATCCCAGTGTTTGTACATCAGGTCGTCGATTACACGACCGGTAGCCTTTGGCAGGTCGGGATAAATATCCTGTGCCGTGCGGGAATATTTGATAGGTGAGACAAGTATAACCTTGGTGCCGTCGGGCGAGAAAAGGAATCCTTCCACCCCTTTTTCGAGCGATGTTACGGCTTTGCGATTGCTGCCGTCTGCATTCATCACCCAAAGTTGCTGTTTTTCGCCATCTTTAGTTAGGAACGCGATGCGTTTTCCTCCATCAATCCATACCGCACCGTTCTCTGAGTCGGCGGTATGAGTCAGACGTTTCTGCCCGCTGCCGTCGATGTTCATCACATATAGGTCGCGGTTGCTTTTATTCTGCTCTACGCTCTCGTAAGATATGCCGTAGAGTATCTGCTTTTTGTCGGGCGACACCACCGGCTCGCTCACGCGGCCAAGGGCTTCGAGTGCCTCGATTGTAAACACTCCGTCGGGACTTTTAAAGTCGGGACGGTCGATGATAGGAGCTTCGGCGTCAGCAGCCATAGCCGACGTGGAGGCCAAAAGCATTGTTGACATCGCTATCGTTTGTAAAAAATTGCACATAATGCTTTGTAAGTTGAAGTTTTATGCAAAGATACGAATAAGTCGAGAGCAAAGCCAAATTTATTTAAGCTTTGTCGAGTGGGGGTGTCGGAAAATAGAAATCAAAGAGTTGTCATCTTGGTTGTCACACAGGGATGACCATCATAGGTATGTCGGCGTGGAAAAGCAATTTATGGGCGAGGCTTGGATTGAACAGTCGTGCGAATATATTTTTCTTTTTGTTAGGCACCACAATGAGATTTATGGGCTGTTGGGCTGAGATAGCGTTGAAATCCTCTACGATTGATTGCAGCTTGATATCTTTGACATCGAAAACATAGCCTGTGTAGTGCTTGCGGCAATAGCCGAGCAGTGAGTCAATGGCTTTGGCTCTGGTTTCTTCGCGCTCTTTTTTCCCGGGAATATGCACGATGGTGACGTTGAACGCCGAGTCGGGAAATAGCCGGTAGAATGAGTCAAGTGCCAATATGTCATCTTGCTCAAGGTTGCTGAAAAAGATGATGTCCCTGATATTCTTGACTGACGAGAGAGTCGCCGATTCCGGCACAGTGAAAGCCGATGTGCGACAAGAGTCGAGGACCTCGGCGGTGACGCTGCCTATCATTTCTCTCTCTTTTTTCCCTCGCCCGCGTGTTCCCATTACAATGAGCGATGTGGAATTGGTGCGGGTATATTCTAAGATTGTTTCCTCCGGAATCCCTTCGGTCACTATCGATGAGAATTTTACAGGAGGTATGTCACCATTTTTAATCTTGTTTCTTATTTTGCTTGTGAAACCGGTCATCAATCCATTGACTTCCGTTTCCACTTTCTTGCGTTCTTCGTCGTCAATCTGGTCATAGCTGAAAGCATCGGTTAGTTGAAGGTTCCCGGTGCGGTATGGGTCAATATATGAGTGCAGAAAGACTACGTCGGTTTTTAGCCTGTGGGCAATTTCAAACCCGATGGAAGCGGCGCATGATGAATAGTCGGAAAAGTCGGTTGGCACAAGGATTGGCGCGACCTTTTTAGCGGTGCGTTGTTCGGTTGGGATGGTGAAAATTTCGGCATTTTCAATAATTCGCAGAGCCAAGGGAAGGTCGCGCTCCTTGATGCGTACCCTGACACCCGACGAGACGACGGGCTGTAGCAGGTTTACGTTTTGCAATGCGACATCTATTCCCTCGCTTTCCAGTAGAGTCCTGAGCATTACGGCCTTCTCGTAGGTGTGGATGGCCACTGTGATTAGTCGTTCTTCGCCCATTGAGATTATGGAGTTGAAAGATAGATTTGATACAATAACACAGCCGGAGTGTATGGACACCCGCCTGTTTTTTTAACGTCGCATTGACTTTGATGGTTAATGATGACGATTATTTTTCCTGTTCCTGAAGAATCTGGACTGCCATGTCATAGATGGTAGTGTCGTCGAGGACTACAATACCTCCATCGGGACCCGGTTCAATGTGTACGCCACAGTTCTTGCCAAATTGATAATTGCTGCCTCCAAAATAGTTGCGCACCGTCTGCGCGGTTATATTTAACTTATCGGCGATCTGGTGAATCGAACCATCGGGGAGGCTGTCTTTGAGACGGCGAAGATCGTTGAAAGAAATAGTTTTAGTCATGATACTATTAAGTTTGAGTTAATAAATCGGTTATCGGTTTTAATGTGGAGTTAAATGTAGGATGTTATTCTGTAATCACCAAATTTTTTCGGCAAAAAGTAATATGTTTTAAAACATAAAATTTTGCATAAACAAAATCGCATGGTTATAACCATGCGATTTACAGTTGTTTAGATAGCGTGCTTGACTTTCATCTCAAAATTATATGCGTTCTGTGTCGCTTTTTGAAATCCATGCTCTATTAGCGTTGTCGACTCTTACGTCAAGCCAAACAGGGTTGGCTGTGTCGGCAGGTGTGGCAACTGAGTCTATAATTTCAACAACTGTCCCTTCGTGGAGCAATATGGCTTGTTCGGTTTTGTCTTTTGGTAGGCGTGGAGAGGTGCTTAATTGAGTGGAGGGAGCGATGATGACTGCGCGCTCGGTTGAGGTGGCTTTATCGGCGGCGATAACAGCGAGAATGATTCCGGCTATTGTCAGTGCGAGCAATGCGAGTCCTCCGAAAAAGCTCACTTTGCGTAAGGTGACGTTGTCGGAGAAGATGTAGACTGCGATGGCTATAAGTAACAGAGTGAAGTTCCCAATGGCCAACAAGCTCCAGGTGTTGGAGTGGGCTGATGAGGCAGTGTCATCGACTATTTTGCTCATTACCGACCCGCGGTCGCCTGGCCGGTCGATAATGCGTGAGTTGACAAACGCAAGGTTCGCGCGGGCATCCTCATTGGTCGGGTCGAGTTTTAGAGCGCGTTCGTAGTTGAGTATCGCCTTGCCGAGTTGCCCCATACGATAGTAGGTATTACCGAGATTGTAGAACAGTGCGCTCGATGTCCCTTCGGTTTCTGCCGCCTTGGCGTAAAGTTCGGCTGCTCGTTGGAAATCATCGGCGGTATATGCCGAATCGCCTTGTTCGGTAAGAGATGCGGCTTGCGAGGTCAATACCGCTAAAGCAATTATAAGCAATGAAACGATTTTTTTCATGACAGTGAGGTAGGGAGGTGATGATTATCGTTTTGTCCGTTTGATTCCGGCCATTTCGTTCATGGCCGACGATGCTTGTTGGTAGATGCTTTCAAGCCTGTTCTCGCTTTCAGTTGGTGCGTATCGTGCCATTTCGCAGGCGTCAAGTACATCGATGAAGCGTAATATCAGCTCGTCGGGCGCTCCGTAATCTTTAAGCTCGTTAGCGATGTTTTGTCGTGTCAACTGTGATGCCGGAATCGAAAGCTTATCGCTGAGATAGCCCCATACGGCCTTGAGGGTTTCTTCGTAGAATTTATCGCTCTGTTGTGATTTCATGAATCCTTCGGCCGTCTTGAGTCGTCGACGGGCGACTTTGTTGGCTTTGGCGAGTTTGCGCCCGGTCACGTCGGCGTTGAGCCTTATGCGTTTTGCGGCCATTACCACTGACACTGTCAAAATGGCTGTGAGCAAAATGTAGATTGTCCAATACCACCAAGTTCTGATAATGAGTGTGTGGGTTGGCGACAGAGATTTATCACCGAGTTTGATGTGCAATATGTCGGTGTTTTTCGCTTTGACATCCTGTTTGACTACTGTGGATGTGCTGGTTCCTGCTCCTTTTGCCACGTCGAGGTTGTAGGATGGCGTTGTCAGTGTAACATACTTCTTTGATGATGGGTTGAAGTAAACAAATTCGTCGGCTCCGATAGTGAATTTGCCCACACTTTGCGGCACAAATGTGTACTCTATTGTCATAGAGCCTGTGACGTTTGAACCACTGACCTTTGATGAAATGTCGGTTTTGGGAGTGTATAACTCAAATTCCGAAGGGAAGTCGGTCGCCGGTTCTTTGAGGTATTTGATATTGCCGGTCCCTTTGATTGTGTAGGTAAGTGAGGCGGCCTCATTAGTACGGAACGATGTCCCGTTGAGCTTGCTGTCGATGGAGAACTGGCCGACGGCTCCGTTAAAGCCTTCCGGTTGCGGATTGGGCAGCTCGAGTATGTTAACAGAAGCGGAGTTTGAGTTTACTTGTATTTTCTTTTCCACGGGACGTGTGCTGCCGAAAAATCCCATGTTGATACGCTCATATTGCACCACCGTCAGATCATAGCGTCCTGAGTTGATTGTCAGTTTGCCGGACTTTTGGGGGAATATAATGCACTTTTTGAGAATGGCGGTCATATAGTTTTGGCCGCGGTAATGCTCCATTTCGTTCAATGCGGGTTGCACGTCGGCTTCGTCGATTAGGAATCCATCGAAACTTGGTTGCGTTGTGGGCATGAACGAACTAATTTGATATTTGGTGTAAAGCTTAATCGTGCATTCTATCGCCTCTTGTTCGTATGCCTGGGATTTTGAAAGGATGATGCGCACAAACACGTCATCGTTCGTCACTTGGCGGTCGGGCGTTTGTGTGGTATAATCATCTACTGACACCTGTGGACGTTGACCTGATTGTTGTGTGTCGGCAGGAAGAACCTTAAACTGTACCTCTTTGGTGCGTAGCGTTTTGCCTTCAGCTACAATCGATGCGCTTCCGATTGTGAATGTCCCGGCTTTGTCGGCGCGATAAGTGTAGGTGTAGTCAATGGAGGAAGTGGAAGTCGCTTGTCCGTTGACTACTTGATATGACTGCATCGTGGATGTCGATGGTCCATAGAGTAATGTGCATCCGTTGATTTGCGGAGCGTTAAGGCTGCTCCCTTCGGCATTTTGCAGACGGAACGTCACGGCGAATCTGTTGCCCGCTATGACCTGTCTCGGAGGGATTACTGTAAACGTGGTCTCTGCGAGCGCGGTGGCTGCGACAGAAATCATTAATGCTAATATGACGAATAGACGTTTCATATCGTTCAGAATTGCTACCACGGTTTTAAAATGTTGCGTTTAGATGCCTTGGCTTCGCTTTCTTGTTTCTTGGCGTTTATGCGTCGGCGTGTCGCATTTTCTTCATTCTCCATGGTTTTCAAGATTTTTTCAGCATTGGCATCGCTTATACCTTGTGGCTTTTGATTCTGCTTTCGGTCTTGCTTGTCTTTATCTTGATTACCTTCGTTTTGGTCTTTGTTTTGGTCTTTGTCTTGGTCCTTGTTCTGGTCTTTGTTTTGGTCTTTGTCTT
>CAZFNR010000022.1:0-26435 GCA_964520525.1 uncultured Muribaculaceae bacterium
CACCTTCAGAGAGAAGCCCCGGAGCTGAACGAGCCCCGGGGCTTCCATTTTTTGCACCCCCCACACCGGGGGAGCGCACTCCGAGCACTCGGAGCACTCCGAGCGCTCGGCGAACTTTGGTGAGTGAATTTGTGGAAGCGGTTCCTCATAGGGGGAGCCGCTTCCGTTTGAAGTGATTTATGTGCCGATTAGGTGTTTGCTGAAAGGGGTTAGGCTGATAAGTAGGCAGAGGGTGGCGGATCCGGCGGTGAGCGTTGCGAATGATATGAGTGTTGCTGTGGTTGTGCTGAATCCACATAGTAGATTAGTGTCGAACAGAATGTTGCGGAAGAGGATGTGAGAGTGGTAAATTGGTTGTTATGCCAATGAATCGCGCTGAGTTTTTTTGTGGGAAGCCGCGGGTTGGTGGTGAGATAAAGCGTTGTTTGTGTTGGGGGGTTGAGAAAAAATGCGTAACTTTGCACCTGATTTTGGCGTTTGTCCTTAATCGTTCTATAAATCAATGGTTTAAGTTCTGAAGCGATTTTATGGAGTTAATTAACAGTCTCCTTGCTCCGGGCAATGTGAATTTGGCGAGTACGCTTGTGCTCTATTCATTTGTGATTGCGCTTGGAGTGTTTCTTGGAAAGATGAAAATCGGCGGTGTCTCTTTAGGCGTGACATTCGTCCTGTTTGTGGGCATTGTCATGGGTCATTTAGGCTATATGGTCGATGAGATGGTGCTGAAATTCATCCGTGAGTTTGGTTTGATATTGTTCATATTCTCAATAGGTCTACAGGTTGGTCCCGGATTCTTCTCTTCGTTCAAGAAGGGTGGGGTGAGGCTAAACGCGCTCGCCGTTCTGGCGATTATGCTCAATGTGACCATAGTGCTTGCGATATATTTTATCGAAGGTGGCAACACTTCGATGTCGGCTCTTGTGGGAGTGATGTCGGGCGCTGTGACAAATACGCCCGGTCTTGCCGCGGCTCAGCAGACGGTGACTTCGGCCGAGGCTGCGAATACGATGGCGATGGGCTATGCGGCGGCTTATCCTCTCGGCGTTGTCGGTATCATTCTTGCGATGTTTGTCATCAAGTGGGTGTTCCGCATCAGGGTTGAGGATGAAATCAAGCAGCTTGAGAAGGAGCGTGAGGAGAGTACGCTAAAACCTTATCTCTCCTCGTATGAAGTGACGAATAAGCTTGTCGACGGAAAAACGATGCTTGATCTCCATGAAGTGATACAGTGCAATTTCGTGGTTTCGCGTCTGATGAATAAGTCAGGTGAGATAATCATCCCGAAATCGACCACTGAGATTCATGTCGGCGACAAGCTCTACATAGTGATGTCGCCCACTGACACACACCGTTTCAAGGCGGTTATCGGTCCTGAGATTCAGATGGATTGGAATTCTCTCAAGCCTCAAGGAGCGTTGCCTGTGGTTTCGCGCCGTATATTGATAACGAAGAGTGAGTATAATGGAGTCGCTCTCGGTTCGCTGCGACTGCACAACGGTTATCGTCTGAACGCTACCCGCGTCAACCGTGCCGGAGTCGACCTCCTTGCGTCGCCGGAGTTGCGGCTGCAGATGGGTGACCGCATGACGGTGGTCGGCGATTTGCAGGATATAGAGCGATTGGCATCGCGCATGGGTAACTCGATGAAGCGTCTGAACGAGCCGAATATCATCACGATATTTGTCGGAATCATGCTCGGTATAGTCTTGGGCTCAATAAACGTGGGTTTCGGTATGAAACTGGGTCTTGCGGGCGGTCCGCTTGTAGTGGCTATCCTTTTGAGCCGTTTCGGCTATAAACTGAAGTTGATTACATACACGTCGTCGTCGGCATCGCTGCTTATGCGCGAGCTTGGTATCTGCTTATTCTTGGCGTCGGTTGGTATCGCTGCCGGCAAAGGCTTTGCGGCGACGGTGTTTAACCCGACCGGAATGTGGTGGGTAATCTGGGGCTTTATGATCACGTTGCTGCCGCTACTGGTTGTGGGGTGCATAGCTCGCGGAGTTTACAAGATAAATTTTTTAACAATCATGGGTCTGTTTTCGGGCGGCTGCACCGATCCCCCTGCGCTTGCCTATGCCAACAACTCGACCGGAAATGACCAACCTGCTGTGGCTTACTCGACAGTCTATCCGTTGACCATGTTCCTAAGGGTCGTTGTCGCACAGGCCCTTGTGTTGTGTTTCACATAGAATAATATATAATCCGATGAAAATAACGGATGGCCGCTCCCGATTGTCAACAGGGAGCGGCCTCGCCTTTATATAGAATAGAGACTCTATGGGCGGATTAGCAGGGTCAGCCGGCCGATTCGAGTATTTTTGCGACCAACGTTTCAGTTTGCTGCACGCCTACCGCGCGCCAAACGATTTCACCTTTATTAAACAGAATCAAAGTCGGCACTGAAAGGACATGGTATTTCGCAGCCAATTCGTTGTTGCGGTCGATGTCGACTTTAACAATTGTACCCTTGTCGCCGATTTGTTCCTTGACTTGTTTGAGAAGCGGAGCTTGCATTTTGCAAGGTCCACACCAGGTGGCGAAGAAATCAACAAGCACGGGCTTGTCGGCATTGATTATTTCCGAAAATTCATTCATGACGATATAAGATTAATGCGTTTTAATTATGTCTGAGATGATAACGCCGCGCTGTGGGGTGATGTTTGCTCGAGATGCTCTAAAAGTGCGTATTTTATTTTTCGATGATTATAATTATATTTGCGAATTAAATCAAAACCATATGAACAAGACTCTACTTATAATTGCGGCAATAGCGGCAACAACTGTCGGCTGTTGGGGTAGGACACTTAGCCCGGATGAGGCTTTAGCCCGTGTGTCGGGCGAAAATGATGCGAAGTATAATGCCAAAAAATTGTCGGCGTTGTCATCGCCTCGCCTAATAGCGACAGGAAAAGAGGCGAATCAAGCAACCTACTATGTGTTCGCGACTCACGACCAGACGCTTATAGTCAGTGCGGACGACCTTGCGTTTCCGCTTTTGGGTTATATAGATAATCCGTCGGTTGATTTTGACAATCTGCCGCCCCAGATGGAGTGGTGGCTTGGTGAATATAGCCGTCAGATAGCATGGGCGAACGCCAACAGTGACATAGTTTCGAGAACCGCGGTGCCGGAGTCAGCTGCTGACAGCCGTGAGCCGATAGCGCCTCTATGTGCCACGACATGGGACCAAGAAGCCCCCTATAACGATCTTTGTCCCATGAAAGGCAGTAAACGCACGGTGACCGGCTGTGTGGCGACTGCGATGGCGCAGGTGATGAAATATTTCAACTGGCCCACCACCGGGACCGGCACGGTCTCTTACCGCTGGAATCGGCAGACTCTGACGATGGATTTCGGGTCGACAACCTTCCAATGGGACAAAATGCTCAACAGCTATCCTTCGTCAACATCGGGAACGGCTGAGCAGCGTGAGGCGGTGGCTACATTGATGAAGGCTTGCGGCTATTCGGTGGAGATGGAGTATGATGTGGCGAGCGCGGGCGGCTCGGGTGCGTCGAGCTGGATTTTGCCCAATGTGCTTGTCGCTAATTTCAATTATGACAAAGGCGCGCGCACTGAGTTCCGCGATTTTTATGAGCTGTCGGAGTGGGAGGAAATGATATATGAGAATCTCGCCAATGTGGGGCCAGTCCTTTATGGCGGCTCCGGGACGCTTGGCGGTCATGAGTTTGTGTGCGACGGCTACTCGTCTGACGGTTATTTCCACATAAACTGGGGCTGGAGCGGAGATTCCGACGGTTATTTCAAACTCACAGCCTTAAATCCGCCATCGCTCGGCACGGGTGGCGGAGCCGGTGGCTTCAATACGTTTCAGGATGCCACGCTTGGATTGTGCCTGCCGCAGCAAGAATCGGCTTATCCTGAGCCATACATGGCGATCGACGGAAATTTGACAGCTACGGTCAAAGAACGGGTTGTCAAATGCTCCGTTACGGGCGATGGCGGGTTCTTTAATTTTGGCAATTATGACGGCGATTTCACCATAGGATTGCAGATGACTGACGATGACGGTAAGACCTATTATACAGTGGCAGGCACGGTGTCTGTCCCGTCGTTGAACGGATGGTATGATCTGGATTTTGAAGTGGCTAATGAGGTTCCAGGCGGAATTTACCAAGTAGTGCCTGCGTACCGGCTTGGAGGGGGTGACTGGAAACCATTCCGCACCTATATCACTTCACCGTCGACAGTTAGAATCACTTTGGGGTCGAGCGGCGTCGAGGAGCTGACGACAGTGGATGACACTGAGCAAAACGCTAAATGGTTTAACCTCCATGGCGTAGAGGTCGATGGCGCGAATCTGGCGGCGGGAGTATACCTCAGAGTAGTCGGAGGGAAAACGGAAAAAGTCGTAGTGAAGTAAAAAATAGAAGATTAAAGTCAAAATAGAATAGCCCGCGGGTTCCCGAAAGAAACCGCGGGCATTATTTATGAAGAATCGAAACGTTCATTCTGACAGATTATTTGTCGGAACGCAGGATAATTGTTAACTTTGTGGGCAGATGGCGTTTCGAGTTAACAGATGTAAGAATGTCGTCGCACCATCCACGATAATTAAGCATATGGCGCATATAAATCTCAAAGGAATGGGTGTGGCGTTAATCACGCCCTTTAAGACTGACAAATCAGTTGATTATGATGCACTTGCCCGATTGTTGGAGTACCAAATCAAAAATGGGGTTGATTATCTTGTCGTGCTCGGCACGACAGCCGAGACAGCCACGCTTACTCCGCAGGAGAAAAAGGAATTGCGCAGTTTTATCGCCGAGCGCGTCAATGGGCGCGTCCCGTTGGTGATTGGTATAGGCGGGAACAACACGATGAGTGTTGTAGAGGAGATAAAGACGACTGATTTGAGCCGATTCAGTGCGATATTATCGGTTGTGCCGTACTATAACAAGCCGTCGCAGGAGGGCATCTATCAGCATTACAGTGCAATAGCGTCAGCATCGCCACTTCCCGTGATACTTTACAATGTGCCGGGTCGAACCGGCGTTAACATGACCGCCGAGACAACGCTTCGCCTTGCTCGTGACCATGAAAATATCATCGGCGTTAAGGAGGCATCGGGCAACATCTCGCAGATGGATGAAATAATCAAGAGCAAGAACCCGGATTTCATGGTGATATCGGGCGATGACGGCATTACGTTCCCATTGTTGACGCTTGGAGCGGTGGGTGTGATTTCGGTGATTGGAAACGCTTTTCCGCGCGAGTTCAGCCGTATGGTGCGCCTTGCGCTCAACGGTGATTTTGCGAGCGCGTTGTTGATTCATCACCGTTTCACGGAACTGTTCAGCCTGTTGTTTGTCGACGGCAATCCGGCGGGTGTGAAATGCCTGCTTCATGAGATGGGTTACATCGAGAACGAGCTTCGTCTGCCTCTCGTCCCGACGCGCATCGCCACCTATGAGAAAATACGTCAGGTGCTCACGACGATTTAGTAATTCCTGTAATAATAGAAATTGTTTTGACCCAAGCGGTCGTTTCCAATCGGTTCGATGCTGATTTGGGGTGCTTTGCCACGCCCTTTTTCCCCAAGAATTATCGGAGCGACCTCGACACGTGCTTCATCCCAAAGCCCGGAGACTATGAACGCGTGGAGCAATCTCGGTCCAGCCTCGACGAGCACCGAGGTGATGCCTCGCTCATAGAGAGCTGCCAACGCTTCGTCGATAGTGGATGACGAGAGAATGACGGTCGCCGGGTTTTGGAGTAGCGACGCATTGCGGTCCACTTTGCCGCCGCGGTCGAGAATGACAGGAATTGGCTGTCGGCCTGTCCATCGGCGGACTGTCAGACGGGGATTGTCGGCGTTGACGGTGGCTGCTGATGTCAGTATGGCATCGTGGAGGGAGCGCAATCGTGCGGTGAACAGCGATGTCAAGGGGGTGGAGAATCTGTAAGCGCGCATACCCGCCTCTCTAACGCAGTCGAGAAATCCGTCGGCACTTTGCGCCCATTTCAGCGTCACTAACGGTCGGCGGAGAGTGTGGGCGGTGAAGAAGCGGCGGTTCAGTTCCCGACATTCACGTTCAAGCACACCTGTAGTGACTTCTATGCCAGCCTCGCGAAGCATAGCCACGCCACGCCCGGCGACTTTCTCGAATGGGTCGACCGCTCCGATGACGACCCGAGGGATACCGGTGTCGATAATCAGCTTTGCGCAAGGGGGGGTCTTGCCGTAATGGGAGCATGGCTCGAGGGTAACGTAGATTGTAGCGGAAGATAGCAAACCGCGGTTGTTGGGCGAAACCGAAGCGATAGCGTTGACTTCGGCGTGTCCGTCGCCGCAACGACGGTGGTATCCCTCGCCGATGATGCGTCCGTCATGAACTATAACCGCGCCCACCATCGGGTTTGGTGACGCATTTCCCTGACCGTGGCGCGCAAGCTCCAACGCGCGGCGCATATATCGGCTGTCGATTTGTTCCATGTGAGTTATCGGTCTTCTTTGACGTTAATAATAGCCCCGGCTGAGTGCGCGGACAGTGCGGGGGCGTACTGGCTCTGGATTGAAGCTGTGCCGGCCGAGTAGCGTCCGGCATTGTTGACGTTCATCTCATAGCTCAGTCGGTAAACCCCTTTAGGAAGCTTGTCGATAAAAATATTTGTCTCGGCATCGCGGTTTTCGCGGTAGAAATATAGGCCTTGTTCGACGATAGGGCGTGGGAGCTGCTCGACCGGTTCAAGGCAGGCTCCGCGGCGGTCCACGATGGCCACATAGTCCATGTCGCGGTTTGCATGAATCAGCAGGTCGACTTTAACCCTGTCGCCCACTTTATAGCTGTCGGTGGCTTCCCATCGGATACCGTCGGGGGAATTGACCGCCTTGTAGAGAGTCTTTTCGATAGCGACGGCATCGCACGATGCGGGTTTTATTCCTTCCATAGCCAAGCGTCCGCAGGTAATGGCGGCACCCCATGAGGGGTAGTCTCCATGTTTCACTATCGTGAGCTGTCCACCATCGGCAGCGAGCGATGAAATGTCGTTGCGGAAATAGCCGGTGATTCTCTCAATTCTGTCGGGGGTGATTTCGTTTCCGTTAATCGAGACTATGGCACCTCGAGCGGGTGTTGTCCATTTGCTACCCGTAGAGAGAAAAGATGCGATTACTTGAGTTGTTATTACGCCGTCTTTCCAGTCCAGAGCCTCTTTTTGGATTACAATCCATTGGCGGATAGCGTCGATGGCTTTGCTTGACGGAGTGACTGTCGCATAGGCGTCGAGGATAATGGCTGCGGCTCCGATTTTGGAGTATCGAGAGGGCGTGATGTCGTCGAGCGAGGGCCACCACATCCCCAATGCCGGTGAGGTCACGGCGTATTCGTCGATAGATGCCATGACGTTGCGGGCAGTCGCCGCGTAGGAGTGGTTATTGAGTATTATGGCGGCGATTGCTTTGTCGGTCACGTTGAGATTTTTCCACCCGGCGATTAGCTTTTGCACTGTCGCCGCTGTAACTTTTGCCGCGGCAGTCGACTGTTTAACGGTCGGGAACAGGTCGCGGACTGCGACGTAGAGGGTGTAATCGCCATCGGGATATTTGCGGAACTGTGACGCGGCTTCGCGGTCGATGTATTCCACGGCGTTCTCGACCATTGATTTTAACCTTTTGTCGTCGGGCATATAGCCGAGCCTCGTCAGATGTCCCATTCCCTCAAGAATGTTCATGGTTACCCAGTAGGAGGGTTCTTTGTAGTCGGGAGTCCAAGCCCATCCCCCCCCGTGGCATTGCATTTTGGCCAACGCTTCGATATTGGTTGCATAAGTGGCGAAGATTTCTTTTTTGTCGAACAGGAGAGCAAGACGATTCATGCGCTCGGTGTCGCTGCGGGCATCCATCATCCACGGTGTGGCTTGAAGCATGACAATCTTCAGGTCGCTGTTGCGCTGAAGCATCGAGACTAATGTGGAGTCGCTACGGTCGCTTGACAACCAACGGTGCAAGGCTGATTTAATCTCAGGGTTGTCGCGGAGCAGCCCGTCGGCCACCGCGGCAGAAAAGATGGCAGCGGCGGCGGAGTTGGATGTGCGGTTGGTATTGGCCCGCAAACCGGGCAATGCTGTCACGATGTACCATGCGGGGTTTTCGCAGAATTGGAGCGTAGTGCGCCCGCCTGCCGGAGTCTTAGGCAAATCCATCGAGAACACAGCCGAATCGGGGGCGATGTAGAATGGTTTGCTCTCAATTAAGGGCTGTACCGATTCGAGAACAGGGATGATTCCCTGCTCGCCGTCGGCATGGGTGGCGGTTGATGATTTCACACGGTATCCGAGCATCATCATGTCGAAAGGGGTGTCGATGGTAATGCCGACAATCGCAGCCTGTCGGGGGGCGATGCTGTCGGTTGATTCGGTGACCGATATGTCGCTTCCGGTTACGGGGTTGAAAATTTCAAATCGGGTTTTGACCGTCATGGCCGAGTCTGTGGCGTTCATCACATTGGCGAGTATGACAGCTCGGTCGCCCATGCGGAGGAATCTTGGGCAGTTGGGCTGCACCATTATGGGTTTTGACGCGATTATGTCGCAGGAGGCGGATGATGTCAACATCGCGGTGTCGTAAGCGAGTGTTGCGAGAGTCCATGTGGCGTTGGCGTTGGGGACAGTGTAGCTTAGTTGTAGTCGGCCGGCGTCGTCTGTTGACATCATGGGACGGAATAACGCCAATGGTGTTTCGGAGTCGCGGTAGGCGAACGTCGTTTCTTCGGCGTGCGATGCTGCGCTGTCGCTGTCGGTGGCTTGAACGGATTCCGGGACTTCCTCCGCTGAATTTTCTGCCAGTTCGTCTTCCTGCTCTCTGACGGCGTTTAGGCCGTTGGCTGCCGATTTCATCATGGCGTAGCCTCTAATCCCTTTAAACCGGTTGATGAATTGTTGGCCGTAGAGGTTGAAAACGGGTTGACTGATTGAAGGCTGTCCGACATATCGAATCTCTTTGCTCAGATATGTACCCGGCCGGTCGTTCAATCGCGTTTGAGTGTAGAGGATGGGGGTGTAGAGCGGCCAAGTGGAGAATGAGAATTGCTGTGGAGCAAGTTGAGTCAACGCTTTGTTGTACATATCGACCAACATGGCGGCTTTGACGGGGTTGCCTGAATTGTCTTTGACGGTGAGAGTTATGGTTTCCTCTTTGCCGGGGGTGACTTTGTCTCTGAATGTCTCGACATTGACGCTGATTTTGCGCATTGCCTCAGGGGTAGAGATGTTTATGGTCTCGGAATAGAGTGACAAGTCCCGGGCCGTCATGAGGATGAGCTTGATATCTGATTCTTCATCGGGAACGGTGATTTCGAGATTGTTCATTCCTTTTGACGGGTTGAGCCAGCCTTTCGCAACCACGCCGTCGCGTCCGCTTGCGAGGTAGTAGATATGGGTTGAGTCGGAGGCGGTGGCGTAGGCCACGGTGGCTTTGCGGGTATTGCCGTCGGCTATCACAGTGGTTTCAGGAATCCATAGCGTTTTATCTACGGGCGACAGCTTGTCGGTGGGGCGGTATACTACTATATCCTTTGTCGCGGGATTACAGGTGAGGGTTGTGTCGGCGAGAGCGAAACGGATGGAGTAGCTGCCTGACGGGAAGTCGGAAAAGGATGTGTTGCCGTCGGTGCCGATGTTGAGTTGTCCAATTGTCAGTCCGTTGCGAATCACGGTTGCCACAACGTCCTTGTCGACATCGTGGTTGTCGCTACCCAAAACCGACAGACCGATTCTCGCCGGTTTAGTGGCGTTGATTACGGCGGGCATATTCACTGTAATCTGATAGCTTTTACTGTTGGTGAAGGCGGTCGACGCGTCGCGGGATTCTCCCGATGGGCTGATCGCTGTGAGTTTGGCCACGAAAAGAGCGTCGGGCTGTGGCGCTCCGTCGAGCAATTCGGGGGTTATAACAAAGCGATATCTGCCATCGTCGTCGGTAGAGGTCTCGGCGGTGTAGAAAGATGGTGACGGTGCGTTGAAACGCCACCATCTCCATGGCGATACGTTGCATAGACTCAGTGAAACTTTTGCGCTTTCCAAGGGGAATCCGGCGTAGGTGACGGCTTTGCCTTCGATAATGACAGGTTGGCCCGGAGTTGAGGTAACATTGTCGGTGATAAGCTCAAATGTGGGGAGCTTGTAGTCGCTGACAGTAACCCATGTCATGCCGATGTTGTCGCGTCCCTTAGCTGACGCTTGCAGGCGGAAACGCCCTGTCAACCCGGTTGGCGGCACTGCGAGCCGCGCTTCGATGCGCCCCCATTGGTCGGTGGTGGCTGTGGCACGGTCGACAATGTTGTAGTTGACATCTCTCAGCTCTAAAGTGATTGACTCGTCAGGGCGCGGTTTGTTGCTTTTAAGTTCCCTGTCATAGACGACAGCAACGGCTATGACCGTGTCGCCTGGGTGATAGACGGGGAGGTCGGTGAGGATTTCGACTGCGATTTCATTTTTTTGGAGATTGCCGCCCCATGCTCCCACTGAGGAGGAATATATGTCATTTCCTTTTGAGGGATAGATGGCTGTGTAGTCGGATTTATCATCGATAGCGCAGCATCCGTCAGCGTCGGTGAGCCCGATTGTCATCGGCTTTTCTTTAGAATCGCGGCGACCCATCATGACCGCTGCTTCATCTACAGGTAGCCCGGTTGCGGGATTTATAACGAGGGCTTGTTTCATGTCGCGCGATGAGAGAGTGGTTATGGCCATGTCGGAACAGATGATGGCGCTGACCCGCTCGTCGCGCTGTCTGATTCCGTCGACATCGGGAACGATGGCGTAATAGCCAAATTCGGGCAATGTGAAGGTGACCGAAGAATCATTGACGCAGGGTGAGGGGGTGTTAAAAACTATTGTTCTCCTGTCAATCAGTTTGGCGGTTGCAGTGTCTTTGCTGTTCCAAGACGTGATGCGGTCGTGTGTTGTCGGCTTCAGTTTGTAGAGCCGTAGGGTGCATTGAGTGATGTTTTCGCCGTTGATTTTGATTTTGGCAGCGTAATCCTTAGGGACAATCTGCGGCATCGTCACGTTGATTTTAGGCGCAGTGGCAACCTCAGCCAAGGATTCGAGTTGCTTTCTGTTGAAGGGGGTCTCGTTTTCCACGAGGTATCGGTTGATTTCGTCGAGACCTTTACGCTTTTCGGCGATGGATTCCATGCTTTCGCAAGCTTTCGCGAGTATTAGTCCGGCGTAATCGTTGTCGCGGTATCCGTCGAATAGGGATAGGTAGCGTTGGAAATCTGACGATTGGTTTCCGTCGGTCGGGAGGTGGCTAATCACAAACTGATAACGGTTCAGGTCGGTCAGGATGGCCGGAGGGGTAGCACCGTTGTGCAACATCGTGAGATTTTGGAAGAGTGTCAAAACATCCTTTAGATTGCCGGGGAGCGAGGCTGTTGATATTGTGACAAACTCTTTGGCCGGAGTTAGCCATCGTTGAGAGAGTTGGTAATTGTCAGATTCGTTGGATCTGTAGGTGTTTATGGCTTTGTTGGCGACAAAGTCGTAGAGGGTGGGGTAGAATGTCGCGGTGTATTTGCCGAGGTTGAGAATCGAAGCGTAGTCTGAAATCGGCGTAGAGATAAGCTTGTCGGCAGGTTTCAACGCTTCGGTCAGACATTCATTGATTTTGGCTTTGAATTGGTCACCGCTCCAGGCGAAAATATCATCGGGATACGTTGACAGCGGTATTTGCCGCTGGTCGTAAATGTAACGGCTTTCGCTGTAGATTTCGGAATAGATGTCGGCCAACAGGGCGTAGAGCAATGAGCGTGTGACGTCGTCGTTTTCGTTGTCGGCAATCGTTGTGACGCGGCTGATTACTGCGGGCAGGTTGTCTTTGGAAATCGCGCTCTCGGCGAGTCCGAGACGGATCAGGGCGTTAATCACGGCTTTACCGTCGTCGGCTTTGATGGCTTTCCTCAAATCTTTTTCAGCCCGTTCCGATACCTTTTTGGGGTATGCGAACTCGGGTGCCGCGGTGGTAGGCGCGCTTTTGGCTGATAAAGCTGCGGCGAGGCTGAAAAGGATTGCACACAACGAGAAAATTAGACGTTTCATCATCATAATAATGTCATTGTTAATTATTAAAAACGTTAATGATCCGACCCCGGTTCATTAACGTCGCCTGTTGTGGTACAGAGCATTGAATAGTCCTTAGCAAGGGAATGAGGAGAAAAGAGGGGAGAGAGGAGATGAGTGGGGATCGTGTCGAAAGCAAAAGAGTGGTTTTTGCATAGGCGGTTTTTAGTGATAGTCCGCTTCTGCTACTTGTGTTGGGCAGAGCGCAGGCGACGATGGTGTTTCATGATGTCGCGAGTGAATTTCCGCTCCGCGCCTTTGAGTTGAAAAAGTTGTTTTTTACTTAATATCGATTGGAATTTCTTCATGTAGGCTTTTTCGATTTCGCCCTCTTTGCATTTTTGGTCAAATAACGCTTCGGTCGCCTTTTCATATTCGATGTCGGTGGCGTCGGTCTCGCCGTTTGCCACTTTTTCCTCAAGTTGGCGGGTTTCCCGATTCAGACGATTGGTCTGGTCTTCCATCTCATCGTAGAGGGGGAAAAATTTGCGTTGCTGTTCGCCGGATAAATCAAGCTCTTTTGCGAGAAAGCTATGCTTGTAGTCGCGTATTTCCTTAAACCATTTCTGCCGCTCGCTGTCGGGGACGTTTTTTGGTTGCGCAGCGACGGTCAAGCCGCTCAACAGAAGAGTGACAGTCAATAAGATGTTTGATATATGTTTCATCGCTGTCATGAGATTAAATGGATGGAGAGGGTGCCTCGTCGGTAGTGTCGGTGATTTCGTCGGGCGACAGTCCCATATCGTACATGTCTTCGAGAATCTCGTTGTCGTCCAGGTCGTAGAGATAGTATTCATCGACAAAAGAGTCGTTACTCAACGCGCGAGCCACCACGGGGTTGTTGTCGACGGTCAAGTCGGTTGAGCTTGAACCTAAAGCTTTGAATATGTTTAGCATGCACCAAATTCCGGCAAACATGGCTGCCATATATACATATGGCCTTATTCTGAACCATAAAGACGGCTTGGCGGGTGTGGCTGAGTCAGTGTCGTCGTCGATGGAGTGACGTTCCGGCAGCTGTTTCATCATTCGGGATGCGAAGTCATCGAAGTATCCTTCCGGGACGGTCATCCCTGAGCGACGATTTATTGTTGATAATATGTCATTGTCGTTCTTCATAACTATCGCTGTTTATATTCTGTGACTTGATTTATGGTTGAAGGTTTAATCATTGTCTTCAAAATATTGCGTTATTTTTTTTACGGCGAGATGATATGAGGCTTTCAGCGCGCCGACCGATGTTCCGAGAATTTCAGACATATCTTCGTATTTAATGTCGTCGTAGTAGCGCATATTGAAAACCAGCCTCTGTTTTTCGGGTAACGCCGCTATGGCCTTGCGCAGTTTAAGCGCGAGGGCGTCGCCGTCGATGTTAGTGTCGGCTTCAATTTGGCGGATTATGTGAGATTCCTCGTCGTCGAGCGACAGGTTTAGCCTTTTTCGTTCCCGTGCGAGGAATGTAACGCTTTCGTTTATCGCTATCTTATAGAGCCACGTTGTCAATTTGGCGTCGCCTCTGAAATTACCGATTGACACCCAGGCTTTCATAAACACGTTTTGCAGCAAATCGTTGGCATCGTCATGGTTGTTTACCATGCGTCTAATCTGCCAGTAGAGCGGCTCGGAATAACGTCGAATCACTTCGCCAAACGCAGAGCGGGTGGTTGACGGGTCTCTGAGCCTGTCAACGAGTTCCGGATCTTCTTTAGGCGTTTCTTTATTCATGTGAAAAGGTGTGGCGTTATAAAGTAATGCGGCGTAAATTTATTATTTTTTTTTCAGACGGAATCAATTTTGTGACTAAATTTGTTTTTGAATTATGGAATTGACCCTATCAACAATAGTCATAGCCTTGGGGTTGACGCTTCTTGCCGGAATGTCGACCGCGGTTGGCAGTCTGATAGCGTTCATGTCAAAACGCACCAATACGCGTTTTTTGTCGTGTTCGCTCGGCTTGTCGGCAGGCGTGATGGTTTATGTCTCATTTATGGAGCTTTTGCCGGAAGCCATGGATAAAATCGAGAGTTTGTATGACGGCCGGTTGGGCGAGCTTTATGTGTTATCGGCATTTTTCGGAGGGATTGCGCTTATCGCGTTGATTGACTATTTTGTCCCGGAGGATGAGAACCCCCATGAGGCGCATACAATAACAGAGATGCAGGCTCCAATCGGGTCTAATCACCACCTCAAACGCACGGGGTGTATGCTCGCTCTTGCGATTGGCATACACAATTTTCCTGAGGGGATGGCTACATTTGTTTCGGCTCTTGAGGGTCTTGACGTAGCCATACCGATTGTTGTCGCCATCGCTATCCACAATATCCCCGAGGGGATAGCGGTCTCTGTCCCGATTTATTACGCCACCGGGAATCGTCAAAAGGCGTTGCGCTATTCTCTGGTTAGTGGTGTCGCGGAGCCGCTTGGGGCGCTGTTCGGGCTGGTGTTCCTGTTGCCTTTTTGGACGCCAACTCTCTCTGCCTTGGTTTTGGCTGCGGTGGCGGGTATCATGGTGTATATTTCGTTTGACGAACTTTTGCCGGGGTCGGAACGTTATGGTCATCATCACATGGCGATTATCGGGGTGATTGCGGGTATGGCGGTTATGGCCGGCTCACTGATGCTCTTCTAATAAATCACTATTTTTAGTGATTGTGGGAATGGCGTGGAGTTGATAACTTCGCGTCTGAAAATAAATGAAGATGTTAAAGCCGCTACCTATCACATTATTAGCACTGTTGTCGGTAATCCGGTCGTCGGCGCAGACCGTTGACGCGGACTCTACGTTGACCCTTCGTGAGGTCTCGGTGACAGCATTGAAGCAGCCTGCCCGCCTCTCGGTGCAGCCGTTGGCTTCGACCACAGTTACCGCCGAAGATGTGTCGCGATATAATATAGTCACCATGAAGCAGGTGAGTGAAATCGCTCCCAATCTTTATATGCCTGATTATGGTTCAAGGATGACATCGTCGATTTATGTGCGCGGCATAGGCGCGCGCATCGACCAGCCTGCTGTCGGGTTGAACGTTGACAATGTGCCGTTTTTGAATAAGGATAACTATGATTTTGATTTGGTCGATATCGACCGCATAGAGGTCCTGCGCGGCCCTCAGAGCGTGCTTTACGGGCGCAATACTATGGGCGGCTTAATCAACATCTACACTTTGTCGCCATTCAAATATCAAGGGGTCAGAGTCACAGGTGAATATGGCTCGGCCAACTCCGCGAAGGTTTCTGTCGGCGGTTACGCCTTGTTGACCCCCGAGCTTGGTATGTCGCTCAGTGGGTATTACACTCAGACCGACGGCTTTTTCAAAAATGAATACAATAAAGCTGATGTGGGTGCTGAACGTCAGGGAAGTGTCAGATGGAAGACAGCATGGAGACCGTCGGATGTGGTGAGTGTAGAGAATGTAGCCGCCGTGAGTGTTTCGCGTCAGAGCGGTTATCCCTATGCATTGGTCGAGAGCGGAAAGATTAGTTATAACGATACCTGTTTTTATCGCCGCACGGGAGTTACCGACGGTTTGACCGTCAAGTGGGCCGGGCCGCGGTTTACCTTGTCGAGCATAACGAGTTTCCAGTATATCAACGATAATATGACGCTCGACCAGGACTTCCGACCCGAGAACTATTTCACGTTGACCCAGGCTCGTCATGAGTGGGCGTTTACTCAGGATATAATCGCAACCGGCAAAACCGGCCGTTATGAATGGACGGCAGGGCTGTTTGGCTTCTATAAACGCATGTCGATGAATGCGCCTGTGACTTTTGGCGAGGCGGGCATCAACGGGTTTATAGTGGAGCAGTATAATAAGAATTATCTTTCCTACCCGATAGTGTGGGATGACGATTCGTTTTTATTGGGAAGCCGGTTTACGGTGCCGACAGGTGGTGTCGCTCTGTATCATCAAAGCAGTTACACTGTCGACCGGTTGACAGCGTCGCTCGGAGTGCGCTTTGATTATGAGCAGGCGTCGCTCGACTATCACAGTTCGGCACGGGGAAGCTATACGCACTATAACGCGACGGTGACCCCTATGGAGTTTTATAAGCGCATACCGTTTGAAATCGATGACCGCGGACACTTGACCCGCGACGATTTTGAGTTTTTGCCCAAGTTGTCGCTGAGTTATAGATGGGGCGATTCGGCTATGGATAATGTGTATGTCGCTGTGTCTAAGGGGTATAAAGCAGGCGGATATAACACGCAGATGTTTTCTGACGTTTTGCAGCAGCGGGTAATGTCGCTGATGGGGCTTGCAATGAAATATGATGTTGATGAGATAGTTAGCTATAAACCTGAAAAGAGTTGGAACTGGGAGGCGGGTGCGCATTTCGACCTGCTCGACGGTAGGCTAAGCGGTCAGGCGGCGGTGTTCTATATCGACTGTCGCGATCAACAGTTAACGGTTTTCCCCGAGGGGCTGACGACAGGGCGCATTATGACTAATGCGGGAAAAACGCGTAGCTATGGCTTTGAACTTGCAGCGACTTACCGCCCGTCGCGGCGGTTGGCTATGTCGGCATCTTATGGATATACCAATGCGACGTTTCGTGAATATGATAACGGTAGGAGCGATTTCGGCGGAAAGCGGGTGCCGTATGCTCCGGCTAACACGCTTTTTGGCAGTGTTACCTACTCTCAACCGATAGGGAAGTCGTGGCTCGACGAAGTGTCGTTGACCGTTAACGCTCGCGGAGTCGGTGATATTTATTGGGATGAGGCTAACACGGTGAAACAGCCGTTTTACGGACTTCTCGGTGCGATGTTGAGGTTTAGCCGAGGCGATTGCCAACTTGACGTGTGGGGCGAGAATCTGACGGCCGCCGACTATGATGTGTTTTATTTCGAGTCGGTCAAAAATCGTTTTGTCCAACGTGGAAAACCTCGCACGTGGGGTGCGACGCTGCGACTTAATTTTAAATCATAAGTAATTAAACATTAAAAGATAGAAGATGAATAAATTTTTAAAATTAATGGCGATTGCAACGCTCGCGGTGTCGGTGACTTCGTGTGGCGATGATGAGCCGTCAAGCGAAATCCGTAAAGAGTTTGACCCGTTGACCAACTATGTTTATACGATTAACACGGCGACAGGTGACACTTTTCTTACCGACGGTTGTAGCATAGCGCTGACATTTGATAGCGACGGCAAGGCATCGGTGAGACTCGACGCTGTCAATGTCGGTGATAAGTCGATTGGGATTGATTGCACCGATGTAGAGTGGACTATTAACCGTGACAACGGCTCGCGCTCCATCTATGTGGCGCAATTACCGGCACGCACTACCGGCTATCAGACCGCAACGGTGACCGATTTCACCGTCAGCTATCTCGACCGTGTGTATGGCAACGCGGAGATACCCGCATATCAAATAACTATGACCGTTGACGGTCGTTGCAAGGTGAGAGTGATGCAGCGCATGGTTTTCAGCTTTGGTGAAACCGTCGTTACGACGATGCGTAACGGAGCTAAGTATGAGACGACCGACACATACTATGGTGTGTCGTTTGACCGCACAAAGATGACCTCTAACATCGTGATGTATAACGCTAAATTCGCTGAAAATATGCCTACGCAGAAGGCGTTGACCATACCCGACGTGCCGTTTAAATTGTCGGCTGACGGGTTTACGCTCGCAGTAGATAGTGTGACTCCTCTCGCTCCTCCGCCTGCAAGCATTCCCATGCCTGAGATGAAGGTGACCGACCTCTCGGCGACGGGAGTCTATGGCGGACGTCAGTCTCTGAAGTTTAACGTTGCCGGAGCGTGGTTGCTTGAGGCTGTGCTGAGCGAAGACGGCATGATTGGCGACAATTGATTTTGTCAAGAATACCTATTAACGAAAAAGCCACCCTCGCAGGTGGCTTTTTCTGTTCAGTCGGTGTGATTGTTGTTATTCTTTGTTTTTGAGATAGTCGTGTCGGATAATCAGTTCTGAGGCGAGCCATCGGTCGAGGTAATCATTGAGTTGCCGCTCGTTGAGGTTGCCGTAGGGTTTGCCGAATCGGTCTAAGGCTCCGTCGAGGTCCGACTCGGCAAGGAGGCTTGTCCCGAGCCCTTTCCACCAATAGCCGGTGTTTCCGGTTATCTCCAGGATGGTGGGGTAGATGTCGACCTGTCCGCCGCGGCGTGTTATGACGGTGTCGAGTCCGGTGTTGAGGGCAATGAATGGCACTGTCCCCACACCGCTACCTTTGTAATCGGGGACTGCCGATTCATGGTCAGATGTTATCACGATAACACTATTGTCAAATATCCCATTGGCTTTGAGGTAGTCGATGAATTTTCCCAACTCTGTGTCGAAATAGTGTGTGGCTTCGAGGTAAGAGGTCAGATCGTTGGGCGGCGCAATTTCTGAAATCCATGATTCCCACTTGGGTCCCGCATTATATGGCCCGTGCATCGCAAGTGTGATTAATGTGCAAAAAAACGGTCGCTCGGTAGTAGCGATTACCGATTCGGCGAGTTGGAACATGGTTTCCTCGACGGGTCCTGAGGTCAGTCCCGCCGCTTTTGCATCGTTTGAGTCATAGATGTGGTCATAGCCTTCTTTCTTTGATGTTACACCATGTCTCCACAGGGATTTTTCTTCGCAAATAACTTCAAATTTCGGTCGTTCACCCATAGCTTTTGCGATGGATGGGAAATTGTTGCCACTATGCCGTGACACCGTGGCCTCATTCCGTAGAGGTAACAGTCCGGTATTGATTAGGAGTTGTCCGTCGCTGCTGCGCCCGGGGCCGGCTTGTGAGATGAGGTTGGTGGCGACAATCGCATCGCCCGACATCATTAATTCCTTTAAGTTGGGGACTACGGTTTTGCCGTCGACCTCAATGCTTAGTACCCACGAGTTTAATGACTCTACTATTATGATGATGAGGTTCTTATCGGAGTTCCTTGATAGATCGGAGTGTGTCGCGGTTGGATTATAGCTGTTTTGGGATATAATCAGATTGATTTTGGACTCTTCATCGTCGGTTATCGGTTCTGTCGCTTTTAGTTCGTGAGCTATACTGAGAAATAGATGGGGGACTGCTCCGAATGTATATAATTTCCTCTTTTTAGACACGCATCCATCAAATTCTCCCCAACTATCGGGGTAAGATTTTAGTATGAGTTGGAGCTTAGTAAGGTGCTTTTGTTCATAGGAATGCAAGAATCGGTATTCTAAATAATAGTCATATTCTCGGTAAATATGAGTGAGCAAGTTCCATAATAAAGTGATAATAATCGCCCAAATTTTTAAAGACCTGGGCATATGGGCATTGAATACATCCCTGCGGGCTTTATGCCATAAGACGGCAAGTATTAGGATTCCTAAAGGATAGACGCTATCTTTTATCTTAAGCGAGTTTTTTATGCTATCAGCCACAACTCCATCAACATTGTCGACTAATGATAGTGATGAAAGCGGGATTAAATCGGAATATGTGCGGAAATAAATGACGTTGACTATCCAATATATGTTAAAACAAATGATGGGAATCCATATAGACGCTCTCCATTTCCCTTTTAAAAACCAATATGGTAGTAATATTAGCGCAACGTCGCCCAAGGCAACAATTAGATAATGAACGATTGAAGTCCCTGTGATTTCTTTCCAAAACACCCCATATTGTAAAGCTAACACGATGAAAGCCGAGATGACAAATAATAGCGCTTTATTGGTGTAAGTGTCAGATTTGCAGTACTTTAGTGGGGGGGGGTAAGCGGTGCGTCATTTCTTTAAAGGGTTGGTTTATGGGGGAGAATGGTTAGTTGAAAGCGGTGTCGTTGAGGATTATGCCTTTGAGCGCGGCTGAGTCGCGGACGTAGTCTTTAGAAGCGAGGTAGGCTTCGACGGCGTCGGCGTGGCGCTCGTTGTGGAGGTCGGTGCCGATGAAGTCGACCATCTCGTTTTTGATAAGGAACTCGGCGGCTCGTCGCACGTCGCGCCCGTAGTGTCCGGCAAGGCTCAACAGGTTTACTTGAAAAAGCGTGCCGTCGTTGTGTAGCTTTTTGTAGCGTTCCTTTTTGTCGTGATAGTAGGAATATCGCTCGGGGTGTGCGAGAATGGGGTTATATCCTTTCACTTTCAGGTCAAACAGAGTCTCGTCAAGTCCCCACGGCTCTTGGATGAACGAGTTTTCGACGAGTATGTAGTCGTTGGGGAACGGCGAGATGTTGCCGGCGGCAAACTCTCGGTTGAAGAGGTCGTCGAGGCGGTATTCGGCTGAGTGTGAGAGGTCAATGTCGATGCCTTGAGCGTTAAGCTCGGCTTTGAGTTCGTCCATAGCCGCATCCATAGTCAGAGGGGTGTTTTCAAATGTCGTTTCGGTGACGTGGGGCGTTGCTATGATGCGAGTTAACCCCCACGATTTCATGCGTTTGATAAGCCCGGCTGAAACCTCGACCGAGGGAGAGCCGTCGTCAATGCCGGGGATGACGTGGGAATGTATGTCGGTGTGGAAGAAGAGTTCCGCGGGAGTATCAATTTTTTTTCTGAAGAGATTAAACATGGATGTGTAATGTGAGATTGTCGACCTGTGACGTCCTAATCGATTATGAATATGAATTTTTCAGATGTCAAAGTTAACTTATCTTTTATTTATATCCAAAGAAATTTGTTGCCGGATTGAGGGATGAGAAATATAGTAAGATAAAATTACAGAAATATTTCTTTAATTTGGATTAATTATTTACATTCGCGGTTGACCATTCTCGTTGAGGGTGGTACGAGAGAAAAAAGGATATCTATAACCTAAATATATAATACGATGGAATCAAGAAAATTAAAGATTCGCGACTTGACTCTGCGCGATGGACAGCAGTCGCTGTTTGCAACCCGCATGAGCCAAAAACAGATTAATCACCTTCTCCCGTTTTACGAGAATGCCGGTTTCTACATCATGGAGGTGTGGGGCGGAGCAGTGCCCGACTCGGTGATGCGTTATTTGGACGAGTCCCCGTGGGATCGCTTGCGCTCGGTCAGCAATGCCATGAAGGGGCGTTCGTTGCTGTCGGCTTTGTCACGCGGGCGCAACTTGTTTGGTTATGTGCCATATCCCGACACGGTGTTGAAGGGCTTTTACAAGGAGGCGATCAAAAACGGCCTCAATGTGATGAGGATTTTCGACGCGCTTAACGATATCGACAATGTCAAGGAGTCAATCAAGCTCATCAATGAGCTAGGCGGTATCCCTGACGGGGCGGTATGCTATACCGTGGACCCCAAAGAAGAGCCGAAAGCTCCCAAGGGATTTTTCAGCAAATTGTTTGGCAAAAAGGAGGAGGCCCCCGAAAAGATATTTACCGACGACTATTTCGTAGGCAAGGCCAAGGAGATGGAGGCACTCGGAGCCAAGATTATCACCCTTAAGGATATGGCGGGGCTTGTGAACCCGTTACGCGCCGCCGCTATCATCTCGAAACTTAAATCGGTGTTGAAAGTGCCTGTAGACTTCCACACTCATTGTACGCCGGGCTATGGCCTCGCATCGGCTCTCATGGCCATTATCAACGGTGTGGATATTCTTGACACGAATATATGGTATTTCGGCGGTGGGTCGGCGGCTCCCGCTATCGAGCTTGTCTATCTGTTCTGCAAAAAACTCGGCGTAGAGGTCGAGGTTAACATGGAGGCAGTCGGTTTGATTCGTAATGAACTTGAAGGTGTGCGCCGCGAACTTGACGCTTATGACCTCACCAAGAAGTTCCCGCGTAAGTTTGACCCGCTTACCGACCAGCTCCCCGCAGAGGTTGACGCTCAGTTTGACCGAGCAATCGCTGCCGCCAAAGCTCTCGATGAAGAGGCTTTGCTTGACGCGTGCCATGCCATTGAGGATTATTTCGGTTTCCCGAAGCCCAATCTCCTCGTTAAGGACGCTGAGGTTCCCGGAGGTATGTATTCCAATATGGTCGCACAGCTCAAATCGCTTGGAGCCGAGGACCTTCTCGACGATGCCATGCGCTTGATTCCTAAGGTGCGTCGCGATGCCGGTCTCGTGCCGCTTGTCACTCCTACCAGCCAGATTGTAGGCTCCCAGGCGGTGAGTGTGGCTCTTGACCGCAAGAAGGGGAATCCTGATTATTCCAACCCTTCAAACCAGTTTATCTCGCTTGTCAAGGGTGAGTATGGCCATACTCCGGTTGCTGTTAATCCTGAGTTCCGCGCTAAAATCACCGGTAGCCCGGTTGAACATCCCTATGACGTAAGTTCATACCGTCAGCCTGAGAATCCTGAATTGGCTGATTTGGGCGGTGTCAAACTCGCCTCAAACGATGAGGAATATCTGTTGCTTGAACTTCTGCCAAGCGTGGCTAACGGTTTCCTGCGCCGCCGCCGTCAGGAAGAGTATCAAGCAAAGGCATCAGCCGATGGCACAGGAGCCGCAGAGGCGGCGGAGACTAAAGTCGCCGACGAGCCTATCACCGGTGAGACGCTTAAAGCCCCGATGGGAGGCCGCATTATCTCGGTCAAGGTTAACCCGGGCGATAAAGTCAAGAAAGGTGATGTATTAGTCGTCTATGAGGCGATGAAGATGGAGAATGATGTCACAGCCGAGAAAGACGTGACAGTGAAACGTATCTTTGTGAAGCCCGATGACGTGGTGGGCGCGGATGCGGTTCTTGTTGAGTTTGAATAACTTCGGCTTGCCCTATACCCAGGGACGGGGTCGCGCCGTTATCGGTAGCGATCCCGTCGCTTTTTTATGCGCGGTCAACGGAGGTAATGATAAAGTAAGATAAATTTTCGTGCCGGGAGCGGGCCCCTTGTAGTTTAGTGAGTAAAAATTAGTAATTTTGCCATTCTAATTCTGTTATATTGATGAGAAATTTCAGTTTTGCCGCGATGCCGCCAGTTACCAAGCATCTGATAATCGTGAATGCGATTGTGTGGCTCGCCGCTTTCATATTTCCCGAAATAAGGGGTGCTTTTGAACGTTACGGAGCGTTGTACTATTTCACCAGCTCGCAGTTTAACCCGGCGCAGTTGCTGACCTATATGTTTCTGCATTTCGATTTCTGGCATCTGTTTTTCAATATGTTCGCATTGTTCATGTTTGGCATGGCATTGGAGCGGGTGCTGGGACAGTCGCGGTTTCTGTTCTACTATGTGGCTTGTGGTCTTGGCGCCGCGCTGATTCAGGAGGGGGTGTTCGCCGTAATGGTCAATCACTATGCTTCGGTGTTGCCCGATTCGATGGTTGTAGCTGCCGAGCATGGCCAGTATTATCCGGGTGAACCGGCGTCGTTTAAACTTGCGTCTTTGATAAACACTCCGGTAATCGGGGCTTCGGGAGCGGTCTATGGCATATTGCTCGCGTTCGCCATTATTTTCCCGAATTTGCCGCTATACATAATGTTTATCCCGGTTCCGGTCAAAGCCAAATGGGTGGTGATAGGATATGCGGTGATAGAGTTGTTGCAGGCGGTAAGCAACAATCCGGGCGACAATGTGGCCCATGTGGCTCATCTCGGCGGTATGCTCGTGGGGCTTGTGATGATACTTTATTGGAAGAAGAAGGGTACGATTTATGGCAACTTCTATTGATTTGATGAAGTCGAAGTGGGGGGCGGCCGATATGGTGCTGCGCCTCATTGCCGTCAATGTGGCAGCGTTCTTGCTTATCCGTGCGGTGGCTATCGTGCTGATGTTTACCCATGTCAATATCGATGAGGTGTTGCGTTGGGTGATGGTGCCGCCGACACTGTCTGAGGCGTCGCGCGAGCCGTGGACAATAGTCAGCTATATGTTCAGCCATTACGACGTGTTCCATGTGTTGTTCAATATGCTGTGGCTTTATTGGTTTGGCCGGATGTTTATAACGATAGCCACGCCTAAGCAACTGTTTGCTCTCTATATTTACGGCGGTGTGGCGGGTGCGGCACTGTATGTCGAGCTATGCCTGATTTCGCCGTGGATAGGCGGTGGAGGCCTGATAGGGGCGTCGGCGGCTATAATGGCCGTAGTCATCGCCACAGCCGTTATCACGCCCGATGTGCCGGTGTCGTTGCTCTTTTTCGGGGAGGTAAAGCTCAAATGGCTGGCCGTCGTGACGGTCATACTGTTCGCATTGGGGTTGACCGGCAATAACGCCGGGGGTCATGCCGCCCATCTTGGCGGGGTCGCCATGGGGGCGGTATATGGGATTGCTTTCCGTCGCGGACATGATTTGGCGAAACCGTTCAACCGTTTTCTCGATTCCATTTGCTCGATTGCGTGTCGCCGAAAGTGGCAACCCAGGACGAAACGCTACCACTATAAGACATCAGATTGCCGTAATCAGGCGTCGCAAACGGCGTCGGCGGCTATGGCCGATATCGACCCGATTCTCGACAAAATCAAGAAGAGCGGCTATGCCTCGCTGACCGCTGAGGAGAAGCGGCGTCTTTTTGAGGCGTCGAGCCGCATGAAATGACCTGTGATTATGAATGATGTCAAGAAAAAGACGTTAGTTGTGACTTGGTGGGCAGTGTCGGTGGCACTTGCCGCTATCACCGTCTACGGCGGGTTCGGCGGTATGGTCAATCCCGATGTCACCACGTCGGGGGCGTTGGCGGCGATGGCTTTCCCCGTGTTTGCGCTCTTGACGCTCATCGCGTTGGTGGTTTCTTTTTGGGTCGACCGTTGGTGCATGATTCCGCTCGGAGCGGCTCTATTGGTGACAATCGGGCCTATGTGGGAGTTTTGTCCGTTGAACATCTCGCATACTCATCCCTCCGCTGAGGAAGAGGAGGAGCGCGGTTTTACGCTCATGTCGTACAATGTGCTGAATTTCAGAGATTATAGGGATGAGTATCCCTCTGATTCCACCAATGCGACGTTGACCTACATACTGAAGACCGACCCTGATATAGCCTGTTTGGTCGAGTGTGAATATATGTGTGATATGCCATGGGCGAATGTCTACAAGGCGCAAGTCGATTCGATAAAAGAGCGTTACCCATACATTCATATTGATGAGGGTGGCAACAGCATCCTGTCGAAGTGGCCGTTCCATAAGGTTGAACTTCAAGTACCGTCGAGTTTCGAGGGGCGCTTGGCGGCTTATCGGGTGTATGTCAAATGGCGGCGACTCACGATTTTTGAAGTGCATATGACATCAATCGGCTTGTCGGCCGATGACAAGGAACTGTTCAAGGCGTTGACGCGCCTCAATGCCGTGACCGATTTTGACAAAGTGCGTCATCAGCTTCTCGGGAAGCTGTCGGTCGCGTTCCGTATGCGTGCTCAGCAAGCGCGCAATCTCCGCGACTACATAAACCGCGTCGGTGGGGAGAATATCATAGTGTGCGGCGATTTCAACGACATCCCCGACTGTTACGCCATACGCACCATTTGCGGCGACAATCTCGCGAACGCTTTTACCGAGGTCGGATTCGGGCCGTCGATTACTTATTACGCCAACCGATTCTATTTCCGTATAGACCATATACTTTACAGCGGCGAACTTGACCCGTTGTGGATTAAGCGCGGTGACATACGCACGTCGGACCATTATCCGCTGATAGCTCGGTTCATGTGGAAAGAGCGCCCGAAAGCCCCATTGAGGATGGCTTTTCCCAACCGCACTAACAATCAATGAAATTATGAATTAAAATATATAACGCCCATGAAAATTAATCTGTTAACATTTGCCGTCGGTGCTTGTCTGGCGGCGATTCCATCAACTTCCATGGCTCAGAAACCCAACGACAATCCGATTTTGGCCGAGTACGCGACGCCTTACGGCATCCCCCCGTTTGACCAGATTAAGGCCGACGATTATCTGCCGGCATTGAAGGCTGCGATAGCGTCACAGCAAGCGGCCGTGAAGGCGATTGTGGACAATCCCGCCGCGCCGACGTTTGACAATACCATCCTTGCGCTTGAAGCGTCGGGTGACCCGGTGCAGAAGGTCGTGCTGTTGTTCAGCGCACTTGAAGAGGCTAATTCATCGCCTGAAATTGTCGCTATCGCCGAGGTGTTCAACCCTATGGTTTCGCAGAACGCCGATGAAATAGCGATGAACGATGCGCTTTTCCAGCGTGTCAAGAAGCTATATGACGAACGCGACAAAGTCGGATACGACATTTCGCGCCGCCGTGCCATTGAGGAGAGTTATCGGTCGTTCACACGCAATGGCGCGCTTCTTCCCTCAGCGGAAAAGGAGCAACTTAAAGCTCTCAACACCAAACTGACCGACCTCTATTTCAAATTTAACCGCAACCTGCTCAACGCCACCAACGCGTTTGAGATTACCGTTGACGACAAGGCGCGTCTGGCAGGGCTGCCGGCGACGACGATAGCCGCGGCAGCCGAGGAGGCCACCGCGCGCGGCAAAGCGGGCAAGTGGGTGTTCACTCTCCACGCGCCGAGCC
>CAZFNR010000023.1:0-24612 GCA_964520525.1 uncultured Muribaculaceae bacterium
ACGATGAAGATGGCAACAAAATGGAAACTACAGTGTCATACACTGATGCAACGCATAAGAATGCTATTGTTAATAAGAGTGGTATAATGCTTTATGATGATAGTTTCCGCATCGACATGGATGAAATGGCTCCTGCTTACTATGCAGGACTCCTTGGCAAAGGAACTAAGCACTTACCTTTGTCTGCCGTAGAAAAAGATTTACGTCCCGGTAATGAAGAGTATGTTGACAACTACTCGTTTGAGTGGGAATTTAATGCGAGTGAAATGCCCATCAAATTCACCTGCTCATATAATTCTTATTGTGGAACGCAAACAGATGACCCTATAATCTTTAAGTGGTAATTCCGCGTCTTTTCGCGAACCTCATAAGGTCCATAACTTTGTGGAAAACAACCACAAGTTATGGACTTTTCATTTTCAGAACTCAACTTTAACTCCGTCGAGAATCTGCCCGGGTACGAGGCTCGGGCGGCGTTCACCGTCAACTCGCAGTCAGTCTTCAAAGAAGACGTTGACATCGTACCGACCATTGTGGACGATACTCTCAGTTACGTTCCGTGGGGTGGCGACATAACGTAGTTATCACTAAGTCGTGTCGCTATGATTATATGCACCATTTTGACCAATAAGCCCAATACCCAATAAGCAGAATAGTGTTCGGTAAGAAAACCAAAAAGGAGCTTAGTCACTAAGCTCCTTTTTATGGTTTCCAATAGGTACAATTTCTAAGGTAAAAAAGATTGTTTTAGGTTTGCGTTACAAAGGTGTGGCTTTTTCAATGCCCCACCAAATTATTTTTTATGTTTTCCAACATACTTTTCAACCATTTTGCCGCAGGTTTAAGATATATCGCTGACATACATACACTTACCATTCAGGTAGCGGAACTAATCGAACCTGTTTTTTAACAATTCAGTCCTCAAATTTCTTTAATTTTAGTTCGTTTCCGTCCCAAACGGCATAAGAAAAATGGTAAATCCAGTCGCCGAGAACCACTAATTTCGAGTTCTGCGCGATTTCCATATCCATGAGTATGTGGCGATGTCCGAAAATGAAGTAATCGACGCGGGGATGCGCCTTGAGGTATTCACGCGCGAAATCAACATAAGGCTCCTCTTCCCCCCTGGAGCTGGCAGGACCTGCGCAAGTGCCACGGCTCGACGCTGACCAGCGATGGGCAAGCGGGATTGTCAGCCCGGGATGGATGGATGAGAACAGTAATTGGCAGAAGCGGTTTCTGAACAGACTTCGGATAAACCTGAATCCGGGTGACATCTTCCCTACCCCGTCGCCGTGGCTCAGAAAGAACCTCCGGCCGTCAATCTCGGTGATTTGCACACCGTCGACTACCTTCATCCCGATTTCTGCCGGGAGGTAGTCGAAAATCCATATGTCGTGATTTCCGATGAACCATGTAATCTCGACTCCCGAATCGGCCAAGTCGGCCAACGCGCCGAAAAAGCGGGTGAACCCCCGGGGAACGACTGTTCGGTACTCATACCAGTAGTCGAGCACATCACCAAGCAGATAAAGCCGCTTGGCGGTTGGCTTTATGAAGTGAAGGAACCTGACGACGCGCCGCTCGTAGTCGAGCGGGTTGTCCATCGTCGACGCACCGAGATGGAGGTCGGAGATAAAGTAGGTCAACGTGCGCAAGTTAGTGTCCATCAGAGAAAACCGAGTTCAAGTTTAGCTTCTTCCGACATCATATCCTTATCCCATTCCGGCTCAAACACGAGATTTATCACCACGCTTTTAATCCCCTCGATGCTTTCGAGTTTTATGCGCGCGTCGTCGATGATAAAATCGGCAGCCGGGCAGTTTGGCGCCGTCAGAGTCATGTCAATTGAGAGATTCCCGTCGTCGTCGAGGTCAATTTTATAAATTAGGCCGAGGGAATAAATGTCTACAGGAATTTCGGGGTCGTAGACGGTGCGGAGCATCTCCACCACTTTTTCCTCAATCTCAAGGTGTCGCTGTTGATCCATCGTTCAGTGAGTTTTTGGCAAAGGTAGGAAATATCGTCAAGACGCGCAAAAAGTTAACGTCGGTAAATAATCGTTTCCAAACCATAAAATCATTAACGGTTCTGAAATTAATTTCTATATTTAACGGCAAATAAACACTGGGTGACATTATTTTAATTAATAACCAATAAATTACTAACCATTTAACAACAGTTCACATGAAGAATCTTTTCATCACGGCACTGATGCTGGGTTGGGCAGCCTCGGGAAGCGCACAGCTTCTGAGCGTTGGCAGCGTGGAGAAAATCAATCTCCCCGCCGGAATGGAAGCTGACCAAGCAGCAATCAGCCCCGACGGCAAGTTTGTGGTGATGTCGATTAACAGCGACCGTTCGCTGCAACGACTTGACCTGACCACAGGCAAAGCGGTGAAAGTGGCTGAAAACGGCTCGATGCTGGGTCTTGAGTTCACCGACGATTCCCGCAACTTCGTTTACCGCCAGTCGACCACCAACGACAAGCACCTCCGTTACACAGCCCTCAAAGCTGTCGACCTCGCCACCGGAGCGGAGACTACAGTGGTCAAGTCGACCCGCAATCTCAACGGTTTCGCTGTTGAGGGGCGCAACATCGCCAGCGTGGAGAACAAAAAATTCCGTTCATCCAACATCGACGGGGCCAAGGCAGCAAAAGTGCCTGTCGCCTCAATCTACTACGGACAGCTCCTCGTGACTGTCGACGGCAAGACCAAAGCCATCAACCCCAACGGGAAAGAGGGCCGCAGCTATCTTTGGCCGTCAGTGTCGCCCGACGGCACCAAAGTGCTTTACTATCTGGGCTCAGATGGTTGCTATGTATGTGACATCGACGGCGGGAACCCCGTGAGAATCGGTGTTATCCGCGCGCCCCGCTGGATTGACAACCAGACCATCGTGGGTATGCGCGGCAGCAACGACGGCATCTCTTACACCGAGTCGGCTATCATCGCAGCCAACCTCAACGGTGTCGAGCAGACCCTCACAGGCAGCGAGGTTATCGCCCTGAACCCCTCGGTATCGGCCGACGGAACCAAAATCGCGTTCTCGACCCCCGAAGGGAATCTTTACATAATCAACATCAACCGTTAATAAAAGCTCCGATTGACAATGAAAAAGATAATAGCACTGTCAGCTGCGGCGCTTCTTTGCGGCGCGGCACTCTCGGCCAAGACAGCCGACGAGCTTCGCATCTACATCAACCCGGGTCACGGTTCATGGGGACCCAACGACCGTCCGATGAGCATTCTTCGCCAGGTCGACACCGTGTTGACTGTCATCAATCCCAACACCAAGTCAATTGTTGAGGCCAATGAGGGTCACACTCCCGACACCACAGCATTCTACGAGTCTAACACCAACTTGCGCAAAGCTTTAGCGCTTTTGGACCGTCTCGAATCGTATGGTCTGAAATTTGACCGCACTAAAAACCAAAGCGGGACCGACGCCGCTAAAATAGGCGCCGCCAAGGATTTGACCAACAACATCGTGATGAGCCACGTTAAAGCCGGGCCATATCCCTATGCTGTTGCACAGAAGGCAAGCTACAACCGCGACCTGACAGAAATCGCGGTGGAAGCCGAGTCTAACAACTTTGATATGTTCATCTCAATCCACTCCAACGCGGCAACCGATGGCAGCACAGTCAACTATCTGCCATTCATATACCGCGGCACCGACGGGGAGGGAGGTGACCGCAGCCCGGGTTCACGCAACATGGCGAAAGCCTGCTGGCCCTATGCATTCGGCGTGAAATACCAACTTTGGACAGCCCGTAAGACGGTGGACCAAGCAGTTATCGGTGATGTTACATTTTACGGAAGCGAGTCTGCAAGTTCTGCCATCCCCGGCTGCTCAGGCTACTTGGGCGTACTCAAGCACAATGTGCCCGGCTTCTTGGTGGAGGGCTACTTCCACACTTATCAGCCGTCGCGCCAACGCGCCATGAACTTCGACGCTGACCGCATCGAGGGTTACCAGTATGCCCGCGGTATCGCCGACTACTTCGGTCTACAGAAAGAGTCGACAGGCGAAATCTACGGTCTTGTCCGCGACCTTCATGAGAAGTTCACCCACAATCTCTACACACCCCAGTACGGCACTAACGACTGTTTCAAACCGCTCAACGGCGTAACCGTCACACTGAAGAAAGACGGGGCTGTGGTAGCGACAAAGGTCACCGACAACCACTACAACGGCGTGTTCGTATTTGACAACCTCCAGCCCGGAACCTACACCCTCGAGCTGAGCCACCCCAGTTACAAACCGGCCGACAAGAATCAGACAACCACTGTCGAGGTTAAAGCCGCCGAGACATCTTACCCGGAAATTTTCCTTGAAAATATCGACTATGTCGACCTTGGCGAGCAATACAAAAACTATCCCGATGAACTGGCAGAAGAGCCTTCTGTCGGCCCCGCCGATGAGTATGTGTTCAACCAGGAATATGTTGACGAACCCATCGCTGAACTCGCCGGGAAGAACATACGCCGCACCATCGTCCGCGGCGACAAGGCCATCATCCTTGCCCACGACGATGCAAATGAGCCGGTTATCGTGCTTCAAGATTTGACCAACAAATCAGTAGTGCGCACCCTCGGCACTGAGGGCACTGTCGGCTCAATAGCCAAAATCGGCGATATCACAATGACCGCCGAAGGCGTTCTGATTGGTGTCAACGCCGGCGTGCAGGCGTTCAATGGTGCCAATAATGTGAAAATCTACAAGTGGGACAACAACAAAGAAGACGGTCTGCCCGAAGGGAATCCGTCGCTTCTCAAAGAGATGAACCATGCCGGCAACTGGAACAATGCTGAGTTTGGCAAGACTATCACATACTCAGGAACCCTCCAGCAAGGTTATCTGCTTATATCGAATAATTCGCAGGGTAAGACAACCGTCCGCATCGAACTCGTCGCATTTGAGAATGGAGAATTCGGGGCATACAGCCACATGAACTTCAACTCGAATAATATCGGTGACGACAAACTCGGAGACTTCGAATTTGTGATGTCGCCAATCCATGACGACCATTTCATCATCACCTCTGAGCTCTTGCCCCCGATGGAAGTTAAGGTCAACAAGTCATCAGGTGGCAAGCCCGAAATCACAGCCAACTTCCCCGAGAATCTGATTGACGGCACTGGTTTCCGCAGCAGTTTCTTCAAATACTCCGGCAAAACCTATATGGTAGCACCCGACCAGGTTGACGGCAAGAACACCGGTGTCACTCTCCTTGACGTGACCAACGGCCTTAACAAAGCTACCATCGTGACCACGACCAACACCACTCTCCCCTCGGCCGCCGACAACACCCCCGCGGGTATGGCAAAAGCATGGGCCCAGTCAGGTAAAGGCACGACAGCGGCTAACGCTTGTGTGGCTGTCAACCGCGACTCGAAAGGTGCGTATACGTCATCGGCGATAAACCTCTACGTTGTCCGCGACGATGCCAAGCTGTCGAAAATCACCACAGCCAACGCCGAGCAACCCAAGCAGCGCGGCCATTTCGCTTATGACCTTGACATGACGAAAGATGCCGACAACTATGCTATCACCTTCAAATCGACAGGAGAGGCCAATAAAGCCAAACTTATCCTGACCAACATCAACGACGCTGAAGATGTGGTAACCGTCGACCTCGGCGCAGTGGTTCCGGGCGAGAACTCTGCCACATTTGACGCTTCGACCCTCCCGGCAGGGACCCAGTACAACTGGGCGATTGAAATCGACAGCAAGGCCATCCCCGCGGCAAGCAGGATATTCACGGCTCACACAGACGGAATAAAGATTGGCTCACGCGGCGGTATCGTAGTCATGACCGACCCCGAACAGCAGTCATATGGTAAAGTTGTCGTGGCCCAAGGGTTCGCTCAGGGCATCGAAATCTACAACCCCGACCTCACCTGCCTAGGCACATACCACGCTAACGCCTCTACCATGAACGCAAGCAACGCATCGTCACTGTTCCGCGGCGACCAGCGCGACGGTAAAGCCTACTTCGCCGACTGGAGCGACGCGGGCGCAGGCTACTGGATTATCGACCCGCAAGCGCCCGAAACGCTCACCAACTTCCTGGAAGGCACCAAAAACACCGCCGGCGCATATACCGTTAACGGCACCGTGATTGGTGGAGGCTCGTCCTCAATAGTGTTCCAAGGTAAGGGCGAAAACTGCAAGATGTACTCGTTTGTTGAAGACTATCCCACAGGCAACGCAGGTTCCGTTAACGGCGGCAACACCCTCCAGCGTTACGACATCGGCACCGCCACAACCTGGGGACAAGCGCCCAACCAGACATTCTCTGAGATATCAGGCAAACGCTATTTCGCTAACACCAACGTCGAATTGTTCGCAACCGACAACGGATTGTTTGTCAGCCAGGTTAGAAATGCAGACATGAACGTCGCAGGCGCTCCCGCATTTGTCTACATCGATAATAGCGGAAACATCCTGTTTAACTCAGGTAAGGATCTCGAAGGCGTTCTTAACAGCGGCGGCTCAGGCATCGCGCTGACTCAAGACCTGAAGACCTTGGCTATCGCCGACCCGGCATCAGGCGGTATCACCATCATGAGCGTTGAATGGGACAACAACACGCCGAGCATGACCAAACTCTACACCATCCCCTCCACCGCCGACAACAACAACGAGCACCCACAGATGCGTTTTGACCCGGCAGGCAACCTCCACGCGTTCGCCCGCGGCGAGGGCTATCGGATGTTCTCTTTGGTTAATCCCGAGCCTAAGGCTACAACCCCCGCTCGCAAAGCTCTCGTCATCAATTCATCGAGCACAGGCGTGGAAGATGTTGTGACCGGCCGCGAAGTCAGTCTCAAGGTTTATCCCAACCCGGCTACCGATGTAGTTACCGTCAGCGCAGGCGAGGATATCACTTCATTGGCTATCTATTCGCTCACAGGCGCACAGATGGGTGTAGACACCGAGGTTAACGGCGGCGAGGCTGTCATGAACGTCAGCTCGCTCCAGAACGGCGCATACATCATCAATGTCAACGGTAAGAGCGTCAAGCTAATCAAGCGTTAAACAAATCACCTAATCTTAATTACCCTGAGGGGCCGCCCATGGTTATGGGCGGCCCCTCCTGCTTCATGCATGTGGAATTGGAGTTACCAATTAAGAATGGCAATTAGAATGGCAAAACCCTACCATAGTCGACATAAGGCTCATTGATTTCTTGAATTTCATCATCTCCAAATAGCTGAGATTGCGTTTGAAGTTTTTCCAAATACATGGTACGTTTTGAGTTGTCTCTTAATTCTTCTCGGCGAGCCTTGCTCAATTCTAAGAAATCGTCATTTGTATCTATGCCGAGAAAGCGACGGCCTAAGAGACTTGCAGCGATACCTGATGAACTACTCCCTGTAAATGGGTCCAAAATCCATGCGCCCGGAAGAGTCGATGCCTGAATAATACGAGAAAGGACACACAATGGTTTTTGGGTAGGATGTTTCCCACACGACTTCTCCCATGGAGCTATTGCCGGAAGCCGCCACACGTCACGCATCTGAGTGCCGCCATTAATCTTTTTCATTAGTTCATAGTTGAAAAAGTGAGATACTTTAGGTTCTTTACGAGCCCAGAGTATATACTCTGCGGAATGGGTAAAATACTTACACGACAGATTGGGTGGTGGATTTGTCTTCTCCCAAGTGATGCAGTTCAAAATCTTGAATCCCAATTCTGTCAGACATCGAGCGACAGAAAATATATTATGATAAGTCCCACTTATCCAAATTGTACCATTACTATTAAGTTTGTTTCGACAGGCTGCAATCCATGATTTATCAAACAGATAGTCTTCTTCATATCCGTTGGACTTATCCCAATCTCCTTTATTCACAGATACCACTTTACCACTTTGAATAGTTATACCTCCATTTGAAAGGTGGTAAGGAGGATCAGCAAAAATCATATCAAACTTGAAATCAAACTCATTAAGCAGTTTGTTACAATCTCCTTTCAAGAGGGTAAAGTCCCGGTCTTCGGACCTATAGTATGGAGTTAACATTAATGGAATGTTTCCGTTGACAAAATTTTAAAAATATTACTATATCACTTTAACTTTTCTAAGAGAATCTCTCAATGAGGGATCCTAGATTGAATTCGGTTTGCCATAATTCTTAATCATTTTAGTTTTTGTGGAATAATACCGTTTTCAAGATCCGCTATATTATACAAGTGTTCCAAAACATCAAACGTTTCTTTCAAATTATTCCTAGCACTGCGCCAACCATAACCATCGGTAAACCAAACGAATTTGAAATATCCCAAATCTTTAGTTTCCATAGTGATAGTTTTGTAACTACGTGCGGTTTCATTCAATTTGGAACCACTACTTGTGTAAAAGTTTGTCTCTATTCCATAGACAGTATTTTCTCCCTTTACGACAAAGTCAAATCTTTTCTCTGCGCCACCATTATTGGAAATTGACGACAAGTCAATTCCCCATTTAGCTTCAATTTCATGGATATACATTTCCTTGAAATAGTCAACGCCTCTGATGAGGCCAGCATTACAAAGGAACCTCTCTACAAGATTTTCCATTAAATGGCCACCACGATTCTTGCGGCCATTTGAGTCAAGTCCGGTTTCTATACCGGTCACATAATCTACAAGATTGTTGACTATATGATTCTCCATCAAATCAAAAAGGCCGGTTTTTCGCATGAATTTGACATAATCTTCACTCTTGCAATTTGGCTTGTCAAAATGAAAATCAAACTGTCCCTCTCCATCCATTGCCATGATATCAAGCTCACGCTTGGCTAAAAGGATAGGGATACATCTTAGAGTTTCTGGATATTGCGCCAGAATATTTCTGAACTCATTTTCTATATTCTTGGAACCTATAAGTGAGTTCAAGATATTCAGCGGAATTTTAACGACTTCCACATTCTTGAAAACCTTATCAAAATCAACGTAATATTTATAATCGGCGATAGAAGGCCTAAAACCAGCGAGCCAAGAATCAAAGTCTCTCATATTAGTAAATATTAGCTACATTAGAAATCATTATTTCAGAAATCGGGCTGCGTCCGTTTCCCTTTGAATTAATCATTCTCGCAGCAGAAACACGTTTAATGGAAAACATCTCGTATAGTTGGTCAAAGAAGTTATCTTTATTATCCGCATTATGTGGGTCAGAATTACTTGCGACGAACAAAGATTTGCGCTTCGATATCTGAGCACAAAAGTCGCGAAGCCGCATCTGATCAGCATCATCAAAACCATCTTTTGAATAAGAAGTAAACGCTGATGTTTCAGTCAGAGGACGATATGGGGGATCAAAATAGTACAAAACATTATCACCCGCATAAATACCCGTCTGAGCAAAATCGCCACAAAGGATTTCTACCCTTTGAAGGATGGCAAAATCAGCTCTTAATGTTTTCTCATCACAAATCGTCGGATTTAAATACCTCCCATGTGGAACATTAAACTTTCCTTTTGAGTTCACACGATATAGTCCATTAAAACATGTACGGTTTAAGAATATGAATAAAGCCGCTTTTTCAAGCTCTGAACCATGTTTTTCATTAAAACGCTCACGTTGCGCTAAAAAATAATTTTTCCTATAGATCTCATCAAGCGAAAGATACTCGGCTTGAAGTCGAGCCAATTCAATGATTAGATTCTCGACATCATTTTTTATAACTCTATATGTGCAGATCAGTTCAGCATTTATATCATTAATTATGGCTCTTGTAATGTTTGGATATTCTTGTAAAATCCAAAACAACACGGCACCTCCTCCCACGAAAGGTTCGACATAGGTCACCTCTTTCCTTTGTGAGAAATCTCGTGGTAGTGATTTTTTTATATCATCAAGGAGTTGAGTTTTTCCACCGACCCACTTGATAAATGGCTTGGCTTGGTATGTAGCTAATCTTTTCATTAATTCCGGTTATCACGGTTTGCAAATCGCGTGATGTCACGCAAAAATAGCGATAACGTTTCACATCCCCAACTAAAAGGGAGAATAAAACCCGAAAACGGGGTCAGCGGACTCTATAGTAGCGCCAGAAAAAGCAGGCTACCTTTAATATGGTGGTTATTAAAGGTAGCCTGCGTGTCGGGGTGAAAGGATTCGAACCTTCGACCCCCTGCTCCCAAAGCAGGTGCGCTAACCGGACTGCGCTACGCCCCGAATACGGGTGCAAAGATAAGAAGTTTCGGCCAATCGCACAAATTGAAAGTGCGATTTATCAGAAAATAGTGTAACCGAAAGTCACGTCCCAAGCCTTGTTGTGGCCTTTGAGGTCGTGGCGCACGCTTTCGGGTTGTTTGTAGACGTTGCGGCATCCCGCCATATAGTGAATGCCTAAATAGTAGCTCTTAGCGAACACAAAACCGACACCCATCTTGAAACCCCAGTCGAAACCGCGCATATAGCCTTTGTCGCCATAAATATCAACTTTTGTGGTTTCGGTAGTGCCAAACTCTCCGTCGATGCCGACCGATGTCGAAGTGCATTTGTTGTTTCCGCCAAGACCGAACGCGAAATAAGGGCCGAACTCGGCTCGGGCTTGGAGAATGGACGACAGTCCAAGGCGCAACGACACCATGATAGGGATATTGAAATTGTAGCTACGGACATGCCCGTCATGCGATGTCATCGAGGAAACTCCCTCTTCCTCTCTCTCGGTCACCATGTTGCGGTAGTCCATGTTGCGCGATTGGAAGAAGAATCCGGGCTGTATGGCGATATAGTTGCGCAATTTGAGGTCGGCGACTACGCCGGCGGTAAAACCGGTCTTCCAAGATGTATTAGTCCAGTCGTAGCCGTCGATAGCGTCGGCATAGTTATTGGAGATGTTGGAGGTGTTGACACCTACCCTGACACCGAGTCCAAGCGGGCTTTCAGGTATCGCCGCGTCGAGCAACTGGGCCGAGGAGTTCAGGCTTATCCCTGCGACACAAGAGAGAATTAATAATCTGATTGTTTTCATATCGGTTCAAAATAAATAAAAAAGTTAGCTTTGATTTCAGAATCGGTAGCCGACATATCCAAGCCAGTCGATGTTGTGCATCGATACCTTATCGAGCGGTCCTAGCGGCTTGGCGGCATCTTTGAGCCCGTAGGAGAATGTCACGCCGGCGGTATAGTGTCCGCGGAAGCAGAAACTTGTGCCGAGTTGCAGACCGAAGTCAAACGAATGGGCCGAGTGGATGAGTCCGGCATCGTTGCGGAAATAGTTCCACGACTCGCGGTAGCACCGGGTCACAAGCTGTCCGAGTTCGTTGACCCCGGTAGTGTAAACATCGGCTTTCTGACGGCCAGATATGCCGGCGGCAAAGTAGACACCCGCGTCCAAAATCCACTGTGCTTGGTCAGCGAGATTGAATCTGAACGACATCAGCACCGGCGCTCTGGCATAAAGATATCTGTTGGAGAGGTATATGTTGTTGACATATGGGGTGCCGTCGCCGACAGTCGTCATAGTGCATTTGTTATGGCTCCAAAGCATATCAAGTCCGGTGGTCAAAGCGACGTAGTCGCGCAGCACAAACGACACTCTCGCACCGAGTCCAAGACCGAGCCCAGGATGTGAGTCGGCTTTTTCCACGCCGGGAATTTGAGAGGAGTAGTTTTCGGTAACTGCTGTCGCGCCGACTATGGCGTGCACGCCGACTTCAACCATAGAAGCGTGTCGCTCGGTGGAGAAAAATGGTTTGTCGGCATATGATGTGAATACCGAGAGCGACAACGCCAATAATGGAAGTAGAATCCTTGCTGTCATAATCATGCCAAGTTTTGAGGGTTACCCGACTGGTTGGTGGAGTCGGCGGGTGACTTCGCGGTTTCGGGGCTGTACTCTTGATGCGACGATGGCGGCTGACTGACGGGTTTCATCTTCATCTTGTATTCGTCGAATCCCTCGCCATAGACGCCGTTGACATTGGCCTGTGTCACGAACGCGTTTTTGTCGATTGACTTGATGATGCGGAACACTGTCACCGATTCAATCTTGCGACACATGACAAGCAGGACCTTGACTTCTTGCTTGCTATACCACCCCATGCCGCTGAGGACGGTGCAGCCGCGATGCGCCTCGTTGTTAACGGCGGTCGCTATCTCTTGCCATTTTCTCGAGAATATGGTGAACTGGCACGCTTGACGAGTGGTGTTGATTACCTGATCGGCCACCCATGCGCCGAGGAAGAGCACCACGAATCCAAACACTATTTTGTCAATCTCGTGGAATATGAAATATGACGACGATATGATAACAAAGTCGATATACATCATCATGCGTCCCACGGTGACATTGCTTCGCTTTGAAACCATAGCTGCCACAATATCTGTGCCACCGGTCGAGCCGTTGTGTATAAACGCGAGGCCGATGCCTACTCCGCAACACATCCCGCCAATCAACACATTCATAAACGGCTGACCCGCTATCAACGGTTCGTGGAACAATGGCTGGAACAGACCAATCGCGAGCGAAATCACCGTTGCGCCGAACACCGTGCGCACGACAAACGTGCGTCCGACTATACGGTAGGCTATGGCAAGCAAGATTATGTTGATGGCATAATTGGTGATACCGACAGGCACGCCGAAGATGAAGTAGACGAGCGAGCTTAGGCCGGCCGCACCGCCGATGACAACTTTTTCGGGGAGGATGAACGCGCTGAAACCAAACGCGTATATAGTTATGCCTAAGACTATCATGAAGTAGTCTTTGGATGTTAACCACAATTTGCGACTTGAAAAACCCATAGATAGTATATTAGTTTTTATCCCCCAAATTTAACGCTTATTTTCCATTGGGCGCATATCTTGACCCCATTTTATCGACAATTTCCAACATATCGGCCATATTCGTGTCGCTCCATTCCGCGGGTGAAACGTCATGAGGGCAGTCCCCGGACGGGGACTGCCCTCATGCTTTATCGATGACAGGGACTTCCTGTTTTATTCTTCGATGGTGGTGCCGTCGACGACATCATCTTTGCCGGCGAACACGGTATCGATGTCATCTTTACCGGCGACAACCAGGCGGTCATACTCGCGGAGGCCTGTACCGGCAGGAATCAAGTGACCGCAGATAACGTTCTCCTTCATACCCTCGAGCGTGTCGACCTTGCCGTTGATAGCCGCTTCGTTGAGCACTTTGGTGGTTTCCTGGAAAGAAGCCGCCGACATGAAGCTCGAAGTCTGCAATGCGGCGCGGGTGATGCCCTGGAGTATCTGCTCGGAGGTAGCGGGAACTGCGTCGCGCACCGCTATCAAGCGCAAGTCGCGGCGTTTCAGAGCAGAATTCTCGTCGCGCAAGCGGCGGGCGGTGATAATCTGACCGGCTTTGACGGTTTCAGAGTCGCCGGCATCGGTCACCACTTTCTTACCCCATATGCGGTCGTTCTCCTCCATGAAGTCGCGTTTGTCGACGACTTGCTGTTCAAGGAAGCAGGTGTCGCCCGGATCAAGGATGTTGACCTTACGCATCATCTGGCGCACAATCACTTCAAAGTGTTTGTCGTTGATTTTCACGCCTTGCATGCGGTAGACATCTTGAACCTCGTTGACGATGTAGTCCTGAACGGCTGTCGGACCCATGATGTTGAGGATATCGGCCGGCGTAATCGCTCCGTCTGACAGGGGCGTTCCGGCACGCACATAGTCGTTTTCCTGAACAAGAATCTGCTTTGACAGCGGCACGAGATATTTCTTGACTTCACCGAGACGCGAAGTAACTGAAATCTCGCGGTTACCGCGTTTAACTTTGCCGAATCTAACCTCGCCGTCAATTTCGGAAACGATGGCGGGGTTGGAGGGGTTGCGTGCTTCGAACAGCTCGGTGACACGAGGCAGACCTCCGGTGATGTCACCGGCGTTACCGGTGGCACGCGGGATTTTAACGAAAATCTCGCCGGGTTTCACCTCTGCGTCCTCGTCGACCATCAAGTGGGCACCAACAGGGAGGGCGTAGGTCTTGATGATTTGACCGTTGGCGTCGACGATGTTTGCTTCGGGAACTTTGGTACGATCCTTCGACTCGATAATAATCTTCTCTCGCAGACCTGTCTGCTCATCACTATCGACGCGATAGGTGACGTTTTCGATAACATTTTCGAATTTCACACGACCACCGACCTCGCTGACGATGACAGCGTTGAAGGGGTCCCATTCGCAGATTACGTCGCCTTTCTTGACTGTGTCGCCATTCTTGAAATAGAGCTTCGAGCCATAGGGGATGTTGGCGTTGGTGAGCATCATCTTTGTCTTTGGCTCGATAATGCGCATCTCCGCGAGACGGCCAATCACCACATCGACCGGCTTGCCATTGGCATCTACCTCGTCGGTAGTAACGGTGCGGATTTCTTCGATTTCGAGGATACCGTCGTAACGTGAGGTCACAGACGACACCGCTGCGATATTTGAAGCGACACCACCGACGTGGAATGTACGCAATGTAAGCTGAGTACCCGGCTCACCGATTGATTGTGCGGCGATGACACCGACGGCCTCACCTTTCTGAACCATGCGGTTGTTGGCGAGGTTACGGCCATAGCACTTGGCACACACACCTTTTTTCGACTCGCAGGTGAGCACTGAACGAATCTCGACTGACTCGATGGGTGAAGCGTTGATGCGGTCGGCGGCTGCTTCGTTGATTTCCTCGCCGGCAGCTACAATCAGCTCGCCCGAGATGGGGTCGACCACGTCGTGAACCGAGACACGGCCAAGTATGCGTTCGCCAAGCGAAGCGACAACTTCGTCGTTGTTTTTGATTTCGGTGCAAACGAGTCCGCGGAGGGTTCCGCAGTCATCCTCATGGATGATTACATCGTGTGCCACGTCGACAAGACGACGCGTAAGATAACCCGCATCGGCAGTCTTCAATGCGGTGTCGGCAAGACCCTTGCGAGCACCGTGGGTTGAGATGAAGTACTCCAACACCGACAAGCCTTCTTTGAAGTTGGCCAAAATCGGGTTCTCGATAATCTGACCGCCTTCGGCTCCGCTCTTTTGCGGCTTAGCCATAAGACCGCGCATACCTGAGAGCTGACGAATCTGGTCCTTCGAACCGCGGGCGCCGGAGTCGAGCATCATGAACACGGGGTTGAATCCCTGCTGGTCAGAAGAAATCTGCTTCATCAGCGTGTCGGACAAGCGGGAATTGACATGTGTCCATATATCGATAATCTGGTTGTAACGCTCGTTGTTGGTGATGAATCCCATCGAATAGTTGTTCATCACTTCCTCGACTTGTTCGTAGCCTTCGTTGACGATAGCTTCTTTCTCGGCGGGGATAATCACGTCGCCGAGGTTAAACGACAGGCCGCCTTTGAACGCCATGTAGTAACCGAGGTTTTTAATGTCGTCAAGGAACTGCGCAGAGCGGGGGATACCGCACTTTTTGATAACCTTACCGATAATGTCGCGGAGTGATTTCTTTGACAGAATCTGGTTGACGTAGCCGATTTCTTTTGGCACATAGCGGTTAACAAGCACGCGGCCCACTGATGTGTTCTCGACAAGGTGGGTTATAGGATTGCCGTCAGCATCGATGTCGTCCACCATAACCGATACGGGAGCGTGGAGAGTCACTCGGCCTTCGTTATAGGCAATCTCGGCTTCCTCAGGCCCGTAGAATTTCAAGCCCTCGCCTTTGTCTCCCTTGCGCAACTTGGTGATATAGTAGAGACCAAGCACCATGTCCTGAGAGGGGACGGTGATAGGTGCGCCGTTGGCGGGGTTGAGGATGTTGTGGGCGCCAAGCATCAGCATCTGGGCTTCAAGAACGGCCTCGTTGCCAAGCGGGAGGTGGACAGCCATCTGGTCGCCGTCGAAGTCGGCGTTGAACGCCGTACAAGCGAGCGGGTGGAGCTGAATGGCTTTACCTTCAATCATCTTTGGCTGGAAAGCCTGGATACCGAGACGGTGAAGTGTCGGGGCGCGGTTGAGCAACACGGGATGACCCTTCATCACATATTCGAGGATGTCCCAAACAACGGGCTCTTTGCGGTCGACAATCTTCTTGGCTGATTTGACAGTCTTGACGATGCCGCGCTCGATGAGTTTGCGAATCACAAAGGGTTTATAAAGCTCGGCTGCCATGTTTTTGGGGATACCGCACTCATGCATCTTCAGTTCGGGTCCTACGACGATAACCGAACGGGCGGAGTAGTCGACACGCTTACCGAGGAGGTTCTGACGGAAACGTCCCTGTTTGCCCTTAAGGCTGTCGGAGAGTGATTTGAGCGGGCGGTTGGCCTCGGTCTTCACAGCCGACGACTTGCGGGAGTTGTCGAGCAGAGAGTCTACAGCCTCCTGGAGCATACGCTTCTCGTTGCGGAGAATCACTTCAGGAGCCTTAATCTCGATGAGACGTTTCAGACGATTGTTGCGGATGATTACGCGGCGATAGAGGTCGTTAAGGTCGCTGGTGGCGAAACGTCCTCCGTCGAGCGGCACGAGGGGACGCAAATCGGGCGGAATCACTGGAACCGCCTGAAGAATCATCCACTCGGGCTTGTTGCGGTTGCGCGACGCGCGGAACGACTCGACTACCTGAAGGCGTTTGAGAGCCTCTGTCTTGCGCTGCTGCGAGCCGTCTTTGTTTGCCTGGTCGCGTAATTTATATGACAAATCATCGAGATCAAGATGTTGCAGAAGGTCATAGATGGCTTCCGCGCCCATCTTGGCGATGAATTTGTTGGGGTCGCTGTCCTCGAGCATCTGGTTCTCCTTAGGGAGCTTGTCGAGGATATCGAAGTATTCCTCCTCCGACAGCAGGTCGAGGGGCTGAACATCCTCCATGATACCGGGCTGGATAACCACATAACGCTCATAGTAAATCACTGCGTCGAGCTTCTTCGAGGGAAGGCCGAGCAGGTAACCGATTTTGTTGGGGAGAGAACGGAAGTACCAAATGTGAGCTACGGGAACTACAAGTTTAATATGTCCCATGCGTTCGCGGCGCACTTTCTTCTCGGTCACTTCCACGCCACAACGGTCGCACACGATGCCTTTATAGCGGATGCGTTTGTACTTTCCGCAGTGGCACTCATAATCCTTGACAGGACCGAAGATGCGCTCGCAGAAAAGGCCATCGCGCTCAGGCTTGTAGGTGCGGTAGTTGATAGTTTCGGGCTTCAACACCTCACCGCTTGACTTCTCCAGGATTTCCTCGGGCGAAGCAAGGCCGATTGAAATTTTTGAAAACCCTGTTTTTACTTTGATATCTTTTCTAAAAGCCATATTTTGTTTTTAGCGATATTTTGACCCGATTCAAGCGACCGGACAAGGCCGGTCGCCATAGTCGGGGTTGTGGTTTTGACTTTTTTATTGTTCAAGATTGATGCTCAATCCAAGTCCGCGAAGCTCGTGGAGCAACACGTTGAGCGACTCAGGAATACCTGCCTGCGGCATGGGTTCGCCCTTGACGATAGCTTCGTAGGCTTTGCTGCGGCCGGTGACATCGTCACTCTTGATGGTAAGAATCTCTTGAAGGATGTGGGCTGCGCCGAATGCTTCGAGCGCCCAGACCTCCATCTCTCCGAAACGCTGACCTCCGAACTGCGCCTTACCACCGAGCGGTTGCTGGGTGATGAGCGAGTACGGGCCAATAGAACGAGCGTGCATCTTGTCCTCAACCATGTGGCCGAGTTTAAGCATATAAATCACGCCGACAGTAGCAGGCTGGTCAAAGCGTTCGCCGGTGCCGCCGTCATAGAGGAATGTCTTGCCATAGCGCGGCAGACCGGCAGCGTCGGTCCATTTGTTAAGATCGTCGAGGGTCGCACCGTCGAAAATCGGGGTAGCGAATTTCTCGCCGAGTTCGCGTCCTGCCCAACCGAGCACAGTTTCGAAAATCTGTCCGAGGTTCATACGCGAAGGCACACCCAGCGGGTTGAGGACGATGTCGACGGGAGTACCGTCGGCAAGGAACGGCATATCCTCCTGACGGACGATGCGCGACACGATACCTTTGTTACCGTGGCGGCCTGCCATCTTGTCGCCCACGCTGATTTTGCGTTTCTTAGCGATGTAGACCTTAGCCATCTGCATGATGCCCGACGGGAGTTCGTCGCCGATGGAGATGTCGAACTTCTTACGGCGCAGCTCAGCGTCAATCTCCTTTGACTTGCGCAGGTAGTTGACGATAGTTGCGCGTACCATGTCATTGGTGTGAGCGTCGGCTGTCCATTTGCTGAGGTTTACAGTGTCATAGTCAATCTCGCGGAGCATTGACGCAGAGAACTTGGCTCCTTTGGGGATGATGTCGCTTCCGAGGAAGTCTTTCACGCCTTGCGATGTCATGCCGGCGGTGAGTTTCATCAGTTTGCTGACGAGCACATCCTTGAGGTCGCTAAGTTTAGCTTCATACTCTTCATCGAGTTTGGGCAACTGAGCGTTTGCGCTCTTCGTTTTTTTCTTCTTGGCGGCGCGAGAAAAAAGATTAGTGCCGATTACGACACCTTTCAACGAGGGAGACGCCTTGAGCGATGCATCCTTGACATCGCCGGCCTTGTCGCCGAAGATGGCGCGGAGAAGTTTCTCCTCGGGCGTGGGATCGCTCTCGCCCTTAGGCGTAATCTTACCAATCATGATGTCACCGGGGATGACGTGGGCACCGACACGGATAATACCGCGGTCGTCGAGGTCCTTTGTCGCATCCTCGCTGACGTTGGGGATGTCGGATGTCAATTCCTCCATGCCTCGCTTGGTCTCGCGCACTTCGAGAGCGTACTCGTCGACATGGACAGAAGTGAGTATATCCTCGCGTACCACGCGCTCATTGAGCACGATGGCGTCCTCATAGTTGTAACCTTTCCAGGGCATGAACGCTACCTTGAGGTTGCGTCCGAGGGCAAGCTCGCCGTTCTCGGTCGAGTAACCCTCAGTGAGGATTTCACCACCCTCAACGCGCTGGCCTTTCTCACATATAGGACGCAGGTCGATAGTGGTGCTTTGGTTGGTTTTGCGGAATTTGGGTATGTGGTACTCTTTGACAGCATCCTCAAACGCTACAAACTCTTCATCCTCAGTGCGGTCATAACGGATGCGGATAACCGTGGCGTCGACAAACTCGATGACACCGGGGCCTTCGGCTGTGATTTGGGTGCGGCTGTCGCGGATGAGCTGGCCTTCAAGGCCGGTACCGACAATAGGCGACTCTGAGCGCAACAAGGGCACTGCCTGGCGCATCATGTTTGAGCCCATCAACGCGCGGTTGGCGTCATCGTGCTCAAGGAACGGGATGAGCGAAGCTGCGATTGATGCAATCTGTGTGGGCGACACGTCCATAAGTTCCACCTCGGCCGGCGGCACGATGGGGAAATCGGCGTCAAGGCGAGCCTTGACACGGTCGCGGATGAATGAGCCGTCGTCGTTAAGAGGAGCGTTGCCCTGGGCAATCACTTTACCCTCCTCGATTTCGGCGGTGAGGTAGATGACCTCGTCGTTATTGAGGTTGACTTTCGAGTTTTCTACCTTGCGGTAGGGGGTTTCGATAAAGCCTAAGTCGTTAATCTTAGCGTAAACGCAGAGCGAAGAAATAAGACCGATGTTGGGGCCTTCAGGGGTTTCAATCGGGCAAAGACGGCCATAGTGGGTGTAGTGCACGTCGCGCACCTCGAAACCGGCGCGCTCGCGCGACAGACCGCCGGGGCCGAGGGCAGACATACGGCGTTTGTGGGTCATCTCAGCCAGAGGGTTGGTCTGGTCCATGAACTGCGACAATGCGTTGGTGCCGAAGAATGTGTTGATGACCGACGAAATGGTCTTTGCGTTAATCAAATCGATGGGAGTGAACACCTCGTTGTCACGGACGTTCATGCGCTCGCGGATTGTGCGCGACATACGCGCCAAACCAACGCCAAACTGATTGTAAAGCTGCTCACCGACAGTGCGGACACGACGGTTGCTCAAGTGGTCGATGTCATCGACATCGGTCTTGGAGTTAATCAGTTCAATCAGATATTTTATAATAGCGATGATGTCTTCTTTTGTAAGCACTTTGACATCCATCGAGGTGCCGAGCCCGAGCTTTTTGTTGATACGGTAACGTCCCACCTCGCCAAGGTCGTAACGCTTCTCTGAGAAGAAAAGGTTTGTTATGACCTCTCTTGCGCTTGCGTCATCCGGCGGCTCGGCGTTACGGAGCTGCCTGTATATATATTGGATAGCCTCTTTCTCTGAGTTTGAGGTATCTTTCTGGAGTGTATTGAAGATAATCGAATAGTCGCTGGTGTTCGCGTCTTCCTTGTGAAGGAGAATATTGGTGACACCGGAATCAATGATTTCCTGAATGTGCTCCTCCTCAAGGACGGTCTCGCGGTCGATAACGACATCGTTGCGCTCGATTGAGACGACTTCACCGGTGTCTTCATCGACGAAGTCCTCTACCCAAGTGCGCAACACGCGCGCAGCGAGTTTACGTCCAACGGCTTTCTTAAGATTGGTCTTGTTGACCTTAAGTTCCTCGGCAAGGCCGAAAATCTCGATGATATCCTTATCGCTCTCAAGACCGATTGCGCGCAACAGTGTTGTAACGGGCAACTTCTTCTTTCGGTCGATATAGGCATACATCACATTGTTGATGTCAGTAGCGAACTCTATCCACGAGCCGCGGAACGGTATAATGCGGGCTGAGTAGAGTTTAGTTCCATTGGCGTGAGTGCTTTGGCCGAAGAACACGCCTGGCGAGCGGTGGAGCTGAGACACCACCACACGTTCTGCACCGTTTATGACGAAAGTTCCTTTCTCGGTCATGTAAGGGATGGGGCCGAGATAAACGTCCTGAATCACAGTGGCGAAGTCCTCGTGGTCAGGGTCGGTACAGTATAGCTTTAATTTGGCTTTGAGGGGTACGCTATAGGTCAAGCCGCGTTCAAGACACTCATCGATAGTGTAGCGCGGCGGATCGATATAATAATCGAGAAATTCCAACACGAAGTTGTTGCGCGTATCGGCAATTGGGAAATTCTCTGCAAAAACCTTATAGAGCCCTTCGTTATTTCTTTTTTCCGGCGCGGTGTCGAGCTGTAGAAAGTCACGGAACGACTTCAGCTGCACCTCGAGAAAATCAGGGTAAGGAAGCGGATTCTTTACCGATGCAAAGTTAATGCGGGGTTTATCTAATGAAACTGACATCTAAAAATTAACGTTAGAGGAACTCGAATTGAATTTTAAACACAATAAGGTCAAGAATCCTCAGTATAGAGGATTCTTAACCTAACTACCTGGCGTTCAGGTGATATTATTTGAGTTCAACTTCTGCGCCAGCTTCTTCGAGTTGTTTTTTGAGGCCCTCAGCGTCAGCTTTGGCAAGGCCTTCCTTGATGGTGCTGGGTGCGCCGTCGACCATTTCTTTAGCTTCTTTCAAGCCAAGACCGGTGAGCTCTTTCACGAGCTTAACAACTGCGAGCTTGCTTGCGCCTGCGCTCTTGAGCACAACGTCAAACGAAGTTTTTTCTTCAGCTGCTGCTGCGCCACCTGCGGCGGGAGCTGCTACTGCTACTGCGGCTGCTGCAGGTTCGATGCCGTATTCCTCTTTGAGGATCTGAGCAAGTTCGTTTACTTCTTTTACTGAGAGGTTAACTAATTGTTCTGCAAAAGCTTTTAAATCTGCCATTTTTGTATGATTTTATTTGATTATTTTTTACTGGATTATTTTAGTCTTCTTTTTTTGATAAGGTTTCAAGAATACCATGGAGCTTGTTGCCACCTGACTGGAGAGCCGAGATAACGTTCTTCGCGGGCGATTGCAGCAATGCCACAACATCGGCGATAAGCTCGTTCTTGCTCTTGATGTTGGCAAGTGTGCCGAGTTGGTCTTCGCCAACATATATGGTTTCTTCAACATAAGCAGCCTTGAAACGTGGAAGAGTGTCGTCCTTCTGAACGAAGCTCTTAATCAGCTTTGCGGGAGCATTGCCGACATTTGAGAACATGATTGAGGTAGCTCCCTTTAGTGAGGGGTAAAGCTCATCGTAGTTCCCATCGATTTTTTCAAGGGCTTTGTGGAGAAGGGTGTTTTTGACAACCATCAGCTTTATGTCGGCTTTAAAGCAAGCCGCACGAAGGGCTGAGGTTTTCTCTGCGTTCAAACCGGCGGTTTCAACAAGGTAGAAGCAACTGTACTCTTTGAGAGTATCAGCAATCTGGTCTATTATAATAGCTTTATCTTCCTTTTTCATTGTCTACAAATTTTAAATTATTCGCCGATTGACTTAGAGTCCACTTTGATACCGGGGCTCATAGTGCTCGAAAGATAAATACTCTTAATATAGGTACCCTTTGCCGCAGCCGGTTTCAGCTTAATCAAAGTGTTGATGAACTCACGGGCGTTGTCGGCCATCTGTTCAGCGGTGAAAGAGACTTTGCCGATTGAGGTGTGAACGATACCGTTCTTGTCAACTTTGAAGTCAATCTTACCTTTTTTAACCTCCTCGACAGCTTTGGCGACATCATTTGTCACCGTACCGCTCTTGGGGTTAGGCATCAACCCGCGGGGACCGAGCACTCGGCCGAGCGCACCGATTTTACCCATGATAGCGGGCTGAGTGATGATAACGTCAACGTCGGTCCATCCTTGTTTAATCTTATCAATATACTCGTCAAGACCTACATAGTCAGCTCCGGCGACTTTTGCAGCTGCCTCGGCGTCGGGGTTGCACAGTACAAGCACGCGAATTTGTTTGCCGGTGCCGTGGGGGAGTGTCACCACGCCGCGCACCATCTGGTTAGCCTTGCGGGGATCAACGCCAAGACGCACGTCAATGTCAAGCGACGCGTCAAATTTGGTAAATGTAACCTCTTTGACTTTCTCAGCGGCCTCCGTAAGAGTGTAGCTCTTCCCAGCTTCAATCTTCTCTAAAGCTAACTTTTGATTTTTTGTAAGTTTACTCATGTCAATTGAAGTTTATTAATTATTTTCAGGGAACGCCCCTTTTACGGTGATACCCATGCTTCTGGCTGTTCCTGCAACCATCTTCATTGCCGATTCCACGGTAAAGCAGTTCAAGTCGGGCATTTTGTCCTCAGCAATAACCTTCACCTGCTCCCAAGTAATCTCGGCTACCTTGTTACGGTTGGGCTGAGCCGAACCGCTCTTAAGATGAGCCGCTTCCTTGAGCTGGATTGCCACAGGGGGAGTCTTAACGACGAAGTCAAAGCTCTTGTCGGTGTAATAGGTAATTACAACCGGAAGCACTTTGCCTGCTTTATCCTGGGTGCGGGCATTAAATTGCTTGCAAAACTCCATGATATTGATGCCCTTAGAACCCAGAGCGGGACCTACTGGAGGTGAAGGGTTTGCCGCTCCACCTTTAATCTGCAATTTGATCTGTCCAGCAATTTCTTTAGCCATTTTGTAAATACTTTTAAAACATTGATATTTGACGCATAAATTCTCGTCGACCACCCTTCACCACCTCGTAACCGGCTTCAAGGGCAGCAGGCAATCATTCACGCTCTACTTGCGAATTTTCCAACTCCAGCGGAGTCTTTCTACCAAAAATTTTAACCATAACCTTCAGTTTCTTCTTTTCGGGGTTAATCTCCTCGATGACACCACTGAAGCCGTTAAACGGTCCATAGTTAACCTTGACAGTCTCACCGACCACATAGTCGTTGACACCGTCCTCGGTCAAATCAATCATCTCGTCGGCCTTGCCGAGCATACGCATCACTTCGCTCTCGCGCAGCGGTTCGGGCTGTATGCCTTTCCCTTTCGCTCCGAGGAAGTCAATCACATTAGTTGTGTTACGCAGCTCATGCATAACCTCTCCATGAAGAATCGCCTCGACGAAAACGTAGCCTGAATAGAGATTTTTCTCTTTGACCACTTTTTTGCCGTTGCGCACAGTAAGAACCTTTTCGGTGGGTATCAGAACCTGAAAAACAGACTTGCCAAGGTCGGTGTTACGGATAGCGGCATCCAACACCTCTTTGACTTTTGCCTCTTTTCCTGAAATGGCGCGCAGCACATACCACGCTTTCTTCAATTCAGCCATAGTTGTTACGCCACTTTTAAGGTTACTTGCCTAAGCCGTAGATTAGGTGCATGAAGTTATCAACAATCACGTCCATGAGGAAGATTATCAAAGCGATAATCACGGAAGCTACCATCACGATAAGCGCGCTCTTGACAACTTGCTTTTTGGTAGGCCAAGAAGTCTTATATCGCAACTCGGTATAAGACTCCTCAATATTCGTAAGTAGTTTCAATTTTTTCATTACTCTTTCTCGTTGCACGGGAAGAGAGGCTCGAACTCCCGACACCTGGTTTTGGAGACCAGTGCTCTACCGACTGAGCTATTCCCGTATTAAATAACCGGCCTTTGCGGTTTGGCCCTCAAAGGCCGGTTAAGATATTCTATCGAGCTATGCTCTTGGTTATTAGTCGAGGATTTCGGTAATCTGACCAGAACCTACGGTGCGGCCACCTTCACGGATTGCGAAGCGGAGACCCTGATCGCAAGCCACGGGGTTAATCAACTCAACATTGATTGAAACGTGGTCACCGGGCATAACCATTTCTACACCTTCGGGAAGAGTAATCTCACCGGTCACATCGAGTGTGCGGATGTAGAACTGAGGACGGTAGTGGTTGTGGAACGGAGTGTGAC
>CAZFNR010000024.1:0-24582 GCA_964520525.1 uncultured Muribaculaceae bacterium
TAGATGAACAGCCCGACTTTCTCGTTGGGACTTACCACCGAGGCGTTGACAGTGGTGTTGTTGTCCATCGCCCCGCCGGTGACACCCATCAATGTCAGCGAGTGGCTGACCTCGGCTGTGTTTTCGACAGGGTCGCGAGTTATTATGTTGATTGTGCCGCCAATTGCCGACGAGCCGAACAAGGCGGAGCCGCCTCCGCGCATCACCTCGACACGTTCAATCATATTGGCGGGAATCTGTTCGAGCCCATAGACCCCTGTAAGGGCTGAGAACACCGGGCGTGAGTTCATCAGAATCTGGGAATAATGGCCGTCGAGCCCGTTGATGCGCACTTGAGTGAACCCGCAGTTTTGGCAATCGTTTTCGACCCTGACTCCCGGTTGGAAGTTTAGTCCGTCGGCCAGCGAGCAAGCACTGACGAGGTCGAATGTCTTGGCTGTCACCACGTTGACCAGCGTGGGACTGAATCGGCGTTTAGTCTCGCTTTTGCTGCCTGTCACAACAACCTGGTCGAGCATGAACGCGTCGGGGGCGAGCGAGAAATCGGCTACGGCTTTATGGTTAGCGTCGGCGAGCGCGAGTTCTGATTTCGCGGAAGCGTAACCGGTGTAGGTGGCTTCGGGGGCGTAGGGGCCGGCCTCGAGATTGTCGAATTTGTAGTGTCCGTCGGCATCGGTGGCGGTTACGATAGCTGTGCCGCAGAGTTTTACGGTGGCGAATGGTAACGGTTCGCCGGTTGATTTGTCGGTTACGGTTCCCGAGATGGATGCGGCGTAAGCCGCTATGTTGCAGAGCATCGGTGAGGCAAGAGCCACCAATGCGGATTTATAGTAAGCCATTGTTGTTATACGAAAAAAATGATGTTATAGGGGAATGTGACAAATGATATCAACGGCCCTGTCGCATGGCGGCATCTCGCCGCATCGCGATAGGGGGGGTAGCAATGGAGCTATATAACAAGATGTTAACAACAAGTGGCGATAGGCGGGCCTCGGTGGAAGTAGGTTTTATCCCAGAGAGATAGCGGTTTGCCGGGGATAGGCGCGACTGAGAGTATGAAGTAGCCGGCGGGGCGGATGAATGTGTAGCAACTGCCGTTGGAGGCATTGAAAACCAGAGCGTTGAACAACGCTATTCCTGTCAGTTGCGACCCGGAGTGGGAGTGATTGGCCGATGGGAGGTAGGGGTGGGAGTGTGTGACGACTGAGCCGTCGTTGACATGAGTGTGTAGGCAAAAAGCGTTCGCGCAGATAAATTGCGCAAACACCGCCAAAAGTATGGAAGCGGCTATTTTTCTTGCTTTCTCTTTCATCGGCTGCGCGAAGGTACAAAATATTCGCGAGAAAGCCGAAAGCGGCATCGGCATAATGACAGAAACGCAATAGAAATAAGATAAATCGTGGCTTTTTGATAGCAAAAATGTGACAAAGTTGGAAATAATGTATAGAAATTCGTTTTAAATGGTTAATTTTGGCGCGTGAACGCTGTACAAAGCATAAAACCACAGTGTTTGTAGGTAGGCAAATTATTAATCTAATCAACAAAAAATAAATCAGAATTAAAGTCATGAACAAACGACTACTGAAAATTGCGGCAGGCTTAATGTTGCCCGCAATGGCGTTGACAGGCGTCAACGAGTCGGCTGCCGCCAACGTGCCGAGTGCGCTTGCGAAGTATAGCGAGACCGACGCATGGGGCAAAATGCTACGCGCGAAAGAGTTGCGCCAAGCTAACGGCCCGATGAGCATAGGCGCGCAAGACGTTTTGACCCGGTTGTCAAAGAGCGGGTCTAAGACGGGGAATCCGACACAGGACGGAGTGATTCCCGAAGAGTTCAAGAAATGCCATAACGCCGGCTGGATTTCGTTGCCCCAGAATAAGGGGTATTGGTATTACGCGGTGAATTATGAAACCACCAGCCTTGGCCAGAACAATAACACCATCTCGGGATTCAAGCTAACGGTTTTCAATGAGAAACTTGAGAAGGTGACCACAATTAACGGCGAGACCCCCACCGAGGGCGATGAGACCCGCATCGTGCAAGTGGAAGTGGCTGACTATGTGACCAAGAAGTATTTCAAGTCGGATGATAACTATGAAATCGCTATAAACGTGGCGGCAAATACGCCTCGCTACATTAACAACTATCGCACATTGGTTTATTCGATAGATGCGAGCGAGGATGATAGCACCTCAGTGACTCAGCCGATGTTCACCATCCCCGGCTTGGTCGTTGATGTGGCTGACGCTACCGACACATCGTCGGCATGGGCATCAGAGAATTACTATTTCTCCTTTATGCAGGAGGGATATGTTGACGCTGATGATAACTTCACTGTGGCGTCGGCGGTCGTTCCCGACTCGGTGAAAGGCCGCACTGCCGTTTATCAGTACAAGGTGGTGAAGAAAGCCGGTTATGGGAATTTCTCTCTTGATAACCAGACAGTCAAGACGCTAAATGTCCCTGCCGAACTTGCGACATATACCAGCGGTGTTAGCTTTATCACGAGGTATAACGCGCCGACTAAGGAATTTTTCTTTGGCCCGGTTTATTATTCTAAACCGTTCCTTAACGATGCTTATGACGGAGGTAGCGAAGAGCCGTTCTTGACACCCGACAACGCTTTCAACTTGAATTTGTGGAAAGTCGGCAGCTATGGTCCCGCGTCAGAGGTCGGCACCATGTCGATACCGTGTGATGAGCCGACATCGGAGGGATATGACATTAAATTTAAGATTTACAGCACTGGCCTGTTGGAGTACACTGATGACTTGAAGATTGGCTTGTGGACAGCGGCAGGCGAGCCCTCGTTGACCGTCACAACCGAAGAGGCTGACTTCTCGTCGGAGGACTATCCGACCTCGTACTTGGTGTTTAACATGCAAGGCGAGCAGGTTAAGGCGATAGCGGAGAATACGTCGGCCGCTTGGGTTCTTGAGGCAGTCAACGGCTATCCGGCTCAGTGTGTATATGGCTCAGAGGATAACGGCGACCAGATTTTCAACTTCGTGAATCTGGATGCTGATTTGACCAAAGTGCTCACACTTAACGCCAGCAGCTTTAACGGAAACAATCTGACAAACGAGCTTACCCGCGTGGCTGTCGGTGACGGATATAACTACGTAGTCACTTTGGGACAGTATGAGAATAACGCCGATGGCGTGCTCTGCAAGGTAATCGACTGGCTTGACGAGGAGGGTAACGTGGTGCATCACGACTTGATTGACGCCGGAGGCGATAATATGGGTGTCGTGGTGAACATTTCGCCTGAGGCGTTGGCGCCGTATACCTATACGACTGAAGATGTGCGTGGCTACGCTTGCTTTGTTAAACGCTTGCAGCCTGACAACACAATCGAGACATCATTGGCGATTATCGACAGCGATAACAACGTATTGTTGGAGAAAGGCACCTCGTCGTATGGCATCGTAATCAGCGCGGCTGTGTTTAACACACCGACCAACAAGATGCTGTGGATTGAGTATGTCAACACGTCGACTTGGGAGTTCACCTGCGAGTTCTTTGAACTGCCGTTGAAGAAATTCGTCGATGGTGGCGACGGTACAGCTGAGAATCCGTATAAAATCGCAACCGCCGGTGACCTCGCACAGGTACAGAATTATCCGTCGTCCCACTTTGTTGTCGTTAACGATATTGATTGCTCGGCATCAATGTTGACCCACAACGGTTCGCAGTTTACCGGAACGTTTGACGGCTGCGGCCATGTGTTGAGCAACCTGCGCCTCGGCGGCAAGAATCCCTCGTTGTTTGGCAAACTCAGCGGCGCAACCGTTAAGGATGTCGTTATCAATCACGCAAACATTGATTTGAGCGATGGTACTACCTCGGCTCTTCTTGCGACAAATGCCGATAACTCGACAATTTCGGGTGTCCACGTCTATGATTTGAAAGCCGTAAGCGAGACTAACGAGTGTACGTTCGGCGGCTTGGTGGCCGTGTTGAGCTCGGCATCGGTGCTGGAAGGAAGCTCTGTGAACAATGCGGAAATCAGCTTGACTAACGATTATAACGAAAATGTAGGTGGTCTTGTAGGCCAAATGACCTCGTCGGCAGCGGTTAAATCGTGCGCATTCAACGGTAAGTTGACCGGGTATGTTTATGTAGGCGGTATCGCCGGTAGCTCGGTAGCCGCTCGCGCTGTCGAGGAAGAGGAAACTCCCGCACCTAACGTAATCAGCAACTGCCACGTAAACGCTACTATCTCGGCGGCAAACACCGCGGGTGGTATCGTCGGCACAACCGGCCGCATCGATATGACCAACAACTTTGTTGAGGGTACTATCGCTGCTACCGAGAACTCGCGTTGGAATGGTCCGGTTATTGGTGGCCTTATCGGCGAACTCGAGCCGTCGGCCGAGGGCGTGTCGAAAACAATCACCGGCAACGTTGTCGCTATCAGCGCCTTGACCTATACCCCCGCGGAGGGTGAAGGTATGGGTTGGGCTAACCGCAACAAGACCGCTCACCGCTTGGTCGGCGCATCAATCTTCAGCGCTAACCCCGATGAATACACCACTATCGCCGAGCCGGCACTTGATAACAACTACGTTAACTCGGCAATCGCTGTAGTCGACACTACAATCGGCGCAGGCGCAGCAACTATCGAGGGTGCTGACGTGGCAATGGCCGACATCAAGAAAGATTTCCTCAAAGGCCTCGGTTGGGCATACGGTAACGGAGTAGCCGCACCGTGGTGCGAAGACGCAGCTGAGCTCGCTCACCTCTACTTTGAGGAACATCCAATGGCTATCATAGCAACTCCGCAGTCAGTGGAAATAGAGTTAGGCGAAGAAGTGGAAATCGTCTTTGAGCTTGTTGGCGGCGATGAAAACGGTATGTCAGTCGAGCAAAACGGCGAGGCTGTTTCGGCAAGTATCGTATCAAATGAGAACAATGTAATCAAGATCGCAGCCCAAGGCGTAGAGGTAGGTCAGTCGACAATCACCGCAAGCGCAGGCGCGCTCAGTGTGACAGTAACCATCACCGTTAAGGAGCCCGCATCGGTAGCAGACTTGGTGGCCGCCGGCGCAACGTTGAGCTTTGACGGCGCAACCGTTAAGGGCGAAGGCGCAATCAGCGTCTACAACATCAGCGGTGTCATGGTGGCACAGGGCGTAGACGCTGTAAGCGTTGAGCACTTGGCAACCGGAATCTATGTTGCTACCGCCAATGGCGCGCAAATCAAAATCGCTGTTAAATAATCGGACAAAAGCCGATTAAAATTAAATATACGGCTGTGCCGCGGATATGAACGCCGCGGCACAGCTTTTTTTATATATCAACTTGCGAATCGCGGTGTGAGATTTTATCCCGGTGATTTCAGATTGACCCGGATAAAAGAGTAACTTTGCGGTATGAATCTGAATCCTCAGTTTGTAGAAATGATTAACGGCTACGGAAGCGAGTCGCTTTCGGGTTTAGTAGAAGCGTTGTCGTCGACCGAGCCGTCGGTTTCAATCAGGATTAACCGCGGCAAGGGTCTGCCGGCACCTGCCGCCTGTGAGCCGGTGCCTTGGGCGGGCCGCGGGTGGTATCTGCGGGAGCGGCCATCGTTCACGTTGGACCCTGCGTTTCACCAGGGTCGCTATTATGTGCAAGAGGCGTCGTCGATGGTGGTGGGGGAGATTGTATCGCGCCTTGTCGCCGGGTCTGATGCCCCGTTGCGCTATCTTGACGCTTGCGCCGCCCCCGGGGGTAAAACCACCGCTGTGATTGACGCGCTTCCCGCCGGGTCGCTTGTGGTGGCCAACGAGTATGTGGCTCGCCGCGCATCTATCCTTGTCGAGAATCTCACCAAGTGGGGTAGCCCTGACACTGTGGTGAGCCGCGGCGACACTCGCCGATTCGGGAAACTGAAAGAGGTGTTTGACATAGTTGGTGTTGACGCTCCTTGTTCGGGTGAGGGTATGTTCCGCAAGGATGAGGAAGCCGTGTCGCAGTGGTCGCCGGGGCTTGTCTCGGAGTGCGCCGACAGGCAACGCGAGATACTTGGCAATGTGTGGCCGTCGTTGCGAGCGGGTGGGTATCTGATTTATAGCACCTGCACGTTTAACCGACGCGAGAATGAGGAGATGGTAGACTGGCTTGTCGACGAACTCGGGGCGGAAAGCGTGGATATGTTGCTGCCCGAGGAGTGGGGTATAGCCGCAGGGATTGACACGCCTCACCATTGCTATCGCTTTTTGCCTCACCGATTGAAGGGGGAGGGGCTTTTTGTCGCCGTGATGCGTAAGCCGGGCGGGGACGGGCCATGCCGTCTCAAGCCGGCTAAACCGCCAAAACTTGACAAGACTCTGGCTTCGCTTGCCAATTGGATTCATGACGGTGGCGACCGCGTAATCGAAAGCGATGGTGACAGCGTCATCGCTTACGCGCGACATCATGCCGATGCCGTAGCGGCGTTGCGGCAGTCGCTCGATGTGGTGTCGACAGGGGTGAAGATTGCCGAGGTAAAGGGGCGCGATTTTGTCCCGACCCAATCGCTCGCCATGTCGCTTGCGTTTAACCGCGCCGCGTTTCCAGCGGTTGATGTCGATGCCGGCATGGCGTTGACCTATTTGCGGCGTGAAAGCGTGACGCTGCCCGACGGCACGCCAAAAGGCTATGTGTTGCTGACTTACGAGGGAGGGCCGCTCGGGTTTGTCAAAAATCTTGGGAACAGGTCTAATAACCTCTATCCCGCGGCATGGCGCATATTAAAACGATGATTAAACTCAATAAACATAGAAAATGAGTAGTAAGGAAATACCGGTTCTGTTGCTGACGGGATACCTCGGTAGCGGAAAAACGACGCTTTTGAACAGAATATTGACCAACGAGCGCGGAATACGTTTTGCCGTCATCGTCAACGATATAGGCGAGGTCAACATTGACGCGTCGCTGATACAGAAAGGGGGAATCGTCGGACAGCCGGACGGAGCCGGCGATCTCGTCGCATTGCAGAACGGCTGTATCTGCTGCACCCTGCAGATGGATTTGGTGGAGCAGCTCGCAGGAATCGTCAGCACGGGGAAGTTTGACTATATAGTAATCGAAGCCAGCGGCATATGCGAACCGGAGCCTATAGCGCAGACAATCTGCTCGATGCCCCGCATGGAGGCGCGTTTCACCGCCGCCGGTGTCCCCAAGCTTGACAGCATAGTCACTGTCGTCGATGCCTTGAGGCTCAAGAGCGAGTTCGCTTGTGGCGACAGTCTCACTCGTGATAATCTCGATGAGGAGGATATAGAGAACCTGATTATACAGCAAATCGAGTTTTGCAACGTGATTTTGCTCAACAAAATCTCGGAGGTCACGCCCTACGACGCGCAGCGCATACGCGCCATCATCCGCGCTATTCAGCCCAAAGCCGAGATAATAGAGTGTGATTATGCCGCTGTGGATTTGGGCCGATTGCTCAACACCCATTCGTTTGACTTCGAGAAGGTAGCCACCTCGGCTGCGTGGATTCGCGAAATCGAGCGAAGCGGCGAGGAAATCGAGGCTGAGGAGCACCATCACCACCACCATCACGAGCATGAACATGATTGCGAGCGAGAACATGATTGCGAGCGAGAAGGGTGCCATCACCATCATCACCACCATGATGAGGGAGAGGCTGAGGAATACGGCATACAGACGATGGTCTATTACCGCCGTCGGGGCTTTGACCTGAGCCGTTTCGACCGCTTTGTGGCCAACAGTTGGCCCTCCAACATAATACGCGCCAAGGGCGTGGTCTATTTCAGTCACAACCGCGATATGTCTTATCTGTTTGAACAGGCCGGGGTGCAGAAACGCTTGACCGAGGCGGGACTGTGGTATGCGACAGCTCCCGAGGAGGAGCTGAAGGCGATGATGGCTCGCGAACCGGGACTTATGCGCGATTGGGATTCAGTATATGGCGACCGTATGATAAAGCTCGTTATCATAGGGCAGCATCTCGACCGCGAGGCTATCACCTCCGCACTCGACGCCTGTCTTGTGTGACAGTCAGGCAGGATAAAAATTTGGCTGGCAATCGGTGAACAAAACGGCGCAATCGGTTGTCATGATTAGAGAGAGGATTCTGTAACGGTTTCTCTCTCTATCGTTTTGACTGTTTGAATAAAACCGTGACAATCATGCCGTCAGCGTTCATCATCCGGTCGGTGACAGAAGTCTCGGAATCGGCAAATCTCAGCAGATTTATCGGTGATGCCCGTGGTGTCTCACGCGCCGCGGCGAAATTCATAATGAGTATAGTCGATTGGATGCTCGGGGCGTTTGGACTTGACGGAAATGATGCCGTGGTGACGCTCCTCTATGCGGCGGTGGTGCTCGGAGTGGCGGTAGCGGTTGGCCGTGCGGCTCAGTGGGTGATATTGAAACTTGTCAAGGTGCTTACACGCCGCTGGAGCTCAGGCATCTACCGCGTTTTGATGTCGCAACGCTTTTTTCACAAGATAGGCCGCGTTGTACCGCCATTACTGTTCCTCCTCCTTATCCGGTTCACGCTTTCCAATCATGACGCGCTGTCGGGGGCTCTGACCGTGTTGACGCTGGTGTATATCGTGATAGTCGTGGCGGTGTCGCTATCGGCGTTGATAATGGCTGTATGGAAGCGGATTGACGAGCGCGCCAACAAGAAAAAACTGCCGTTGGGCGGCCTCGCCCAGCTCGCCAAGGGTGTGCTGTGGATTGTCGCGGTGATAGTAATCATCTCCCTGCTTGTCGACAAATCGCCTGTCAAGCTACTGACCGGGCTTGGCGCGTTCTCGGCGGTCATAATGCTGATATTCAAAAATAATATCCTCAGCGTGGTGGCAGGGGTGCAGCTTTCGGAAAATGACAGCTTGCACGTCGGCGACTGGATAAAGGTTGACGGTACCGATGCCAACGGCATCGTGCAAGAGGTGTCGCTCGTCTCGGTCAAGGTGCTCAACTGGGACAAAACCACAACGATGCTCCCCCCTTACAGCCTGATTAGCTCAGGGTTCACAAATTACCGCACAATGCAGCGGAGCGACACGCGCCGCATATGCCGCAGTTACATGATTGATGCCGACAGCGTTTTGCCCGCGACGCCTGAAATGCTTGAGCAAATCAGGGCTGAAGTGCCCGCCGTTGACGAGTTTATCGCCACCAAACTTGAGCAGCGGGCAGCGGGTAGGGTGTCTGATGCCGATAATCCTGCCGGCCTGGTCGACGGGACTATCGATACCAACCTCGGACTGTTCAGGGCTTACATGAAGATGTGGCTCAACGACAATCCCGATATTTCGCATGACGACGATTGCTTTGTGTCGACATTGCCGCAGACTCCTACCGGGATTCCGTTCCGCGTCTATTGTTTCACCGCAACCTCGGCATGGTTGTCCTATGAAGCTATCCAAGATGCTGTTTTCGAACATCTTGCCTCTATGTTGCGCTTTTTCCAACTATATACGTTTGAGTATCCGTCGGGTCGCGACACGGTGATTGACGGCTATCTAAGCCACGGTGGGAAAATCAACGATGTCTACGGTATCCCTTATCCGTTTTTCCGGTCGCAAACCGCTCCCGCCTCGACAAGAAAAGGAAACTGCAACTGCCGGGCGGAGCTTTCGCGGAAGTAGTGTCAGCCGTCGGCGAGTAGTTGACTTGCCATAAGCCGCCGGCGGACGGATTGCGTATTCTTGACTTATTCGTATCTTCGCGGCGGAAAACGATATTAACCGCTACATCCCACAGCAATGCCATCAGTCAAACGTATAGCCGTTTTTGCATCGGGCAACGGTTCAAACGCCGAGAATCTCATAAAATATTTCAATGACCGTCGCGAGATAGCCGAGGTGGCTCTCGTGGTGTGCAATCGTCCCGACGCGCTCGCGCTTCGTCGCGCGGAGGCTCTCGGCGTGGCCTCGGTGGTGATGTCGCGTGACCGGCTTAACGACCCCGAGAGCATTATCGGTGTCCTCGCCGCTTATGAAATCGATTTCATCGTGTTGGCTGGCTTCCTTTTGAAGGTGCCCGAGTTCTTGTTAGACCGATACCGCGGACGCATTGTCAACATACACCCCGCGCTGCTGCCTAAATTTGGGGGCAAAGGGATGTATGGCCGTCATGTGCATGAGGCGGTGGTCGCGGCCGGTGAGCGCGAGACAGGCATCACGATTCATCATGTCAGTGAACGGTATGACGAGGGCCAAGTGATTTTTCAGGCCGCGGTAGGGGTCTCGGCGGACGACACTCCGGCCGACGTGGAGCGTAAAGTGAGGGATTTGGAAATGCGCCATCTGCCGGAGGTAATCGGCCATGTCATAGCAAACGAATTTTTATAAGCTCAGCGGTGACGTTTGATAGACGGTAGAAAAAAATTGTGGCTATTATTGCGGCGTGGTTTTGGCGATTATTTCGGTTTTATGATGTATCTTTGCGAAATAATTGTACTTTTGACGATTTCGATAAAAGATTGTTATCAATGACACAGATTTCAGAACGCGTCCAATCGCTATCGCCGTCGGCCACATTGGCGATGTCGCAGAAGAGCAACGAACTAAAGGCACAAGGTGTCGATGTGATAAACCTTTCGGTGGGTGAACCGGATTTCAACACCCCCGACCATATCAAGCAGGCTGCCAAGCGGGCGATTGACGAGAATTATTCGTTTTATACCCCGGTGGCAGGCTATATGTCGCTCCGCAAGGCCATCGCGTCAAAACTCCGCAATGAAAACGGGCTTGATTACGCCCCCGAGCAGATAGTGGTTTCGGGTGGCGCGAAACAGTCGCTCTGTAACGTGGTGCTGTCGACTGTAAACCCCGGCGACGAGGTGGTGATACCCACCCCGGCGTGGGTGAGCTATGTCGAGATGGTCAAACTCGCAGGCGGCCACAATGTGCTCGTGCCGGCATCGATAGAACAGGACTTCAAGGTAACCCCGGCGCAGCTCGAAGCCGCTATCACCGACCGCACGCGTCTGATAATCATCTGCTCGCCGTCGAATCCCACCGGCAGTGTCTACACCCGCGATGAGCTTCAGGCTTTAGTGGATGTGCTTGCACGCCATCCGCAGGTGCTCATCCTTTCCGATGAGATTTACGAACATATCAACTTCACCGGCTCGTTCACTTCGTTGGCTTCGTTCCCCGAAATCGCCGACCGCGTGGTGGTTGTCAACGGTGTGTCAAAGGCGTATGCCATGACAGGCTGGCGCATAGGATTCATCGCCGCCCCGGTAGCTATCGCCAAGGCTTGCAACAAGCTGCAGAGCCAATATACGTCAAATCCGTCGTCGATTGCCCAAAAAGCGGCCGAGGCGGCTTACGACGGCCCGCAAGAGTGTGTCGAGGAGATGCGTGTGGCGTTTGAACGCCGCCGCGACCTCGTGGTCAAGCTCGCCCGGGAAATCCCCGGACTGAAAGTGAATAAACCGCAAGGCGCGTTCTATCTGTTCCCCGAGGTATCGGCCTATATCGGGAAACGTCATGGCGACACCGTCATCGGCTCGGCCGGCGACCTTGCGCTTTACCTGCTCGACGAGGCCCATGTCGCTACTGTAGACGGCGCGGCATTCTGCGCCCCGGGATACATAAGGCTCTCTTACGCCACAAGCGACGACAATATCCGCGAGGCCATGCGACGCATCAAGGACGCTTTGGCTAAACTGGCGTGACCGCGTGAATGATTCCTGAACGTTAACCCTACAAAAGAAACAACATCGAAACTCAAAATATGGACTTTATAGAAGAACTGACGTGGCGCGGCATGATTCACTCAGTGATGCCCGGCACCGACGAACAACTGAAAAAAGAGATGACTACCGCTTACCTCGGGATTGACCCGACAGCCGATAGTCTGCACATAGGTCACCTCGTTGGGGTGATGATACTGAAACATTTCCAGCGTTCCGGCCACAAACCTATCGCGCTTGTAGGCGGCGCGACGGGCATGATTGGTGACCCGTCGATGAAGAGCCAGGAGCGCAAACTGCTTGATGAAGAAACCTTGCGCCACAACCAGGAGGCCATCAAAAAGCAACTCGCAAAGTTCCTGGACTTTGACAGCGACGCGCCCAACGCTGCCGAGATGGTAAATAACTATGACTGGATGAAAGACTTTTCATTCCTCGGGTTTATCCGTGATGTCGGCAAACTCATAACCGTCAACTACATGATGGCCAAAGACTCGGTGAAAAAGCGTCTTGCCGGCGAGTCGCAGCAGGGGATGTCGTTCACAGAGTTCTCTTACCAGCTCGTCCAGGGCTATGATTTCCTCCATCTCTATGAGACCAAAAACTGCAAGTTGCAGCTTGGCGGCTCTGACCAATGGGGAAATATCACAACCGGTACCGAACTGATACGCCGCACCCTCGGCGGCGAGGCCTACGCCCTGACCTGCCCGCTGATAACCAAGGCCGACGGCGGCAAATTCGGTAAGACCGAAAGCGGCAATGTGTGGCTCGACCCGCGTTACACATCGCCCTATAAGTTCTATCAGTTCTGGCTTAACGTCAGTGACGCCGATGCCGAAAAGTATATCAAGATTTTCACTGAGCTGTCGCGCGAGGAGATAGAACAACTCGTGGCTGAGCAAGCCGCCGACCCCGGTCAGCGCCCTCTGCAGAAACGTCTTGCCAAGGAGATTACCACAATGGTCCACTCGGCAGCCGACTATGAGGCCGCCGTCGAGGCATCGCAGATATTGTTCAGCAACCACGCTTCAGAGACCTTGAAGAAAATCGATGAAGCGACGCTGCTCGATATCTTCGCCGGAGTGCCTCAATATGAGGTGTCGCGCCAAGAAATATCCGAAGGCATCAAACTCGCTGACCTGTTGACCGACCGCGCCGCCGTGTTCCCCTCGAAAGGTGAGGCGCGCAAGATGGCCCAGCAGGGCGGTTTGTCAATCAACAAGGAGAAAGTCAACGATATTTACACCGCCGCATCGTTGGATATGTTGCTCAATGACAAATATATCCTTGTCCAGCGCGGCAAAAAGAACTACTTTTTGCTGATTGTAAAATAAAAAACGGCGTTTAAAATTTGCATACTACGCAAAAATGGCGTAACTTTGCATCGCTTTAGGAGATGCGTCGGCATCTCTTGGGCAATAAGGATTGTCTTATGGTGTAATGGTAGCACTGCAGTTTTTGGTTCTGCCTGTCTTGGTTCGAATCCAGGTAAGACAACTCAGAGAGAGGGGGTGAGCTTCGAGGCTCACCCCCTCTTGCGTTTAGGGCGGAACGCTGTTTCTTGCGTCAGCGGGAGAGTTCCGGGAACTGTTTCGATCTCCTTATCAGCCACTCCCCGTTATCGTTCATGCTCACGAGCATTATCTTTGTGCCGGTCAGTCTGTCGGCAATTGCCAGCGCGCTATCGGGGTCCATGGCCATGCAGGCTGTGGCGAGAGCGTCGGCAAGCATGGCCGTCGGTGCCACGACTGTCGCGCTTAGTGTCGATGTCGCCACGGGGCGGCCTGTCACGGGGCTGATGGTGTGGCCTATTGTGCCGTTGGCGGTGTGGCGGTAGTTGCGGTAGTTGCCCGATGTGGCCACGCCGCAGTCGGTTAAGGCAATGACAGCCATGCGCCGGTGGTCGACTGTCGAATCGTTGGCCACGGGGGCATCGACCATGATGCGCCACGGCTCACCGCGTCGGTTGAGTCCCGAAAGCGCGATTTCTCCTCCGATTTCCACCATATAGTCGTTGCATCCGTTTCGCCTCAGCATTTTCCCCACCATGTCGCAGCCAAAACCTTTGGTTATTGCCGAGAAATTGAACCGTGTGGCCGGAGATGGCTTGGCGATTCCCGTGTCGGTCAATCGGCATCGTCCCATCCCGACCGATTGCAACGCGCTGTCAATCATCGCCGCTGTCGGCTGGGGGGTGTTGTGCCCGGCTTCGCCGAAGCCCCACAGGCTCACAAGCGGGCCTACTGTCGGGTCAAACATCCCGCCGCTCAATTTGTTGACCATTAACGAAGTGTTGAAAACCTCTATAAGCTGTGAATCGGGCCGCGCTTCCTCATTGCGGTTTATGCGAGATATTATCGACATCTTGCAGAATGGGGACAATGACAGCTCTACCGTCCTCATTACCGCTATGATAGAGTCGTCGAGAACCTTATTGCTTCGGTAGGTCACATGGTAGGTGGTGTTCCATACCGCTCCCTCAGCGTCGCGATATGTGGCGTTGCCGCGGTTTTCGGAACATCCGACTGCCGCCACCGCTGTGATTAATAGTATTAAGGCGTGAATCGTCGTTTTCATCAGGTGATTGTTTTGATAGCAAAAGTAACGAATTTTTGTGTATTGAGACGATGTTTATGAATCGGCTTCCCGGATTGCTTAAGCACTCCGCTAATGGTGAAAAATAAAAAAATGCAGAAAAAAAACATGACAACTGTCCAAAAAATGTAAGAAAATGCGTTACATTTGTCGTGATAAACTAAAAAAAACAGTGCAAATGAACAAAAACTTGTTTAATCGCATTTCGGCAGTCGCTTTATCCGCTTTGTTGGCAGTTCCTGCAGTGAACGCCATTCAGGGTGCGCCACACACTGTCACTTGCGACAACGTATTCTCTACAGTAACTCTCAATTGGAGTGCGCCTGAGTCGGAACGGACTCTTCAATGGCATGACGGAGTCTCTTATAACGGCGATTCCGGAGCCCTTGTCGACCCCCAGAAACCGATTACGTTTTATGTCAGCGCTCTTTTTGATGTCGATGACCTCAAAGCCTCGGTCGGCGAAAAAATCAAGTCAATCACATATTTCCAATATGTCCCGGCCTACAAAGTGACTATCCTTGTCTATAAAGATGACGTGGTAGTTGCCGAGGTAGATGCCGATCCGTCGAAGTTTGAAAAAAACACACCGTTGGAAGTGGCATTGCCTGAGCCGGTGGTCATCGCCGAGGGGAGCCAATATCGTTTCGCCCTGAGATTTGTCTGCGGTTCAAATCTTGATTTGACCGCCATTAAAGATAGCAAAACCGACGCTCCCGGCAAGGGCGACCTGTTCTCCTATGACGGAGTGAACTGGACTGCCACCGGCAACGGCGATTACTATATTACGGCTAATATCGAAAACAATGCCGATGAGGCTCCCGAGGGTTACAACGTATACCGTGGTGAGACCAAGCTCAACGACAATTTGCTCGAAACCTCCCGCTTTGTCATAGATGATGAAGTAGAGGGCTTGAACAGCTATTCGATAGCCGCAGTTTATGGCGACACGGAAATCAAGTCGGTCCCCGTGACCGCTGAGATTAAAGCTATCGGTTCTTATTTCCCCACAGCCACGCCGATAAGCGCGAAAGTCGAAAATCTCGATGTCTCTTTGACGTGGGCCGCTCCATTGTTGGGCGGTCAGGAGTTGACATGGTCAAACAAGACTCAGTCACAATCAATCGGCGGAACAGCGTCGTCAAATACCAAAGTATGGGTCAAGAATGAATTTTCGATTAACGATTTGATTGCTTTTGCCGGCTCGAAGCTGACCGCAATCAACTTTATGTTCGTCGAAGCCACCGTTTCGGGTGTGACGTTGTTCATTTATGAAGACGGAACGATGATTAAATATGAAACGGTTTCGGATGAAAATGTCAAGGCTATCAAAGCCGGTGAGTGGACAAAGTTCACGTTGACAGAACCGGTCGACATCAAAGCCGGTCACTCATACGCTTACGGCCTGTATGTCCTGCATACGCCTAAGACCCACCCGATTGGCGTTGGCGGCGGAACGTCAATCTCTCCGAAGGGCAACAGCTTCTCCACTTCGTCGCCCAGCAGCTCGAACTTCTTGAAATCGAACCCGTCGTGGAAGACCCTTGCATCGGGTGGTATCGATGGTAATTGGATGATGACGGCCGACCTCCAAAATAGTCCCGCTCCTCTGACCGCCCCGGTCTACGACGTATACCGCGACGGTCAGAAGATAAAATCAGACCTTGCTGTTACAGAAGCGGCTGATGTGGTCACCGACCCCGGTGCATACACCTATTCTATCGTGGCCAAATCGGGCGACCGTGTGTCAGCTCCCGCCGAGGTCAAGGTCAACGTTGCCCTGCCGCCCGCATATTCGGCTCCGCTGATAGAAATGGGTGAAATGGACCCGACGACCAAAGAGGTGTCAATCAAGTGGAACATGGACAAGGAATTGCGTCATTGCGGCGACCCCTACGCTTTGGTTGCGTTTGAAGAGGAAATGTCGTTGATGTGGGGCAGTCAGTTCACATCCAGCGAACTTGCCGATTATGTCGGCTCGAAAATCACCAAGCTGAAATTTATGATAGGCCAGAGTATCGGCGCTTTCAAACTTGGCGTTTACACAAAGCAGGGTGTCGCACTGTCGGAAATCGAGATTCCCGACAACGTAATAACCCCTCAGGCTGTCTACACGATAGAGTTGCCTCAGTCTGTTGAGATTACCGGCACTCAGGATTTGATTTTGGCTTATTCAGGCACGATTCCCGCAGAAGTGGGGGGTATCATCATCGATAAAGGCCCGCTGGTTGACGGTGGTTCACGCGTCAGCTTCACAAATGGCGCGACATGGATTAATCTGGGTACTATCAATCCATCCTACAACAATTACAATATATTCATCACAGCGATGGTTTCATCTTCTGACGACGAATCTTCATCGGCTCCTCTGCTCCGCGCCGGCGGTGACAACCATCTGATGGCAATGCCGGCAGTCAAAGCCGACACCGATTTCGGTATCAAGACCGGTGTTGTCGCTGAAACCGCTGCTGTTAAGTCGGCTCCCGTTAAAAAAGCTCCAAAAACAACAGGGTTCAACGTATATCGCAATGGCGCGCTGATTACGACAGTAACGGCTGAGCGTTTCACCGAAACGCTCAGCGATTATGGAATTTTCACATATTATGTTACCGCCAAATTCGAAAACGGTTGGGAGTCTAAACCGTCGGAGGAAGTGGTGATAAGCAACCCGATAGCTCAAAAGGCGATAGCTCCGTTCGCTCTCACCGGAGAGGTGACGGGTGAAGACCTCGCGCTGAGCTGGCAATCGCCCGAAAAAGCCGATGTGCTTACCTATGCGACAGGTAATGCCGACCTCGGACTTGGCATGACCGGCTCAGGCACACGTTCGTCATATTGCGTTATCAAGTTCCCCGCAGCGGAACTTAAATCAAACGTCGGTAACAAAATCTCACACATCCGGTTTGGCCTTTGCAGCACTGAACTTAATACGGCCGCTGTGATTGTGATGTACGGCGAGAATATCGTATATGAACAGAGTGTCCCCGTCAGCTCGCTCTCTGTCGGCTTGAACGACGTGCGTCTCAACGAGCCTGTTGTGATTCCTGAGGGAACTGACGTGTGCGTCGGATACTTCGTCACCTATGTCTCAGGCCTCAAACCCCTCGGCATGGACGAAAGCCCCGCAACCGAAGGATATGGCGACCTCATATCGTCAACCGCAACTCCCGGTTACTGGTACTCGTTGAAGACCAGGTTCAGCATGGATCACAACTGGCGCATCTATGCCATCGTCTCTACCCCCGACCAGGAGCTTCCTTTGCGCAACATGGCCAAAGCTGACGGCGACGAACAACCGTCGGTGGTCTATAACGTATATTGCGACGGCGAGTTGCTCGCTGAAAACTTACCCCAAGAGACGTTCACTGTCACTGATGCCAAGACCGGACGTTACTACGTCACGGCTGTCCGCGACGGAGTTGAGTCAGGCGAGTCAAACGTGGTCACCTATACCCGGTCATCGGGCGTCGTAGAAGTGGAAGGCGTCGCTGAAGGCACCCTTACCTATGATGCCAACACTGCTACTGTCGTGACTTCGACACCAAGCGACATCGCCGTTTACTCGGCTACAGGCGCTCTTGTGGCACGGGCAACCTCGGCAACCTCTGTCGGTGTGGCGCATCTCCCCGCCGGTGCCTATGTCGTCACGGCTCGCGCTGACGGTGCGACAACCGCTATCAAGATTGTGAAATAAGCATAGTCTTAACCAACTTAAAAAAGGGTGCTGTTTTGGAATGAAACAGCACCCTTTTTTAATTGCTTAACTTGTAATTTCCGTTGGCTTGCCGTACCTTTGCGCAATTATAAATCAGTTTATCACTATCATGAAAGAGTTAGAACGTATCCTTGCAGAGAAGTTGTTAAAAATAAGTGCTATAAAACTTCAGCCTGAAAACCCCTTTGTGTGGGCTTCTGGTTGGAATTCCCCAATATATACCGATAACCGCAAGACGCTTTCATATCCCGATGTGCGTGCGTTTATCAAGGTCGAGCTTTGCCGCTTGATTATGGAGCAATTCGGCGAACCCGACGCTATCGCCGGTGTCGCTACCGGTGCTATCGCACAAGGTGCCATGGTCGCCGATACCATGGGATTGCCGTATGTTTATGTCCGTTCCACTCCGAAGGATCACGGTCTGGAGAATCTTATCGAGGGGAATCTGAAGCCCGGACAGAAAGTGGTGGTCATCGAAGACCTCATTTCGACCGGCGGGAGCAGCCTTAAAGCTGTCGAGGCAATCCGCACGGCAGGTTGTGAAGTCGTGGGCATGGCGGCGATTTTCACCTATGGCTTCCCGGTATCGGTTGAACGTTTCCGCAAGGCAGGCGTTAAATTAGTGACGCTCAGCAACTACAACGCCATGCTCGAAGCGGCTCTTGAAACCAACTACATCAAAGCCGATTTCATCGAGACCCTCAAAGAGTGGCGTGACGACCCGGCAAACTGGACGCCAAACAGAGATTAATCATCTTTTCAACAACCCCATTTCCCCTATAATGGCAACTTATAGCAGCAAACCGGCGGTTATCAACCGCCCGATTCAAGAGATATTTGACCGATTCAGCGACCTCAGTAATCTTCAGAACCAGCTCAAGGAACTGCCTGAAGAGCAGCTTGCCCGCATCGGTGACGTTAAGTTCGACACCGATTCAATAGCTATCAATACTCCGCAAGTGGGCGAAATAAAGTTCCAGGTCACCGAGCGTGTCGCTCCCGGTAAAATCGTATTCGGGTCACCCTCTTCCCCGATTCCGTTGAAAATGATTCTGACACTTAAACCGGTCACCGACGAGTCAACCGAGGTGGTGACGGCCATTGATGTCGAGATTCCGGCGATGTTGCGTCCGCTAATCGGAGGCAAACTGCAGGAAGCCGCCGACCAGTTCAGCAAACTCATGTCGCAGCTCAGCCGTTGACAGTCGCATCGCCCATTAACCTCTAACGTCATAATCCTTACCTCTATGGCAACTAAACTTTGGGAGAAAAACTTCACCGTGGACCGCGATGTCGAGACCTACACCGTGGGGCGTGACAGAGAGATGGATTTGTATCTGGCTCCCTATGACGTGATTGGGTCTATGGCCCACATCACGATGCTGCAATCTGTCGGGCTTCTGACAAAGAATGACCTCGATATCCTGCTTGCCGAGCTTAAAGATATTTATGCCACAGCCGAGCGTGGCGAAATGGTGATTGAGGAGGGGGTTGAGGATATCCACTCGCAGGTCGAGCTGGAACTGACCCGCCGTCTGGGCGACGTCGGCAAAAAGATTCACTCAGGACGCTCGCGAAACGACCAGGTGCTTCTCGACCTCAAACTCTTCATACGCTCATCTATCGAACGGCTTGCCCGCGGGGTTGAGCGTCTGTTTGACGCTTTGCTCGCCCAAAGCGAACGCTATAAAGATGTCATTATACCCGGCTACACGCATCTTCAGGTGGCAATGCCATCCTCTTTCGGGCTGTGGTTCGGCGCATATGCCGAAAGTCTGGCTGATGATATGACCGTGCTGAAAGCTGCCTACGATGTCGCCAACCGCAATCCTCTCGGCTCAGCCGCCGGTTATGGCTCGTCGTTCCCGCTCGACCGCGAGATGACCACCCGCCTGCTTGGCTTCGCGTCGATGAACTACAATGTGGTCTATGCCCAGATGGGCCGCGGAAAGACTGAGCGCATAGTGGCCCAGGCAATCGGCTCGATTGCAGCCACGGTGTCGAAACTGGCTTTCGACGCTTGTATGTTCAACTCCCAGAACTTCGGATTCATCAAACTCCCCGATGAGTTTACTACAGGCTCATCAATCATGCCGCATAAGAAGAACCCCGACGTGTTTGAGCTGACAAGGGCTAAATGCAACAAACTTCAGGCTCTGCCCTATGAGATTACGCTCATGACCAACAATCTGCCATCGGGCTATTTCCGCGATTTGCAGCTGATAAAGGAGAATTTCCTCCCCGCTTTCGACGAGATGATGTCGATTCTCGACATGGTAACGGCCATGGTGGCGCGCATAGAGGTCAACCGCGATGTGGCTTCCGACCCGCGTTACCGGCTCATGTACTCTGTCGAGGAGGTCAACCGGCTCGTGCAGCAGGGTGTCCCGTTCCGCGACGCCTACAAGCAAATCGGTCTGGCCATAGGCCGCGGTGAATTTAATCCTGTAACTGAGCTGCATCACACCCACGCGGGGTCATTAAATAACCTGTGTAACGATGAAATCAGGGCCTTGTTTGACCGTGTCATGGAGTCGTTCCATTTCAATGACTATCATGCGGCGGTCGACGCCTTGCTCTCGCGCTGACACCACCCCCCCCCCTTGTCTCTCCACCTTTTAACGCGTCTACCGATGAAAAAAATCTGTTCTCTGATTATCTTGCTATTGTCGGTAATCATGTCGATGTCGGCACAGCCGCGTCGTGCCGGCTATCCCCACTATCCCGTGCGCGACCTCGCGCTGCTATATGCGGGTGCTCCCAACCGTCCAAAATGGACTCCTGAGGAATTGCGTCCGTACCTCTCTCATACATTTCCCGATGGAACGACAAACTGGTTGTTCGATGGCTTTTTGTTCCTCGAGTTCCACACCCGCGACCCTAAACTCGGGTGGATTGACCTTATACCTATTAACACCAAGGTCCCCCCGTTGAAAAGACATTACGTCGAATGCATGGATAGATGGTTCGCACCCGGTGAATGTCTTGACGCGCTCGACAAAGAGATAAGCGCGTTGAAAAGTCAGATAGGCGCACCCCCGTTCAAACATAAGGTAATGCTGACGCTGTTTGTCCCCTATGGCGAAAATTCGGGTTGGGGCAAAATTAACGGGCGTGAGATGAACCCCGGAAATATCGATGACAAGATTGCGATAGTCGACTGGATGCTCAAGCAGTTGGTCGCAAGGTTCAACGCGGCACGGTATGAGAATCTTGAACTTGTCGGGATGTACTGGCCATTCGAGGAGTTGCGTAGCGACGCGGGTGAGTTGGCAAAAGCCGTGTCCCACAAAGTGAAGGCGATGAATCTCAGATTCTGTTGGATACCATGGTTCAAGGCTCCCGGCTCAGAACGTTGGAGCGAATTCGGATTTGACATGGCCTACCAGCAGCCTAACTATTTCGTGTGGCCTAAGGCCGAGAAATCTCAGCTCTACGACGCGTGCCAGTTAGCGCGGGATTACAACATCGGGTTGGAGTTTGAAGCGTCGCCTTGGTGTCTTGCCGGTAACAGTGATGGTAAAGATGCCGACGATTACGCCAAACGCTTTCTGGAATATTTAGAGGTGTTCAAGCAGCAGGGGGTAATGACCCATGCGCCTATAGCCTACTACACTCATAATAATTTGTTGGTGCAACTTCTGGAAAATCCGACAAAGCAAAACCGTAAACTCTCTGATGCGCTTGCGCGGTTTGTTGTGGAGCGTCAGAAGATAAAACGTCTTGAACCATGAAAAAATCATTGGTTATCGCCGTAGCCTTGGCAGTGGTCGCGTCGGGATGTGACAAGCTCGATGACGAACGCATCCCGCCCGCAGCCGTCAGAATCGCATTTAACACCGTCCACGAGTGGGACTTATATGGCACCCCCGGAGCGCTTGACTTCCGCTATTTTATACGTGAGGAGAAAGTGCCTGCCAACTACCCCTGGACTTCGCTAACTTACACCGGCTTTGGCGGCATATTGCTCGTCGGCGACATCAACGGAGAGCCGAGAGCTTATGACCTTGCCTGCCCTGTGGAATGCAAATACAACGTGCGTGTCGCTGTCGATAAAGAGTCTAACACCGCGCGTTGCCCCGTTTGCCATAGCGAGTATGACGTATTTACCAACTATGGACACCCGCTTTCAGGATCGGCTGCCGACGACGGATATGGGCTTCGGGTCTATCGTGTCGCACCGGGCAATCAAGGGGAATATCTTGTCGTGCAACCCTGAGATGAAAAATATTTTTGCGGAAATGCCTTGTCGGCTTGCAAAATCCGAAAGTTGGTGCTACCTTTGCCAAGCTGAAAGCCTAATCGCCTGACGCAATACGGTTGCTCGAATGGTGGAATGGTAGACACGAAGGACTTAAAATCCTTTGGCCATTGCGGCTGTGCGGGTTCAAGTCCCGCTTCGAGTACCACTTAATTATCAGATATGTCCGCCTGAGATTCCTGGAAATCCCGGGCGGCTTTCTTCAACACAAACCGAAATCACTGTTCCCGCTTTTATTATATGCCGAACGTGAGAATCCTGATTTTTTTGTTACCTTTGTAATATTTAACTAAGGAACCATCCCAAATTATGAAATTCGCAGAAAAATGTAACTTGATTTTCGACGAGGCTACCGCCGCCTACCATCTTACCGATAATGTCGACGCAGCCGAGCCTAACAAATACGAGCAAGGCACCATCGAGCACACTCTCCACGCCAAAAACTGGATTGACGCTGTCCAATGGCACCTTGAAGATATAATACGCGACCCCGAAATCGACCCCATTGACGCTCTCGCGCTCAAACGCCGCATCGACCGTTCAAATCAAGACCGCACCGACATGGTAGAGGAAATCGACACATATTTCCGAAACCTGTACAGCGAAGTAGCCCCGCTACCCGAAGCATCCATCAACACCGAAAGCCCGGCTTGGGCGCTCGACCGTCTATCGATTCTCGCACTGAAAATCTATCATATGCGAGCCGAAGTCGAACGTACCGACGCCACCGCCGACCACCGCGCACGCTGCCAAGGTAAACTCGATATCCTGCTTGAGCAACGCCGCGACCTCACATCCGCAATCGACTCGCTGCTCGATGACATAGCCGCCGGAAGGAAATACATGAAAGTCTACCGACAGATGAAAATGTACAACGACCCGGAAACCAATCCGGTGCTTTATGCCTCAAAATAAACCGACAACAACCAATCCCCGCGGGTTGCGGCATCTGCTCGTGGCCCGCTTCTCGGCCATAGGCGACGTCGCCATGACCGTGCCGGTGCTCTACAGCGCATGCCGGTGCTACCCCGATGTCACTTTCCATCTCATCACCAGGCCGACCATGACCTCCATCTTTGTCAATCCGCCGGCCAATCTCCACCTCATCGGAGTTGATGTGAAAAAAGAGTATGTCGGGCTGAAAGGGATGAAACGGCTGTTCAAGGAATTGCGCCGTGACTACCCAATCGATGGATTCATCGACCTGCACGCCGTGCTCCGAACTTTCGCCCTCGGCGCGTTATGCTCGCTGCACGGCATCCCCGTTAGCCGCATTAACAAAGGCCGGGAAAACAAACGCGCGCTCACCCGCCGACACAACAAAGTGATGCTGCCGCTGATATCATCACGAGCCCGATACCGCGAAGCATTCTACCGCATGGGTTTCCCACTGACCGAACGTTTCAACGGATTGTATGGCGACGGGAATGCGCCTGCCGAGCTGTTCGCCGGCATCACACAGCCAAAATCCGACAGTGAACGCTGGGTGGGTATAGCCCCATTCGCCAAACACCGGGGCAAAATCTACCCGCTCGAACTGATGGAGCGGGTCATCGCCAAGCTATCAAGCAACCCCAAAGTCAAAATATTCCTTTTTGGAGGGGGTGAAGATGAACGTAAGAAACTCGCGCGATGGGCGGCCGATTATCCCCGGGTGACATCGCTCGCCGAGAAACGTCACGGATTCCCCGTGGAGCTTGCTTTGCTCTCACACATGGACGTTATGCTTTCAATGGACTCGGCCAATATGCACCTCGCGTCGATAGTCAACATCCCCGTGGTCAGCGTGTGGGGCGCGACACACCCCTATTGCGGGTTCAAAGGATGGCGGCAGTCAGAGTCTAACACCGTGCAGCTGCCCATGACCTGCCGACCATGCTCAGTGTTCGGCAACAAGCCGTGCCACCGGGGCGACTACTATTGCCTTGGGGGGATACAGCCCTCTGCCATACTCGCAAAGCTACAACCATATATCGATTGAGCCTAAAGTCGCTGCATTTCACGCAAAATCAACAAAATCCGGCACTCGTAGTGCAAAAACAACCCGAACAGTTTGCTGATAAGAAAAATTTAGCTACCTTTGCGCTGAAAACAACGGGGTATTAGCTCATCTGGCTAGAGCGCGACACTGGCAGTGTCGAGGTGAGCGGTTCGAGTCCGCTATACTCCACATTCATAGGATAGCAACCTTATATTAAAGGTTGCTATTTTTTATTTAGCCCCGCCGGTTCATAATCTAATGGGTCGGGGCAGGGACAACAAAAGCCGCAACCTGAAAGATGTCGGTTGCGGCTTTTGGATGGTGGGCGCTGAGGGATTCGAACCCCCGACCCTCTGCTTGTAAGGCAGACGCTCTG
>CAZFNR010000025.1:0-19556 GCA_964520525.1 uncultured Muribaculaceae bacterium
AGCGATGTCGTGTCTAAAAACACAGTTTCGCTTAACCAAGTGATGCCTTACTTCGCCATCCCATCACCCGGCTATATCTTCTTAGTCGGACAGCCCGAAGGTTGGGCCGGACCTACTGAAGCCAACGCAGCCCACTATGCTGATTGGAAGATGTTTGAGAAAGATGACGCAATCGGTTCAAAAGTCTACTATGGCACGTTCCAGGTTAATCAAGGCGATGCTATGTTCCGTTTCTACACCGCTTTGACCGGTTGGGATAATGACTCTTACGGCTCACAGTCCGATGACAACCCAATTGAATATGACCTCACGGACAACACTTACTCCGGTAAGATAGTCAAAGGTAAGGGATCGTTCAGCTTCCCGACATGGCCCGGTGGTCTGATGTTAGTCAAGGTTGATATGTCGGATGTTAACAATATGCGTCTTGAAATTTCACCCGCTGAATAATTAACCTCTCCCGAGACCAACAGCTCCGGGTATTCCGCCCGGAGCCGACGGGAGCGGGAAATTAACCAACAATAATAACGCTAATATCAATATGAAGAAAATAGCATTATTGTCAGCATTGGCACTTTGCCTTGGGTTCACCTCATGCGATGACAATGACATTGTCGGGATTCCTGAAAATCCCGCCTCAGCCGTCTTTGAGACCAGTGGACTTGTGTTGACACCCTCTGCAGAGGCAGATACTACGATTGACCTGAAGGCTTATAGCGATGCGGCTAAGAATATCCCCCTCGGTGTGGTTGCGGTTACCGACTTTCCCGCTGACTATGACCTCAAGTTTGTGATGGAAATCAGTAAAGACGAGAACTTCAGCCGCGTGGCTGAGGTGGCGACATCTATAGTCGACGGTGTGGTCTGCGTTAATCCCGATCAGCTTCAAGACGCTTACTATACAAGCATCAGCAAGGGTCCGAAAGCAAAGACTATCTATGCGCGCTATGCCGGTTATGCCGTAAAAGACGGAATCTCGGTGCGTCTCGGCAACCCTACGTTCTATTGGCCTAACGGTGAGGCAAGTTATGTGGCTCTCAGTGTGCAGCCTTTCCCCTCGTCGTTGGTAATCGAAGATAACTACTATCTGCTCGGCACAATCAACGGCTGGTCGGTAGCTGAGGCTGTCAAGATGAACCATGCCGAAGGCGTAAGCCCCTACGATGATCCCGTGTTCACCCTCAAAGTAGATATTTCGGCTGCTGATGCCGCTGCCGGCTGGTGGTGGAAAATTATCCCCGAGTCTACTTATAGCACAGGCAACTGGGTCGACGGCGACAACGCATCCTATGGTGTGGCAGAGAACGGTGACACCTCTTTGTCGGGTATGCTCGTAGGCCGTACCGCAACAGAGGATTGTGGTGCGGGTTGCATCAACGAGGCCGGTCCGTTCTTGTTGACAATCAATCTGGAGGACGGTACCTATGATTTCTCTCTCGCTATAGATAATCTCTACACGCCTGGCAACTCAAACGGCTGGAGTCAGACTTCTTCTCAGATGCTCTATACTGACGACTATACCAACTATGTAGGTTATGCTCATCTCAACGGCGATTTTAAGTTCTCATCACAAGCCGACTGGAATGGTATCAACTACGGTAACGCCGGAGAGGAGGGTAAGCTCACTAACGATGGCGGCGCAGGCAACCTCAGTGCACCCGCCGATGCTCTCTATTGGTGTAACGCTAACATCGCTTCGCTCACCTACTCGCTCTATCAGGTGACCACCATCGGGGTTATCGGTGACGCTACCCCCGGCGGTTGGGATAAAAGCACAGCCCTCGTTCCGTCAGATGACTTCCTCGTATGGGAAGGCGATATCGACTTCAGCGCGGGCGGCGAGTGGAAGTTGCGTTGCAACGACGCTTGGGATGTGAACCTTGGCGGCAGCATCGACGAGCTCGTTCAGAATGGCGCTAACTTGGCTACTCCTGGTGCGGGCGTTCACCATGTCACCCTCGACTTGAGTACGCTTTCGCCCTCAGGCAAGGGTTATGTAGTCTATATCGATTGATTTTCATAGATAATAGCCAAATAAAGCGGCGACCCCGGTTTCGGGGCCGCCGCCTTTATCTTGTGGGTGTAGGCTTGCCGGTGGGCAAGCGCTACCGTAAGACGTCAGAGTGAGAAGTCGAAAATCGAGAAGTTGACGCTGCCATAGACGCGGTGTTCCTTGAAGTGGGGTAGGCGAGAGAAATCATAGGCTTTTGAGTGCTCCATGATGAAGATGGTGTCGGGTGTTGTCATCCGGCTATTGAGCACAATCTCGGGGATAGTGCCGAAGTCGGGGAGGTTGTAGGGGGGGTCGGCGAAGATGATGTCAAAATTGCGTCCCGACGTTTGCGCGAATTTGATTGCGTCGCCTTTTATTAGCGTGAGCCGGTCGGCGCAGTCGAGCTGTTGCGCTACTCGGCGTATGAACCCGTATTGCGTGGCGGCTTTTTCCACGGCTGTAACCGTGTCGCATCCCCGCGACAGAAACTCAAACGTTATCGCCCCGGTGCCGGCAAACAGGTCAAGTGCGGTTTTCCCTTCAAAGTCGACGAGATTTTCAAGGACGTTGAAGATGTTTTCGCGGGCAAAGTCGGTGGTGGGGCGCGCGGTGATATTGCCCGGCACGTCAAACCGACGGCGGCCGTATTTTCCTCTTATTATACGCATAGTGGCATTACAATTAAGTCAAACGGGGCTTTCAGGGCCTCTTTCCCCGCACGGTACATTGTGGAGGGGAATATGGCTGGCATCACATAGGCGAGATATTCGCGCAGTATGGGGGTCACTGCCTCGCGCAAGTTGTGGTCTCCGGCGAGTAGCAGCTCATCGCTGTCAGGGTTTAGCCCGAGTTGTTGCCGTGCGGCTATAATGTAGTAGACGGCATCCATCGAATCGCGCGTGGCGTAGGTGTTGGCCAGGCGCAAAGTGTCGCGGCCGAACAAAAGGAGGTCGAGGTAGCCATCCCGAAGGTGGGCGTACATTTTCCCTGCATTGCCAATGCGGCTTTTGTCGTAGAAATAGTGGCACAGCGGGGCGAGATGGTGGTGGAGGGGGGGGGTGTTGAATGTGCGCCGCAGGAATCGGGCTGTCTCTGAGTCTATTCCGGCGGCAATCACGGCGTTTTGTTCACTGATGTGTGACAATATCATCTCGCAGTCACGGTTGCCGGGTAGCTGTGTGTCGAAGATAGCCCTTTGCAGCCCGGGGTCGGTGATTTCTGCCGGAATGATGGTGAATACCATGGATTCGACAATAATATCAACTGACTGGAAGTCGCCGAGCAGCACGGGATGGTCATAGATGACATCTTCGAGGGCTTTGAGTCGGCCATCGGGGTTGTCGAGCGGGAACGTACGGTGGATTAGCGTGTTGTCGGTGGCGACGTTGTAGAGCATCGCGTCGAGGCGTTTCTCACCGAGACGCAGGTATAGCCGCCATAGTCTGGGGTCGCCTATTGATTCTTTGTCGAAGCGGTCGGAGTCCATTTGTTGCGGATTATGAGTGTGTCAGAAGTTTGACGCGTGTTTGAGCCGGGGGTTGCGGCTGCGTGACGAGTTGCCGCCCGACGATTGGCGGTGCTGGTTGTCGTATTGCGACCCCGGGCCGAAGTTTCCGTCGAAGTATTCCTCTTCCTCGTCCTCATCGTATCCCTTGTTGGGGTCGCGCTCTTTAGAGACGGGCTTGTTTTTCTTTATCTCAGTCGGTTTCTGAGTGTCGAGGGGAAGGGCGTAGATGTCCCACGACTGCTCGACATCCCAGTTCTTGCGGATGTTAAGTTTCTTGGGGTAATAGTATATTTCCTCAGGCTGACGGCGTGTCTTCATGTCTCCTGTGTCCCACTCGCCGTTGCCGTTGGCGTCGATGAACGCGCGGGCATAGTAAGTGCCGGGATTGACGAAATTGAACTCGGCGGTGCCTCCTTGCAGCGGTGCGGTCGCCACGGGCTTGTCGCCGCCGCTGAGCAGCTCGACGATGAGGGGAGCGTCGGTGTCGCCTATTTTGAAATAAATGTTGGCGTAGTCCTCGGGTTGCTTTACGGTGAACTCAATCTTGAGCGGGCGGTTCCATTCGCCGTACATCCCTATGACAGCCGCTGAATCGACGGTAAGGCGGTATTTAGCACCCCCCTCCCAGTCGTATGGCATCGCGTAGTGTAATAGTCCGGCGGCAGTGTCGGGCTTTATCACCGGCCGAGCCAAAGGCTCCCACACAGTGTCGCGGAGTATCTGAAGATTAACTCCCTCGGGGAGGATTGTGTCGAGTGGCTGAGAGGCTTCAAACGCCAAAGGTCTGTTTAGCTCCTGTTGCGTGGAGCCGTGGAGCCGGAATGTCAGGAAATTGAGTTGCGGCACTGTGTCGGCCTCCTCATTTTTTTTCTTTGATTTCTTTGCCTTGGGGGGTTTGTAAAAGAATTTTAGGGTGTCTGTCGTCCATGTCAGACGGTCGAGCGTGTCGGTGCGCCGGTATCTTAAGGCGACAAGCATTGAATCTTGCTTGATAACCGCGCTGTCGCTAATCCAGTATTCGAGTGTGTCGCGGGTGGTGTTGGCGTTGAGTCGCGCCCATTCGCGGTCGGTGCGTCCTGTGTTGGGTCCGTTGACGATGGTCAGCAGCGGCAGCGAGTCGGCCGGTGCGGCCATTCGCACGGTCAGACGTTTGTTTTCGGGGCGTTTGTAGTCCTGGAGATATTGGGCTTTGTAGTTTTCGTTGAACCATGTCAGTAGCACGTCGCTCGGTCCGAAAACGGTTTTGGCGCGTGTCACAGTCGAGTCGCGGCCATCGGGCGTGGTGATTGAGTCGGTGGTTATGGTCACGGAGGCCTCCGGCGAAATCGCAGAGTCGAAAAATGCCACATCTTCCGACCGGTCCCAATGGTAGTCGCGGTTGACGTCGTTGAGTGCGAAAATGTTGTATTGCCCGGGCTTGAGGTTGCGCACGGTGAACTGCCCAAGCTGGTTGGTGCGGGCTATGCGCTCGAGCTTTAGCGTGGATATTGCCGAATCGGCGAGGTTTGAGTAAACGCCTACGAGCATCCCTTGTGCCGGCTCGAGGTTTCGCGCTTCAAGCACCATGCCTGAAATCTGAAGGGAGTCGATAATGGGGCCTGTCGCGAAGTCGATGGCGAATCCGTCGAGGATGTTTCCCTCGTTGAGGTCGCGGATTGCGTCAGAGAAATCTATCGTGTAGGTGGTGGAATCGAGCATGGTGTCGCGAAGTTCCACAATTATTTTCCGTCCTGATGCGTTTATTGCCGGCGGTGTCTTTTGGGCTGGGGATACCACAATTTTGTTGAGGGCGTCCTCGATTTTGACATTTTCGTCAAACAGAATCTCGATTTTTGGCTTGCTGACATTGGCCGACCCCGGTGCGGGCGCACTCGACAGGTATCTTGGAGGTGTCTCGTCGCGCGGGCCTCCTTCAGGCCTCCCCATCGACGCGCACGCCGCCATCAGAGCCGCCATTGCGGCCACTACCAGCAGTCTCATATATGTGGCTCTCTGCTTCATCATTTTGTAAATTCACCACAAAGATACTACATCCGCTCCAAACTACCACGCTGCCCTCATCCCAAAAAGTAGCCCGCGAATCACATAATTCTATAAATGGGGGGGGCGGGGTCAGGCGAAGGCGCGGCGGATGAGACGGCGGATGGTAAGGATGTTGACTGTGGTGACGACGATGATGATGGCGGCTCCGACGAGCAATGCCGCCCAGGGGGAATCTGCCGACGCACCCAGCGCGTCGAGCGATTGACTCCATATGCGTCGAGCCACCGACATGACAGCGGCAGCTCCCGCAAACACGCAGATGTTGACCGATGCCACAAGCCGGTAGTAGCAGACGGCAACCGCCGCCGGGGTGTAGCCAAGCAGCATGAGGTCGCGGATTTTGGAGCGGTTTTTCTGAATGAGGAGGTAGATGCTCAACATCAGGATGAAGAATGCGAGTGCGCTGATGACTGCTCCGACGGTGATAACCGCTGAGGTCACGACAGCGAGGAAGTAGGCGGTGCGTCCGTTGTTGAGTTTGTCACCGGCGGATTCCCAGTCGTGCCGTTCGATGAATGAAGTGATGGCAGGGTCGCCCGGAGAGTTTACCTCGACTATCAGGCGCGCCGGGTCGTCGGGTGGTGTTGAAGCGAACATGCCGTTGGCCCAATCCATGAAACTCTGTGGGACGGCGATGGTGTTGAGCCGCGAAGAGAACCCGACTATGCGGGCCGGTAGCTCCATCTGTCGGCCGTTGCCGCTGATTGACACCGACAAAGGCACCATCTTTATCATCGATTCGCTCACTTGCGGCAAGCCGCGTGTGGCAGCGAAGCCGAAGTTGTAGAGAGCGAGATAGTCTTTCGAAAGGATTATTGGAATCTCATCGTGCGCGGAAGGGTTGAATGTCCAACCGTCGGGGCTGACATCGAAAAACTCGTCGGGAATCGACTCGAAAAACATTGAGGTCGACATTCCTCGCCCTTGCATCTCCACCGATGCCTGTATGTCGTAGCGTGATGATGTGAATCGGCCCACTCTCCGACACCAGGGTTGCGACCGGATTGAGTCGATGTCGGCGAGGGAAAAGCCTGTTGTGACAGCCCCAAACAGGCTTCCCATGCCTTCCACGCGTTTTGATATGACGAGATAGTCGCTTGAAATCATGGCATCGTTTGAATCCCATCCGGCTGTGATGTCGCGATAAAATTGCACTGCGGTTATCACGATGGCGAGCCCTGTTAAGTTGGCGAGCGCGTAGCCGATAATCTGGCCGATGCTGATGTTGCGGCGGAGCAGCCGCCAGACGATGTTTCTCGGGGTAGAGGTCATAACGATAGACTGATGAAATTGTCGAGCGACAGCGGGTTGCCGACCGATGTCGCAATGATTGCCGCCTGTTGGGAGGCTGCGATTTCGGTTATGAGCATGGCGGCGGCTCGGTTGTTTCGCTCATCGAGGTGGCTCACCGGTTCGTCGAGCAGAATGAAGCTGAACGGCTGGCACAACGAGCGTATGATGGCCACTCGTTGCTGTTGCCCTACGGAGAGACATCCTGCGGCGATATCGGCTTTGTCGCTGATGTCGAGACGGTCGAACATCGAGCGTATCTCTGCGGCTGTGAACCGGTCGGTCAACCGGTTTTTGAGCAATACGTTGTCCATCGCCGTTAGCTCGGGAAATATTCTCATTTCTTGGGGCAGTAATGCGAGCGATTCGCGGCGTATGTCGCACCACTTGTCAATCGAGAACCCTCTGATGTCGGCCCCGTCGAACAGGATGCGCCCCTCGTAGTCGTGGCGGTTGCCGTAGATGAAGCTGCACAGGGATGATTTGCCCGCTCCCGATTCCGCCGCTATCATATATGCCTCTTGCCGACGGAAGGTGAGGGGTGAAAGCCAGACTTCCGACGAGGGGACCGCGGCGTCGCCCTGTGAGTCGCGAAACACCCGCGGGAGTACGCCGTCAAGCTGTATGGTGTCGATGCTCATCGGTCAATTTTTTGAATCATGTCGATAAGCGACGATAGGAAAGAGCTGTTTGTGCCGTTGAAGCGTGCGCGTATTTCAGCTGATTCGCTTTCGAGCTGCAAGGTGAGACTAAAACCGTAGGGGAGTCCGAACGCTTTCATTGTCTCGCTGCCGTAGGGGATGTCGAGCGCGACTGCTCCGCCGCAGCCGTGGAATACCTGAACGAGTGGATTGTCGGGATTCGGGCTGAACTGTCGGGTCGAGACGGCGAAGTAACCGTCGACATTGCCGACGTAGATGTCCCCAAGCGATGGGTCGAGCTGCGATAGGTTGGCGTGGTAAACACCGTTCTCCTCATCGACTGTCATGCCAAACCCGCGGGCGGTGGCGACGAGCTGGCTGACGTTGGAGTTCACCTCGTCTTGAGGCATATGAACCATTAGCATCAGGTCCCAGGTGGAGAGGCTGAGGTTGGCCAGAGCCGGGGCTCCGGCTGCGGGAGAGGCGGCGATGGCTACTGTCCCGTCGATTTTTTTGAGCTGTGAGAGAACCATCTCCAATATGCCTTTTTGTGACATTGACAGGCCGGGGTGGGCTTTGAGTATCGCAAGAGCTTGATTCCAGGGCGCATCGGCCTTTGCCGAGAAGGCGGCTGCCAGCAGCGTGTTGCCCGGCGCGTAACGAAGAAAATCGGTGTTGACGGTGTCAAATAGCCGGTCAAGTTCAAACGGCTTGCCGTCATCGTTCATCCCCTTGATGGCCATCCCAATAATGTTGTCGTTGACCGCGACACTCCCGCATACCCAGTCAAAAGGCATTCCGCTACAGCGGTAAGCGACGTTGATGGGGTGGTCGGTCAGCAGAAACTTCTTGACCCCGTTGAGCGCGGCCAGGGGGTTCTTATCCGCTTTTTTTACTGATTTGATTACATCGTCGGCTCTGTGCGCGAACCATGCCTGTCCGTCTTTTAACATAGCTACCGCTCCGTCGGGCCATTCGTAGATGTCGTAGCCGTCACGGCTATCGGCTTTCTTGAAGTCATAGTCGGTAAGCGTGGTTTCAATGGCATCGATGTCGGTAATGCTCACGGTGCCGATAGGGGTGGCGTGGTCAGTCATGTAGACTACCACATGGTTGATGTCGGCCGCTTTTGAGATACAATTGAGCCATTTGGTAAACGTGAGTGCGTCGGAGTCTTCCAGAAGTGATGTCAGTTGCGGTGTCAGTTCATATTTGCCGTCCTTTACCTGACACCCGGCATTTTTCAGCAACTTGTCGAAATCGGCTGTCGCTACCACCCGTGCCGAGTCGGGGACTGTGTCAAGAAGGCTCCGTTCGCTCTTGTCGCAGCTCGACATCAACGCAATCAAAATCGCGGCTATCGGCAATATCAGTCGGAGTGGTTTAATAGATTTCATGATAGATAACTTTGTGTAATAGATTAGTTCGCGACATGGGAAAGATTAGGCTTTTTCGATGCAATGCTTCATCTGATCGACGACTTCTCCCTTGTATGGCTCGACATGGATGTTGATAATCATATCATTGCCGAAGTGTTCTCTCAGTCTGCGTTCTACGGTTGTAGCAATCTCGTGACCTTGCACAACGGTTGTCGAAGGGTCAACCTTGATGTGGAAGTCGAGAATCGAGGCGTTGCCGTTGCGCCGCGACCTGAAATGGTGGAATCCCTCCACTCCCGGAGTCGAACCTATCACGGCCCACATCTTGCGGGTTGTGTCGCGTGGTAGCGACACTTCAAGAAGCTCCTTGATCGAAGGGAGGCCAATACGCCACGCCACTACGAATATAAACACGCTGACGACCATTGCGGCGATGGGGTCGAGCACCCTCCACCGCTGGCCGAGAAACATCGCTCCGGCGATGCCTACAAGCGTGGCCACCGACGATAGCGAGTCGCTACGATGATGCCATGCGTTGGCCACGACCGACGCTGAGTTGATGCGTTGGCCAATGCGGCGTGTATAGTGGAAGAGCCATTCTTTAAGGCCGATTGAAATGAATGCCATGGCAAGGGCAATCATGCCGGGACGCGGGAGCTGGTGCCCGTGTAGGGTGAGCCAGACTCGCTCTGCCCCGTCATAAAAGAACGCCGCGGCGACGAAAGCGAGGAACATAGCTATCAACATTGTGGCGAATGTCTCATATTTCCCGTGGCCGTATTGGTAGTTGGCGTTGGCTTTGCGACGAGATACACCGAAAAAGATGATGACGATAATGTCGGTGATGAAGTCGCTCAACGAATGTACGCCGTCGGCTACCATCGCTCCCGATTTTCCCGCTATACCCGCGACGATTTTAAGGGCGGAGAGTGCGGCGTTAATCCAGAATCCGACCCACGTCACATGGCGCGCTACTTTCACCGGGTCATTTTTCTGCGAAGCGTACATGCGTTTAGACGGTTTTAACGGCGTAGCCGCTCCAATGCGACCTTCATCGACAGGTCAAAATATACCCCTTTCTGCAGTTTGTGGCTGATGGCCGCGGCGGCTTTGCGATAGGTTTCGTAGCTGTCTGGTGTCATGGCGTTTAGTCGTTTGTCAAGTTCTCTGAGCGACCCTACGGCTATGCCGAGATTGTTGGATGTGATAAACGGTGCCATGGCTGATTTTTCCCATATTATGACGGGTATACCCGCCCTGAGGTAAAACGATGCCTTATGGGGGTTGTTAAACCGCAGATAGTCGCCCCATTGGCCGCTGCATTCATCCACTGAGTCGCCATCCCACACAAGTCCCCAGTGTCCGTTGGCTTCGGAGATGAAACGGTCGCTCGGAACGAATCCATTGTATGTCATACGCTTCCATTTGTCAGCCGTTCCCGCCTCGAGCCCTTTGCCGTAAATCTCTAATCTGCAATCTCTAAGCAATGGGTCGAGGTCGTAGAGAAATTTGTTTTTCCGCGGTCCGAGACCTCCGGCGTACAGTATGATATTTGGTGCGGTCATCTCGTAGCGTCCCGTGGGTTCGGCATCGCTGAGGTAATCGAATATGTCGAGGTCGTGCATAGGCACCCGGCATCCCTGGTCGGTGAGCCATTTTCGCATGGAACTGTTGTGGACAATGATGAAATCGGTGTCGGACAAGCGTTTAATCTCTTGAGCCGGGGTCAGTTTCTTGCGTCTGAACGAGCCGAGGTCGTGGATGAGTGTTATCGTCTTGGCTCCGTGCCAATGGGCGGCTCGGCAAAGGTGTCGGTAATATTTTTTGTAGGGATACTGTATCAGCAGCACGTCACCTTTGCGGAGCCTGAGCGGCGACATGGTCGCGGTGATGAGCTTTTGAAAAAATTTGCTGACTTTGCCGCTGCCATTACCGATGGCTATGTTTCTGTATCCGCGCCCGTCGCATAGCGTGTCGATGTCGAGCTTGGCTTTATTGGTGGATGGGGTCTTGATATAACTTATCATAGCATTGGCGATGAGGGGGTGTTGATAATCAGAATTTCTGCATATCGACGAGGTGCTTGTAGTATTTTCCGAGTTGAAGCAGTTCGCAGTGGGTTCCTCGCTCGACGATTCGGCCGTCGTGCATCACGCAAATCATATCGGCGTTTTTTATAGTTGACAGCCGGTGGGCTATGACGAGAGTGGTGCGGTTTTTCATCAGACGGTCTAATGCCTCTTGGACGAGTTGCTCGCTTTGGGAGTCGAGAGCCGAAGTGGCCTCGTCGAGAATTAGAATCGGCGGGTTTTTCAGGATGGCGCGAGCTATGGAGACACGTTGGCGCTGTCCTCCCGAAAGGCGGCATCCGCGGTCACCGATGTTGGTGTCGTATCCATCTTCCGAGGCCATAATGAAATCGTGGGCGTTGGCGATTTTGGCGGCCGCTATAACCTGTTCCATGGTGGCGTTTTTTACGCCGAATGTTATGTTGTTGAAGAATGTGTCGTTAAACAGTATCGCCTCTTGGTTCACGTTGCCCATCATGCCGCGCAGGTCGTGAACTCGCAGCTGCCTGATGTCGATACCGTCAATCTTTATCGAGCCGGCGTCAACGTCGTAGAAGCGTGGTAGCAGGTCAGCAAGCGTTGATTTGCCTGAACCTGACTGTCCGACGACTGCCACTGTGGCTCCTGCGGGTATGTCGAGCGAGACATTGTCGAGCACCTTTGTTTGGGCATAGCTGAAATCGACATCGGTGTATTCAATGTGCCCTTTGAGATTTTCTATGCTCTTGGGTGCTTTGGGGTCCATGATGGGGTTTACCGCGCTGAGAATCTTGTCGACACGCTCCATCGAAGCCAGTCCCTTTTGTATTGAGTACATGGCTTTCGACAGATCCTTGGCGGGGTTGATTATGCTGTAAAAAATCACCATGTAGTAGATGAACGACGCGGCGTTCATCGATGACGCTCCGCTGAGAATCAGCGAACCGCCGAACCAAAGCACAATCGCAATCGCTGTCGTGCCGAGAAACTCGCTCATTGGGTGGGCGAGTGATTGGCGGCGGGCGATGCGGTTGCTGATTCTGTAGAACACATGGTTGTTGCGATGGAAACGCTCCTTGATTTTGTGTTCGGCGTTAAAGGCTTTGATTATGCGCAGTCCTCCGAGGGTTTCCTCAATCTCGGCCATTAGCAGTCCCCACTGTTTCTGTCCTTCGAGTGACTGGCGCTTCAGCCGCTTGCCGACGCGTCCCATCACTAATCCGGCTATGGGCAGCAATACTAACACGAACAGTGTCAATTGCCAGCTGATGGTTATCATCATGGTCAGGCAGACGATAATCATCACCGGGTTTTTGAAAAACATATCGAGCGAGGCCATGATGGAGTTTTCAATTTCTGCCACATCTCCGCTCATACGGGCCATCACGTCGCCTTTTCGCTCGGAGGTGAAGAATGAAATGGGTAGGGTCACAATCTTGTCGTATACGTAGTTGCGTATGTCGCGCACGATGCCCGAACGCATCGGTATGATGAAATAGGAGCTGAGGTAGGTCACGCCGGTCTTCAGCAGTGTCATGAATACGAGCAGGCCGGCGAGCATCGCCAAAGTGGCCGATGGCCCCCAGTTTTCTATGGCTTGCTGGGTGTAGTAGTAGAAGTTGTTGACTACCACATCCTTGGCCGATTCGCTTCCCCAGGGCATGAACTCGTAGGCCGCCTCTTTTATCTGGAACAGCATTTCCAGAATCGGGATGATTACGGCAAACGAGAACAGCGTCAGAAACGCTGCAAGGATGTTGAAAAAAATATTTAGGAATAAATATTTCTTATAGGGTGGGACGAAACGTCGTAGCAGTTGGTAAAATCCTTTCATATATCAAAGAGTGGCAGCGGAAAACGGTGGTTAAATCCCGCGGCCGGCTGTAAGGCCACAAAATTATGAAATTTGCCGTTTATATGCAAATCGGCGTCAGTGAGCCGAGAGTTGCCGTAGGCGGGAGTGGAGGAGATGGGTGAACTGGTAGTTTTTGAGCCCCCACTTGGGATATAGAAGCATTTCGGGGGGAGATGCCGACAGGAATCGTTCGATGGCGATGTGGGGCGGAAGTGTGCGGATGATTTCGGCGCACAGGTCGAGGTATTCATCGAGCGTGAAGCGAGGGATGTCGTATAGCCCGTTGGCGAGGTCGGCGGCAAGTCGTGTGCCGCGCAGCACCTGAAGTTGGTGGATTTTGACGGTGTCGATCGGCAGCTCTGCGACACGCCTGATGGTGTGAATGATGTCGTCGCGGTTTTCTCCCGGCAATCCGGCGATTAGGTGCAGCCCGACTGGTAGTCCTGCGGCCGCTGTGCGCTCTACGGCCCGGCAGGTGTCGCTCCATGAGTGGCATCGGTTTATGAGCTTCAGCGTTGTATCAAATGAGGTCTCGGCTCCATATTCAATCGCTACCCAATGGCGGCTATGCAAGCCGGCGAGTTCGTGAAGTAGTTCGTCGGGCATACAGTCGGGGCGTGTGCCTATGATGATTCCGTCCACACCGTCGACCGCGAGGGCTTCCTCGTATAGTGGCAGCAGGCGTGAGATAGCCGCGTGGGTATTAGTGTAGGCTTGGAAGTATGCGATGTAACGCATCGCGGGGTATTTGCGGGCGAAGAATGTTTTCCCGGCTTGAATCTGGGCGGTTACGCTGCCGCTCGGGTCGCAATATGACGGGTTGAACGAGGCGTTGTTGCAATAGGTGCAGCCACCGCGCCCGATGGTGCCGTCGCGGTTGGGACATGAGAATCCGGCGTTGACGGCGAGTTTCTGCATCTTGCCGGGGAAATGGTCGGCGAGGAAGTCGGCGTAGTCGCGATATAATTTGCCCATTGTCTATACCTCAGAACGAGCGTCGGCTTCTGTCGAGTAGGATGGAGTCGAGCATCACGCAGGCTGCCATGGCCTCGACCACCGGCACGGCTCGCGGCAACACGCATGGGTCATGCCGTCCCTTGACGCTGAGTGTGGCATGATGTCCGTTGGTGTCGACGGTGTCAACCTGCCGCAGCAGTGTGGCCACGGGCTTGAACGCGACCCTGAAATAGATGTCGGCTCCGTTTGATATGCCGCCTTGTATGCCTCCTGAGTGATTGGTGGCGGTTTTCGGTCCTCCGTCGCCGGGGATAAACGTGTCAATCATTTCGCTTCCTCGTCGCGTCACACCGTCAAACCCCATTCCGTAGTCAAATCCTTTGGCTGCGTTGATGCTTAGCATGGCCTCGCCGAGCATGGCGTGGAGTTTATCGTAGATCGGTTCGCCCAGGCCTGCGGGCGCACCTTTGATTACCCCCGTAACCACACCTCCGATGGTGTCTCCGTCGCGTTTGACGTCGAGGATGAGGCGTTCCATGCGTTTGGCGGTTTCCGTATCGGGGCAGCGCACGGAGTTTGTTTCAATCATGGCGGGGTCGTAGAGCGTATAGTCGTCGTGAAGCGATATGTCGCCGACCCGGGAAGTGTAGGCGTATATGGTGATACCGAGGCGTTCGAGGATTTGGCGGGCAAACGCTCCGGCTACCACGCGTGAGATGTTCTCCCGGGCCGATGAGCGGCCCCCGCCGCGGTGGTCGCGGATTCCGTATTTTGTGTGGTAGGTGAAATCGGCGTGCGAGGGGCGGTATATGTCGCGCAGTTCTGCGTAATCGCGCGAATGTTGGTCGGCATTGGCCACTGAGAAACCGATGGGTGTGCCCGTCGTTAATCCGTCCATCATGCCCGATAGCACTGTTAAGCGGTCGGCCTCGTTGCGCCCGGTAGTGATGTCCGACTGCCCGGGTCGCCGGCGGTTGAGTTCTTGCTGCACGCGGTCGAGGTCGATGGGCTGTCCGGCGGGGATGCCGTCGATTACGCCTCCGATGGCGGGGCCGTGGGATTCGCCGAAAGATGTAAATGAGTATAGTTTTCCGAATTTATTCATTTGCGGTGGCAATTATCGGGGCGACAGAGGCTTTGATGTAATCAATCAACTGTCGGGGGTTTATTTTGAGTTGCAGCCCCCGCTGCCCCGCGCTGACATATATGTGGTCGTAATCGAGAGCAGTGGAGTGGAAAAAAGTTGGGAACGTTTTTTTCATGCCTATGGGGCAACACCCTCCGCGTATATATCCTGTGAGGGGGAGCAGTTCTTTCATTGGAATCAGCTCCGCTTTTTTTGCCCCTGCGGCTTTGGCCGCTTTTTTCAGGTCAATCTCGGTGTCGCCCGGAACGACGCACACAAAGTGCCCGGCTTTTTCTCCGTGGAGCACGAGCGTTTTGAATACCCGTCGGATGTCCTCGCCGAGCTGAGCGGCCACATGGGTGGCTGCGAGGTCATTCTCGTCGACTTCATAAGGAATCAGCTCATAAGGGATGCGCGCCCTGTCAAGCAGGCGCGCTACGTTGGTTTTCGCCGGGAGTTTCGCTCCTTTCATTTGCCGTTGTCGTTACTCTCCAATTAGTTCAGAAGCGGCGTCATAAGCCATCTGGTGCATTGGGACTTGGGTGACAGTGGTGTCGATTTTCGAGTCGTCGTAGGCCTCGGCGGGGTATATGCCGGCTTTGACCACCTCTTCGCGCGAGTTGACGAAGTAGACGGCTTGTGCTTTGCGGCGCGACATGGCGTTGATGGCTTCGGTAGTTGGCTCGTTGACGGAGTAGATTTTAGCGTTTTCGAGAGAGGTGACGCGTGCTTTCCCTATGGCGTTCTGGGCGGCTGAAGTGTTACCTGACGGTTTGCCGCTCGAGTGGAAAGCGTTGTTGAGGATGACGACTGCGCCATCGGCTTTTTCGCCGGCTTTTTTCGCCGCTTTGGCGGCTTCGGTGGCCATATCCATGTAGATTTGGTCGGTCGGGGCGATTCTGTCAACTTTTGTTATCACTGCTTGAGCGATAATCGCCGGAGCTGCGATTGCGATTGCTGCTGCGGCAGAAAGGAGTGATTTTTTCATCATTTGACTTGAATTTTGACAAAATTAGCGATTTTGAACGCTGAAAGCCCATCTCCTATAACTAAAAAAAGTTAATGGGAATGGGCTTTGTTGATGGGAATGGGCTTTGTTTGGATTGTATCCGGCTTCTATCTCGTGAGTTTCAGCCGTGAACTGTTTATCGAGCCTCCCGCTGATGTGTCGAAGTCGGTGTCTGCGGCCCACCCATAGAGATTGATGATCGCTCCCGATGAGGCGTCGGCCGACACGCTTGCTCCTCTTATGCCGTATATCGCGGCTGTGGCTCCCGACGAGGCGTCGGCCGACAGATTGCCGCCGTTAAACTCTGCCACGCTGACTGTGCTTCCCGATGAAGCGTCTATTGTCAGCTTGGGGGCTTTGACGCCTGTGAATTTGGCTGATGCGCCTGATGATATGTCAATCATCGCTTTTGTCGATGTTGCGACGGTGCCGTTTACGCTGAGCCGTGAGCCGGAACTCATGTCCCATGATGACAGTGACGGCCCGGTGACTTTCACGTTTATGTCGATATTGCTGTTGCTGACGCCGCTTTCGCGGTAGATGTTAAGTTTGTTGTCTATGAGTTCGGCAACAACGTGGGGCATCATGGCTTCGTCGGTCTCAATTGTCACGGTGGTCGAGGCGGCGGAGTCGGCTACGTTGTAGGTGACAATAACTCCTGCGGCAATGTCCAACCCTGATATTTTTGATGAATCATAGACGAGGTCTTTAGTTTCTGAACGTCCGGTTTTCTTGACGCTGTTGGGCATGCCGTTTATGCCGAGACCGCATGATGTCAACGAGATTACGGATAGTGCTATGACTGCCGGTAATGATAGAGATTTGATGATTTTCATATTTGTTTTTTATTTTGGGGGATTATCTATAATGGGCGTATCAATCCCGCTGTTTTTAATGTTAGATGCGCCAAGTGGCATGAAGGTTGCAAAATTGCTAAAGATTTTATAGAATGGAAGAGTCGGCAACACGAAAATGCGCAGTCGGTATAAAAATAACTTATGATGTATAAAGTATCTAAAATGGATTGGAGATTATGCTAATAATAGTAAATTTGTGTGAAATGCCGCGATGGGGTAGAGAATAATGTTGTACATTTGTTGACAGTAAAGAGAACACCTGATGCTCGCCCTTGGACCGATTAATTTTTACGCAAACAAAAGGACTAAGGAAAGGCGTAAATCAGTTTGTCGTCGGGAGATGCCTTGTTGGTTACAGGTGGAAGATGTAAGTATGATATAATCTCTACACTTGGAAATTGCTATAAGACAACTATCTTTAGAATCACAAATCATGCCTTTTGGCTTTAGTCCTGCGGCTCCTTGATAGAAAGGGGCCACGGGGCAATTTTTTATGTCGCGGGTTGCGAGTTTGCGCATATGGCGGAATGTTTGTAATTTTGCGTTGACCAAAATATTGACCACTCACAATGCAACTTGATTCCCTGACGGCAATATCGCCGATTGATGGCCGCTACCGCGGCAAATGCGAAAAATTAGACGAGTATTTTTCGGAGTATGCGCTGATGCGTTACCGCGTGCGCGTCGAAATCGAATATTTCATCGCTTTGTGTGAGATACCCCTACCCCAATTGTCGAGGGTGCCCGTGTCGGCATTCGGGAAACTCCGCGGTGTATACACTGACTTCTCTCTCGACGATGCCCGCCGCATCAAGGAGATAGAGTCGGTGACCAATCACGATGTGAAGGCGGTGGAGTATTTCATCAAAGAGAGGTTTGACGCGTATGGTCTTTCTCCCTACAAGGAGTTCATCCATTTTGGCCTTACGTCGCAGGATATCAACAACACGTCGGTACCCATGTCGGTGAAGGAGGCAATCGAAGATGTCTACCGCCCCGTTCTTGTGGAGCTTATCAACCACTTGGAACAGCGCGCCGAGGAATGGAGCGACCTCCCTATGCTTGCGAAGACTCACGGCCAGCCGGCATCTCCCACGCGCTTAGGCAAGGAAATCAAAGTGTTCAGCTACCGCTTGCGCTGTCAGCTTGAGGCTTTGGACCGTGCTGTGGTGAGCGGAAAGTTTGGCGGCGCGACAGGTAATTTCAACGCTCATCTGACTGCCTATCCCGATGTCAACTGGCAGGAGTTCGCGGCTCGTTTTCTCGTTGAGAAGTTGGGGATAGAGCGAGAGGAATTTACCACTCAGATTTCAAATTACGATAATCTTGCGGCATTGTTTGACGCATTGCGCCGCATCAACACCATAATACTTGATCTCGACCGAGATATGTGGATGTATATCTCCATGGAGTATTTCAAGCAGAAAATCAAGGCGGGAGAAGTTGGCTCGTCGGCTATGCCCCACAAGGTCAATCCGATTGATTTTGAAAACTCAGAAGGGAATCTTGGCATGGCCAACGCCATTCTGTCACATCTGGCACAGAAACTACCGGTGTCGCGCCTGCAACGCGACTTGACCGACTCGACCGTACTGCGCAACGTGGGTGTGCCTTTGGCCCATGGTCTAATAGCGATGCACAGCACCCTGAAGGGGCTAAACAAGTTGTTGCTCAATGAGGCGGCAATTAGAGCCGACCTAGATTCGATGTGGAACGTAGTGGCCGAGGGCATCCAGACCATCCTGCGCCGCGAGGGCTATCCCAACCCCTACGAGACTCTCAAGCAATTGACACGCACCAACGCGGCAGTCACGGCTGAGAGCATATCTGAGTTTATTGACACGCTTAATGTCAGCGACGAAGTGCGCGCCGAGCTTCACCGCCTGTCGCCCCATTCCTACACGGGATATTGATGAAAACGTCGACTTCCGTCGCCTTGCGGGCAACCCGCGGGGCGATTTTGGCGTTATAAAGAGAGTGATGGGCTGGCAAGCGCGTCAATCAACATTTTTTGAAAAGTTTGATTGTGGTAATCAAGAATTTATTCTATATTTGCATCGCTCATCACCCGTGAAAGGGCAAGGAGCATAAGATTGTTTTTCTAACTGCGCTAAAGATTGCCCAGCAAACAAAAAATTTAATTATTTTTCCCGCCGAGAGGCAGAACTGAAACAAACAAAACTATCATGGACAGCAACGAAAAGAAACCGAAACGTCCGAGAATCGGGGAGAACCGCCCCGCCGCTGAAGACAACGAAGGGACACGATTCGAGAAACCGAGCTACAACGCTACAAGGGATTTCAATGCCCAATCGGCATCCGATGGCATGACCGACGAAAATCGCACAGAACGTACTTATGGCAACAACCGCCCCTATAACAACAATCGCATGGGAGGATATAACCGCTACAACAACCAAGGCGGCTACCAGCAGCGTCAGGGCGGTTATAACCGTTACAACAACTATAATCAGGGTGGTTATCAGCCTCGTCACCGCCCCGATTTCAGTTCAGCCGCGGCGCCTGCCGAAGGCTCAGTCGAGGGGGAGAACACCGAAAGTGCGGCCCCGTCGATGGACGCGACAGGCTATCAGCCCCGTCAGAATGGCTACAACAACCGCCAAGGGGGCTACCAACCTCGTCAAGGCTACTACAACCGCCAAGGGGGCTATCAGCCTCGTCAAGGGGGCTATAACAACCGCCAAGGTGGCTACCAACCCCGCCAAGGTGGTTATAACAACCGTCCCGGCGGTTATCAGCAGCGCCCCGGGGGCTACAACAACCAAAACCGCCAAGGGGGCTACCAGCAACGTCCCGGCGGCTATCAGCAACGTCCCGGCGGCTATCAGCA
>CAZFNR010000025.1:19656-22342 GCA_964520525.1 uncultured Muribaculaceae bacterium
CAGCAACGTCCCGGCGGCTATCAGCAACGTCCCGGCGGCTATCAGCAGCGTCAGGGCGGCTACAACGACCAGAACCGCCAAGGTGGCTACCAGCAGCGTCCCGGGGGGTACAATAATCGTCGTCAGGGGCAGGGATTCAACCAGCAGCGTCCCGGCAAGAGCTTCACTCCGCGCCCCAAGCGCATAGAGTATGAAATGCCGCTGCCCGATCCCGATGAACAGATACGTCTCAATAAGTTCATGGCTAATGCCGGAATCTGCTCGCGTCGCGAGGCCGACGAGTTTATCCAACAGGGCTTGGTTAAGGTCAATGGCAACGTAGTGACCGAGTTGGGGACGAAAATCTCGCATAGCGATGTCGTCGAATATGATGAGAAAGTAGTGGCATTGGAGAGCAAGTGCTACATCCTGCTCAACAAACCGAAAGACTGCGTCACCACGAGCGATGACCCCAACGGCCGCTTGACGGTGATGGACCTCGTCAAAGGTGCCTGCACTGAGCGCATATACCCCGTAGGACGTCTCGACCGCAACACCACCGGCGTGCTTCTTCTCACAAATGACGGTGACCTTGCGTCGCGTCTCACTCACCCCAAATATGTCAAGAAAAAAATCTATCATGTCTGGTGTGACAAGGATATCTCCGAGGACGATATGCAGCGCATCGCCGACGGCATCGAGCTTGAGGACGGGCCCATCCATGCCGACGCAATCAGCTATGCCACCGAGAATGACCGCAACCAGGCCGGTATAGAAATCCATTCGGGCCGCAACCGCATCGTTCGCCGTATATTCGAGTCGCTCGGTTACCATGTGACCAAGCTCGACCGTGTGTACTTCGCCGGGTTGACCAAGAAAAATCTGCCCCGCGGGCGTTGGCGTTATCTGACTCAGGAGGAGGTAAACTTCCTTAAAATGGGTTCGTTTGAATAACCGCTAAATCAATAGAACGAAAAGGGCGCGAATTATCGCGCCCATACTCATATTTCAAACTCCAAACATAATAGACACAATGAAACGTACCAAAATAGTCGACCTCTTCGCCCCCGAAATGCTCGGGCAAGAAGTGAGTGTCATGGGTTGGGTGCGCACCCGCCGCGGCAATAAGCATGTGCAGTTTGTGGCTCTTAACGATGGCTCTACCATCAAAAACATCCAGATTGTCTTCGACATGAGCCAGTTCACTGACGAGCAGCTCAAACCAATCACCACCGGAGCCAGCATCCATGTGACCGGCCTGCTCGTGGAGTCGATGGGCAAGGGACAGACCGCCGAAATCCAAGCCAAGACCCTTGAGATATTCGGCACGGCCGACCCCGAGACATATCCGTTGCAGAAAAAAGGGCACACCCTCGAATTCCTCCGCGAGAAAGCCCACCTGCGTCCGCGCACCAACACTTTCGGCGCTATTCTGCGCGTGCGCAGCACACTCGCTTTCGCTATCCACAAATTCTTCAACGAGCGAGGGTTCTTCTATCTCAACACCCCGCTCATCACGGCCAGTGACTGCGAGGGCGCCGGAGCTATGTTCCAAGTCACTACGCTCAATCTCAATGACCTTCCTAAAAATGAGGAGGGTAATGTTGACTACACGGCCGACTTCTTCGGCAAACCGACAGCTTTGACCGTCTCAGGTCAGCTTGAAGGTGAGCTTGGCGCGACGGCAATCGGTCAAATCTATACCTTCGGGCCGACGTTCCGCGCCGAAAACTCCAATACCCCGCGCCACCTGTCGGAGTTTTGGATGATTGAACCCGAAATGGCGTTCTATGACATAGCCGACAACATGGACCTCGCCGAGGAGTTTGTCAAATACTGCATCAACTACGCGCTTGAAAATGCCAAAGACGACATTGAGTTCCTTGCGCAAATGTATGACACCGAGCTTATCGACCGTCTAAAATTCGTTGTAAGCAACGACTTTGTCCGGCTCACTTACACCGAAGGTGTGAAAATACTTGAAGAATCAGGCCGCAAATTCGAATTCCCCGTCTACTGGGGCGCCGACCTGCAGAGCGAGCATGAGCGTTACCTCGTCGAGGAACACTTCAAAAAGCCTGTAATCCTCACCGACTACCCCAAAGAAATCAAAGCTTTCTATATGAAGCAGAACGCCGACGGGAAGACCGTCCGCGCCATGGACGTGCTGTTCCCGAAAATCGGCGAGATTATCGGCGGTTCTGAGCGCGAGGAAAACTACGACAAACTGCTCACCCGCATTAACGAGCTCGACATCCCGATGAAAGATATGTGGTGGTATCTTGATACCCGCCGCTTTGGGACAGTGCCGCATGCAGGCTTTGGCCTCGGATTTGAGCGACTGGTGCTTTTCGTCACCGGCATGACCAATATCCGCGACGTAATCCCCTTCCCCCGCACTCCCAACAACGCCGAATTTTAACACAAAGAAGGCTTGTCAATCCATAAACTTATAGCGGTGGCCGTCCTTGAAGCGGATTCAGGACGGCCATCATTTTACTCAGCTTAGCGGGCTCCGCTCGCCGATTCCGGGCAGGATGGTATCGGATGGTTGAGGCGAGTTAGCCAGCGGTCAATCGCTTTTTTCGTTATCGGCGGAAAAATATCAGACAAAATTTTGCCGCTGATGGAAAAAACGATTATCTTTGCACACGCAAAAGCCCAGGTGGCGGAATGGTAGACGCGCTCGTTTCAGGTGCGAGTGCTG
>CAZFNR010000026.1:0-19452 GCA_964520525.1 uncultured Muribaculaceae bacterium
TCAACGGCTCAAAAATGTTACTGTGCGAGGTCTTTTTTTCTAGTCACCCCGACAACAGAAAGCCACCGGGCATCGGCAACAAGCTGATGCCCGGTTTCCTTTTTTAGTCACGAGCATCAAATTTTATAGTATCTTATCGCCACGCTATCGCATCTTTTGAGTATCTTCGCGATAATCAGTCAACCTATATGACAACAACTAATCCACAATCGTCACACTCCGACTCGTTGGTGATAATCCCGACCTATAACGAAAAGGAGAACGTCGCGGCCGTTATTGACGCCGTGACCGCGCTGCCACGCCAGTTTGACATCCTGATTATCGACGATAATTCGCCCGACGGCACCGCCGACATTGTAAAACGTCTACAACAAGGGGAGTATGCCGGACGACTGCACCTTATCGAGCGCGCGGGGAAACTCGGACTCGGCACTGCGTATATCACGGGATTTAAATGGGCTTTGGAGAACGGCTATGAATACATCTTCGAGATGGATGCCGATTTCTCCCACAACCCCAAGGATTTGATGGCTCTCTACAAGGCTTGCGCCACCGACGGAGCCGACATGGCGGTCGGGTCGCGCTATCTGACCGGGGTCAACGTTGTCAATTGGCCTATGGGGCGTGTGTTGATGTCATATTACGCCTCGGCCTATGTGCGCATAGTCACCGGAATGCCTGTGCGCGACACTACAGCCGGCTTTGTGTGCTATACGCGCCGCGTGCTTGAGGCCATCGACTTGGATGCCATACGCTTCAAAGGATATGCGTTCCAGATTGAGATGAAGTTCACCGCCCATCAGTTGGGATTTAAAGTGATGGAGGTGCCCATCATATTCGTCAACCGCGTCCTCGGCACAAGCAAGATGAACTCAGGCATATTCGGCGAGGCCGTTTTCGGGGTCATAAAACTCAAATTCGACTCTATTTTCAATCGCAACAAACGCAATCGCCGACAATGACCGCGCCAACCGCCACGCCGAAACTGTCACTGTTAGTGCGCAATGCCGAGATTGTCAACGAAGGGGAACGTTTCCGGGGCTACCTGACCGTCGACACCGACGGAATGATTGGCGAGACCGGCCGCGGCGAGCCTCAGTCTGACTTGCTCCGCGCCGCAGCTGAAACGGTCGACGCTCAGGGGCAACTGCTGTTGCCGGGAGTGATTGATACCCATGTCCATTTCCGCGACCCGGGACTGACCGCCAAGGGTGACATTGCTACCGAATCGCGCGCCGCCTTAGCGGGGGGTGTCACTTCGTTCATAGATATGCCCAACACTCGCCCCGCCACCGTCACCATCGACGCATGGGAGGCCAAAATGGAACGCGCGGCAGAGGTGTCGGCTCTGAACTACGCGTTTTATATCGGTGCGACAGCCGATAACATTGACACGCTCGCCAAGGCTGATTACAGCCGCGTGGCAGCGGTCAAGCTGTTTCTCGGCTCGTCGACAGGAAATATGCTTTTAGACGACCCCGAGGCCCTGAAAAAGCTGTTTGTCAGCGTCCCCGCGCTCATAGCCGCCCACGCCGAGAGCGAGCCGCTCATCGCCGCAGGGCGCGCCGAGGCTACAGCCCGTTTCGGCGGGGGGAGCGTGCCGCTGCCAATGCACTCGGTGATACGCTCGCGGAGGGTCTGCGTGGAAGCTTCGCGCCGAGCCGCCGACATAGCCCGCGAAACAGGCGCGCGTCTGCACCTGCTACACATATCCACCGCCGACGAGCTTTCACTGCTCACGCCCGGGCCTGTGGCCGACAAACACATCACAGCCGAGACCTGCCCCAACTATCTGCTGCTGACCGCCCTTGACTATCCACGCATGGGCAGCCGCTGCAAGTGTAATCCGGCGGTCAAACTGCCCGCTGACCGCGACGCCTTGCGGCGTGCGGTGGCAGCTGACCTCATCGACACCATAGCCACTGACCACGCCCCGCATCTGCCCGCCGACAAGGAGGGCGACGCGCTCACAGCCGCATCGGGGATGCCGATGATACAGTTCTCCCTTCCCGCCATGCTCGACCTCGCCGCTGAGGGGTGGTGGAGCGTCGAGAAAGTCGTGGAGAAAATGTCACACAATCCCGCCACTCTCTACCGTATAGACCGCCGCGGCTTCCTCCGACCGGGCTATCACGCCGACTTCACGCTCGTGGCGCGGCGACCGCAGGCCGTCACCGCCGAGACCATACTGAGCCGCTGCGGGTGGTCCCCCCTTGAGGGGCGCACCCTCGGCTACACCCCAACCACCGTCTACATCGGCGGCCGCCTCGCCTATCCCATCCCTACCCACACCCCCCGGCCCCTCCGCTTCAATCCCTAACCCCGCTTATCCCCGCAAAGCCCGACTGATGAGTCATATGGCAGCCTGCTGACATTATAAGCCGGCTGTTATGTGATGAGGGGCAATTGTCGTTGTGGGGCCTGCGGTCTTGACTTTTAACGTGTGCCGGGGTGTAAAGAATCTGTTTTTTGTGTACTTTTGTGAGGCAGTTGGAAAGTAGCTGAGAAAATAACCGTATTATCTAAGTAACCGATTCTAAAATTAACGATAAAGTATAGAGATGAAGCATTGTTTTATCATAGCGGCCCTCGGGGCTGTAGCGTTGATGGCCAACGCCGACGACAAGGTAGTGGTGCCTGATAGCACCGGGTTTAAATTCACCGACATCAAGGTAATCAAGACCACCCCGGTCAAAGACCAAAACAAGTCAGGGACTTGCTGGTGTTTTTCGGGAAATTCCTTTCTTGAGGATGAAGTGTTGCGCAAAAGCGGCAAGGAGGTGGATTTGTCAGAGATGTTTGTCGTGCGCCAATGCTATCTTGACAAGGCCGACCGCTTCGTGAGGCTCTACGGCGAGACCAACTTCGCGGCCGGGGGCAGCATCGTCGATGTGCCCCACGTCTGGGCCGCTCTCGGAGCGATGCCTGAGGAGGCTTACAGCGGACTTGCCTACGGAGAGGAGAAGCATGTCCACGCCGAGCTTCATGCCGTGCTCGAAGCCTATTTGCGCGGTGTGGTCGGCAAGCCCAACAAACGTCTGTCGACATCGTGGCGCAAGGGGTTTGAAGCCATCCTTGACGCGTATCTCGGCCCGGTGCCTGAGAGTTTCACCGTCGACGGCAAGACCTATACACCGCGAAGCTACGCCGAGTCGTTGGGGCTGAATGCCGCTGATTATGTGGCAGTCACATCGTTTACCCACCATCCGTTTTACGAGCCGTTCGCTCTTGAGGTCCCCGATAACTGGCTATGGGCGCAATATCACAATGTGCCGCTCGACGAGCTGAAAACCATCGTCGACAACTCGATTGACAAAGGCTACTCGGTGGTGTGGGCTGCCGATGTGAGCGAAGGCGGGTTCAAATGGCGCAAGGGCTATGCCGTGATGCCAAAGGAGAAAACCGCCAAGGATATGGAAGGCTCGGAGCTGTCGAGATGGGTGCAACTGTCAGATAAAGACCGTCAGGAAGCGATGTATGACATCAAGGGTCCGGTGCCTGAAATTGAAGTCACCCAACAGGTTCGCCAAGATATGTTTGACCGTCAGGAGACTACCGATGACCATGGTATGGTGATAGTCGGCAAGGCTGTTGACCAGGAAGGCAACAAATACTACAAGGTCAAAAACTCATGGGACACGAATCAGCTTTATAACGGCTATTTTTATGTGTCAGAACCTTATTTCCTCGCGAAGACAGTCAGCATCCTCGTCAACCGCGACGCGATTCCGTCGGCCATCGCAGGGAAACTTCCGTTGAAAAAATAAGACAACCCCCCCACAATACCATGACAGATAAAAAGAAAAAAATAGCCGTATTAGCATCCGCGGCAGTCGTGATTGCCGCCGCATCATCATGCTCGCAGAAACAGCCCGACGGATTAATCTATGGGTGCGATGAATACTCGGTCTATGCCGACAGTGTGGTCCAAGGCAAATTCACCGCTGTGGCAGTCAGCCCCCTCGAAATCACGACCAACTACGAAAGCCCCGAGCTATCAGGCGCGTCGTCGAAAGTCGAATTTCGCTTCTCGCTCAACAGTCGCGACAACGAGCTCCCTTTGGGCCGCTGTCACACCGCCCTTATAGGGGACTCGACGAGCGACAACCTTATCTATACGTTCGGAAGCCTGTCGGCCGAGGAGCCGACAGATGGCGAAGGCGCGACACTCCCCAACGACACCCGCTGGACACTCCGTGTCGATATGCGTCCCATCCTGCGTTCGTTTAAGCAGTTAGGTTACTATGCCACCGCCACCGGCGATACCATCTTCAGCGATGACTTCAAGGGAGTCTGGGTGGCCGGTAGCGTCGACCCTCTGAGCTGGGACTTCGAGAACCTCTATGGCAAGGATGACCGCAAACTCACCGACCGCGGCGACAGTATCTATGAGGTTACGCTGACCGTCAATCCCACAGTAGACCGTCCGGCCAATCCCGAGGGGTGGAAAATCGACGCGCCCGACGAACGTTATCCCCGTTTTGAAGCGCAGCAAAAACTCCTGTCGGCGCTCTACAACATGGGAATCGCCGACATCGTGTCAAACATACGCCCCGACGACACGTTCCGCGCCGGTAAAGAGTGGGACGGCGTGTGGACCCGCGATGTCGCCTACTCCATCTATCTGTCGCTCGCCTACCTCGACCCGCAACGCTCTATGAACAGTCTGCGCGCCAAGGTCAAAGACGGACACATAATCCAGGATACCGGAACGGGCGGCGCATGGCCCGTATCGAGCGACCGCGTGGTGTGGGGGCTTGCCGCATGGGAAATCTACTTGGTGACCGGTGATACTGAATGGCTCAGCGAAGCCTACAGCGTAGTGGTCAGCACCCTCCGCGCCGACCTCGACGTGTGCTATGACCCGCATTTCAAACTCATGCACGGCGAACAAAGCTATCTTGACTGGCGCGAACAGACATATCCCCGCTGGATGCAGCCAAAAGATATATATGAATCAATGTGCCTCGGCACCAACGTGGTATTTGCCCGCGCGTGTGAAATCGTCGGGCTTATGCACACTGAATTGGAACGGATTGGCTGTGGGGCGGAAATGCCCTGCGATGCCCGAATCATTGCAACAGCCGACACTTTGAAACAATCAATCAACAACCGACTGTGGTTGCCGTCGGCGGGATATTACAGCGAGTACCTATATGGGGGTGTCTACCCCATACAGTCGCAGACCACCGACAACCTCGGCCAAGCATTGAGCGTCATATTCGGAGTCGCCACTCCCGATATGGCTAAATCCATAGTGACAAAGACACCTGTTGTGGCGTTTGGCACACCGTCGGTCTATCCGCAACAACCCGACATAAAACCTTATCATAACGATGCGGTTTGGCCGTTTGTGCAAGCCTACTGGAATCTCGCCGCAGCCAAAACCGGCAATATGAAGGCGTTGACCGCGGGCCTCGCTGCCATCTACCGCGCCGCAGCCATGTTCGCGACCAACAAAGAGCTGTTCGTGGCTTCCAACGGCGACTACCGCGGCACTGCCGTCAATTCTGACAGCCAGTTGTGGAGCTGCGCCGGAAATGTGGCGATGGTCTACCGCGTGTTTGCGGGGATGAACTTCGAGGCCGATGGTATACACTTCGCGCCAACAGTCCCGGCGACAATCCCCGGAGAGAAAAAAATCACGGGATTCAAATACCGCGGTGCCTCGATTGACATCTCCATCAACGGCACCGGCAGCAAGATAAGCCGTTTCACTATCGATGGCAAGGGAAGCAAACAGGCGGTGCTCCCCGCCGACATCAAAGGGAATCACGCAGTCGAGATTACGCTTGAAGCCGCCAACGGGGAAGATAGCGACTCATTTAACCTCACATCCCAGGAATGGATGCCCGCCACTCCCGTCATGACATGGACCACGCCGACCGCCGCTGTCATCGACAATTACACTGACGGGAACACCTATTCCGTCTATATCAACGGGGTGCTTGACGAAGACCTGACGACTGACGTGTACACTCTTGAAAGCACCGACCGATACACGGTGGCCGATTTTGTCGCGACCGACAAGAATCATATTGCGGGCTTTACTCCGCGTCCCCGCGAGTACATACCCGCCGGCTCAATGATTATGGTGCAGGCCGAGGAGTTCGGTAAACCCGGCACCAAGTATATATCCGACCCGGTCAAAGCTACCCGCTTTGTGGAACTCACGCGCCGACCGCTGGAGTTTACCGTGATAGTGCCACAGTCAGGCGACTACTTTATTGATGTGAGATATGCCAACGGAGCCGGACCAATCAACACCGAGAACAAGTGCGCCATACGCACCCTCGCTGTCGACGGCATCCCCGCCGGACCCATCGTCATGCCGCAGCGGGGCATCGGCGAATGGCTTTCCACCGGCTACTCAAATATGCTCACCGTGTCGCTCAAAGCCGGCAGCAACCGGCTGTCGATTGTCTATCTGCCTCATAACGAGAACATGAACGGCGAGTTCAATACCGCCCTCATCGACTACATACGCATAATCAAGAAATAAGTATTATCCCCATGAAAAAATTAGGATTTCTGATTATTTCACTTTTAGCCGCCGCGACAGCTTTTGCCGCCAAGCCGCCGAAACCGCAGGTAACCACAATCGACCCCCCTTATTGGTGGACCGGGATGGCAAACGATACCTTACAGATAATGGTGGCGGGTCCCGACATCCGCGACGCCGAGCTCAAGGTTGATTATCCGGGGGTGAAACTGCTTGAAGTGGCCCGGCTTGACGGAGCCAACTACCAATTCATATATCTGCTTATAGATAAAGAGGCAAAACCCGGCACAATGGAACTGACATTCTCCCGCGGGAAAAAATCGCTCAAAGTGCCATATCAGCTCAAAGAGAGAGAACGCACCGATGAGATAAGGCCGTTTGACGCTTCCGACGTGCTGTATCTCATCATGCCCGACCGCTTTTCTGACGGCAACCCCGCCAACAACGGCGACAACCAACCCGGTCTGACCCAAAAAGCCCCTGTGGACCGCAACAACCCTAATGCCCGTCACGGCGGCGACATCCAGGGGATGCGCGACCATCTTGGCTATATCGACTCTCTCGGTGTCACGGCGGTGTGGGTGAACCCCGTGCTAACCAACGATATGCCCGGCGGCGCCTACCATGGCTATGCGACTACCGACTATTACAACATCGACCCGCGTTTCGGCTCAAACGAGGAGTGGAACGCCTTCGTGTCGGAGTGCCACGAGCGCGGTATAAAAGTTGTGATGGACATGATTTTCAACCATTCGGGCAGCAACCACCGCTGGTTTACCGACCGTCCGTCGAATGACTGGTTTAACTTTCCCGACAGGTATGTGCAGACCAATTACCGCCTGTCGACCGTGCATGACCCCTATGTTAGCGACTATGACCGCCGCCGCACAGTCGAGGGGTGGTTTGTTGAGTCGATGCCCGACCTGAACCAGCACAATCCCCACTTGATGAAGTATCTTATCCAAAACTCAATATGGTGGATCGAGTCATCGAAAATCGATGGCATACGCATGGATACCCATCCTTATGCCTTCATGGAGCCTATGGGAGAATGGATTGACGCGGTGCAACGCGAATACCCGGGCTATAACATCGTCGGTGAGTGTTGGTATGGCACCGAGGGGGGCGAGGCATATTGGCAGCGCGGCAGCAAGGTCAACCCAGGCGACTCCCGACTGCCGAGCGTGATGGACTTTGTGCTGTCAATCAAAGCCCGCAAGGCATTCAGCGAGCAGACCGACCCCTGGAACGGACTAAACCAAATCTATGACCACCTCGCACTTGACTATCTGTTCCCCGCGCCGCAGAACATACTGACGTTCCTCGACAACCACGACACCGACCGTTTCCTCCTTGAGGAACCCGACTCGTTAGGGTGGTGGAAACAAGCGTTGACATTCTTGCTGACCTCACGCGGCATCCCGCAGATTTACTATGGCACCGAACTATTGATGAACGGCTCAAAGGAGGGGAGCGACGGCTATGTACGCCGCGATATGCAAGGAGGTTTCCCCGGCGATACGGTCAACGTGTTCACCCGCGAGGGGCGCACCCCGAAGCAGAACGAAGCCTACGATTTCCTCTCCAAATTGCTCAATTGGCGCAAAGGTGAAGCCAACGAGGTTATCGCAAAAGGGTCATTGAAGCATTTCATGCCCCAAAACGGAATCTATGCCTATCGGCGTAAACTCGGCGACAAAGAGGTCCATGTGATGATGAACGGCAATGACTCACCGCTGACTACATCGACCGAGCGGACCGCCGAGGTGCTACCGGTCGGAACAAAGATGCGCGATATGCTCACGGGGCGCGAGGTGGAAATAGGCGACACCATGACCTTCGAGCCGCGTGAAATACTGATACTCCAAAACTTCTGATTGTGGCCAAACGCATAGGAATACTATCTGATACCCACTCATGCTGGGATGACCGCTATGCCCGACATTTCGCCGAATGTGACGAGATATGGCACGCCGGCGATGTAGGCGACATAGATATCGTGAGGCGTCTGGAGAATGTGGCCCCGGTAGTGAGAGGCGTCAGCGGCAATATCGACCACGGCGATGTGTGCCGTCGTTTCCGTGAGGTCGAGGAATTTACCGTGGAGGGCGTGAATGTGTTCATGACCCACATCGGAGGCTATCCCGGGCGGTATCAGCCGGGTGTTGAGCGAATATTGCGCGATGGTAAGATAAGGCTTATGGTAACCGGCCATTCCCACATATTGAAAGTGATGTGGGACGAAAAATGGGGCGTGCTCCATGTCAATCCCGGTGCCGCCGGCTATCACGGTTGGCAAAAAGAGCGTACGCTAATCAGACTGATTCTCGATGCGGGCAATATCCGCGACCTTGAAGTGATAGAATTGGGAAAATATAAGATTTAGGATATGAACAAGATTATATTATTGGCCATGCCGGCGTTCGCTTTACTGACTGGCTGCAAGACGACTGAGGCCAACTACCGGGCGGCTTACGAAACAGCCAAAGAACGCGCCAATACCGGCGGCCTTGACTCGACGGTGTATGCCCTCATGCGCCGGGAAGCGCGCCCCGGAATGTTGAAAGTCGGTAACGACACAATGCCCCTGACCACTCAATATGTGAAATCGACCACGATAGACGGAGTGGCTAAGCCCCTCAACCGCTACAACATAGTCGTGGCGCAATTCAAGCAACTGTTTAACGCCAAGTCGATGGTTGGCCGGCTTTACGGGGCGGGGTATGCCGATGCGTGGATAGCTGAAACGAAAGAGCCGCTCTATTATGTCATAGCGTCGAGCCACGGCGATGCCGCCTCGGCTCTGCGCGGGCTTGAGGCGATAAAGACGCAACCGCCACTTCCGTTGCGCGACCCATTTCCGTGGGTGCTCCAACCGGCTTCATTCGCCCGCTAAACTATTGACCCACACAAAACGATGCGCCCGATAAAAGCGCATCGTTTTTTTACCGTCAAATCCCGCGGGGGCTAATCCATGTCGAGTGCCATGTAGTGTTCGCGGGGATGGTCGCAGGCGGGGCAGTCGGCAGGGGGTTCAGTGCCTTCAAAGATATATCCGCATACGAGGCATTTCCATTTGATGGGGTGGTCGCGCTTCCGTACGGTGCCGTCATGCACCTGTCGGAGATAACGTTCGAAGCGCGCTTTATGGCGCATCTCGATTTCGGCTATTGCCCTGAAATGCTCGGCGATTTCCGAGAACCCTTCTTCGTCAGCCACTTTAGCCGCGTTTTGATACTGCTCAATCCCCTCGATTTCCTCCTCGCGGACCGCGGTGGCGAGATTGGAGGCGGTGTCGGCTATGACCCCGGCATCGACATCGAGAGCGCAACCTATCGAGCCGCCTTCGAGAAACTTGAAAAACACTTTGCTGTGGCGCAGCTCGTTAGCCGCTGTCTCGGTGAATGCCTGCTCAATGGGGAAATATCCCTCTTTTTTGGCCTTGGAGGCATAATAGGTGTAGCGGGTGTATGCCGCCGACTCACTCATGTAGGCGTTGACCAGATTTTTCTCGGTTCGCGTGCCTTTGACGCTTTTCTTTGTCGAGTACATTGCTGTCGGGTTTAGTCGTTAATAATTTTATTATTAATAACATCGTCTCACCGACAATGTTCACAATGTACTTCATCGAATCAAAAAAAAAGGCCGGAACCATAGCGGCTCCGGCCTTATCTTTTATTTTAGAAGGGTGAGATTAGCGTTATTCCGGGAGCTTTCCGGCTTCGGGGTCGACTCCCCATTGCTGCTGTGCGAGGCGGCGGTAGTTGTTGTAACGCCACTTAGCGTTGGCTTTAGCGGCGGCGAACAGGTCGGCTGCCTCTGCGGGGTACTGTTTCATCACTGAAGCGTAGCGCACCTCACCTTTGAGGAAGTTTTCAAACTCATCCCAATTAGGCTCTTTGCTGTCGAGCGAGAAGGGGTTTTTGCCCTCTTCCTCGAGAGCGGGGTTGTAACGCCAGAGATGCCAGTATCCGCAAGCTACTGCGTTGGCCTCCTCTTGTTGCGATTTACCCATGCCTGACTTCAAGCCGTGGTTGATACAGGGCGCGTATGCGATAATGATTGACGGACCGTCGTAAGCTTCTGCCTCGCGGATTGCTTTGAGCGTCTGGGCCTGGTCGGCGCCCATAGCCACTTGAGCGGCGTAAACGTAGCCGTAGGTGGTGGCGATGAGACCGAGGTCTTTCTTGCGGATGCGTTTGCCCGATGCGGCGAACTTGGCGATTGCGCCGAGAGGAGTGGCCTTTGATGCCTGACCGCCGGTGTTTGAGTACACCTCGGTATCGAGCACGAGGATGTTGACATTCTTGCCCGAAGCGAGTACATGGTCGAGACCGCCGAAGCCGATGTCGTAGGATGCGCCGTCGCCACCGATAATCCACTGTGAGCGTTTCACGATGTAGTGCTTCAACGACAGGATGTTTTTGCAGGTGTCGCAGCCGCAAGCCTCGCAAAGCGGAGTGAGCTTGTCGGCGATTTCGCGGGTCTTGGCAGCGTCATCTTTGTTGGCGAGCCATTCGGCGGCAAGCGTCTTGATTTCATCGCTGCATTTGGGGCACTCTTGAGTAGCCTTCATGTACCCTTCGAGACGGTCGCGCATTTTGTCGTTGGCGAGCGTCATACCCAAACCGAACTCACAGAAGTCCTCGAACAATGAGTTGGCCCATGCGGGACCGTGTCCGCGGTGGTTGGTGGTGTAGGGGGTTGAGGGAACCGAGCCAGAGTAGATTGATGAACAGCCGGTGGCGTTTGCTACCATTTCGTGGTCGCCAAAGAGCTGGGTAATCAGCTTGACATAGGGTGTCTCGCCGCAACCAGAGCAAGCTCCGGAGAACTCAAACAACGGGGTGGCGAACTGGCTGTTCTTGACGTTGGCTTTGATGTCGACAAGGTCTTGTTTTGAAGAGACTTCCTTAACGCAGTAGTCCCACTCTTTCTGAACGTCAAGCTGTGATTCGAGCGGTTTCATCTCAAGAGCCTTAACGCCTTTCTTGCCGGGGCATACATCCACGCAGTTGCCGCAACCGAGACAGTCGAGGACATCAACCGATTGGATGAAACGCATTCCGGCGAAAGTCTTACCGATTGCGGGGATAGTGCCGGCGTCGCCGAACGGTGCTTTTGCCATCTCATCGGCATCGAGCACGAAGGGACGGATAGCGGCGTGAGGACAAACGTAGGCGCACTTGTTACACTGGATACAGTTCTCTTCGAGCCACTGGGGAACGAATGCTGCCACACCGCGTTTTTCATAAGCGGCAGTGCCCTGCTGCCAAGTGCCGTCCTCAATCCCCTTGAAGTCAGAGACCTTGAGCAGGTCGCCGTCTTGGGCGTTGATTGGACGCACGATATTGTTGACAAATGCGGGGTCGTTGTTTGCCTCGGGGGCCTCGGCTGCGAGCTGAGACCATGCGGGGTCTACGTCGAGACGGTGGAACTCGCCGCCGCGGTCAACGGCTGCATAGTTCTTGTCGACTACATCCTGACCTTTCTTGCCGTAGCTCTTGACGATGAATTTCTTCATCTGTTCGATAGCGAGGTCAACGGGTATAACCTCGGTGATGCGGAAGAACGCGCTTTGGAGGATGGTGTTGGTGCGGTTGCCAAGACCTATTTCCTGAGCGATTTTGGTCGCGTTGATATAGTAGACGGTGATGTTGTGGTCAGCGAAATATTTCTTAACCTTCGCGGGGAGGTTTTTAGCGAGTTCCTCTCCTTCCCAGATGGTGTTGAGCAAGAAGATACCGCCGTCGCGAAGACCGCGAGTCACGTCATACATATGGAGATAAGCCTGAACGTGGCAAGCCACGAAGTTAGGCGTAGTCACCAAGTAGGTCGAACGGATGGGAGCGTCGCCAAAACGGAGGTGAGAGCAGGTGAAACCGCCTGACTTCTTAGAGTCGTAGGCGAAATATGCCTGGCAATATTTGTTGGTGTTGTCACCGATAATCTTCACAGAGTTCTTATTGGCACCTACCGTACCGTCTGCGCCGAGACCGAAGAATTTAGCCTCGAATGTGCTCTTGTCGCCGAGCGCGATTTCCTCTTTCGGAGGGAGCGAAGTGAAGGTGACATCGTCGATGATGCCCACGGTGAAGTGGTCTTTCGGCATCGGAAGCGCGAGGTTCTCGTAAACGGCGAGAATCTGTGCGGGGGTGGTGTCTTTAGATGCGAGGCCATAGCGTCCGCCGACGATGACGGGGGCGTTTTCCTTGCCGTAGAAGCACTCTTTGACATCGAGATACAGTGGCTCGCCGTTAGCACCGGGTTCCTTAGTGCGGTCGAGCACGGCGATGCGTTTAGCGGTAGCCGGCACGGCTGCGAGGAAATGTTTAGCCGAGAACGGGCGGTAGAGGTGTACCGACACGAGACCCACCTTCTCACCTTTGGCGGTGAGGTGGTCGATAGCCTCTTGCGCGGCTTGTGTCACAGAGCCCATGGCGATAATCACGCGGTCGGCGTCGGGAGCGCCGTAGTAGTTGAACAATCCGTATTTACGGCCGGTGATTTCAGAGATTTTGTTCATGTATTCCTCGACGATGGCGGGAACAGCGTCGTAGTATTCGTTGCAAGCTTCGCGGTGCTGGAAGAATACGTCACCGTTCTCTGCCATTCCGCGGGCAACAGGTTTCTCGGGATTGAGGGCGCGGTTACGGAAATCGGCGAGCGCTTCTTGGTCGATAAGCGGAGCGAGGTCATCGGCCTCGACAGTTTCAATCTTCTGAATCTCGTGGGATGTGCGGAATCCGTCGAAGAAATTGACAAAAGGCACGCGTGATTTGATGGTGGCCAGATGCGCGACACCGGCGAGGTCCATGACTTCCTGCACGGAGCCTTCTGCCAACATGGCGAAACCTGTCTGGCGAACCGACATCACATCCTGATGGTCGCCGAAGATGCTGAGAGCGTGTGACGCGAGGGTGCGGGCCGATACGTGGAACACGCAGGGGAGCAGTTCGCCGGCGATTTTATACATATTGGGAATCATGAGGAGAAGACCCTGCGAAGCGGTGTAGGTGGTGGTCAGCGCACCAGCCTGAAGAGACCCGTGGACAGCACCTGCGGCACCGCCTTCTGACTGCATTTCCTGCACCATTACGGTCTCACCGAAGATGTTTTTGCGTCCTGCGGCGGCCCATTCATCGACATATTCAGCCATAGTCGATGAGGGGGTGATGGGGTAAATCGCAGCCACCTCTGAGAACATATATGAAATATGCGCGGCAGCCTGATTACCGTCACAGGTCAAGAATTTCTTTTCTTTACTCATAGCGTTGTAATCTGTTTTATAATAACTTAAGTTAATAATCTCTGGATATGTGTGTGAAGCGTCGAACTTTCCACCGCGGGATAAAAATCGCGGTGGTCAAATCCCTGACTTCAGCCGCCGCGGCTATACCGCGGCCAAATCACTCTGCGAAATTACTAATTTAATCGTTAACGGCAAAAAATATCTGCCTAACAGTGTTGTGCCACCGCCAATTAGCGTCGTGGAAAATCGAGGGAGGTCGATTTGTTTCCGGCTCTAAAAATATGATAACAGATGTGAAATCGCAAAAGTGGACCACAATGCGTGAGTGGTGCCTCGCTGCCGTAAGACTGCTTGATTTGCGGCTATTTAATGCCCGCGGATAACTGCGAGGGTTCGGCATGAGCGGATGCGAAATATTTAATTATCTATAATTATCAAAAGAAACTTGTTTGTTGTTTGGAAATAATTCTTACCTTTGCATGTGTGTTTTTCATAGTATTAGATTAAGATAAAGGTTTAAAGAGAAGAGAGCTGTCGTGAGACAGCTCTCTTTTTATCGTTTTGGCTGATGCCGATTTGTGGGATAGGTGCCGGGGGGCATCATCAGTCTTTCGACCTACAAAAAAGCAGTCGGCTGTCTCACGACAGTCGGCTGTTTTTAACCTTAATCTAATACCATGAAAAACACAGTGCAAATATAGTAATTGTAGCTTTAGAACATAGCGGGGTGTCAATAGTTCGCCGCCGCGCTCCGTGTTAACGCTTTTTAACTCATAATCCCGCCATTTATTATTAATTTTGGGTACTCCAAAAAAAGAATAATCACAATTCCCCCTATATGAGAATCAAGATTTTAGTTATCGACGACGAGGAATCGGTATGCGAGATACTCAAATACAATCTCGAAAAAGAGGGCTACGAAGTCGATTGCGCTTACAGCGCCGAGGAGGCGCTCGCTATGGATTTAGCCATTTATCAGCTGTTCATCGTCGATATAATGATGGACCGCTTGAGTGGTTTCGACTTTGCCAAGCGCGTGAAAAACGAGGCTGCCACAGAGAATACGCCAATCATATTTTGCTCCGCGCTAAGCGACGAGGATGATATGGTCATGGGTTTGAACATTGGTAGCGACGACTATATAACCAAGCCGTTTGTAATCGGTGTGGTGCTTGCGCGAGTGCGTGCCGTGCTCCGCCGCACCCAGGCTGCTCATCAGATGGAATACAACAAGTCGATTGGCTTGTACGAGCCTGACATCACATTCAAGTCTTTGCGCATAGACCGCAACGGCAAAGCGTGTTTCCTAAAAGGGGAGCCTGTCGGCTTGACCCGCACCGAATTTGACATACTGCTGTTTTTCCTGACCCATCGTAACCGCATTTATTCCCGCGAGGAAATCATTCACCAAGTGTGGTCGGGCGACGTGGTTGTAACCAATCGGACAATTGACACCAACATCACCCGTCTTCGCAAGAAATTGGGGGAATACGGAGCCAATATCGTCACTCGTTTAGGCTTCGGTTATGGATTTAAAGAGACGGTTTAGCCGTCGGTAGCGGTCGTTGGTGCCGCTCGCGGCATTGCTGAATCTCACTGAAATGCCGACGCATATTCGCGGGACACAATCAGTTAACGCCACCTGACGTAAACGCGTCCGCGGCAAATTTTCATAAAAAAATACAAACGTTGCGATAAAAAAACGTCGCAACGTTTGTTATTATAATAAATGGTAGTAACTTTGCGCCACTTTCGACTTATTGCAAGCCACATATTAGACAGTCGAATCATCGAAAGGCTGTCAGGGCAAGAAGTTTTTCCCATTTTTTTTTATAACAATTAATCACAACAGAAAGCGACCGACCGCAAAACCGATAAAGTTGTGCCTATACGGTAGCGAAGGTCAAAAAAATATTATGATTATAACGGGTTTATAATCGCCCATTCCATTTACTCTATGTACAACATTTCTGACCTCAACGCAATGAGCGATACCGAGCTCAAAACGATTGCGGAATCTATGGGATTGAAGAAGGTTGATCCCACGCAAAAAGATGAACTAATCTATCGCATACTCGACCAACAGGCGATAGACCATGCGGCATCGGCTGCCGAGAAGAAAGCTAATGTCCGTCAGCCGCGAGCCAAGCGCGAAAATCGGGCCGAGGCTCCACAGCAACAACCGCAACAGGAAGATACCCCCGCCCGGCCGCGCCGCGGACGTCCGCCAAAACACGCTATCGCTCAGGAGCAAATGCCACAGGAGGCGGAAGAAACGGCTAAATCCACCGATGCCGAAACCCCCGCCACCGATAGCGTCGCAACCGCGCCGGTGAAACCGGCAGCACGTCGGGGTCGGCCGCCAAAACGCGCACCCGAACAAAAGCAGCAAGAGCAACAAGAGGGCAACATAACCGCCGAGGCAGAAACTCCAGCCGACTCGCCGGCTTCTGTCGCGCCAACCGACACCTACGCCGAGGAACCGCATCCGGGCGATGAAATGACGCTCCTTGCCCCTCTGCGAAACGAAACCAACATAACGCCGGTCGAAGCCCCCGCGGAAAAAGTCCGCGAGGATTTGCCCGACGCTCCCCCTTCACCTCAAAAGCGAGACTTCCGCCCGGGTAAAGATTCATCATTTGGTATGTTTTTCCCCCGCAGCGGCGGACAACGGTTTGTGCCGCGTTCTCAGCGAGAGAAAGATGAAGCCGCCGCAGCGGCAGCGATAGCCGCCGCGACAGCTCCGATAATCATAGGCGAACCCGGAGCGGAAAAACAGCAGCCGCAGATTCCGCAACAACAGCAGCAAGGAAAAAGAAAGAAAAATAAAAACCAAAACCAGCAACAGCAGCAAAACCAGCAACTCCAACGCCAGCCTCAACCGGCTGTCCCCCAATATAACTTCGAGGGTCTGCTTGAAGCGTCGGGCGTGCTTGAGGTGATGCCCGAGGGGTATGGGTTCTTGCGCTCGAGCGACTATAACTATCTCCCGTCGCCCGACGACATCTATGTCACCCAGTCACAAATCAAAGCTAACGGCCTGCGCACGGGTGACGTTGTGGAATGCACCATCAGGCCGCCAAAAGAGGGCGACAAGTATTTCCCGCTGAGCACTGTGACTAAAGTCAATGGACGGTCACCCGAATTCATCCGCGACAGAGTGCCGTTTGAGCACCTCACCCCATTGTTCCCCGATGAGAAATTTGACCTCACCAGCGGCCGTACCTGCAATCTGTCGACGCGAGTGGTCGATATGTTCTCCCCCATCGGAAAAGGGCAGCGCGGTTTGATTGTGGCACCGCCAAAAACGGGTAAAACCATCCTTCTTAAAGATATCGCCAACGCTATAGCCGAGAACCACCCTGAGACCTATATCATGATATTGCTCATCGATGAGCGTCCGGAGGAGGTAACCGACATGAGCCGCAGCGTCAACGCCGAAGTTATCGCGTCGACTTTCGACGAGCCGGCCGACCGCCACGTTAAGATTGCGAGCATCGTGCTTGAGAAGGCCAAACGAATGGTGGAATGCGGACATGACGTGGTGATACTTCTTGACTCAATCACGCGCCTCGCCCGCGCCTACAACACGGCTCAACCCGCTTCGGGCAAAATCCTCTCGGGAGGTGTCGACGCCAACGCGCTTCAGAAGCCAAAACGCTTCTTCGGAGCGGCGCGCAACATCGAGAACGGCGGCTCGCTCACCATCATCGCCACAGCTCTGACCGAGACAAGCTCAAAGATGGACGAAGTGATTTTCGAGGAGTTCAAAGGCACCGGCAACATGGAGTTGCAACTCGACCGCAAGCTGTCGAACAAACGCATTTTCCCCGCCGTCGACATCATGGCGTCAAGTACGCGCCGCGACGACCTATTGTTGCGCAAGGAGACGCTCAACCGTATGTGGATTCTGCGCCGCTTCCTGTCAGACCGCAACTCAATCGAGTCGATGGAGTTTATCAAGGACCGCATGGAGCGCACCGCCGACAACGACGAGCTGCTGCGCACTATGGGCGACTGAAAAATAGAACCATTTCAATAGACAAGCCAACGTCGGGGTCGGAAATTTCCGACCCCGACGTCGTTTTCAGTAAATCCCCGGGATAGGAGGGGGCAGACCCCGTTTCGCTGGGGGGGGCTACCGCCGTCTTTAACCCGGGTGCGTGACCGCATCTGAGCCGGCGTGAGGGTCAGATGTGTAGCTTGGCCGAGAAGGTGAGGCTGCGCGGGAGCGAAGGCCCGTAGATGTAGCCTGAATCGCGCAGGTAGCCCTTGTCGAAGTCGTTTTGATAGGCGTTGAATATGTTCATGACTCCCGCGCTGAGGTCGAGACAAACTTTGTCGGTGATTTTCATCTCGTAGGATATTTTGAGATTAGCGTCGAAAAACGCCGGGGTCTTCACCGCCACATCGATGGGGGTTCCGGAGCCCGCGAGGTGCTGCACGAGCATATCGCCGGTATAGGTGGCGGAGAGGGCTACCGTGAGCGGCTTGACGGGGCGGTAGCTCATGGTCAGGTAACCATACAGGTCGGGGGTGCGGAACATACGCTTCTCGGCGGGGACGTCGGGGTTGTCGCTCCAAGCCTCGGCCACTTTGTAGCGGCTGCGTTGTAGCGTCAGTCCGAGCTGTGCCTGGAAGTCGGCGACCACCGCCTTGGCTTCGAGGTTAGCCCCCATAACTCTTGCTCCGTCGCCGTTGTAGCGTTCCAAAACGGCGTTGCCTTTTTCGTCGGGCTGGTCGAGCTGTCGCATGGCGAACACATCGCTGAGATTTGTGTAGAACAGTTCAAAAAGCAGGTTGGTCTGAACGGCACCGATGTTGCTGTACCAGTCGACCGAGCCGCTGACCGAGTTGCTGCTTTCATGTTTAAGGTCGGGTGCGAGCACTGTCACGACCCTCTCGCCGCCGACGATGGCGACATGGAAGTCCTCGTCGTAGGCTTGAGGCGAGCGGAAGCCTGTGGAGTAGGATAGCCGGAAGTTAAGGTTTTGGCTCGGATTGAAACGAAGGTTGGCGCGGGGGGATATGATGGGGTTGTCGACGAGCGAGTGCTTGTCGATGCGCGCGCCGACAAGGAAGCCCCAACGGTCGGTGCGCCATTCGTTTTGCAGGTATCCGCTGTAGATGTTTACGCATTGGGTCACGTCGTGGTCGTAGCCGACTGTCACGTCGTTGAGGTAGTTGTAGTTGTATTCGAGACCGGCGATGAGTTCGGCGGGCATGAACCAGAAACGGTCGAACGAGTGGGTCCATTGCGAGCCGGCTACGGTGACGAGGTCGTGGGTGCGACCGTAGGCGTTGGGGTCTTGCTCGCTTCCGTAGTAGCTCTTGCGGCGGGTGTCCTGCATGGCGGCGAAAATGTTCCATCGGTTGTTTCCGCGGTCGCGGATGTCGAACGACGTTTCGAGTGCGTTGATGTTGTGGTCGACTTCCTCGGCAACCATCGCCTGATGGGCGGGCAGGTCGAGGTTGTCGCCGCCGCGGCGGTATTCGTGAGTGCCGTGGTATTCGACGGTGAGGCGAGCGAGGTCGGATGTGCGCATGAACGCGCGTGCGCCGAGGGTTTCGGTCTTGAGGGTCGCGATTTCGGTGAACCCGTCGCCGTCGTGGTCATAGCCGTCGCGGTCGCGGTTTTGCCCGTAGATGAACAGCCCGACTTTCTCGTTGGGACTTACCACCGAGGCGTTGACAGTGG
>CAZFNR010000027.1:0-17292 GCA_964520525.1 uncultured Muribaculaceae bacterium
AATTGTCGGATAACCCAAAAAAAGATACGATGATTATAATAATTTATTATAGGAGCTAAATCGCAATACGATGAAAGTCAACCGGCTTTCATCGTGAGGCTTTTGTTTGCAAAGACGCCATTGCAATAAGCACATGTCAAACAAATACAGGGATTACTAAAGTATTATTTGTTAAAATTGTTTGTATTTGTGACATAATGCTTAACTTTGTGCTGTGTTAATGTTTAAACCGTCCTCATTATATGGAAGATGTCAGGTTCACAAAAACGCTCTTGCATAGTCGAGGGGGATCTGGTTAACTTTGACGATGTCCTTGGAATTAGTAGTTCTCAGGAAAAACGTTCAAACCGTCCCTTAAATTACTAATTTTTAAGGACTTTTGCGAATATAAATGCTTAAGATTTAGCTATTCAACGGCATAATTTAATTTTGTCATCTACTAAAAAGGATTCAGGCTATATTTATGTTGAGATTTAAAGTAGTGGAAGAGGCTTTCAACCGTAAAGCTGTTCCTGTGGAAATTCCGTTGGAACGTCCCGAACAATACTATGGCAAATTGGTGTTCAATCGCCAAAAGATGTTTGAATATCTTCCGAAGAGGACTTATGACGCATTGATTTTCGCCATAGAAAACAAAGAGCCGATTTCACGCGAGATAGCCGACAGCGTAGCCGAAGGCATGAAACGTTGGGCAATCGATAACGGCGCACGGCATTACACCCACTGGTTCCATCCGCTGACCGACGGAACCGCTGAGAAACATGACGCATTCATAGAGCATGACGGCAAGGGTGGGATAGTCGAAGAATTTTCGGGCAAGCTGCTTGTCCAGCAAGAACCTGACGCCTCAAGTTTCCCTAACGGAGGCATCAGAAACACATTCGAGGCACGCGGTTACTCAGCGTGGGACATCTCATCACCGGCGTTTATCATGGACAAGACGCTGTGCATTCCCACGATTTTCATTTCATACACAGGTGAGTCTCTTGACTACAAGACCCCACTTCTTCGCGCCCTCAACGCAGTCGATAAGGCTGCAACAGGCGTTGCCCGCTATTTTGACGCTGACGTTAAACACGTTCACTCATATCTCGGTTGGGAACAGGAATACTTTCTTATTGACGAGGCTCTTTATAATGCCCGTCCAGACTTGGTGTTGACTGGCCGCACGTTAATGGGGCATGAGAGTGCGAAGAACCAGCAACTTGAAGACCACTATTTCGGTTCGATTCCGTCACGAGTCGAAGCATTTATGCTCAACCTTGAGATTGAATGCCATAAACTCGGGATTCCAGCCAAGACACGCCACAACGAGGTAGCCCCCAATCAGTTTGAATTAGCCCCTATTTTCGAGGAGACCAATCTTGCCAACGACCATAATCTATTATTAATGTCGCTTATCGCCGAGGTGGCCCGACGCCATAATTTCCGCGTATTGCTGCATGAAAAGCCGTTCGCAGGTGTAAACGGCTCCGGAAAACATAACAACTGGAGTCTGGGAACCGACAAGGGTGTACTGCTTTTCGCTCCAGGGAAAACCCCGATGGACAACCTACAGTTTATAACGTTTGTAGTGAATGCCATGGCTGCGGTACACCGCCACAACGGTCTTCTCAAAGCGTCTATTATGTCAGCCACTAACGGGCACCGTCTCGGTGCCAACGAAGCTCCTCCTGCAATCATCTCAATTTTCACCGGCAGCCAGCTCGCTGAGATATTGGAAAAACTTGAAAAAAGCACAAATGATGAACTTTTCAAGTTCTCAGGCAAAGAGGGTTTGTCGCTCGGCGTAAATCAGATTCCTGAGATTCTAATTGACAATACTGACCGTAACCGCACATCGCCTTTCGCATTCACGGGAAACCGCTTTGAGTTCCGCGCGGTAGGGTCATCAGCCAATTGCGCGTCAGCGATGATTGCACTCAACGCCGCCGTAGCCGAACAACTCGCAGACTTCAAAGCAAAGGTCGACGTCCGCATAGAAAAAGGGGAGACCCTCATACACTCACTGCTTGAGGAAATCAAGGAACTTATTACAAGCTCCAAGCCGATTCATTTTGACGGAAATGGCTACAGCGACGAGTGGAAAGAGGAAGCGGCACGCCGCGGACTTGACTGCGAAACATCAATCCCGAAAATTTTTGATGCATATCTTTCTCAGTCGTCTATCGATATGTTCCAGTCGGTAGGCGTATTCTCTAAGCTTGAACTTGAGGCGCGCAACGAAGTCAAGTGGGAAATGTATACAAAAAAAATTCAAATAGAGGCCCGCGTTCTTGGTGATCTCGCAATCAACCATATCATCCCTGTTGCAACCCGCTATCAATCAATTCTTGTAGACAATCTCGTCAAAATCAAGAGTCTATTTAATGATGAGAAAGCGGAGAAAATCATATCACAGGATCTCATCACGATTGAGAAGATATCGGATCATATGCTGATAATCAAGGAGGAGGTCGACAAGATGGTACAGGCTCGGAAAAAAGCCAATCGTATTGATAACGAGCGAGAGAAAGCCATCTCATATCATGATAATGTGGCACCTTGCATGGATGTGATACGCTATCACATCGACAAACTTGAGCTCATGGTTGATAACGAGATGTGGCCATTGCCTAAATACCGCGAATTGCTCTTTATCCGTTAACAGAATCACAAAGTTATAGTACCAATGTACAACAATAAGCTGAGACCATGAAAGTAGTTAATTTCGCAGAGCGTCAATCGTTGATAAGCCAGTTCATGATGGAACTGCGCGACACGACAATACAGAAAGATATGATGCGCTTCCGCCGCAACTTGGAGCGCATCGGTGAAATAATGGCATTTGAAATCAGCCGCACGCTGAATTACAAGACAATCGACACGTCAACGCCGCTCGGCACGGCCCCCTGTGATGTGATTGCCGACCGGGTAGTGCTTGCCACCATATTCCGCGCCGGAATCCCGTTTCACCAGGGGTTTCTGAACTATTTTGACCATGCCGAAAACGCCTTTGTCTCAGCCTACCGTAAATATAAGGAAAAGGAGAACTTCGATGTTTTCATCGAATATCTTGCATCACCACGCTTAGACGGCAAAACGCTAATCATCGCCGACCCAATGCTTGCGACAGGCGCATCAATGGAGTTGAGTTACAAGGCATTGATAACCAAGGGCGAACCAAGTCACATACACGTTGCATCGGTTATTGCGTCGCAACAGGCCGTAGATTACATCAAAAGCCGCTTCCCATCCGACAAAACCACAATTTGGATTGGAGCCATCGACAAAGAAATCAATGCCCACAGCTATATTGTGCCCGGATTGGGTGACGCCGGCGACTTGGCCTACGGCATCAAGGAGTAACAAGGGTGACGGCGCGGAATGGAGTCAGCTCCACCGGCTCGACCCGGAAGGTAAGACGTACTGTGCCATCAACGACAGCCCATAAGCTTCCGGGGCGGGGGAGGTGTATGTCCTGAAAAGACAGACCCGGCATCATCGCAGCCTTGTAAACAGCCTCCTTGATAGTCCACGCCTGTAGAAGAGACTCCCTGCTCATCGAGAGTGCCGCTTCATCAGGTGTCAAAAACCGCTCCCTGACCCGGAGCAACTGCGGCCTCCACACTTCGGCATCCACACCGACCACACATTCCTTGTTGGCCGCAATCACCACGCAATCAATGCAGTGAGATATCGATATATGGGTTTTGCATCCTGAGATAAATGGCGCACCAAGAACGTCATGCCCAATTACCACCCCGGGGCCGAACACAGCTTCGGCCAATGCCCAAGTGGCGAGCAATTCGCAACGGCGGCGTACCGATTCAACTCCATCAACTGCCGCTATGGCTGTGGGGGTTGCCGAGGAAAGCAGATTCACCTCGGCATCGGGTGAAATCGGGGCTATGTAAACATCGGTGGAGCCTATAGAAACGTGACGCATAATATCTTAGTATTCAACGGCCAAACGTCCCAGCGCATAAAGTAAATCGGCTTTGAGAGCACTAATTACCGGGGCTATGGAATCGGCGATAGCGGCACTCGGAGCATAGTCAAGGTAGGCGGCACCTGAGACCACCCATCCCTTGCCATCAGTCGAAAGGAACTGGAGTGGAGTCAAGCTCTCGGCAGGAGTGACGAGCAACTGACTGTGAAAACCGCCCGGGCTGTCGAGCGTCAGCACTTCCGAGGGAAGACCACCAGCGTTAAGTCCCATGCGTTCCAAACGGTTGTCGAGCACCTTGTCTCGGTTTGCATCAGTCACAGAGGTGAAAGTACAGTATACCACAGCGTTATAACGCGGATAAGCGATATTGAGCCATCGGCTGTCACCATCTCCATCGTGGGGTCGACTGACGGCAGCCCCTGCGTTGGCATAGAAAAGCAATGGGGAGGCCTCTGGGACGGCGCAACGCAAGGTATCATAGAGCCATATGCGGGGGTAGGCCGCAGGACGCGGAATGGCGACACGGTCGGTGGACCCGCTCGAACAATCGCTGAATACCATAGACAGAAAAACAGCGAGCAACCACAATGGGGTCGCAAACCACAGCGACCATAGGGGGTGACGGCGGCGCGGGGTCATTGCTGCTGATTTTCGGTCATTACTTTCACACGCACGTTAGAAATGCGGTGATGCTCAATATCGAGAATCAGAAAACGGCAGCGTCCATAAACCAGCGGCTCCTTCTCTTTCGGGAAATCACCCTTTATGGCGAGCAACATCCCGGCGAGTGTCTCGCAATCCTCAGCTACTGGAGCATAATCTTCCTCGTCAAGGCCAGTAACCTTGAAGAAATCGTTAAGCAGCGTTTTACCCTCGAATATGTATGTGTCGTCAGGCAGGCGACGGTAGGTCTTCTCCTCCTGATCATACTCATCGTTGATGTCGCCGACAATCTCTTCAAGCACATCCTCAAGCGTGACAAGACCCTGAGTGCCACCATATTCATCAACCACCACAGCCATGTGGAGATTCAATTTTCGGAAGTCCTCAAGCAGGTCGTCAATCATCCTCGACTCGGGTACAAAATAAGGCTGTCGAAGCAGCGTTTGCCATTCGAAATCATGCCGACCGACGTAGGGGAGCAGGTCGCGACTATAGAGAATCCCTTTGATATCATCCTGCGAACCGCCATAGACTGGCAGACGTGCGTATCCTGTCGAGAGAACGGTATCCATCACCTCGGAAAAAGTCGCAGTTAGGGGTATATCGGTTATGTCGACACGGGGTGTCATGATTTCAGAGGCCGTGGTATCGCCGAAGCGCAGAATGCCTTCAAGCATCTCTTTCTCGTCGCCGGGCTGCATCTGAGTTATTTCGAGAGCCTTGCTCAACTCGTCAGCCGAGATGTTCTGAGCCTTGCGCGTCACTACCTTGTTGACGATTGTGGAACTTTTGACAAGCATCGACGACACTGGCCAAAGCAGTTTGACAGCAGCACCGACACCGCCGGCAGCCCACCGCGCCCACCCCACGGGGTTACTATTGGAGTAGAGTTTAGGTATTATCTCTCCGAATAGCAAAATCATGAATGTGAGTATCACCGTTTGCAACAGGAAATCGAGCCACGGGTCGAGCGATTCAAACAACGGTGACAACGCATATGAACACAAGATTACGATTGTAACATTAACCAGATTGTTAGCTATGAGAATCGTAGCGAGCAGACGTTCGGGTGATTTCAACAAATTTAGCGCAATCTTGCCCCAAGAGGTTTCTTCATACTCCTCCAACTGCCTACTGCTCAACGAAAAAAACGCTATCTCGCTCCCTGAGACGAAACCAGATATAAAGAGGGCAATGACAGCACAGACCAAGGCAATAATCTGGCCAATTCCTAAAGTAACGGCCTGAGCGGCCAGTGTCAGCAGACACGCCGCAGGTGATGCGGCCGGTAAAGGATCAATATCCAAAATTACACAATTTAATGAAACAATAATGCAAAACCGCACCAGGCTATGAGTCCGTGCAGCTCACAATCACAACGCGAAAGTAACAAAATATTCCGAGATTTTAATATTTCTATCCCACTAACAGGAGAATATCAGAGTTATAAACTGTATTCAAGGCAAATTTCAAGGCAATTTTTGCCATAAAATTAGACAAACGCAGGCTTTATCAATTTATTTTCGCATATTATGCGTAACTTTGCACCTCAAAATTTATAATTAAGGAAATGATTGCGGTTAACAATTTAGGCATCCAATTTGGTAAAAGGGTATTGTTTCAGGACGTAAATTTCAAGTTCACACCGGGTAATTGCTACGGCATCATCGGAGCCAACGGCGCCGGCAAATCAACGCTGATGCGCATTCTCAGCGACCAATTGTCGCCTACGCACGGCACAGTCACTCAAGGACCCGGAGAGCGCATGAGCGTGTTGAGCCAAAATCACTTTGAATTTGACGAATGCACCGTAATGGAAACCGTGTTGCGCGGCCACACAGTGCTGTGGGATATTATGCAAGAGAAAGACGCTCTTTATGCAAAAGCCGACTTCTCAGACGCCGACGGTATACGCGCATCGGAACTTGAAGAAAAATTCGCAGAACTTGAGGGTTGGAATGCGGAAAGCGACGCAGCCTCTCTGCTTAGTGGTCTTGGCATCAAAGAGGAAAAACATTACACCCTCATGAAAGATATGAGCGGTAACGAAAAGGTGCGCGTGCTTCTGGCCAAAGCCTTGTTTGGCAACCCCGACAATCTGCTGCTCGACGAGCCGACAAACGACCTCGACCTTGAGACGGTGGCATGGCTCGAAGACTACTTGTCAAGATTTGAGAATACGGTGCTTGTAGTCTCCCACGACCGGCACTTCCTTGACTCGGTGTGTACCCACACTCTTGACATAGACTATAACAAAGTCCAATTGTTCGCAGGCAACTACAGTTTCTGGTACGAGTCGAGCCAACTTGCATTGCGGCAACAACAGCAACAGAACAAGAAAGCGGAGGAGAAGCGCAAAGAGTTGTTGGAGTTTATCCAACGCTTTAGTGCGAACGTGGCTAAATCAAAACAGACCACAAGCCGAAAAAAGATGCTTGAGAAACTTAATATCGAGGAAATACAACCATCATCTCGCCGCTATCCGGGCATCATATTCACCCCCGAGCGCGAGCCTGGCAACAAAATCCTTGAAGTGAAAGGGCTGACAGCAAGCGTGGAAGGCGATGTGCTATTCAAGGATGTAAATTTCCAAGTGGAAAAAGGTGACAAAATCGCATTCCTAAGCCATGACCCACGCGCCATGACTGCTTTGTTTGAAATAATCATGGGCAACCGCAAGCCCGACGAGGGGAGCTATGATTGGGGCCAAACCATAACAACGGCATATCTGCCGCTTGACAACTCAGACTTCTTCAACACCGACATGAATCTCGTGGACTGGCTCTGCCAATTCAGTGACGACTCAAGCGAGATATACCTAAAAGGATTTCTCGGCAAAATGTTATTTTCAGGCGAGGAAGTGCTCAAAAAAGCTTCAGTTCTGTCGGGCGGCGAGAAGATGCGCTGCATGATTGCCCGCATGATGATGAAAAACGCCAACACGCTTGTGCTTGATTCTCCGACCAACCACCTTGACCTCGAATCGATACAAGCGTTTAACAACACGCTGCAAGGGTTCAAAGGCAACATACTCATGTCATCGCATGACCATGAGTTTATTCAGACCGTCTGCAACCGAATCATCGAGCTCACCCCCAACGGCATTATCGACAAGATGATGGACTATGATGACTATATCACCGATGAGCGCGTCATAGCGACACGCGAACGTCTATACGCCAAATAACAATAAACCCACAAGGATTATGGTAAAGCATATCGTATCATTCAAACTCACCGGCTCAGCAGAAGAGCGCAAGGCCGTGGCTACGGCATTTAAAGAAGCTCTGCTTAAACTGCCGCAAGTCATAGAGCCGTTGCAATCTATGGAGGTCGGAATCAACGAGAACCCAGCTGAGACATGGGACGTTGTATTGACCGCCATAGTGCCGACAATGGAAGATGTGGAAATCTACGCCAAACATCCCGCACACATAGCCGCAGCTTCGCTTCTCGCAGGGCACAAAGCCGACAGAGCTTGCGTAGATTATGCATACTGAGCAGGATAACGATTAAAAAATTGTTATCCTGAAATTTGGAGATTCCGATAAATTTGATTAGCTTTGTGAAAAAGGATAATTGAAATGAGGAAACTCCGACACATAATAGTAGCATTCGCTTTGGCCGCTGGCGCGGCCGGAGTTGATGCTTTGGCCTCTGTGACGGACAACGGAGTCCAACAAGAGCTAACATCGCCCACTGTCACAGTGAAAGTGGGGCAGGGACAAGTAGAGTTGACCGTCCACGGTGAGGAGCCGGTAAAATTCCATATTTATTCGATTACAGGACAGCTCGTTAAGTCAGTATCATCAGCCAATGGTTCAATAGTAGTAGAACTACCCCGCGGGCTCTACATTGTCAAATGTGACAAATGGTCAAAGCAGATAGTTGTTAAGTAGAACTCACCTTTCGTCCCATAGAAAAATGGCTGGGTCTCGCATAATTGCGATCGGTCGCAACCATGAATTATGGCTATCCGAAGCCACAAAAACATCCTAGAAAGCAACTCCCTCGATAATAGAAAACTGACGCCGCTTTCTACTAAAAAAACCAAAATAAGCATAAATGAAAATTAATCTCATTAAAATGTGTGTCGGTGCTATGCTGCCAGGAGCTATTTTATGCAGCTACAACGCATCGGCCTCTGACAACGGTATGTTGACAGATTATTCAAAATTTCCGACTTACAACGGCGACGACTTGGAACTAACCGTGGACAAACATGGAGCGAAATTCACTCTTTGGTCGCCAGAAGCCACAGACGCTCAAGTTTTAATTTACCCGACCGACCGTAATTCGTCACCGACCGACACGATAATGATGTCGAAAGGTGATAACGGCACTTGGAAAGCCAACTTGCCAGGTAACAACTACGGGAAATTTTACACGTTCAGGATTAAACATGGCGGCAAATGGCTGAAAGAAACACCGGGTGTATGGGCTAAAGCTGTAGGCACTAACGGGGAACGCGCTGCAATCATAGATTTTTCCGCTACTAATCCAACTGGATGGGAGAGCGACAAAGGCCCGACAATCAAAAGCATAAATGATGCGGTAATCTATGAGATGCACCATCGCGATTTCTCGATGCACCCGTCAAGCGGGATAGTTAACAAAGGAAAATTCATCGCACTTACCGAAAACGGGACCAAATCGACACTTGGCGACAAAACCGGTATAGACCATCTAAAGGAACTTGGAATAACACATGTGCATATTCTTCCTTCCTATGACTACAACAGCGTCGACGAAACCCTATTGCCGTCCAACAACTACAACTGGGGATATGACCCGCTAAACTATAACGCACCGGAAGGCTCATATTCGACCAATCCGGCCAACCCGTCGACCCGCATCACCGAGATGAAACGGATGATAAAGTCCTTGCATGACGCAGGGATAGGTGTAGTGATGGATGTAGTCTACAATCACACGGCTAACAATGACGACTCCAACTTCTCGTTGACTGCTCCCGGATACTATTACCGCTATCGTCCTGACGGCACATACAGCGATGCCTCGGGCTGCGGAAACGAGACAGCCTCGGACCACCAACAGATGCGCAATTTCATAATAAACTCGGTCAAATACTGGGCAAAAGAGTATCATATCGATGGATTCAGATTTGACCTCATGGCAATCCACGATACCGAGACAATGAATGAAGTAGCCAAGGCACTTAAAGAAATCAACCCGTCAATCTTCGTCTATGGAGAGGGATGGACTGCCGGCGATTCACCGCTCCCTGTAGAGCGCAGGGCGTTAAAAGAGAATGTGTCTAAGATGGACGGTATAGCCGTGTTCAGTGATGACATACGCGACGCAATCAAAGGCCATTACAGCAATGCCGCTGACCGGGGATTCGTGACCGGGAAACCGGACAACGAGGAAACAATCAAAATCGGCATCGTCGCATCTACCGCTCACCCTCAGGTTGATTATTCAAAAGGCAATAACTCTAAATTCGCATATGCGACATCACCCAAACAGATTATAAACTATGTGTCGTGCCATGACGACCTAACCTTGACCGACAAACTCGCCAAGTCAATGCCCGAGGCTTCTGAAGCATTCCGCCAACGCGCCGCCCGTCTCGCCCAAACGATAGTGTTCACATCTCAAGGCACACCTTTCATGTTTGCCGGAGAAGAAGTTTTCCGCGATAAAAAGGGGGTACATAACTCCTACAAATCACCCGATTCAATAAATGCCATTGACTGGAGACTTAAAAGCAAGAACGCAAATCAATTTCACTATTACCAGGAACTGATTAAACTGCGTAAAGCACATCCGGCGTTCAGAATGACAACCGCCGACGAGGTAGCGCGCAACATAGTGTTTGACAAGGTTAAGGGACCCAACCTGATATCCTACTCAATCAAGAACCATGCCAATGGTGACAAATGGAACGAAATAAAACTGATATTCAACGGTTCTGACGAGGTGCGCAACGTCAACGTTCCCAAAGGCAAATGGATTATCGTGGCACAGGACGGTGAGATAAAAGCTGATGGTCTCGGCGAGACCAAGGGAGGGAAAATGGAAGTTGCACCCACTTCGGCCCTCATTCTTGCAAGAGAGAAATAACAGACCTAATCCCTATATGTTACAAAGGAGACGCCCACCCGATGAGCCTCTCCTTTGTTTTGACATAATGTGCGGTTTACGCTCTTAACTGATAATAGCAAGCAGACGCAATAGTTTTGATTCGGTTTCCCGCCATTCCTCCTCTGGGTCGGACTGCGGAGTGATGCCGCCACCGGCATAAAGGCAGTACCGACGCATATCAAACTGGCAACAGCGCAGGTTAACATAAGCCCGAAAGATGTCATCAGCGTCATCAATCGTCAAAAAACCGCCATAGCAACGCCTCGGTTGCAATTCCAGCAGTTCAATATCTTGTAGCGATTCTTGCTTGGGGAAGCCACCTAAAGCCGGTGTGGGATTCAGAGCCGATGCTACAGAGATAGGCGATGTCACCCCGTAGCCCTTTATAATGTTACGCAAATGCTGAACGGCGCCACTGGTTACAGTTTCGAGCGGTCGGGTCTCACACAGAAGCCCAAGCCCGCGAAGCGTATCACAAATATATTCGGTGACTATGCGTTGCTCATTGATGTTTTTGTCATTCCATGGCAATCCGTTATCGGCTATTTGACGAGTTCCGGCCAAAGACATCGTTTCATATTGCCCGGTCGTCTTATCAACCTTAAGAAGCAACTCGGGGGACGATAGCATCCATGCCCCTACCGCCGGGTGAAAGTAAACGGCATTAAATGTAGAGGTATATCCGTCAAACAGCCGATTAATCGATGTCAATGGGCCTGAATCAGTGGGGTATTCTCCACAAAACACTCTTGAGTAAACAGTTTTTCCTCCGCGTTGTTTTAATCGGGCAATCAATAGGGCGACCCGTTCGATATAAAGCGACCGAGGGGTCGAAACCGCCAACGGCGAGGGGTATAAACTACCCGTACCATCAAGAACGGAATTACCATATAAGCTTATAACATCGCACTCCGACAAGCGGTCAGATATGACACTGACGGCATCAGACCGCCACGGATAAATGCCGAAACGCCGGCGGGACATGACAGGGTGGGGATGTACAACTCCGCCATCACCATTGTCGGCCCAGAACACGGCCTCATCATTTCCGGGAAGAGAATAGGCCACAAATGGGATTTCATTGGCCAAGGACAACGAAACGGCCCTTTGCTGGGATTCAGTCAGTGCCATCCAATTCCGCAATCAATTCAAACGGCATGGCATCAACAATCCTAACGTTGTAGAACTCCCCGCGTTTTAATTTTTTTGATTTTTTAATCAAGACCTCAGGGTCCACTTCGGGAGAGTCGTACTGGGTGCGACCGACATAATAATCATCTTCTTCTCCATCGACAATCACCTCCATTACCTGCCCAATCTTTGACTGATTGTTTTCCAAAGCAATCTCTTCTTGCAATTCCATCAACTCTGAAAGTCTCCGTTCTTTTTCATCCTGTGGGACTGAATCTTCAAACGTTTTGGCTCCGTAGGTGTCTTCTTCCTCACAGTAAGCGAAAGCCCCCATGCGCTCAAACCTCTGCTCTCTGACAAACTCCTTCAACTCCTCAAATTCGCGTTCACCTTCACCGGGGAATCCTACCATCAGAGTCGTGCGAATATGCAGGTCAGGGACTCTACGGCGCATTTCGGAAAGCAACTCCCGCGTTTCGGCCGAAGTAATGTGGCGACGCATATTCGACAAGACATTGTCGCTTATGTGTTGTAACGCTATGTCGAGATAGTTGCACACATTAGGGTATTTCGCCATGACATCAAGCAATTCAAGAGGGAATTGCGCCGGATACGCATAATGAAGACGAATCCACTTGACTCCGTCAATCCGAGCCATACGCTCTATGAGCTGCGGCAAACGCATCTCCCCGTAAATATCCATTCCGTAGTTGGACAAATCCTGGGCGATGACATTGAATTCTTTCACACCGCGGCCCACCAAAGACTTTACTTCATCAAGGATTTCATCAATCGGGCGGGATTTGTATCGACCGGTGATGAGAGGAATGGCGCAGAACGAACAGAAACGATTGCAACCCTCCGCAATTTTCAGATAGGCATGGTGGGGGCCTGTTGTCACCACACGGTCGTATGGGGCGGTCGCGGGATTGCGCCGTGTAATATCGGCTACAAGCTGTTTCCAATCAAATTTTCCATACCAGCCATCAACCTCAGGCATCTCCGAGGGGAGCTCGTCGCGGTAACGCTCCGACAAACATCCCATCACATAAAGCGATTTAATCTTACCTGATTCTTTGAGTGATATGTAATTGAGTATTTCCTCAATTGATTCTTCCTTTGCATCTCCAATGAACCCGCAAGTGTTGATTACAACCATATCGGGATTTTCCGATGCGCCCGACACCGCCCGCAGGCCGGCATCGGCAAACATTTTCAACAGACGCTCAGAATCGACAAGATTTTTGGAGCATCCAAGCGATATGACGCTGATAGTGGTGGGGTGAGCCATCTTCTTATTTTTCGCCAAAAAGCGATTGTACAAACTCCTTTTTATGGAACACCTGCAAATCATCAATGCCTTCGCCGAGGCCTATATATTTGACAGGTATCTTAAACTGGTCGCTTATCCCTATAACCACTCCGCCTTTCGCAGTGCCGTCAAGTTTAGTAATAGCAAGCTCATTGACCGATGTGGCGGCGACAAACTGTCGAGCCTGCTCAAACGCATTCTGCCCGGTGGAGCCGTCAAGCACCAATAGCACTTCATGGGGAGCGTCGGGCACGACCTTCTGCATGACGTTACGAATCTTGGTCAATTCATCCATCAACCCTTTTTTGTTATGGAGTCGGCCGGCGGTATCAATAATGACCACATCAATATCGTTAGCTTTGGCCGACGCCAATGTGTCGTAAGCCACAGCGGCGGGGTCGGCGCCGAGTTTCTGTTTCACGACCGGGACACCCGCACGCTCGCCCCAGATGTCAAGCTGCTCGACCGCGGCGGCACGGAATGTGTCGGCAGCACCAAGCATAACTTTATTGCCGGCTTTCTTAAACTGTGCGGCAAGTTTGCCGATGGTGGTGGTTTTGCCTACGCCGTTCACCCCGACAACCATTATGACGTGAGGTTTATGACCGGCAGGTATCGTAAAATCTTCGAGTGATGATTCGTTATCATTCTCGGCGAGCAAATCAGTAATTTCCTCACACAACAAACGGTTCAGCTCACTCGCCCCGACATATTTGTCACGAGTGACGCGCTGTTCTATCCGTTCAATGATTTTCAAGGTAGTGTCAACCCCGACGTCAGAAGTGATAAACACCTCCTCAAGGTTATCGAGAATCTCATCGTCAATCTTTGACTTACCAGCGACAGCTCTCGCAATCTTGGAGAAAACGCCTTGTTTGGTGCGTTCGAGACCCTTGTCGAGTGTTTCCTTTTTCTCTTTTGAGAAAAAACTAAATAAGCCCATATCTTTTCTATCTTAGTTTATCGGCCTGCAAAGTTACCACAATCTCTCTAATTAATTATTAAAGACAAACGAAAATATTCAGATTCGCAACACAGCGTCTTTAAATTATTTGGAAATTTCATGTGAAAGTAGTATCTTTGCGGTCGCTAAACAATACAAAACCAATTTAATTAAATCATTTAATGGCAACAAAAATCAGATTACAACGTCATGGTCGCAAAAACTATGCGTTTTATCCTATTGTTATCGCCGATAGCAGGGCACCACGAGATGGTAGATTTATTGAAAGGATAGGTTCTTATAATCCGAACACTAATCCTGCTACAATTACTCTTAACTTCGAGCGGGCTTTGTATTGGATGAACGTCGGCGCACAACCCACCGACACCGTACGCACCATCCTCTCAAACGAGGGTGTCCTTCTGATGAAGCACCTTATGGGTGGCGTTAAGAAAGGCGCGTTTGACGAAGCGGAAGCTCAGCGTCGTTTCGATGCTTGGAAGAGCAAGAAACAAGCGACAGTAGACGCAATAAAAGCCTCTATGGCCGACAAGAAAGCTGTAGCCGCTAAAGAACGCCTCGCCGATGAGCAGGCCAAGAATAAGGCTAAAGCTGAGGAAGTCGCCAAGAAGAAAGCTGAAATCGCAGCAGCCAAGGCCGAAGCTGAAGCAGCCGCAAATGCAGAAGAGACCGCAGCCGAAGAAGCAGCCGCTCCCGAAGCAGCTGAATAATCATTGCGCAGCTTAACAACGATCTGTTAAAGCGGATCGATAGTCACTGAGATTATCGACCCGCTATCTATTACATACATCTGAAAAGTCAGCCGATAAGAGAGCGATATAGCTCCATATATCTTTCAGCCATGAGGGTTGATGTATAGCGAGCGGCAACCGCCTTAGGGTTGAACCTATCCCTTTTCGCCAAGACTTCGTTCACAACCATGGCGAGATTAGTGGTATCGTTCACATCGGTGGCGACTCCACATTCCGGGGTCACAATCTCGCTAATAGCACTGTCGGCATTGACTATCACCGGCGTACCGGCCGCCATAGCTTCAAGAGCTGTCAGCCCAAACGTTTCGGAAATTGAGGGATTGAGTAATACCGCCGCTGTGGAGTACAATCCTGCCATCTGGTCGCGTGAGTCAATCCGGGGATGATATATGATGTTTTCATGGAGCGTTTGTCCCATGAGATGCCCCACGACCATAATAGGGGCTTTACAAAGTCCGGATTCCGCGAGATTGTTGACCGCTTCAAGGTTTTTACGTTTTTCCCAACGAGCGGCAACCGCCAATACCGTTTCATGGATTCCACCATCGTGATGAGATGAAAACTCATCAATCTCTAAGCCGTGAGGGATGAGATTGACCTGGAAATGGCATAATCCCGAATCGTTAAGTCTGTCGGCAGTCCACTGCGACGGCACAACGATTTTTAATTTCAAACAACGGTTTAAAAGTTCATGTTTACGGTGGAAGTTACGGGCCGAACGGTTTGCGAAACTAATGGGATACTCATCTCTATGATAACGGCAATCGACACATCCATCAATAGGAGAACAGTCGAGATGATTGTAAAACGAGCAGTGGCCCGTCAGCCACCAGCAATCATGCAAAGTCAGAACCACAGGCAATTTCCGGGTTTCAAGCCAATCAAACAACATGGGTAGATTGATATAATGGCCATGCACGTTATGAAGATGCACAATGTCGGGACCCCACGCATCAATCGCCTTCAGGAATTTGGCGGTGGCTCGTTTGGACCACCAGCCTTCACAGTCATCCAAGCGGCTTGCCGCGACATGAGCCATTACCGACATAACGCCACCAATCGGAAAATCGACCGACGACACATCACCGCGACCGGCACCGATGCGGGCATCACATCCCGCCGCTCTTGCATAGGCCACTATCGAGTTCATTATCGCGCCAACCGAGTTGCACTGATCAGCTACCGTATTAATATGTAAGATTTTCGGCTTGCAGTTAGCCGCCATAAGCGAGTAGAATTTGATTTTCAGCAAAGTTAACAGGATTTACCCACATATCGCACACCCCGACCTCTTTTCTGCCCGATTTTTATTAAATTTACTCTGATAGAATCGAGCGTCTATTCCATTATAAATATGCTTATAAGTTCTAAATGAATTATTACCTTTGCTGATGTTATGGCAGACAATTATCTTGAAAAACAGATGGAGGATTATCGTGCAGGCAAATTAGCCGGGAAGGCACGCACAAAGACAATCGTTCAATCCCATAGAACGGGCGACTTGGTCGTCCCATATCCACAATTACGCGTTTTCATAACCGGCGGTGCCTCAGGGATAGGGGAGGGCTGCGTTGAAGCGTTCAGAAAAATCAACGCCAAAGTAGCGTTTTGCGATATTGACAGAAAACGAGGCAACGAAACCGCACAAAAGTTAGGAGCGAGATTCTATCCTTTGGACGTTAGAGATGCCGTCAAGCTCAATCATGCCATAAATGATGCCATATCGACGTGGGGCGACATCGATGTATTGATAAACAACGTCGGAATCGGAGGGTTCAAGAAATTGGAAGATATGTCGGACGATGATTGGCATCAGGTAGTGGAGACGAATCTGCAATCGGCTTTCATCTGTTCGCGCGCTCTCGCCATCCACCGTAAGGGAAACGGGCATCGCGGGGGAACGATAATCAACATATCATCGACAAGGGCATTCCAAAGCGAACCCGACACCATCGCTTATAGCGCAACTAAGGGGGCAATAGTGTCACTGACACATTCGTTAATGTCAACAATGGCCGCATATGGCATAACCGCAAATTGCATCGCGCCCGGATGGATAAACACCAAAGATGAAGCGTTAACCGACAGCGATAAATCACAACACCCATCAGGGCGAGTCGGGCGCGCCGACGACATAGCACGACTTGCCTTGTTTTTGGCTCATCCCGATAACAATTTTATCAACGGTACCGTCATCCCGGTCGATGGCGGGATGACGCGGAAAATGATATATTGTTGAATTTTTTGCGGTTTCGAATCGGAACTGCAAAACGCACACGGCTATCTCTTTCAAAGTCAGCATCGCAAATATGCTGAACGACATAAACTAATATTTGTTTCTGTTTCAAATATAATTAGTAATTTTGCAGTCGCAGGCCGCAAGCAGAGGCCCGGTCACGGGGCAAAGCGGGCGGGTCTGCGATGAAATATT
>CAZFNR010000028.1:0-16991 GCA_964520525.1 uncultured Muribaculaceae bacterium
AGGCTATGCCGACAAACCCCGTGACACCAAATGCCGAGCCGCCTACCGACCTTTCGGTCGTAAGCGACCCTCGCATCAGCGCAGCCTTCGCCGACATCGAGAAATATCTCGCCGACAACTACGGCACTCAGACTGCTAAGCTCCGCTATAAGGACTACGCCAACGGCACCAGTCTTACCTCGGAAGATACAACCTTTGCCGTGTCGCTCGTAATCCTGACGACCGCAGGCGGAGCCGCCCATCTCCCCGACAACGTGCTGTTGCTCGGCGGAGTCTCCTCGACCAACGATGTAAAATGGCTCGCCGCCGAAATGAGAAACTTTACCAATTTCCTCATGCAGCTCTGCCCCAAGCATCTCATCCAGCACCTCGCCTTCGCCTTCGACAAAACCGAGAGCGACGATCCCCATATCGTCAAAGAGGCTGACGTCACCTGCATCCGCATCTACTAAGAGGTAATCTCACCCAACGCCCCGACAAGACTCACCCTCTTGCCGGGGCGTTTTATATTTCTCAGCATATTTCATTGCCATGTGAAATATTTTCACTAATTTTGCAACTGAACAACAAATTTGATTTAAATGGAAACAGATATTAATCGACTAAAAGTAGTGTTAGTTGAGAAGAAAAAAACAAATAAATGGTTATGTGAGCAACTAAACGTTAATCCCTCAACCGTTTCTAAATGGTGTACTAATTCTTCTCAACCAGATTTAGAAACTTTGATTAAAATATCACATCTATTAAATGTGGAACTTTCTGAATTAGTTAACAAACAATGTATCGATGGTCTCGCTAATGATTGATAGTCAAATCGAATATGAAAAATAAACGTATTGAATATATCATTGATGAGATTCTTGATCAGTATGCTTATGCTGATCAATCCAACCGACCATGGATTATTGGGTTCAGCGGTGGTAAAGATTCCACTGTATTACTTATGCTGGTTTGGATTGCGCTGCAAAAGCTAAAAGATTTACCATGTCCATTCCAATTAAGGCGTCCTATTTATGTAGTTTGCAATGACACGATGGTAGAGAATCCAATTATTGCGAACTATGTTGACGATGTATTAGATCAAATTGAGATAAAAGCTAGAGAAGCAGATTTTCCAATTTTTGTTAGGAAAACAACACCTAGGCTCGAAGATTCTTTTTGGGTTAATGTTATCGGAAAGGGTTACCCTGTGCCTAACACTGCCTTTAGATGGTGTACAGAAAAGATGAAAATCAAGCCTACAGCTCGTTTTATCACAGAACAGGTAGATGAATGTGGTGAAGCGATCATATTAATCGGCACAAGAAAAGCAGAAAGTGCAACCCGAGCACGTTCTATCAAGAAGCATGAAATTCATGGTAAACGTCTAACTAAGCATACACTTTTGGCAAATACTTTTGTATATGCACCGATAAAAGAACTGATGCTTGAGGAGGTTTGGTTCATTATCAACTCCATTCCATCTCCATGGGGATTTGACAACAAGATATTATTCAATATCTATCTTGATGCAAGTGCTGATGACTATGAATGTCCAACCGTTGTAACAGACAAAAGTCATGGATCTTGCGGTCAAAGTCGTTTTGGTTGTTGGACATGTACTGTGATTAAAGATGATAAATCTATGCGCTCCCTGATTAAGAACGGTCGTGAATGGATGCAGCCACTCTATGATTTTAGATTAAAGCTCGATCAAGAACGGAATCTGATTGAAAATAGGTTTCCTTTGCGACGTGATGGGAGAAAAGCAGTCAATGATATGGGTCCCTATACATTTACATATCGCGCCAAAATGTTAGAAGGATTACTACGTATCCAACATGAACTACAACAACATAATCCCAAGATAAAACTAATAACTGACCAGGAATTGATTGCAATTCAAGTAAACTGGTATAGAGATTTCAATTTTGGGCATCAAGTTTCAGAAATATATAATAAGATCTATAATTCCACACTAGCTATGGAAGATGGCAAGATAAAAAACAAACTGGAAGCTGAGCTAATGCGAGAGATTTGCAAAGAAAATATTGAAGAAGGCGAATTGATCGAGCAACTTTTGATGCTCCAAAAAAGTAAGTCTTTGATGCAACGTCGTAGAGGCTTAAAAACGGAAATAGAATCTCGCTTAGAGGAATTTGTCAAAGCAAAGAAGAAATCATGACTATACGAGAAATCGAGCTAAATAACTTCCGTATTTATAAAGGAAAAAATCGAATAGATCTTACTCCGGACGGTGACCGAAATCTTATTATCGTAAGTGGTAATAATGGTTTCGGCAAAACGACTTTTCTTATGTCTTTAGTATGGTGCTTATATGGCAAGAACATGGGAAAGGTGGATGAGCTATATCGTAAAGAAATCGATGAAAAAGGCGGATATAGTAAATATATTGGTAATAGTCTCAATTTTGAAGCAAAGAAAAATGGTATAACCCGTTTTTCTGTTGCGGTTACATTCACTGATGTAGAGATTCCAGATACTCCATGCACTGAAATTACTATAGTTCGCTCCTATGATAGTGCCACAAATTACGATGACGAGTTAGAGATTTTAATTGATGGCCGTAAGAACGATTTGTTTACGGGTACAAAGGAAGAAATTGCTAAAGAAGAAGAGATATTCATTCGTGATTATATACTACCTATTGAGATTGCGAAATTTTTCTTCTTTGACGCTGAGAAGATTGTGTCATTTGCACAGATTAATACACCCGAGCAACGTAGAGACCTGAGCTTAGCATATTCTCAGGTTCTTGGTATTCAGAAATATGAAGATCTAAAATCTGAACTCGTAAGAATTCAGGATGATTATAGAAAAACATCTGCCAAACCCCAAGAAAAGCGTGAATTCAATGGATTAATTGTCGAAATTGATTCCAAAGAGGAAACTATTATTTCTTTGACAGAAGATATTACCAATTTGGAGGAAGATCGTGTTATAAAACGCCATGATTCAGCTGAGCTTCAATCAAAATTAATTCGAGAAGGTGATTTAATGTCTGTTGAAGAGTTAGAGAAACTGAATAACCGCAGAATTGAACTTGATGAAACCTTAAAAGCCACAGAGGAAGGGCTTAAAGATTTCTATAGTTTAATACCATTTGGACTATCCGGAAATCTTTTAGCAGAAATTACCACTCAATTAGAGACTGAAAAAGCATATAAACAGAATAAACTTCAGCTCGAGGGTGTTAATGATAAAACCGACATTATACTTGGAGATATTGAAGAAGCAAAGAAAAATCTTCATTTCCCAATTGATATAAAAGCTCGCGACTTTTATGAGACCCAAATTAGACAACTCATCAAGAAACATTTCTACAATGGGTTAGATGATAGTAAATTTGAGCATTTTAGCACATTACACGATTTCAGTCAGGGACAGACTGAAGAATTTGTGCGTCTAATTGTGAAAATTAAAGATAGTAAATCATCATTTGAAAGTCTCTTTAGTAAATACACAAAACTAAAAGCCGAACTGTTTTCCATTGAGAAGAATATCCGTGAAGCGGAGAAGAAGGCTGAAAGCGATTATGTACAAAACTTAAGAGCACGAAAGGAAAGACTTGATCGAGAGATAGATTCTATTGGAGAGGAGATTGGTAAAAAACAACTTGAGATTGAATCTCTAAAAGAACAAGTCATAGCACACAAAAAGCAGAAAGAAATTCTTTCTAAAAAGATCGAAGTTTCTGATCAAAACCGTGCTGTAGATAATGAGGCAACACGTCTCATAAATGCCATCCGGAAGTTTCTTATTCGCTTTAAAGATGAAAAGAAGAAAGCTTTGGCGAATAAACTTGAAACGAAGTTACAATCCTATCTACACAAAACCAATCTTGTCAAAAAGGTCGTAGTTGATATCAATGGTGATGGTGACGATGTTGATATTAGTTTATTTGGCTACGATGACAGGAAGATTGATAATAGCATTCTCTCCATGGGAGAACGCCAGATGTTCGCATCTGCACTTTTAAGCGCGCTAGTCGATGAGACCGAAATTGAGTTTCCAGTCTTCATCGATAGTCCAATGCAGAAATTTGACCCACGTCATACAAAGAATGTTTTAACTAAGTTCTATCCCAATGTGTCAAAACAAGTTATTCTTTTCCCTCTTCTTAAGAAAGAATTAACGGAAGAAGAATATCACTATATAGAACCAATAGTTAGCAGAGCATATTTGATTGACAATGAAATGGGTGGCTCTCATTTTATTGAAGTTAAGCCTGAAAATCTTTTTGAAGAATATAATACTCGAGAATATGCAAATTAATATAAGGACATCGGGAGAGAACCAAGCTATCGTAACACAGTTGACGAGAAAGCTTCCAGGTGGAACTAAGGAAAATGTGATAGCTCGTATCGCATTGGGATATTCCCTATCAACGGGCAAGAGATTTACCCCTCAAGAATTCTCTTCATATGATTCTCAAGGAAAAGAATATAAGGATCACATTTTGTTTGAAGGACAATATCGTGATTTCTTCATCGCTCTTATTTGTCAGGCTTATGGAATACCTAAAAACGATGATCTTATTCCTAAATACATAAAACTTCATGTGGATCACGGGCTCGAAAAGATAAATTATCTGTTTGAGCATAATCCCCAATATGCATTTTTTGATTTTCTTACTGAATACTTTAGTAAGGGAGTTGATGCTATTGAAGATACTCCTGAAAGTTTTGACTCCGTTGAAAATAGGAATCAACACATCTCAAAGAGTGTTTTCTCTGGCCCAATAAATATCAAGGTCGGTTATAATCTTTCCACTGGGGAAGACATATACTGTTGCTTTAATGATTCCACCCGCTATAATAATCAGCATATAGCTGTAGCAGGAAAATCAGGCTCAGGTAAAACTCAATTTGCACTTGAGTTTCTTCGTCAACTTCATAAGCAAACTCAGGGTCAAGTGAACTTTCTGTTCTTAGATTTCAAGGGCCTTAGTGAAGATGATAAATCTAAAATGAGCGATTTCTTTACAGAAACTCATACCGAATGTATTAGTGCGCCTCATATGCCTTTCCCCTTAAATCCTGTTTCTTTCATCGATAACGTGAACGAAAAGAACAAATTAGTGGGAATAAATAAATTTGTGGATATCATTGCCAAATATTCCAATATCGGGAAAAAACAACAACAAACTTTAAAGGATGCGACGAAAGAAGCATTTATCAACAATAAGGATGGTAAGCACCCCTCCTTAAAGGAGATTTACGACTTGGTTATTGATGCTGTTGGAGATACGCGTGACACTCTTACTGAAATTATGGAAAGACTCAGTGAGTATGAGCTTTTTGCATCAAAAGTAAATGATCCAAGTATCTTCCTTAACAATAACTATTACTTCTCCTTATCAGGAGAACTGGATAGTACGGTTCGCTTTACCTCAATATTCCTTATCATAAATTACATTTTTAATGTATTTACGAATATGGGAGGTACAGAGGTGGTAGAAGGAAATAGGAGTATGCGCTACGTCCTTATGATAGATGAAGCTCATGACCTTTTCCGCGAAAAGAAATCATTGGAAATATTGGAGGTCCTTTTAAGAAAAATCCGTTCCTATGGCGTTTCTATCGTTCTCCTTTCTCAGGGTATTTCAGAATATAATCAGGGAAACTTTGATTTTTCGCAAGAGTGTGAGACTGCATTCCTTTTACCTATTAATGACCTTAACAATACAAAGGCCATAAATAAATTCCTTGGTTTAAGCGAAAAGGATGGAATTCGCACAATGCGAAATCTTGAGAAACTTGATAATGGACAGTGTGTTTCCAATATTAAAGAGTTGCCCAAGGGAGACTTGTTTGAAGTTGTCCAATATTATAAAGAAAAGTAAGAAGTAATCGTATGGACTGGATAAAATCTCATAAACGGAAACTAATGTTCTTCATATTATTCTTTATAGTATGCGGTTCAAGTAGTATCTGGATGTCTTTTTTGTTCTTAGAAAATGTTGGATGTAAAGATGTTGCGATAGGATTAATCACAATTGCAATTGCTTCTGTATGTGCATCGGCCGAAAGAGTTCTAGAAAGAATAGGGAAACCAAAGCCAATAAAAGATGATGACGACTTTTACGGAATAGCTTGGTTAGTCGTTCCTCTTTTAGCCTCGATTCTAGTAGTTGGTATTTTGAAACGCTCTGATATTTGGGCACTTATTATATCTATTATACTTTACCTAGTGTATTGCTCGATTTGGTGGTATCAAAATCGGGACAGAGATATTTTTAACAATGCTAGTAATGCTCTCGGAGGAGAAATATAATTTTGATATGATACGAATATCCGCCATAAAAGTGAGTCAACCTCTTGGTGATTTCTTTGTCGCAAAACTAACTGCCCGACGTCTTTTAGAAATTTCTACTTCATCGGTGGCTCGATATAATGAAGAAGGAAGAATAATAGGAAATCAGAGGCCCTTAAATATACCGAGATTAAAACTAATTGCTAATTTCATTAAATCAGCTGAAATGAGTTTTCCGACATCAATTCTCATTGCAGCTAATGTTGATTCCGAAGGTCACATCATTGAAGACTCATCTAAACGATGGAACTTTATAGAAACAGATGTACCGGATTGCTTCATTATTGAAATACCTGAAGGCATATCTTCTATAATAATTGATGGCCAGCATAGATTAAATGCATTTTCCTATACCCAAGATGAATATAAAGATATTGAATTAGTATGCTCTATATTCTTTGATCTGCCAAATCCATATCAAGCATATTTATTTGCTACAATTAACGGAAATCAGAAAAGAGTAGATAAAAGTCTTGCTCTGGAGTTATTTGGATATGACGTGGAGGATAAACCAGCAAACACGTGGTCACCGGAAAAATTGGCAGTATACCTTACCCGTAGATTTAATTTCAAAACAGACTCCCCATTATATAATAAAATTAAGCTTGCTCCTCTTTATTCCAACATAGAGAAATCTGTTGATAAAAGTAAATGGTTATTATCAACAGCTGCAATGGTTGATGGCATCATGCTTCTTATCTCATCGAACCCACAGATGGATCGAGACTTCCTTGCTATGAAGCATTCTATTTGGTCTAGAACTAATACTCGTTCAGATTTAAAGAAATTACGAGATGATAAAAAGAAGGACAACTCTGTTTTAAGATATTTATACCTTGAAAATAGGGACGAAGAAATATATGATATTGTATATAGATATTTCCATGCGGTTAATGAGATTCTTTGGGAAAAACCGAATAAAGATAGTGTAATTTTTAAAACTATCGGCATTTCTGTGTTATTTGAATTATTGAAATCAATAATCGAACAGAAAGGAATCCAAGATTCCTATGAAAGTTGTATTCAATCAATTTCTGATATTGACTATTCAAGTAATTACTTCTCACTATCAGGAATAGGTAAAACAAGACTACGTAGGATATTGAAATTCAAAATGGGACTAATTGATGAAAATCAATTGAAAGAAGAAGATTTGGCTTTTTTTTCGTCCACTCCATTGTAATATTAAGATAATATGGCTAAACGTATTCTAATAATAAAAGCATGCGGTAACACAGATGAACCCCATGAATGCAACAGTATCTGTGAACAATCTAGGCTTTATGGCATTGATGCAGTATGCGAATGTGTTAAAGACAATCAAGATCTAGAGCATATCCTAGCGACAAATGGGCAATTTGATTATATCTATTTAAGTGCACATGGTAATTCCGAAGGTTTTGGAAGCGAAGATGGGCGCGTTGATATGAGTTGGCAGAAGCTCTCTATCTCATTATGTACATATAAGTGTATGAATGAGGAGAGTATATTGATGTTATCCTGTTGTAGAGGAGGCCTAATGGATGTTGCGTATAATATGTTTTTAACTTGTCAAAATATTTGTTATGTTCTAGGTCCACGTCAAAGTCTTACATCCGCTGATATGCATATATGTTTTGGTGTCTTTCTATATAATATGGAAATACGAAAAGTAGATCCTATTATTGCCTGTGAAAAGATAAAGTTAGCTACTGATCAACGTTTTTCATGCTATGATAGAGAAGAAGAAAGTATTAATTTGATGAATTACAATAACTACTATTTCTGTACCTAATGTTACATAAAAACTATTCAAACTTTAGTAATGATAAGAATTTCGACATTTAATAAATACGAACCCATAATTAGACTGGCATTTCAGCGGTTTATAAATGAGGCTAAATTCAACGCGCTTGACATTGGGGATTTCTTAGTGTGTGAGCAAGGAGGATTTATAGCATTTGGCGGTCCATGTATTGGATTAGGGGAAGTGGGCCTAAACAACTTACAAAAAGTAAATACAATCCTTAACATTGGCCCAATGATTATCACAGAGGACCAAGATTACTTTAAGAAAAATGGAGATGCCTTTTTTTATGGATGTACCCCGTTTGAAAAAAGTATAATGCAAATCTGCAACATATACCTTGACATTTGGGAAAATGAATTATTTTTAAGAAATTTTATAGAGTTGATAAAAATTGCTAATGGCGAACACTATGACTGGAATCTTGATTTAAGCAAACTTAAAGATAATGGTAAAAGAAGACTTATACGAGAAGAAATAATAGGTAAATTAGAAAAGTACCCTTATCTTCAAGAATTGCTAAAGATAGCATATAATAGCAATTTAAGAAATGCTGTTGGTCATTCTCAATTCCATTTAGTGCAAGGAGGTATTTATTTAGATACATTTGGACGAAATCGTTTTGCAACTGTACAGGGGTTCAATTTTGAGCAATGGGAGAAAATTTTTGTTTACTCATGGCTTGTATTTAAACTCTTGTTTAGTGTATTAAAACAAACCGTGTCCGATTTTTTCTATAGAGTTTCAAAAACGACTTTATCTGGAGGAATTCCAATATTAATTCCCTCTGGAGATAATTGGGTTAACACATTTGTTTATCCTAATCAAGACGGGAAAGTATGGCGTTTTTCTAAATGTTGAAACGAACTATGGCGGACGAAGACAGATATAAGGAGTTTGAGCAGTATCTTGCTTCCGGGGAACCGGGTGTGGAGGAGCGTGCGCGTAACTGGTCGATGGCTATCGGTTTGCAGGATGTTGACCGGTTGAAGCCGTCGGAGTTCCTGCTTGAACAGGCTAAAGCCAATATCGAGGGGAGAATTTCAATCGAGGAAGTCGGCAAGCGTCTTGAAGGGTATTATAGCCAGAAGTCGATCCGAGAGAAAGCCGAGGCAGACGGGACCTTTGAGGCTGACCGAGTGGCAGACGGAATCAATCTTCTTTTGGCGGAGAAGGCTTTTACATTCTCCCCTATGGAGTTGTCACGCATACATGGTTTTCTTTTCAAAGGCATACTGCCTCATGCCGGAAAGTTCAGAACATATAACATTACTAAGAATCAGTGGATTCTTGATGGTGATACAATCAGCTATGGCAGCGCGGACTCTTTGTTGGAACTTCTGAATTATGACTTCGGCGAAGAAAAGAAATTTGATTACAGCACCGTTTCGTCTGCGGACGCTATCAAACATATCGTGCAATTCATTTCAGGCATCTGGCAGATTCACGCTTTTGGCGAAGGTAATACACGCACAACTGCGGTATTTCTTATCAAGTATCTCAAAAGTTTCGGCTTCGATGTGAACAATGAGAGTTTTGAAAAACACTCTTGGTTCTTCCGTAATGCCCTTGTTCGTTCTCAATACGAGAATATCCCCAAAGGAATTCACCGAACATTCGAGCCATTGGAGCGGTTTATGAATTTCGCCGTTTTCGGTATTCCAGCCGACCTCCGCAATCGCACCTTGCACATCCGTTGGGATGTAGCTAAACCTCAAGGCGAAGTTTCAAAACGTCAAAATGACGTTTTGAAAACATCTTTATCTTCACAGCTTTCGCTGAAAGAAATGGCTGTGATACGACAGATTCAGGACAATCCCAACATATCCATTACAGACATAGCAGCCAACACTCGCCTCTCCAAAAGCACAATCGACCGCGTAATCCGCGCACTCAAAGAGAAAGGATTGCTGACACGCATCGGAGCTAAAAATAACACAACTTGGTTAATAAATCATGGACACTAATCTTAGCTTGTTCTGACACAACAGACAAGTGGATAATTCTGAAATAGCCTCTGTCCTGAATAGCATCAAGTAACATTGTCGACATAGTAACGCGAGATAACGATTATGTACTTCTCCCAATTGTCTGTGGTCGCAATGGTGGGGAGAAGACCAGATAAAAGTAGGGAGAAAATGGCTATATTTGCAAAAAAATACCGGCGATGAAAAGTAAATTAGAAGAATTGGTAGGGAGATACCGAGCACTTGGCATAGAGTAGCAACTGGATTATGACAAGTTTTACTTGTATTCTATCATTACGCATTCGACTGCCATAGAGGGTTCGACCATAACAGAACTTGAAAATCAGATTATGTTCGACAACGGGATAGCTCTGAAAGGAAAAAGTCTCATTGAGCAGAATATGAATCTTGATTTGAAAGCCGCATATGAACGAGCGTTGGTATATGCCCGTCAACATTCCGATGTCACTGTCAATCGGCTGAAGGAACTGTCAGCTCTTACGATGAAGAATACCGGGACTGTCTATCACACGATGCTCGGTGATTTTACCTCAGCGCCTGCTTAACGTAACAGCCGGAGTAGGCGGAAAATCATACATGAGTTTCAACAAAGTGCCGTCACGTTTGGTGCAGTTTTGTAATGATCTGAACGGATTACGGCGCGATGCCGGCAAGATGAATATGCAAGAACTCTATGATAAGAGTTTCAACGCTCATTTCAATCTTGTTACCATTCATCCATGGGCCGACGGCAACGGACGCATGGCAAGACTGATGATGAACTGGCTTCAGTTTGAATATGGTCTTATTCCATCCCGTATTTTTGCAGATGACAAGGAGGAATATATCAAAGCATTGGCAGAAACAAGGGAATCAGAGAATCTCGACATATTTAGGAATTTCATGACCAAAATGATGATACGTCATCTGACTCATGACATTGCCGCCTTTGAGGAGTCAATCGGCGAGAATACCGTTGAAAAGGTAAAATTAAGCACTGCCGACCGCATAGTTTCTCTTATCAAAGAGAATCCACGCCACAGCGCAAAATCTCTCGCCGAGGCAATCGGAATCTCAGCTAAAGGCATTGAAAAACAGATAGCGAAACTGAAAGCGCAAGGCGTCATCCGGCGTATCGGACCGGACAAAGGCGGCTCTTGGCTAATTGTCCAGAATGGAAACGATTGAATAGTGCCAATTAATATAACTACTGAGTAATGCCATTTGTTTTAGCGAAATCCATCATTAATAAATATGCCATACGAGGAGAGAAATCGAGATGTCGGATGGAGACAGTAAAGAAGATTGTATAGAACAAGCAATGGAAGAAGTAATGGAACAAGTAATGGAAAAAGCAATGGAGCAAGTAATGGAGTAAGTACGGAGCGGGTAATAGGGCAAGCAAAACTGAAAGTAATGCTGAAAGCAAGAAATCAGGCAAAACTCGCTATATAGATTTGAGCATTGTCAATTCCACCATTCTCATTTGGCTCATGGGCAAATTGAGGCAACAGCTGCAATTATTGGCCACTCAACATATCATATAATAAATATTTTTGCCATCTTTGCAGCATCATAAGATACATTGAGTATGGCGAAGAACACGATGGGGACTAAGTTGCCCCGGAAACTGGAGCAGAAAATGGCTCTTATGGGTGAGCAGATTAAGCTTGCTCGGTTACGTCGTAACCTCTAGATAGCTCAGGTTGCGGAGCGTGCAACCTGTTCGCCTCTCACTGTTAACCGCATCGAGAAAGGTTCTCCGACAGTCTCGATCGGCATTTATGCCCGTGTTCTTTATGCCCTGCAACTCGATGACGATCTTCTTTTGATAGCCAAGGAAGATACCCTCGGACGCAACTTGCAGGATATAAGCCTCAAACACAGACTTCGGGCTCGCCCGATGTAAATCAGAGGACAGAGTTTGAGTTAAAAAGCGAACATCTATAATATTATTAAATAATGAATAGCAAACCACACATATGGTCTATTGACAAGTTATTAGGGAAGAATCTAATCATCCCTGATTATCAACGACCATATAAATGGACTGACAGAAACATAACAGAACTCATCCTTGATACTCAAAAAAGTATCGAGGAAAGCCGGAAGTACGCGAACTTCAAATATCGCATAGGCACAGTCATACTTCATAGAAATGAGAAAAAAGAGTATGAGATTGTTGATGGCCAACAACGCATACTATCATTCCTCTTGCTGAAATTATATCTGGACTCTGAATTTTCATGTAATTTACTTAAAACAAACTTTTTAAACAAGATTACGCAAAAGAATCTACACGATAATTACACAACTATTCGAGAGTGGTTTTCTTCTATTGACGATGAAGAGAAAGCCCTTTTTAACGATGCTCTTAAAAACATTTTGGAAGTTGTCGTAATTATAGTAGACAAGATAGACGAGGCATTCCAATTATTCGATTCCCAAAATACTCGTGGTCGTGCGCTATATCCGCATGATTTACTTAAAGCCTATCATCTTAGAGAGATTCATGACAAGTATGAAATGCAAAATGCTGTAGTGAAATGGGAATCGAAAGACCCAAAGGCTATCCGTGAGCTATTCGACCTGTACCTTTTTCCGATATGGAATTGGGCAAAATGTCGAAAATGCGATAATTTCACATCTGCTGATATAGACATCTATAAAGGTATTGAAGAGAAATATGGCTACACCTATGCACGCAGAGCCAACAAAGCCATGCCTTACTTCCTACTCACAGAGCCATTCATTTCAGGAGGTGATTTTTTTGAAATGGTTGATCATTATATGCAGATGTTGCATAATATAAAAGAAGAAATTGCAACGAACCCTGCATTTCATGATATCGAACAGATTCTTACAAATGGGAAAGACGCGGATTCAGCAGAGGAATTAGATAAGTCTTTTAAGTCGTCATCAGTTGGACTTAACCATGCACGAAATCTATTTTTCTGTGCGTTGATCTGCTATTACGACCGCTTCCATAACTTTGATGTCATGGCCGTGAAAAAACTATTTACATGGGCTATGATGATTAGGATTGACATGCTGCATTTAGGTTTCGATACCATTAACCGATATGCAATTGGTTTAGGGGATAATGACAAATATAGTAATGCAAAACCCGTAATATCCATGATTGCTTATGCACGTAGACATACAGAAATCTCCAGTATGAGACTTAATATGAGAGAAGAAGACAAAGCAGCCAGTGAAAATTGGGACAATTTATATAAACAACTTCGTCAACTTAATGGATACAATTGATATGGTAGAAGAATTAAAAATATTAGATGAGGTAACAATATTCGATACAAATGCTCACTATGTAATTCCGCGCTATCAGCGAGCCTATGCTTGGGAGGACAAAGAGATTGTACAGTTAATTGATGATATTAACGATATTGACTCATCCGAGAATTATTACATCGGTTCACTTGTTGTTTCCAGAATACAAGGCAAAGCCGAAACTTATGAGGTCGTTGATGGACAGCAACGTCTTACAACACTTTTTCTTTTGTTGCAATATCTTGTCTCAGAAGGAGCATTGGAAGGAGAAGTAGGCCAGACACTCACTTTTGATTGTCGTTCTAAATCTAAATATACCCTTTCGAATATCCAACAAATACTGACAAACAAAAAACTTTCTGCCGACCAAGAGGAAAGTATAGACCAGTCTATACTTAATGGCATAAAAGCAATTCGTCAAAAGTTTACAAGTGACAAAGGATTAAACAAGGATGAATTTGTTTCTCGGTTGCAACATGTGATACTCTACAGAATAGAAGTACCTGAACATACAGACTTAAACCGTTACTTTGAGATAATGAACACTCGTGGAGAACAATTGGAGCAGCATGATATCCTCAAAGCCCGGCTAATGAGATTTCTCAACAATAGAAAGGAACAAGAACTATTTTCACGAATATGGAATGCTTGTAGCGATATGACAGGCTATGTCCAAATGCACTTCTCAAGAACAGAGAGAGAAAAAATTTTCAATGGCGAGTGGAATGACTGGCCTGCTGATGAATGGGATGAATATAGTGACTGTTTGGATATTACGGAAGGTTCGGAAACCAATGCAACCATAAGCGAAATCATTAAACCAAGATTCAAAGTTAACAATGTAGATGGCATACTTGACGATGATACCCATATACGCTTTGAAAGCATCATTGAATTCCCGCACTTCTTGCTTCATGCACTCAGAGTTTTTGTAGAATTATACGATGTGTCATTGAAAAAAGATTTGGGCGACTTGCTTGATGACAAGAAGCTGATTGCTGACTTTGAAAACGTGATTAAGCACGGAACAATCGATGATGAACCTATCAAGGATAACAGAGAAAATTTTGCAAAAATGTTCATTATTCATCTGCTACAAACACGTTATCTATTTGACATGTTTATTATCAAGCGTGAATTTACAGGTGAAGACAAAGAAGGAGAATGGAGTCTAAAGGAAGTGCACACGTCGGGACAAGCATCTAAAAAGAAAGCATACTATTCAAATACAAAGTTGAGGTATGAAAATGAATGGGAGAAGACATATGCTCCACGCAATAAAGAATGCTTAATGATTCAGTCTGCACTTCGTGTATCATACACATCCCCCAAGGTTATGCACTGGATAACAGAGCTTATCCTATGGCTGTTTGAGAATGATGAACAAGTCAAATTAATCGACGAAGCAGAAGGCATAGCCGCAAAAGCAACCAAGGAGAATTTCTTAGATGGAGAGGACTACAAGCTTGGCGTAACGACTCCTCATATCGTGTTTAATTTCTTGGATTATTTGTTATGGAAGAACAATAAGAACACATATAGCGATTTTGAATTTGAATTCCGTAACTCAGTTGAACACTGGTATCCACAAAATCCATCTGACGATTCTTTTGATTCATGGGAGAACAGAGATACCTTCGGAAACCTATGTATCATTTCTCGAAGCGTCAATTCAAAGTTTTCAAACCTTTCTCCAGAGTCAAAGATGAAGTCATATGGTAATATGGTTAAGAAAGGGAGTTTGAAACTTCGTATAATGGGGAGCATAATACAAAATTCATCCAATGAAGTGTGGATTGACTCCAAATGCCAAGAGCATGAAAATGAAATGATTTCAATTCTAAAAAAAGCGTGTGACATTTCAGATTAATAAAAGTATGGCAAAGAACACTATGGGGACTAAGTTGCCCCGGAAGCTGGAGCATAAAATGGCTCTTATGGGTGAACAGATTAAGCTCGCAAGGTTGCGTCGTAACCTCTCGATTGCGCAAGTTGCTGAACGTGCTACCTGTTCGCCTCTCACTGTGAATCGCATCGAGAAAGGTTCTCCGACGGTTTCAATAGGAATCTATGCACGTGTTCTGTATGCTCTGCAACTTGATGATGATCTTCTTTTGATTGCCAAAGAAGATACCCTCGGCAGAAACCTACAAGATTTGAATCTGAAACATCGCCAGCGCGCATCGAAGAAGTCATAGGTCAAAGGCAATATGGGGCTATCGGCTCAAATTAAGCGCAAATATGGCAAAAAACGGCTCATATTGAGCCGTTAATCCAATAAAATTTAGTAATTTTGAGCCGAAAAATCATTCTGATATGACTCAAGAGATTGAAATACTCCAGTTCCTTCACTATAATCTGGAAGCATCACGGGCTGAAATCGGCTCGGCTTTAACCAATCCCCCAAGTCCGGCAACACTCAAACGAATGATTGCCGATGGTGTCGCAAAAGGACACATTGAGGTTGTCGGTCGTGGTCCGGCTACTCGATATAGACTTACTCCACAGGCTCATGTGACAATGGAGCTGAACCTCGATACATACTTTGCCAAGGATGTTGACGAGCGTCAAGTGCAGGAATCATTCAATTTTGAGCTCATAAATGAAATTCTTCCAACGGTGGATTTTTTCACCGATGAGGAACTGCAACGTCTTGATGACGCACAACAACTCTTCCGTCAACACCTTTCGGAAATGTCAGAGTTAGAATACCGCAAAGAGATGGAACGTTTGGGCATTGACCTTTCCTGGAAATCATCACAGATTGAGGGCAACACATACTCCTTACTGGAGACCGAGAGATTGTTGAAAGAGAAACAGACGGCAAGCGGCAAGACAAAGGAGGAAGCCGTTATGCTCCTTAATCACAAGGATGCTCTTGATTTTATTCTTGATGTGCCAGACTATCTGAAAGATTTGACCGTTGCCCGCATAGAGGAGATTCATGCGCTGCTTACAAAAGAATTAGGAGTTGAGAGAAATATTCGCCATCGCCGTGTCGGTATAACCGGAACAAACTACACTCCGCTTGACAATGAGTTTCAGATTCGTGAGGCTCTTGAAGATTCCGTACGACTAATAAACGGCAGGAATAATATCTTCGAGAAAGCTCTGCTTGCGCTTGTTTTGCTCAGCTACATTCAAGCGTTCACCGACGGCAACAAGCGCACAGCCCGAATAGTAAGCAACGGTATTCTCATCGCCAACGGCTATTGCCCGATTTCATTCCGCACGGTGGACTCAATCGACTACAAAAAGGCCATGCTGATGTTCTACGAGCAAAACAATATTGCTGCCTTCAAGCGCATCTTCATCGATCAGTTTCTCTTTGCCGTCAAAACATATTTTTAGTCCGTTTTGTACGCGCATCTGTATGTCGCGGAAAGTTAAAGTTGACATATTCCTTTGATAATCGGAGTATTATCGCTATCTTTGCATTGAGTCACTGTTGTCGGTTTGGCAAATGCGGCTTGTAACGATTTAAGTAGCAGACGGTTAATCACTTACAAACATAGAAAATTCACGTCACTTATACGGATTAGATTTACACCTATCTGTATGTCAGCAAATTAACCGTTTCTGCATCGGCAAGTAGGCAGCTGGATATCAAATGGTTAAATCAGCCGCATAAT
>CAZFNR010000029.1:0-16440 GCA_964520525.1 uncultured Muribaculaceae bacterium
GTGGCTTACATCATGCCGCCCATACCACCCATGCCGCCTGCGGGCATTGCGGGGGCCGGATTGTCTTCTTTCTTGTCGGCAATTACACACTCCGTGGTTAGGAACATTCCTGCAATCGAAGCTGCGTTCTCAAGAGCTACGCGGGTAACCTTGGCGGGGTCAATGACACCGGCTGCCATAAGGTTCTCATACACCCCTTTGCGTGCGTTGTAGCCATAGTCGGCATTGCCATCTTTGACCTTTTGTACCACTACAGCGCCCTCAACACCGGCGTTAGCCACGATTTGGCGTAATGGCTCCTCGATGGCGCGTTTGACAATATGTATGCCCGTTTCTTCATCCTCGTTGTCGCCTTTGAGCGTGTCGAGGTTGGCGATGCATCGTATGTAAGCCACGCCGCCGCCCGGGACGATACCCTCTGCGATAGCTGCGCGCGTTGCGCTGAGAGCATCGTCAACGCGGTCTTTTTTCTCTTTCATTTCAACCTCGCTGGGTGCGCCGATATGGAGCACGGCGACGCCTCCTGCCAATTTGGCGAGACGCTCCTGGAGCTTTTCGCGGTCATAGTCGCTTGTGGTCTGCTCGATTTGGGCCTTGATTTGGGCTACACGGGCGGCGATAGACTCTTTTGCCCCTGCACCGTTGACAATTGTCGTGTTCTCTTTATTGACAGTGATTTTCTCTGCTTTGCCGAGCATATCGATGGTAGCCGACTCAAGTTTCAAACCTTTCTCTTCCGATACTACCTCACCTCCTGTGAGTGTAGCTATGTCTTGCAGCATCTCTTTGCGGCGGTCACCGAAGCCTGGGGCTTTGACGGCGCAAATTTTCAGTGAGCCGCGCAGACGGTTCACTACGAGAGTCGCAAGAGCTTCTTGATCTACATCCTCTGCGATAATCAGTAACGGGCGACCGCTCTGCGCTGTTGCTTCGAGGATGGGGAGCATATCTTTCAGGTTGGAGATTTTCTTGTCATAGATGAGAATGTAAGGTGAGTCCATCTCACACTCCATCTTCTCTGTGTTGGTCACGAAATAAGGCGAGATGTAACCGCGGTCAAATTGCATGCCCTCGACAATGTCTACAGTTGTTTCGGTGCCCTTGGCCTCGTCTACGGTAATCACACCTTCTTTCTTAACCTTTTTCATAGCCTCCGCAATCAGTCGTCCTATGGCCTCGTCATTGTTGGCTGAGATGCGTGCCACATCCTCAATCTTCTTGAAATCGTCGCCGACTTCTTCCGATTGGGCTTTGATGCCCTCTACCACTACAGCTACGGCCTTGTCTATTCCGCGCTTCAGGTCCATCGGGTTTGCGCCGGCTGCCACGTTCTTCAAGCCAACGTTGATGATAGCTTGAGCCAGTACGGTTGCTGTTGTTGTGCCGTCACCTGCGTCGTCGCCGGTCTTTGAGGCCACTTCCTTGACGAGCTGTGCGCCCATGTTCTGGAACTGGTCTTCAAGTTCTACTTCGCGTGCTACCGATACACCATCTTTCGTGATATGTGGAGCGCCGAATTTTTTCTCGATAATCACATTGCGCCCCTTGGGCCCAAGTGTCACTTTCACTGCGTCGGCAAGTGCGTCAACGCCTTTTTTCAACTCCTCGCGAGCCTTGATATCAAATTTTATTTCTTTTGCCATGATTGTGGTTTTTTTATTTTATGTTCAATTATTCAACAACGGCCAATATGTCACTTTGGCGCATGATGAGATATTTCTCACCGTCGATTTCTATCTCGGTGCCGGCGTATTTGCCATAAAGTACAGTATCACCTTCCTTGACAACCATTTTCTCTTCTTTCGTGCCGTCGCCTGTGGCGAGAACGGTGCCTTTGAGCGGTTTCTCCTTAGCCGAGTCGGGTATGATGATACCTGATACTGTGACTTCTTCGGCGGGGGTCGGATTAATCAGAACGCGATCTGCCAGTGGTTTGATTTTCATAATTGAATATGTTTAGTTAGTTTGTTATGTTAATTTCTACGCTTTAATTTTAGCATATTCCGTGCCAAATTTCCATGCTGACATCAAACGTGACAAAATGTCAACCTCGTGTCAAACTGTCGTGCCATCATTAGCTTATAACACTTCATGGCGATTTATGGTTCTTCGCCCATGTGTAACTCCCATTAAAGCAACATTACACAATGTTAAATTTGTGGCTCGCATTTGCGTAATGGTTAATTTGATTTAAATCGAAATCGATGGTTATTGCATCCCCGGTGGTTATCATTAACTTTGTAATGAACTAGTCATTCATGGTTGCCGATTTATTAGTTTTTTCACCATCCAACTCCATCTCTCCCCTAAGAAAGAGGAATGAAACACATCAAAATAATCAGTGCGTTAGTGACGGCGTTATTCGTAGTTTCCGTCGGTGCCGTTTATGCGACCCCGACACAGAAAACCACTACGACCGTTACCAACCATAGGGTAGTCAAGGTCGGAGAGGAACCTTCGTCCTCCTTGATTGCCGGAGCCGCTGTCGGCAAAGCGGTTGTTTTGGAGATGATTAAATCTGCAGAGCCGCAGAGCATCGTCCCCGACATGGTCAGCTATGCCAAGAAATTCCTCGGAGCGCATTATCGTTATGGTGCCAGGGGCCCCAAGAACTTCGACTGCTCGGGTTTCACAAGCTATGTGTTTCGTGAATTCGGATACAAACTCAGCCCCACATCTCGCGCGCAATATCTGCAAGGAGTCGGTGTCTCGCGCGACGAAGTGCGACCGGGCGACCTGCTTTTCTTCAGCGGACGGCGTGCCGGTAAAAATGTCGGCCACGTCGGTATGGTAATTGATGTCAATGACGACGACAAATCAATCCGATTCATTCACGCTACAATAGGTGGTGGCGTGAAAATTGACACATACCCCGACGGCGGATATTACAGCAAGCGATACATCGGTGCCCGTCGAGTCCTTTCCGACAAAGACTTAGGCGATATTTAAACCTTGGAAACAATGCCATCATCACCTCAGCAGCGAATAATAGAGCTTAGAAGCGAGCTTAATCGCCACAATCACAACTATTACGTCCTTAACGCTCCGACTATAACCGACAAGGAATTTGACGAGTTGCTCAAGGAGCTGGAGCGTCTCGAAGCTGAGCATCCCGAGTTTTACGACCCGTTGTCCCCGACACAGAGGGTAGGCAGTGACATAAACAAAGCTTTCGAGCAGGTAGCCCATATCTATCCCATGCTCTCTCTCGGTAACACCTACTCCGTTGAGGAGGTAGATGAGTTTGTCAGCCGTACGCGCGCGGCCCTTATGGGGGAGAAGGTGACCATCATCGGTGAAATGAAATTCGACGGCACATCAATATCACTGATATACGAAGATGGACGGCTTGTCAGAGCCGTAACTCGAGGCGATGGGGTGAAAGGCGATGTCGTGACCGAAAATGTGAAAACCATCAGAAGTATACCCTTGCAGTTACAAGGAGACGGTTGGCCCCATCGGTTCGAAATTCGCGGTGAGATAGTGCTCCCATGGTCCGAATTTGACAGGCTCAATAGAGAGCGTGAGTTCAATGAGGAGCCTTTGTTCGCGAACCCTCGTAATGCTGCCTCTGGCACGCTGAAAATGCAAAATTCAGCCGAGGTAGCCCGTCGTGGTCTCGATGCTTATTTCTATTATCTTCTCAGCGATGAGCTACCGTTTGATAACCACTATGACAACATGATGGCTGTAAAGAGTTGGGGCTTTAAAGTGTCGTCAGTGATGACACCCTTGCACTCAATTGATGAGGTCGATAAATTCATCAGCCATTGGGATGTTGCCCGCAAAGAGCTGCCGGTGGCTACCGATGGACTTGTGTTTAAGGTCGATTCGCTGCGACAGCAGCTCAATCTTGGCTCTACCGCCAAATCACCGCGATGGGCCATCGCCTATAAATTTCAAGCCGAGAGAGCATTGACTCGTCTCGATTTTGTGTCGTTCGAGGTCGGGCGCACAGGAGTAGTTACACCTGTAGCCAATCTCGATCCGGTTCTCTTGTCAGGTACCATCGTGAAGCGAGCATCCCTTCACAATGAGGATATTATCAAATCGCTCGACATTCATGAGCATGATATGCTTTATGTGGAAAAGGGCGGTGAAATCATTCCCAAAATCACCGGGGTCGATATCGGTCGGCGACAGCTTGGCAGTGTGCCTGTCAGGTTTGTGACATCATGTCCCGCTTGCGGCACGCGGCTTGTCAGGGTCGAGGGCGAAGCGGCATGGGTGTGTCCCGATAAATATGGGTGTCCTCCACAGATTGCCGGAAGAATCGAGCATTTCGTAGGCCGCCGCATGATGAACATTGATGGAATAGGCGAGGAGACGGCTGAGCTGCTCTATAAGGCCGGATTGGTCAATAACATCGCTGACCTATATAGCTTGACTCAAGAAAAGCTCATGACGCTTGCGCGATTCGGCAAAAGAAGCTCCGAGCGCATAATCGAAGGTCTCGAAGCGTCTAAATCTGTCCCGTTCGAGCGCGTGGTCTATGCTCTGTCAATACCATATGTAGGCGAGACAGTCGCAAAAAAACTCGCTCGGGCGGTCGGTGACATCGACAATCTGATGTCTATGTCGGTTGATGAACTTATGTCTATTGATGACATCGGAGAGAGGATTGCAAACTCGATAATCGAATTTTTTGAAACTCCCATAAACCGCAGGATAATCGAACGATTGCGAAACGCAGGATTGCAGATGTCGATGCCTGAAGATACAGATGAGGACCGGTCTGACATCCTTGCTGGAAAATCTATCGTGATTAGTGGCACATTCTCACATCATTCGCGTGATCAATACAAAGAGATGATAGAACGCAATGGAGGCAAAAACGTCGCCTCAATATCCAAAAAGACTGATTTTATATTAGCCGGAGAGAACATGGGACCCTCAAAACTTGAAAAGGCTCAAAAGCTTGGCGTTAAAATCATTTCTGAAGACCAATTCTTATCTCTCCTCAACGTGAAATAAGAGGTCACACACCCTTAATTTTTGTAGAATCAGCATCAACATCGCTGATAGGCCATGCTATCCCGTGTTGAGTTCCGTATCACCCTCACCGATGAGGATGTCGCAGCCATCCCTATCGCTGTAGGCGTAAGGCACAGTCTGATTCATATAGTATGTGCCATCGATTTATTCCGATGTTTTCTTCAGTTCAAAGCCTGCGTTCAATCCGTCATAGCTGCTTAACAATGCCGCTATTCCTTTGATTGATGCATTTCCCGAAATCGCCGAAATCTTTTCAACGAGTGAAATAAGTTTTGATACATCAAATGTCAATTTGACGTTCTTTCCCGATCGGCTCATATAAGCGGTCATCGAACCGATTTTTATCTTGCCGAATGCCTTGAACCCAAATAGATACTGCCCATCTTTATTTTTAGTGACATTACCCTTCAATTCCGCGCGTTTGACTTTCATTACGAAAGTGCTGTCAGCGTTGAATTTCATTTTCAGGCCGGTTAATCCGGCTTTCTGGTAATATGGCTCGATTTCTTTCTCTATCTTATCTGCGGCAGCTGCTCCACCGGCTTTTTTCAAAAGATTGTCACTCCTGAATGATACCGCGGGAGCAACATATTCCCAGTCGCCTGTGAGGTCTTTCAGCTCGACGCCTCCACCCGCAATATCGCCGATTATACTCGTGATGCCCTCTATTGCATCGCTGTCACCGCCAAGTTTGCCTAAAAAATCCTTTAAATCGGCTTGCGCACTCTGTATCCCGCACAGGCACAAAAGCGCAGTCACTGCTGCGATATGTAAAATTCTGCTCATATTTAATCTCCTATTAGTTTGGATTGGGTATTTCAACTACGTTGTGCCCGCCGCACTCTTTTCTCACTTCGCTATCTATTTTTTCCCATTCTGAATTGCGTGACACATATTCAGGCACGATATGTTTCATTTCAAGCACAAGAGCGTGGTTGTCTCCGCTGTCGAGCGACTTTTTCAACTCGGCTAAGTGCTCTTTGACGTTTACATAGTCATAGACTCTCACCTTGGCAATCATGATTTTGGGATGATGTGTTGAAATAGTGCGTTCTCGGTCGCTGAGAAGCTCCTCATATAATTTCTCTCCGGGACGTAACCCCGTCTCTACTATTTTGATATCTTTGTCCGCTCTAAGTCCGGCCAGTGAAATCATGCGGCAGGCTAAATCATAGATTTTTACCGGTTTGCCCATGTCAAATATGTAAATCTCTCCGCCTGAGCCCATGCAGCCGGCTTCCAAAACGAGTGAGCAGGCCTCTGGGATAGTCATGAAATATCTGATCATGTCGCGGTGGGTCACAGTGACCGGTCCTCCTTTTTTTATTTGTTGGTGAAAGCGGGGTATGACCGACCCGTTTGACCCCAGAACATTACCAAATCGAGTGGTGATAAATTGGGTTGTCGGATGGTCGTGTATTTTTTGGTTACGGAAAAACAGAGATTGGACATATATCTCTGCGATTCGTTTTGATGCCCCCATTATATTGGTCGGGTTGACCGCCTTGTCGGTCGAAATCATAACGAACTTTTCTACACCGTAGAGCATCGAAAGGTCTGCTATATTCTTGGTGCCGAACACATTGGTCAATACGGCCTCTGATGGATTGTGTTCCATCATGGGAACGTGTTTATAGGCTGCGGCATGAAACACAAACCGCGGACGGTACTTGACGAATGCCCGTTCCATACGCTCTCGGTTCGTGACATCTCCTATAAACAAATGAACGTTGGTGCCTGGAAACTTTTCATCCATTTCAAGTTGCATTTCATGCATCGGCGACTCGGCTTGATCGAGAAGCACTATCTCTTTAGCTCCGAATTGCGCCACTTGTCTGACGATTTCAGAACCAATGGAGCCTGCGGCACCGGTAATCATCACAACGGAGTTCCTTATAATTCGGTTTACTCTTGGATTCTCGGTCTTTATTGGCTCTCGGCCAAGCAAATCCTCTATGTTGGTGTGATGGACGTGTGATGAAAGGGGTTGATGACCATCCTCGCTTGTCGTGAATTCTTCTACTTGATTGAGCATTAATAATTTGATGCCGTGTCCGAGGAATACATCTGCCGCTCCACTTTTCATGAACTCAATTTGGCTGGAAAGGAATAGTAAAGTCTTGCAGTTAAATCTGTTGAATATATCTTCTATATCATCCTCGTTATATTTCAAAACCGGTATTCCGTTGATGGGTTTGGCGGTTTCTTTGCTCGACAGGCTGATTAAGGCCACGGGTTCAAACTGACCGTTCACCTCATATTTCAATGCGCTTGCCAGGAAATAGGAATTAATCGCCGACCCAAGCATTATCACTCTTTCCCTCTTGGATATTGAGTTGATAAATAATGTGTAAACATATTTTAGTCCGAGTCGCAGACACATCATCATTGTGAATGAAAAAACTGCGATAAGAAATACGTTCCATATGCGGAAAAACAGTTCGTGAGTAATCGCCTGAATGCCTAATGTCACTATTGTCAAAATGATAGATGCAAAGGTTATCATCATCGTGATTCTATAAAGATCGGCTATGACCGATAATCGTAGAACGTATTTATAGCTTTTGACGATTAGGCTGCATAAGAAGTATATCGCTACAACAACCGACCCCCTTATCCATGGCGAATATGTCCACGATGGCCCATCAGTGCCATTGATTTCGCTGAAAGTGAAAGTCAGTACACAACTCATTGCGACAATGAGCATATCTACCAGACATATAGTCCATCGGGGGGCTGGGGTGTCAAGTAGATGATGTATATGTTGTGACCTTGACAATTTATTCAGTAAACTTTCCTTCATAGATCTAAAACAGGTAATGCGAGAATGGGCTCAGGAATGTTGTTCATATCCGCTATTTTCAGTATATCCAATAGACAGACAAAATACAGAGGGAGGTTCGATAAATTCGACTTACCATTAGCGAGTAGTGAGAACCTCATTATGGCTACCGCTAATGCGTTTTATTTTCACAAAAATAGTAAAATAATTTCTAATTTTCATGCAAATTACTGCACTTTGTGTGCTTTGCGGAAGATATGTAGTTGATTGTCAATAGTATGCGTATGAGGTTTGTACACTTGACCACTCCTGATGGAATCTGTGAGTTGCTACATATGAGCATCTCAGGCAAATCGCTAATTTTGCACTTCATATTGGACTCATTCTTCACGATTGTTAATGTATTTAGCATTTATGTGTGGCTGAAAATCATAAAAAATCATTACCTTTACAATTTCAAAATTCAACTAAAACCAAATCTGCTTTTTTCTTTCTTCAAATCATTGTGAAACAGTGTATTGTAATGAAATATATAAACTGCTTATTAGGACTAAATTTACTGGTGTTGTCAGCTTGTGACACCGATGACGGGCCTTCTCGTCTTGGAAATGGTCAAATTGCCGCTGACATCGATGTTGATGCTGAAGTTTTGTCAGCCACTATCCCCGGACAGGGAGAGACGTCAACGGTCAATGGAATAAGTCCGGAGGATTTTTCGTTGACTCTTAGGTCTGTTGATGGCGCTTTTTCCAAAACATGGGAAAAGTTCAGCGATTTCCCCACTGACGGATTGTATAATATTGGTGACTATGTCATGGAGGCTGCTTTCGGTTCAATTGATAAGGAGGGCTTTGACGCGGCTTATTATTATGGAGAGCAGTCTCTGTCTGTTCGAGAAGCTGAGACGACAACGGTGCGAATAGTCTGTAGCCTGGCGAACTCAATGGTATCGGTATCGGCCACAGAAGCATTCAAAGGCTATTTCAGCGACTATTCAACACTGATTCATTCCGATGGTGGCGGGTATTTGCAATATGGCAAAGATGAGCTCCGACCGGTGTATATCTGTCCTGGCAATGTGACATTTACCGTTTCTGTCACCAAGCCCAACGGTCAGTCTGCTTCGTTTGTCGCTCCAACCCCGATAATTGCCCAACCTAGGCATCATTATCGTGTGAAGCTCGATGTGAATAATGGAGATATGGGAAATGCTAAATTGATTATCTCATTTGATGATTCTACCGACCCACGCGATGTTGTCATTGATTTGAGTGACGAACTGATGAGCTCTCCCGCTCCCGCCATATTCGCCAACGGGTTTGTGTCTGGACAACCCTTCACAATAACGGAAGGAGCCTCGGCGTCCACAAAGTTATCCGCGACTATATCGGCTGGGGCAGGGATAGCCAAAGTCATCCTTTCTTCTCGAGTCACTTCGATGCAAGATGCGGGAATACCGTCTGAATTTGATTTAATGAAAGCGACAGATGCACAGCAATCGCTCCTTGAAGGTATGGGGCTGCGCGTCAAAGGGCTGTGGCGAAATCCGGATAAAATGGCTGAAATAGATTTTACTGATTTTGTCGCGAATATACATCCCTCTGATGGTGACAATCTCACATTTTCACTCATCGCTGTCGACTCCTATGGAAAGTCAAGTGAGCCGGTTTCGCTTCTCCTTAATTTTAACGAAGTGTCATTCACAGCCTCTCAGGTGTCTCCCATAATTGTCGGCAAAAACACGGCAGCTATAAAAGTCAAGCCATCGACCGAAATGGCCGATGCGTCGAGATTGTCACTCGCCGGAAATTTATCCGGGAGTTGGGTTGCCCTCCCGATAGAGTCAGTCGCCGATAACGGTGCCGAGTGGATTGTGTCATTCACGGTCCCAGAGGGGACAAGTGCCTTACCCGTTAGGATGCTTTACAACGGGGTTGCCAAGGGGGAGGTAGTGATGGAACGCCAATCTCCCGATTTTAGATTGGAGGTTGACCCTTTTGCTACATCGACTGTAATCAAAATTATCCACTCCGACCCTGACGTGGCAGCCGCCATCGTGCGTCAGATTGAAGTTGTTGATGCTGGTGGTCACCGATTGCATATAGTGCGGCGCGACGACAAAAAAAGTCTGGTTACTGTTTCAGGACTTAATCCTGCTACATCCTACGAAATCAAAGCGACAGCATTACCTGGGAACAGTAAGGCGGTTTTTACCGACCCCGTAAGATTCACCACTGAGAAAGCGGTCTCGATTCCAAACGGTGATTTTGAAAAAGCTAAATTGAAAGAGGAGTATTATAACTTGCCTTCGGGCGGAAGATATTCTCAGACCCACGTCGGAATCTACAATCATCAGAACTATTGGTCAGCCGACCTTTATCTGCCCGAAGGGGGGTGGGCCACCGTAAACGATAAAACTATGTGCAAGGACGCCAAGCATAAAAACACTTGGTATCAGCAATTGTCGGCGATGATTGTCAACGATAGCAAAAATGGTTCTAAAGCGATGAAGCTCACAAGCGTAGCTTGGGATGTGAATGGGGAACCGATTAAAGATTACGCACAGAACGTCGGTGAATTTTTACCCTATAATCCCAATGTGCCCGATGTGGCGTTTCGTGCTGCCGGTAAATTGTTTCTCGGAAGTTACAGCTATTCAGCAGCCGATAATTCCGAAGATTACGATGAAGGGATATCTTTTTCATCTCGACCGTCGGCTTTGACCGGATACTACAAATATATGCCGGCCGCACATGGTCTTCCTCTTGACAGAGGCTGCGTGTCGGTAACTCTTTATCGGGTCGACAATGGGACTCAGACTGTCGTAGCGTCAACCACTGCCGAGCTTCCGCTCGCTCCTGGTTACACTTCGTTCAAAATTCCATTGGAATACCCGGTATTTGGTTTGCGTCCGACCCACCTTAAAGTGATGTTCTCTTCTTCCGTTTCAACAGGCTCCATTGATTATGAGACTGCCAATATCCCTTTGGTCAACGATCTCGTAGCCGGTGCGGCAAGAGGAAGTTCTTTGTGGATTGACGACATTTCATTCGCTTACTAATAATAAATTATTACACTAATTGATATGAAAAATTTAAACGATATAATTGCGGTTTCAGCCGTGGCTCTATTATTGATGTCATGTGATAACGACTGGAACCCCGAGAAACTCCTTTCTCCTGATGGCGATGTTTTGTTTACATCTTTGAATCTCGATGTTGACAATTCCATTAAGGAAACTTTGCCATCAACCGGCCTTGATGTCAATGACTACACTGTTTCAATTACAAATGCGGTCACTGGTGCCGCCTGCGGTAGTTGGAAATATGGCGAGATGCCCGAGGTGCTGACGCTCCCTGTCGGGGATTATAATCTCGATGTGGAAAACGCTCCATTGCAGGCTGCGGCATGGGATTCTCCATTTTATCATGCCGCTAAATCTTTTAGCATAGAGGAAAATGAAATATGCAGTTTGGGCGATATGACCTGTGTGTTGTCTAATGTCGCTGTTTCTGTCCGATATTCCGACGCTTTGAAAGCTGCACTTGGCGATGATGCGAAAGTGACAATAACCGCTGCCGACAATGCGGCTCTTGACTTTTCTGCCGATGAAACACGCATAGGTTATTTCGCGATGCCCGCCGGCGCGTCGACTTTGGTAGCATCGTTCAGCGGAACCGTCAACGGGCATCTGACCACTCTCCTCAAAACGTTCACCGGCATTGAGGCCGGACAACACCATTATGTGACATTCTCGGTTAACAATGGCTCGATTGACCCCGGATTGATTATAGATGCCGATATCACTTTTGATGATGTCGATATTGATATCCCCGGTGGAGAAGACCCTGACCCGGGCGACAGACCGGGAGAGGACGATGCTCCGGCTATTACCAGTCAAACCCTCGATTTAAACAGCGTTAACACTGTTACCGCTGATTTGGTCGCCCGTGTTGATATTGTCGCTCCCAACGGTATTGAAAAACTTGAAGTTACAATTGTTTCTGAATCTTTGACTCCTGAGGAATTAATCGGAGTCGGGCTGACAGATCATTTTGACCTCGCACATCCCGGCGAATTTGATGAAGCGTTGAACGAACTCGGCTTCCCGACCGGCAACGATATTATCGGTAAGGAATCATTGACGTTCGATATATCTTCATTTATGCCTTTGCTCGTTTTCTTCCCGGGTAACCATAATTTCGTGCTTGACGTAACCGATTCTAAAGGTCTGAAGGCTTCTGCCACTCTGAAATTTTACACCCCGCAGCAATGAAGAATCCGATACTTGACAAAATCATATTGACCGCAGTTGCGTTGGCATTATGTGGCTGCTCATCCTCTGACGACTATGGACCCGCCGGAGGGAATGAAGATGGGGATGGTTGTGTCGCATTGTCACCAATGTTTTTAAATGAAACCGGAGCCGACAGCGATGGTCAACTCGCCGATGGATGCACCATCTTCATTTCCAATCCACAGGGGCGTATACGCACCTATAACGGAGTTTCTCAATTGCCCCAACAGATATGGCTCATGTCAGGCAGCTATGTGGCTGAGGCGTGGTCGGGCGATAGCCTGCCGGCATCTTTCACGGCGAAATACTACCGGGGTTATCAGCCATTCGAAGTCAGAAAAGGAGAAACTTCGGTGGTTAACATCAACTGTACGCTTGCAAACGTTGTGGTATCGGTATCTTACGATAACGAGGTCAAAGATGCGTTGAATAGCTACCGATTGACAGTCGGGCATAAACGAGGCACTCTTATCTTTGACGGTGACGACACACGGAAAGGCTATTTTATGATGCCGAATGGGGTCAAAGATTTGGATTGGACTCTGACGGCGGAAACTTTCGATGGAAAACTGTTTGTCAAGTCAGGTACAATCAGTGATGTTAAACGCGCCACTGAGTACAAACTACACTTTAATTATTCGGGATTCGTGACACCTCAGGGAGGGATGACCTTTGATTTGACGGTCGACAAGTCTGAAGTTGACGTTTACCACGAAATACCTATAAATGCAGCTCCATCAATATCGTTAGACGGTATGGATATTGCGCTTGTGCAGCAATATAATCGTGGAGAGTCACGCCGACATCCCGTTACGATTGTGGCACCATCGGGATTGAAATCGGTGACAATGACGAGTGAACAATTCGCTACGCTTGGATTCACTTCCGACTCCTATTCGCTCGTTAATCCGTCAGACGCTACCGTCTCGGACCTATATTCAAAAGGTATAAATATAGCGACTCGGCATGACGATGACGGCACCGATGCTATGGTGGTGAATTTCAGTGCCAAACTGTGCAACTTACTTCCAATTGGTGAATATAAAATCGCTTTTTATGCCGAGGACAAGCAGGGCAAATCAAGTCAGGCTTCGTTGATGATTAAAATTATACCGCCGACACAACAATGACATATTTTTGAAATGAAAAAAATACAGCTATTTATTTTGATTCTGTTTGCTGTGGCCGGCGGTTTAAACGCACGGGCACAACAGGAATTCCGGCGTAATCTTGAACAGATTTCGTTTATCCCCAAAGGCCAATGGATTACAGGCATCAGCGTCAACTATTCTCAGTCTGACCAAGACAATTACCAATTCTTGATTGTCGAAGACATCAGCGGTGACACTTATTCATTCAAAGTCAGCCCGATGTTACTATATTGCTTTAAAGACAACCTCGCCGTCGGCGGCAAAATCTCCTATACTCGCAACAAAACGAGCATGAGTTCTGCCGACGTAATCATCGATTCAGAAACCGACTACAACATCGACAACTTTTACCGCATCAGCAACAACTACTCGGCAGTAGGCGTACTCCGCTACTACATAAGTTGCGGCAACAACAAGCGCTTCGGATTTTTCAACGAGTTGCAGTTGCAAATCGGTGGAGGCCAATCAAAACTATGCAACGGTAGCGGCGACGACTTGACCGGCACATACGAGACAAATACAAACGTCAACATCGGTCTCGCCCCAGGGTTCATTATGTTCCTTAACAACTACTCTGCTATCGAAGTCAATGTCGGAGTTCTCGGATTTTCCTACACCCACACAAAATCTAAGACCGACCAGATTTACGTATCGCATCGCAATTCCCAAAAAGCTAATTTCAACATCAACCTGCTGTCCATCACATTCGGCATGGCATTTTACCTCTAAACGATATGAAGATTATATATTTGCTCGCAGCGATTATGGCCTTGATTCCCTTTAGAGCTAAGTGCCAAGAAAACGCCCCGATTGCGACTACCGACTCTATTTCGCAACCTGCAGCCCGCGCACAGCGCGACCTCTCTTGGATGGATGAAAAAGTGATTGTCGGCAAAGACACCGTCAGCATCATCATTCCTCAACGTAACTTCGGTCGCTATGACCGCGGACTTTACAACTTCCTGTTCATTCCAAAAGGGCAGTGGGCGTTAGGGCTCACAGCCTCCTACGGCTCATTTGACGCCAAAGATGTCGAATTACTCTCGGTTATCAAAGATTTCGACTTTAAAGGCACAATATACTCCGTCAAACCGTCGGTTGCTTACTTCTGGAAAAACAACCAATCGGTCGGTATCAAATTCAACTACACTCATAGCGACCTGAATATGCCTCATCTGGCTGTTGATTTCGACGACGACATCAACTTTTCAATCCGCGATGTAAGCTACTACTCCGAGACCTACTCAGTCGCTCTCTTTTATCGCAACTACGTCGGACTTGGCCGGGAAAAACGCTTCGCTATCTTCAACGATGTCGATATCTCTTTCGGTGGTGGAGTGTCGCGCTTCAAACGATACTACAACAACGAGTTGCGCGATACGAAGACCGATATTTTCGAAGCCGCACTTAACTTTAGTCCCGGTGTCTGCGTTTTCGTGATGGACTATGTCAGCTTCAATGTCTCTTTCGGCGTATTCGGTATCAAAATGCGCAACGAGAAACAAAAGACCAACGACGTTGAAGAAGGCTCTCGCTTCACCAGTGGAGCAAATTTCAAATTCAACATCTTCAATATCAACCTCGGAATCGGTATCCACATCTGATAAATCTCAATATATGAAAAGATATATCCACATAATCATACTGAGTATAGGATTAACTCTCCTAAACTCATGTATTGAAAATGACATTCCATATCCTCGAATTCAAGCAAATTTCGCCGCTTTTGAAGTCGAGGGACAATCTCAACCCGCAGTCATTGACACGGTTACACGAAACGTGATTGTCTACCTGCCCGAAACAGTCGACCCAAGCAATGTGACGGTAACTTACGACTCTTTATCTCCCAAAGGTGTCGAAGTCATCGGCGGGCTACCTAAGACCCTCGACCTAACACAAACTGTCAACGTCACATTGAAATTGTATCAAGAATATGCTTGGACAATTCAAGCCGTGCAACCTATACAGCGATATTTCACGATTGAAGGCCAAATAGGCACATCAGTGATTGATGTAGCCGCACAACGCGTAATTGCTAAAATCCCCGACACCGCCGATATATCATCTCTTAAAGTGACATCGATGAAACTCGGTCCTGAAGGGTCAATGCTTTTACCCGATTTAACAGGCACAACGGTCGACTTCACAAATCCCGTCGAGGTTATAATGACATCGTTTGGCAAACAAACCAAATGGACAATCTATGTCGAACCTACACAATCAAACGTGACCACAAAAAGCGCCGACGCATGGACTTCAGTGATTTGGGTATACGGCGAAGCTCGCATAGGTCTAGATAATGGTGTCGAATACCGCAAAGCCGACATCGATCAATGGACTAAAGTGCCGGTCGAATGGATAACATCCAACGAAGGCGATTTCACCGCCCGCATCATTCACCTCGATCCTAACACCGATTATGTCGTCAGGACCTACTCAGACAACGAATACGGCAATGAAATCACCGTTACTACCGGAAGCGTGCGTCAAGTTCAAAACGCAGGATTAGACCAATGGTGGCTTAACGACAAAGTATGGTGTCCGTGGGAGGAAAACGGCGACCGCTACTGGGATACCGGCAACCGTGGAGCCACCACTCTCGGATCAAGCAATAGCGTGCCTACCGACGACACTCCAAGCGGCACGGGACGAGCGGCGATGTTGCAATCTAAATTTGTCGGCATAGGTCCAGCCGGTAAATTGGCCGCCGGAAACCTTTTCACCGGTGAGTATGTCAAAACCGTTGGCACCAATGGCATCTTAAACTTCGGACGCGAATTTTCAGAGCGCCCCACACGCCTGCGATTATACCTCAAATACAACCCTGTCGCTATCAGCCACGCATCAAAAACCGAGTCATCGTTTGACCACATGAAGGGGCAGCCCGACACTTGTATCGTTTGGATGGCGCTATCTGACAGCGAAACTCCCTACGAAATACGCACCGAGCCCAAAAACCGACAGCTGTTCAACCCTAACGACCCATCGGTCATCGCTTATGGCCAATTCCAATCGGGAGCGCCTATTTCGCAATACACTCAGATTGAAATCGACTTTGATTACCGCAGCACATCGCGCATACCTCGCTACTTGACCATCGTTTGCTCGGCAAGTAAATATGGTGATTACTTCACCGGAGGCGACGGCAGTGTCTTATGTGTCGACGAACTTGAACTCCTCTACGACTACTAAAACGTCACAAATTAATCTCAAAT
>CAZFNR010000030.1:0-16054 GCA_964520525.1 uncultured Muribaculaceae bacterium
CCGGGGACACAAGGATTTTCAGTCCTTTGCTCTACCAACTGAGCTATGGCACCTTGGTTGTTTTCGCGATGCAAAGGTAGACCGTTTTTGGAAACTATGCAAACTTTTTGGCGCTTTTTTTGAAATATTTTTAACCGTTCATCAAGCCTGCAGTAGCAACCGCCTGACTGACAGGCAATAGACCTGAAGCATCAGAAATTTAATCCGTCAAGAAGATGGATATAAATTTCGATTGCGCTGCGTATTTCCGATAGTCTTATATATTCGTCGGCGGTGTGAGAGCGCGCGGAATCGCCCGGCCCCACCTTGACCGACGGCCAAGGCATCAACGCCTGGTCACTCAAAGTCGGTGACCCATAGGCCACCCCGCCAAGCATCTCAAGCCGTCTCACGATTGGATGGTCAAGCGGTATGCTCGACGGATTGAGCCGCACCGAGCGAGGCGTTAAGTAACACTGTGGCACCGCATCTCGTATCATTGCAAGCGTCTCAACATTTGTATAGGCATCAGTCGTGCGCACATCAACCACTATTTCGCATCTGTCGGGCACAACGTTGTGTTGCGTCCCCGATTTAATCTGAGTCACACTGATTTTAACGGGCCCGAGCATCGGCGACCTCTTTTCTAATGTCAGCGACCGCAGTTTCTCGACAACCGGAATAGCACTATATATCGCATTTATTCCCTCATCGCGCGCCGCATGGCCCGACTCCCCGCTTATTATTCCGTCAAGCACCATCAGCCCCTTCTCGGCGACGGCCGGGTTCATTCCGGTCGGTTCGCCGACAATCGCCACATCAATATGCGGCAAACCGCCCAAGGCAAGTTCCAATCCGTTTTGACCGCTAACCTCTTCCTCAGCCGAAGCGACGAACAGCAGATTATAGCCGCGGTTACGCTCACGCATGTATAGAAACGTGGCTAACAGCGACACCAACGCACCACCGGCGTCATTGGAGCCCAAGCCATACAACCGCCCATCGTCGTCAACCGCGGGGCTGAACGGGTCTCGGCTCCACCCTTCGACAGGTTTAACGGTGTCGATGTGTGAATTTAGCAACAGTGTGGGTCTGTCGGGATTGTATGATTCGTCAGGGACAACGATGTTGTTGGCCACACGCAATGGACGACAGCCGTTATCGCGCAAAAATCGTTCTACCAAATCAGCGCCTCCACCTTCGTCACGGCTCAAGCGCGGCGTGGCGATAAGCGATTCAAGCAAATCAACAGCCCGGTAATACAGTTCATCTATCATTGGCCTACGATATGGCTTCCGAGCGAAAGGTCATTTAACGCCTCAGCTTTCGTTATAATTACAGATTTCACACCCGCCGAAAGCGCGTCGAACGCATTGTCGAGTTTGGGTATCATTCCGCCGGCGACTACCCCATCAGCGCATAATGACTTATAAATTTCGGGGGTAATCTTCGTCACGACCGAATTATCATCGTTCTCATCACGCAACACGCCGGCTTTCTCGAAACAGAACACAAGCGAGACGTCGAAATACTCGGCCAAGCCTTTAGCCGTCTCACCCGCCATGGTATCGGCGTTGGTGTTAAGCATATTGCCGTTGCCGTCATGAGTCAGCGGAGCGATTACAGGCACGACTCCCGACCGTATCATAGCGGCGATAGCCTCACCGTTAACACGGTCGACATCGCCCACCCAGCCATAATCGACCTCGCCGCCGCGACGTTTGTGGCTCAAAATGACATTCATGTCAGCCCCGGTCAGCCCAAGGGCATTGACACCCGCGGCTTGCAGACCGGCAACTATTTTCTTGTTCACCAATCCGCCATAAACCATGGTCACTACATCGAGCATATCCTTGTCGGTCACACGTCGGCCGCCAATCATCCGGGTTTCAATGCCGAGCTTCGACGCGACTTTGGTCGCCGAGCGTCCACCGCCGTGAACGAGCAATTTGAAACCGTCGATGGCCGCAAAGTCGCGGAGCAACGCCGCCAACGTGTCAGGCTCCTCGACAATCTTGCCACCGACCTTTATTATAGTCAGTTTATCTTTCATCTCAATTACTGATTTTCGACCTCCGACGCGGCGAATTCCATCAGATACGACTTGATGAAACCGTCGATATCGCCATCCATCACGCCGCCCACATCGCTCGTCTGATATCCGGTTCGGTGGTCTTTAACGCGACGGTCGTCAAACACATATGAACGTATCTGCGAACCCCACTCGATTTTCATCTTTCCGGCCTCAACTTTGGCCTGTTCCTGCAACCGGTGTTGGAGCTCTTTGTCATATAGTATCGAGCGGAGTTGACGCAAAGCATTTTCCTTGTTCTTAGGCTGGTCGCGAGTCTCGGTATTTTCAATCAAGATTTCCTCTTTTTCGCCCGTATAGGGGTCAGTGAACTGGTAGCGCAGGCGCACTCCCGACTCAACTTTGTTGACATTCTGACCTCCCGCACCGCCCGAGCGGAATGTATCCCACGACAGGAGCGCAGGCTCGACTTTCACCTCTATGGTATCATCCACGAGCGGAGTGACAAACACCGACGCAAACGACGTCATGCGTTTCCCTTGAGCGTTGTAGGGCGACACCCTCACCAATCGATGCACGCCGTTTTCGCTTTTGAGATAACCGTAGGCGAAGTCTCCCTCAATGTTTATTGTACATGATTTTATGCCCGCCTCGTCACCGTCGAGTAAGTTTGAGATTGACAGCTTGTAGCCATGTTTTTCGGCCCAACGCATATACATCCTCATCAGCATCGATGCCCAATCCTGGCTCTCGGTGCCACCCGCGCCCGAATTGATTTTAAGCACCACGCCGAGTTTATCCTCTTCGCGGCGCAACATATTCCTCAACTCCAGATTCTCGATTCGCTCCATCGCCAGCGCATAAAGCCGGTCGATTTCTTCCTCCTCGATTAGCCCCTCCTTGATGAAATCCCATGCAAGCGAAAGCTCGTCGACGGTCTTTGCCACCTCAGTGTAACCGACAACCCATTGCTGCAGGTCTTTGATTTTTTTCATCTGTATCTGAGCTTCTTGAGGGTGCTCCCAAAAGTCAGGGACATGGGTACGCAGCTCCTCCTCTTCAATCTGGATTTTTTTGTTGTCAATGTCGAGATAGCGTTTGAGCGCAGCGGCGCGCTCCGACGCATCTTTTAATTGTTCTTGAGTAATCACGTCTGGTTATAATTGGTTTATCATTTATTTTCACCGCGAAGATAGTAATTTTCAGGGGGTTTCCACTAATCCGGGATTCGATAAGGAGAGCACACAATTGTAAAATTATGCTAAAATGGTTGCGACTCCGAGTGAAATCAAAAATAATTAACTACCTTTGTGCGTAGAAATTAACAAACATCCAAACCGTAAGGGGGGTCTCGTCCACAGGGCCGGGATTCTTTTTATTTTTTACTTTAAATTTAAAATACTCAGCCATGGCTATCACTTTCATGACCAAAGACGGTTATAAGAAGAAAATGGAAGAAATCGCTTATCTCGAATCGGTTAAGCGCCCCGAAATATCACGCGCTATCGCCGAGGCTCGCGACAAAGGCGACCTTTCAGAAAACGCGGAATATGACGCGGCCAAAGAGGCTCAGGGTATGCTGGAGATGAAAATCGCCCAGCTCAAAGACCTTGTCGCCAACGCTCGCATCATCGACGAGAGCAAACTCAACACCGAGGAGATTCAGATTATGAATCGCGTAAAAATCAAGGATATGGCGAGCGGTATGACTGTCGAGTACACCATCGTGGCCGACAGCGAGGCCAACCTCAAGGAGAAAAAACTCGCGTCGAGCACCCCCATCGCACAAGGGCTTCTGGGGCACAAACTCGGCGAGGTTGTGGAAATCAAAGTCCCCTCGGGTACCAAGAAATTTGAAATCGTGGAAATCTCGTTTTAAACAATAAATCTCTCACACCATGCCAACTATTTTCAGCCGCATAATCGCCGGCGAAATCCCGTCTTACAAAGTTGCCGAGGACGATAAGCACTACGCGTTTCTCGACATCAGCCCCGTAGCTCCGGGCCACACGCTCGTGGTCCCCAAGCGCGAAGTCAGCTATATCTTTGACCTCACCGACGATGAGTTGGCGCAACTCAACATTTTCGCGAAAAAGGTCGCCAAAGCCCTCGAAAAGGCCGTGCCATGCAAGCGCATTGGTGTCACGGTAATCGGTCTTGAGGTACCTCATGCCCACATCCACCTCATCCCCATCAACTGCGAGGCCGACATGAGCTTCTCCAAAGCGCGTCCCGCCGCTGATGCCGACGAGATGAAGCGCATAGCCGAGGCAATCGCCGACGAGTTCAAACTCTGACAGCTGACGCCATTCAGACAACGCAACCCACACAGTCCTCGGCGCATAAACGCCCGAGGGCTGCTTTTTTCAGCCACCTCATAATCTCTCGACGATGAAACGACTACCGGTAACAATAGCGTTGATTATCTACGGCATCTGCGCCATGAGCGGGGCCGAGAGCCTCGACTCGCTCACCGCCGCTCCCGGCGGAGGTTTCGCAATCAGCATCACCCCCCTCTAAACAAAAGTTCAACTATATCAATAATGATTGTTTTTAAGTTTCCCGGGCCGATTTAGACAGTCGGTCCGGGTTTTATTTGTATATTCGCGCCCATAGCATTGACACACGATGACCGACAACAAGTCTAAACGCACAGTGCCGCGCAACCTGCTCAAGACGGCGTGTATCGTCGCCCTGGCCTACCTCTTGTCGGTCCTTTTCATAAAGCCGCTTGCTTTTTCCGAGGCCACATTCATGTCACTGCAAGACAAGCGCGACTTTTCCGTAGCCGACTTTTTCAACACGGTTGCCAATCAACGCAGCGTCAAGACACTCGACCCAAACATCATAATAGTCAACATCGACACCGCCGACCGATTTGACATCGCCCGAATCATCGACCTGCTCACCATCTGCGAGCCGGGAGCCGTCGGGATTGACGCCACGTTCAATCAACCGTCGGGCAACGACGACGCACTGATTGAGGCGGTAAAAAATTGCCCCGGAATTGTTATGGCCGTGACCGTAACCCCCGATGACGAAACAGATGGCCACCAACAGAGATTCAGAATTGACGAAAAATCGTTTTTTCAAGACCAACTGCCACAACTGACCTACGCCGCGGTCAACCTACCCACAAAGCATGAAAAATCAGCCGTCAGGCAGTTCCCCGTCTATTTTGAAGGAGCGCGGCTGTCAGGCTCGACAACGCCAAAGGCTCATCTTATCAGTGGCAAGGCGCGCGCTACGTCATATCCGACCCCACTTTCATCGGTGCGCCAACTGGTATGTGTATGCCGGCCTACTCAGGAACTCCCCCAAAAATCGACTTCGCATACCCCGATAAATGAAAAAAGCGTGTGGATATTCCACGCGCTTTTTCCATTTATCGTTTCCACGTCCGGCGAGGCATCACCACTCCAGCTTGACCGCGGCCGACCCCAGTTCCGCCGATATCGGAGGAGCCAGTTTCACCAACCGTATAAAGCCGCCTTCAATCTGAGGCCACCTTTTAAGCAACGCAAGCCTGATGCGCCACGCGACATGTTCGATGAGCGCCGACGGCTGTTCCATCTCGCGCGCCACGATTTCTACTGCTTCAGAATAATCAATTGTGCCATCGAGAACATCACTAACCGCAGCGGCCTCGGCAGGATAAACCAACGACAGACTGATTGAATAAAGATTGCCACACTTGCGCTCCTGAGGGAAGACACCGTGATGGGCGAATATTTTCAGTTCGTTTATTTCTATTGAAGTCCTTAACATCTGATGACCTGATAAGGGAATAGTTGTGATTATCCGCGAAGGTAGCGGTTTTTTATAATTTGACAACTGATTCAATCATCACGCACCGCCATTTTAGCATTTATGCCGTCATTGGACAAAGATTCCCTACGGATTATGCCTTTTAACACACCCCGTTAACATCTTATGTCTGAAACCTCACTGAAAATTCATTAACTTTGCGGTTGCAAATATGAGACTCGACGTTTGGTTAAAATTGCTGATTGTTGTGGCTACACCCGGACTATTAGCCGGATGCAGCTCCACCAAGCATGTTCCCGAAGGAAAATATCTGCTTGACAATGTCAACATCGAAATTGTCGACACAAAAGATGTAAAGCCGGCAGAGCTTTACAACTATCTTAGGCAGACACCAAACCACAAGGTTCTCGGATTCGCTAAGCTCCAACTCAGCGCATATAATCTGTCGGGCAACGACTCCACAAAATGGTACAACCGCTGGTTCCGCAAACTCGGGCAGGCACCCGTCATCTACGACCGGGCCCAAGCCGACGCTTCCACAATCCAGCTCCACAGAGCGTTGGTCAACCGCGGATACATGGACGCCAAAGTCGATTATGACACCGTCGCAAAGCCCAAGAAAAAGAAAATCGACGTGAACTATTCGATTGTCGCCGGCGAGCCTCACCGCATCTCATCAATTGAATACGTCATCCCCGACTCGGCTATAGCCGATATTATCGTCAATGGCCGACCGCTTAACAGCACAGTCTCCCCGGGAGAGAACTTCGACCGCAACAATCTCGACCAACTCCGCGCGGACATCACCGACCGGCTACGCAACCACGGTTATTATTCTTTCACGAAAGACGATATATCATTCATCGCCGACACTACTGCCGGGTCAAAAAATCTCGGGCTGACTCTTATCGTCAAACCGCCCCGCAACACGACCGCCGACACCAACGCCCGACACCAACGTTACTTCATTCGCAACGTGACTTTCGCGACAGCCTTTTCCGAACGCTCCGCCGACGCTATAAGCGGTATCGACACTGTCCATTACAAAAATATCGACATAATCTATGGACATGACCATTACCTCTCGCCAAAAGCCCTTGAGGAATGCTGTTTTCTGACCCCGGGAAGCCTTTACCGCACCGCCGATGTCAACAGCACCTACGAAGCGCTTGGCAGGCTCGGCATATTGAAATATATCAACATCGAGCTGCGACCCGTAGGCTCGTCGGGCGATGCGGAGCTTCTCGACGCCTACATTCTAATCGACCGCACTAAGAAACAAGGCGTGTCGCTCGAACTCGAAGGAACCAACTCCGAAGGCGACCTCGGATTTGGCGTCGGCGTCACCTACCAGCACCGAAACCTCGCTAAAGGGTCGGAACTGCTCACGGCAAAACTGCGCACTTCCTACGAGAGCCTTTCGGGCGACGTCGAAGGGCTGCTCCATGACCGCTACACCGAATACGCCGCCGAGGTCGGAATCACATTCCCCAAATTCAAAGCGCCATTCCTGTCCCGGTCATTCAAACGGCGCATCAAAGCGTCAACCGAGTTTTCACTATCGTTCAATTACCAGGAACGCCCCGAATACACACGCATCATAGCCGGCGGAGCCTGGAAATACAAATGGACCAACCGGCAGAACACCATCCGGCGCACGTTTGACTTCATCGACATCAACTACGTCTATCTACCCCACTCGACCATTAATTTTATTGACGAAATTGCCCCCTCCAACCCCTTGCTGCGCTACAGCTACGAAGACCACTTCATTGTGCGCATGGGCTACACCTACTATCGCACAAACCGGCGCGTGTTGTCGGCGTTGGATATGAAACGCCGACAACCGACCGTCTACTCTCTTCGCGCCTCAATCGAGACCGCAGGCAACATCCTATATGCGTTGTCGTCACTGTCTGACCAAAAGCGCACCGATGGTGCTTATATGCTATTCGGGATACAGTATGCACAGTATGCCAAAGCCGAGTTTGACGCGACATGGACCCGCAACCTCGACTTGCGCAATGCGTTCTCGCTGCATTTAGGTGTCGGAATCGGTGTCCCCTACGGCAACTCGTCAATGATACCGTTTGAGAAGCGTTTCTATGCCGGCGGAGCCAACGGAGTACGCGGGTGGGGGGTCAGGGCTCTCGGTCCGGGAAACTACGACGCCCGAAACTCAGCCACCGACTTCATCAACCAATGTGGCGACATACGCCTCGACCTAAGCGTCGAATACCGCGCCAAACTTTTCTGGGTATTCGAGGGCGCGCTTTTCGTCGACGCCGGAAACATTTGGACAATCAACAACTACGAGAACCAACCCGGAGGCATGTTCAAATTCAATCGCTTCTACAATCAAATCGCAGCATCATATGGAGCGGGGTTGCGCTTGGATTTCACATACTTCCTGCTACGTTTTGACCTCGGAATGAAAGCCCACAACCCGGCTCTCGGACAAGAGCCCTGGCCGCTGATTCATCCCAACTGGCGACGCGACGCGACTTTCCACTTCGCCGTCGGATACCCGTTCTAATTTTTAATCCGCTAAAAACATTCTCGTGAAAAAACTGGTTATATTTGATCTCGACGGCACATTGCTCGACACTATCAACGACCTTGGCGAATCAGCCAACCACGCGCTGCAATCAACCGGGTTCCCTACTCACTCGCTCTCATCCTACCCGTTCTTCGTCGGCAACGGCGTGAGCCGCCTCCTCGAAAGGGTATTGCCAGAAGACGCACGGTCTAAAGCCAACGTTGATCGCCTGCGCAAGGCGTTCATGGAATACTACGACACCCACAACGCAGTACACACGCAACCCTACCCCGGCATCCCTGAGCTCCTCAAATCACTGACCGACAACGGCATAAGAGTAGCAGTGGCTTCCAACAAATACCAGTCGGCAGTAGACTTCCTCATAAACCACTATTTCCCTTCCATCCCATGGGCGGCGATTGAAGGGCAAAAAGAGGATTACCCGGTAAAGCCCGACCCATCCATCGTTTTCGACATCCTTTCCAAGGTGCCCACCCCCAAGTCTGACGTACTGTATATCGGTGATTCGGGAGTCGACATGGAGACGGCACGCCGAGCCTGCATATCCTCCATCGGTGTCACATGGGGGTTCCGTCCGGTCAAGGAACTGCGCGAATACTACGCCGAGCATATCGTCAACCGCCCGTCAGAGATTCTCGACCTCGCCCTTTAAGTCGTCGCGGCGTAACTCCGGCGACGTATATCACTCCATTAGCCGCAAGCGCGGCCTATACTGAAGCCGCTACCGTTTCTTGAACATATTGTTCAATGCTATACCTACATCTGAGAGCATCGACCTGACAGGGGTCAATATCGGCTGAAACCGAGGCTTTGAATCAGGGGTGAATATGCGCAACGCTCCGTGTCGGCATCTCACATCCATTATATCATCCATAATCACAGGCTCGCCGTCGATATGCGCCGGGCCCTCCCCGGTGCGGTAAATCACCGCCGCCGGAGCGCGGAATGTATGAATCATAGTGTTCCGGTTGATGTAACCGGTCATTAAATCAACGCCTACGACGGCTGCATCTATGGGGTTACCGGCATGGACCACCGTGATGTCAAGGAGGCCGTCGGTGATGCTGGCTTCGGGTGCGATGTAAGCGTTATTGCCGTATTGAGAGGCGTTGCACACGGCGACGATGAACGCCTTCTCGGTGATTATATGCCCGTTGGCGCTGATTGTATAGGTCTGAGGATGGTATGTGACATACTCACTGATGGCCGAGCGTATATAGCTCAACTTGCCACGACGCTTTTGGCGGGCGAACCGATGGCTCACAGCCGCATCGAAACCGACGCCGAAAGTGCAGAAAAACGGCCGGTCGTTGACGGTGGCATAATCACAATCGACAACGTGCTGCCGCTCGATGACTTTAAGCGACAAGCGAGGATCGACAGGGATACCGATATGGCGCGCCAAGCCGTTGCCCGAACCGGAGGGGATAATACCGAGCGGGACTTTTGAGCCGCAGAGCGCAATAGCAGTTTCGTTAATAGTACCGTCGCCACCGGCTGCCAGCACCGCGTCGTAGCCCTGTTCGACGGCAAGCGTCGCCAAGCGAGTGGCATCCCCCTGGCAAGTGGTGTATTTGACATCTACCTGATAACCGATGGGGGCGAGAACCTCCTCTACCATCCCGGCCAATCCGGCTTTAGAGTTAGTGCCTGAAATGGGGTTGATAATCAGCATCAACTGTTTGCTATTTTGCATAGGGCTTAATGGGTATTTCGAAGTTAAATATCTCATTTATAAGTGGCAGAGGAGCGATGTCGCGACGTAGAACTTGCCGTGCCGCCTCAGTCGTCGACGGCCACTGCGGAGAGCGTCGCCGACATCGGGCTTTATACCTAAACCGCCGAGAGCGTCGAATAGTTGAGGGTCGCATAGCGCGTCGGCGACGAAACGCGTCACCGAGGCTCGACGCGAGCTAATCAATCCCAGCGCAATCTTGTCATAAAAATCATTGACAAGACTTTGGTTAAGGGCGGCGCGCAGGCTTGACACCTCGTCATCAGCCTGCTCATTGAGCAAGCCAAGCATACGTCGATAAAGAGCCAAATCGTCGAGCCACCGCTGAGCATAGGGCTTTGACGACTGGCCGCCGTAACGCCATAGATAGCCGACGGCATCTACCCACGCTACACGACCGGGACGCGACATCACCATAAAGTTGAAGATGTAATCTTCGCCAACCGGTTCCGCGGCAAGACGTTGCAAGTCGATAAAGGAGCGGCGGTAGAGCTTGTCCCACTGCGAGCAAGGGAAGCCGTCGCGCTTAACGAGAGCCGGCAAAAGCTCGCCGGTGGAGTAAAGTGCCTTTTTAAAAAACCGCGACGGAGAGAACAACGGCAACCTAAGCCACCCGTGCGGTGAAAGTCGCCGCGAGCCGCTGACCACTATGTCAGCGTCGTTGAGCCGGGCGGTAGCGAGCATCTGCCGCAATGCGTCGGGGAGCATGATGTCGTCTTGGTCGATAAAAGCGACATACCGCCCCCTCGCGGCATTTATGCCATGCAGCCGTGCCCCACCCTGCCCCAACCGCGAGGGTGTGCGAATGAGCCTGACGCGGTTGTCGACAGCCGCAAAAGAGTTGACAACCTCGACGGTGGAATCGGTCGAACAATCGTCGACGACAATCAATTCACATTCACGCAAAGACTGCCTGAGAATCGACTTTATCGCCTTCGAAAGCGTCGAGGGAGCGTTGTAGACCGGCATAATCACCGACACTTCAACCGCTCCGCTTGTAACGCGCTCGTTAAGGCGATGGCGACGAGCAACGAGCGAACGCAGGAGGCGGCTACGAAGCATCAGCAAAATCGACTTGTCGTGAGAAGATAGCCGGTAATGGCCCGCTTCGCGAATCAACGCCTTGATTTGGGGGTGACACCAAGAGAACGCCGCGCCCCTGACGATGCAGCAATCATAAAGCCGGCGGAGCTTATAAAGGTAAAAATCGCGGTCGTTGTCGACGAAGCGACCGAGCGACGAAATCAATGAGACCCACGCCTGAAATGATAGCGTGGCTGTGGCTGTCGCGCTGTCAGAGCGATAGTGGTAGTTGTAGACCGGCAGGGTAGTGTCGACAACCACTTTGTTCGCGTCAGAGAGAGTGGCGACAAGTGTGAGCATATCCTCTGAAAGAGTAATATCCGACGAACAATGGTCGCACGCTCTCAGCAAATCGTCGCGACGGAACAGACCACCGCAAAGCGAGGAGGGGATGTCGCCACGAAGCAATAGCTTGACAAACCGACCGCCATCAACAGTGGCGGAAAGCGGCTCACACATAAGCGCGGATGACCCGTCGGCACAGCGATTCAAGCCGCAAACCACAGCCGAAGTATCGGCCGACAAGCGGTCTGTGAGCTGCTCAAGCGCGCGGGGGGCGAGGGTATCGTCGGCATCGAGAAACGCGATAAGCGGCGTGCCGGAAATCGAAACGCCGAGGGCTCGGGCTTTTGCAGCACCGCAGTTGGCTGTATGCACGACAGAGACGCGGGAATCTGACGCCGCGATTCTATCGGCAATAGCGGGTGTTTGGTCGGTTGAGCCATCGTCGACGATAATAAGCCGCCAGCGGTCGAACGTTTGGGCGACAAGGCTGTCGACCGCACGTTGCAACCACTTATCAACATTATATGCCGGAATGATGACTGTAACCATATCACGCAAAGATAGAAAAATAGCGTGACACATAAAAAATCCGCCGCGAAAAACGATTCGCGGCGGAAGGGAATATGAAACTATACGCTATCTCATCACATCATCACGATGTAATGGGAAAACTATTTAACGATGACAAGTTTGGCTTTACGACCGACCTTAACGAGGTATGCGCCGGCTTGTGGAAGCTCTATCGCGTCGGCATTGTTGGCTGTAGCCACAAGAACGCCTGTCATAGAGAATACCTCGGCCGAGGGAACAACCTCAGAAAAGCGAACACTGTTTCCATCGACAACGATGTCGACGTCGTCGGCTGAATCGGTGAGTGATTCAACTCCGGTGGTGCTATCCTTAGTGATGCTGTAAGCTGCCAAGCCGTTACCAACGCTGTAGATGTAGATGATAGCGGTGGTGTCGGAGGTGACTACGACATCGACCGGCTCAGAGCAAGTCGTCGAGTTAACAGTGCCGATACCGTCAGCGGGGAACTCCCAGAGTTTCTGCATATTTTTGAAATTGTTGGCGCTTTTGGTTTTAGCGACAGCGAATTTGACACCTTGCTCATCCCCTTCGCTGGTGTAGCAGTAGACCATATACTGGTCATTGCCGAGCTTGAACGTATGTCCGCCGTTTCCGACAAACGACTGTGGAGCAGCGTTGAGGTTATCAGAGAACGAAGAGAGCATATCGCCGCTGGAGTTGTAGAGAGTCCAAGCGGTATAACTACCGTCGACATAGAATTGGTCGGCGCTGATGGGGTGAACTTTTGGTGCGATACCGAACGACTCGGCCGACTTAGGGTAGAAGTCATCGACAGAGATGCGCTTGACTGTTCCTGCCACACCGTTAGTGACACGTTGACGCACGACAGTGCCGGTACCCTTGAGAGCGGCAAACCAGTAGAAATCGCTCGTCACGTCGCCTAAGATAGCGAAGTGGTCGATACGCTCGCCGGAGTTTCCGGTGTAAGATACCAATTGAGTGGCTGTGCCGTCATCGTTGATTTTGTGGATGTAGAACGGAGCCGTACCCAAGTTGACCGACATATTTGCTATGCAGAGGTTGCCGTTATCGTCGACAGCGATGTCGTTGCAGGGGCGGTAACTAACTTTCACTTTAGAGTCCCAAACTAAGATGTCGTTGAGGTGCTCGCCCGTGTTGCCGTCATAGACTTGGACAAAGCAAGTAGCGTCGGTCGACTCATCGTCGCGGCCGCTAACGTAGACTTTGTCGCCATAGGCCACCATACCGCGGTTGAGTTTACCGTCGTTAAGTTGCGAGAAGTTTTTCCACGGAGAGCTTACCGAGCGGAACCAGAGATTCTTGAGGGTAATGCCGTCGACCGAAGCGTAGGTCGCGTTGTCGGTTTTAACCAAGTAACCCTCTTCGTAGATACCCACGACGAGCTTGGTCACCGAGAATGAGCGAGAAGCCGAAGTGGTTTCGCTATAACGCGCGCCTTTAGAGACGATGCGCCATTCATAGTTGCCGACCCCGAGAGCCGAAGTGGCAACCGAGCAAGTTGTAGTTCCGGCGGGGATATCCTGGGAGTATTTGAGCGATTTGAAATTATTGCCTTTAGCGGCGATTTCAAGACGGTAGCTGATAGAAGCCGCTGCTGAACTGCTTACCGACCAAGCGAACGAAACGCTCTGAGTCTCGATTTGAGCATTATTGGCGGGCGAAGTCAGAGTGGCCGTGGGAGCAGCCGAGCGCGTGGGAGCACGGAAAGTCGCAACATCTGAATAGGAAGCTTTGAGGCCGTCGCGCTTGGTCATCACTCGCCAGTAGAGGAGCTGACCGTCGGTGGTGCCGTCAAGAGAGATAGTAGTCGAGGTGGTTGTGAGGTTGGCTTTCTCAACCAAAGTCGAGAGAAATTGGCTGTCGGTAGCCACCTGCACAGTGTAGAACACATTGCTGACAGCGTTCCATTTCAACTCGGGCTCCCAGCCGACCACCACGCCGTTTTTAGGCGAGATGAGAGTTGTCGCGGGAGAAGGCTCAAGCGAAAGACCGTAGACCGAGGGGTCAGACTCGTAACCGTAACCATCGAAAACGCAAACGGCATACCAATAGTTTGAGCGTTTAGCCGAGGGGATGGTGTATGAGGGGTCGTAGGTTACGCCCAAGAGGTATTTAGAGTCGATACCATCGTCATCAGAAGCGAATGCGTCGGCGTATTCAACGGTTTGGGGGATAGCGTAGACGGTGTAGCGCACGATGGCTCTACCGGTTTTGTTGGTAGCTGTCCACGATAATTTACCGCTCGAGTAAGAGAGGTTGGAAACGGAGGGATAGTTCACGCGTGTTTTCCAAGTCACGACAGGCGTAAGCGACTTCTGCGTATAGCTGTTTTGCTTGATGTAGGTGTCAAAGTTGTAAGTAGTGTTGTTAAACGTACTTGCTTTGAAGTAGATTTGGCCTGACGAGTTGTTGAGAGTGTACTGGCGGCAATAGTTGATTTCCTTAGTCATCTCGGCTTTGTCACCGACGGTGAAGCTATTCTGACCGTCAACGAGGTGGTAGATACCGGGGCTGATGTAGCAGTGACGGTTGTAGTGGTCGGTAGCGTAAGACCACCACTCGGTCATCGGGCCGAAGGGGTTGGATGAGTGGGTAGTCGACCAATAGAGCTGCGGAGCCATGAAGTCGACCGTACCGGCTTCGAGCCATTCGAGGCAGTCGGAATATATTTGATCGTATTGCCAGTCATAAGCGCTGCAATCGGGGGTTTTCAAACCGCGCTGAGTGGCGGTGGCGTGACCGGCACCTGCCGGGCCGATACCGAATCGCATATCGGGACGTGCGGCTTGAATCTCGTCGTAAGCGGCTTTAACAAATTCGTTTACATTGTTGCGGCGCCAAGCTGCGAGCGACATTGTGCCACCGCTTGAGCGATAGGACTGCCACATTGAGTAGTCTTCGGCGTTGGAATTTTCGGGAGTACCGCCATTGGGGTAGAAATAGTCATCGAAGACCATACCGTCAATGTCGTAGTTGGTGTAAATCTCTTTGAACACGTCTAGGATGTGACGGCGCACCTCCGGGATAGCGGGGTTGAACGCAATCCAAGTGCCGTTGGAGCCGGTGAGCAACCAACCTTTAGATGACCACTCCTTGTCGAAAGATGTTGTCATATAGCCCGTACCGCTTGAACTGATGCGGAAGGGGTTGACCCAAGCGTAACATTCAAGACCGCGTTTGTGGCACTCGGCAACTACATATTCCAAGGGGTCCCAACCGGGGTCTTTGCCGCGGGTACCGGTCAAGTCGCCTGCCCAAGGCTCAAGGGTTGACTTGTAGAACGCATCGGCGCGAGGACGCACATGGATGCAGACTCCCGTCAATCCCATATTTTCAAACTTGTTGAGGTAGGCATCCATTTCGCTTTTTGCCCCGGACTCAGTTTTGCTACTAGGCCAGTCGATACCTAAACCGGAAATCCACACCGACCTGAATTCTCTTTTGGGCGGGGCGGCGTAAGTTGACACTGACAACATCAGGAATGCCGCCAACAGAACGAAAAATTTTTTATTCATGGTTAACAATTATAGTGTATAAAATATGCGATAAGGTTGTTTCAGAAACGCGGCATCCGCATTTCATGTTTCAGCGCACAAAGATAACATAAATTCAGAATAAATCAAATTAATTTTGCAACACAAACTTTAATGGCTAATTTCGCGGAACCGCACTTGAGACAAGCATGAACAAATTACAATTAACTGTTATAGGCGCATTTGCGTTAATCATCGGTTCGGGAGCGACCGGCTGTAAAGGGACGAACGGCAGCGATGAAAGCGATGCCGCCGAGGGCGACACGCTCACCCATGAAGCGACGCTGTTGACGATAGTGGACCACGGCGATTACACCACGGCAACGATAGCCAACCCGTGGGACTCCACCGCCGGTCAGTTGCAAACGTTAGTGCTGATATCCGCCGAAAAACCGCGACCCGCCGAATTGCCCCGCGGGACAGTGATTACGGTGCCTATCTCCAACTCGATAGTTTACTCGTCGGTACACGCTGCCGCCATCGATGAACTTGGCGCGATAGAAGCC
>CAZFNR010000031.1:0-15470 GCA_964520525.1 uncultured Muribaculaceae bacterium
CCTGACCTCGGTGACCATCCCCAACTCGGTGACCTCAATCGGCAACTACGCATTCCGGGGTTGCAGCGGCCTGACCTCGGTGACCATCCCCAACTCGGTGACCGTAATTGGCGAATATGCATTCGATGGTTGTACCGGTTTGACCTCGGTGACCATAGGGAATATAGAAGTTGATTGCTCTCCTTCGCTGACCATTAAGGAGAAGGCTTTTAATGGTTGCTCGAATATGCGTGCGCTTACACTCGGACATTGCGTGGCATCGGTTGGAAATGAATCATTCACAGGAGTATATAGCCTTTCGAAACTTGAAATAGGTAAAAATTATGGAGGAGTTCCTATTGTGAGTATTGCTACACTTGATACGCTGCGCATATTTTCGCCTGTTTCCGTTCTCTTCAAATCAGAGGGGCGTCTGAGCGGGGCAACCAAGTTGAAATCGTTGACTTTGGCATTTCCGGGCGTGGGAACGGTGGATAGTTTCGGTAACTTCGGGGAACTGTTCGGGACATCGAGCAGTAGCGGTACGAGAGCCGTGACGCAGTATTTCGAGGATGGGAAGACCAAGACCTACTACATCCCCACATCGCTTGAGGAATTGACCATCACAGAGGGATGCGGTATGATTCCCTACGGCGGTCTGTCAAACTGCAATATGCTCAAGAAGCTGACGTTGCCGACCACATTGTATATGGTGGGCGAAAAAGCCCTTTATGGCTGTGCGCAACTTGCCGACATCTATTGCCACGGAGCCGACCCGGCAGTAGCTTACGCCAATTCGTTTGACGGTATGCGCTTGACTTCATGCAAGCTGCATGTCCCCTACAACAGCGGCGACATCTACAAAACCGCCGAAGGGTGGAAGCGGTTCTATTACATCCAAGAGGAGGCTCCGATTGCGGTCAACGTCGCCCCCAACATCCTTAACGCCGGGGTTATATACGGCCTTCAGGAGTATCGTCCCGGTCAAACTGCCGAATTGAGGGCGGTGGCTCATTCGGGCTATACGTTCGACGGATGGTATGAGGGTGGAACATTACTGACCACAGCCGACACCTATACATTCACCGTCATCGGCAACCGCGACCTCTTGGCAGTGTTCTCACCCGTACTCGGTGGCGGGCCCGTGACAGTCACAACCACCGGCAGCAGCGCGACATTCACATGGCCCGGCGAAGAGGGCGCGTCGTCATATACGGTAAACGCTTACGGTGACGCATCGATGACCAACCCGGTGGCATCGCTGACAGTCAACGCCGCCGGCGAGGCAACCGACCGCCGCAACGCCCCGGCAAACCTGACAGCCACGTTCAAAGACCTTAACCCCGAAACGGAGTACTACTACAGCGTCACGGCAGTGGATGCCGCAGGTGACACATTGTCGCAATATAACGGCACGTTCGCGACAGGCTCGGCTGGTGTGGAGGAAGTCTCTGCCGCACTCCCCGAAGTGGTTGGCTACTATAACTTGCAGGGAGTTCGCTCCGATGAGCCATGGCCCGGACTGAACATCGCAGTCTATAGCGATGGCACTACCCGCAAGATTCTTAGCAGATAAGGTAAACATACGTTATTTTTAGACAGGAGGCGCGCCGGTCACGACGCGTCTCCTCGTTTTGTTTACCCCCGCTTCAGACTGTATAAGTAGAACAGATAACCGTTAATGAGATTTATCGGGCTTTCGGCGATATTTATGCTGATAATTTGCTAACTTTGCCGAAATAAACCAAAGAGCCTGAAAAGGCATGGAAAAAGATATAATAATAAACGATATATCACTACATTACACGGTGACGGGCGAAGGACCCGACATGATTCTGATGCATGGCTGGGGGTGTCAAGGCTCTACTGTCGCCTCGATTGAGAGGGTAGCGGCTGAGAGTTGCCGCGTTTTCAACATTGATTTCCCCGGATTCGGAGCGTCGACAGAACCGTCAGAGGTTTGGGGCGTTGAGGATTACACTTCGATGCTTGAACAATTTGTTCAGAAAACCGGAATTACCAATCCGATTTTGTTGGGACATTCGTTTGGCGGACGGGTAGGCATTCTCTATGCTTCGCGCAATAAAGTCTCAAAACTTGTTCTTGTAGACGCTGCCGGTGTGAAACCGCGCCGTTCAATCAAATATTACTACAAAGTCTATTCCTATAAACTCGGATGCCGACTGTTGAACGCATTTTTAGGAAAAGAAAAAGCCCAAAAACGCATTGATAGCCTGAGAGCGAAGCGAGGCTCAAGCGATTACAACAACGCCTCGACAATGATGAAACGCATACTTAGCAAGGTGGTCAACGAGGATTTGAAAAATGTGATGCCACTTATCAAAGCCCCCACGCTCTTGATTTGGGGCGAAAATGACACGGCGACACCCATCAGAGATGCAAAAATCATGGAAAAACTAATCCCCGGAGCCGGTTTGGTATCATTCCCGGGATGCGGACATTACAGCTTTCTCGACAACCCAATTCAATTTGCAGCCGTGCTGCGAAGCTTTCTAAAAAGTTAATTTAAAATGAATCCTGAAATTCTGACTTATTTTTCGATACTGCTGATTCTCGTGGCCGCCATTGATTTAGGCTTGGTGTGTCGCCGCGAGCTGATGATGTTCCAGCAAAATTCCTATCGTGTCGACCGATACATCAGATGGTTTAAAATGGCGGGTGAGAGCACCTCGTTTGGACGCCTTGGCTCATTAATCGCATTACTGTTCCTCTTGGTCCGTAATATCCCATACTCTGTGGGCGCAGGCGTAGCCGTCATAATCCTCGGACTTCAAGCCGTCAATCTTTTTAGAGCTAAATATAAGAAACCATTAGTGTTTACACACCGCGCGACACGCATCTATGTGACCATGGCTATTTTAGCTATTTGCGCCGTGTCACTTGTCGGGGTGTTTTCGTCGCTTGCCTGGGCATCGGTCGCAACAGTCGTCTGCGTGGTGTTGTCACCGGCATTGCTTCTCCTCGCCAACCTCATATTGGCACCAATTGAAAAAAGCATCAATCGCAGGTTTTACAACGAAGCATACAAGATGTTGCGTTCAATGACCGATTTAAAAATCATCGGCGTGACCGGCAGTTATGGCAAAACAAGCACTAAACACTATCTTAACCGCATACTTAGCGAAAAATACGATGTGCTGATGACACCCGGGAGTTTCAATACCACTTTGGGTGTTATAAGGACTATCAGGGAAAACCTGAAACCTTATAACGAAGTGTTTATTGTGGAAATGGGAGCTAAGCAAAAGGGCGACATCAAAGAAATATGCGATTTGGTTCATCCCGAAATCGGAATTATAACAGCTGTCGGTGAGCAGCATTTGGAGTCGTTTAAGACGATAGAAAATGTGCAAAGCACCAAATTTGAACTTATCGATTCTCTGCCATCAGACGGCCTTGCTGTCGTAAACAACGACTTTGAATATGGAGCCAACCGCAAAGTAGACAACGTCCAATGCCGTCGATACGCGGTCAGGTCCACCGAACGCGCCGACTTCATCGCAACCGACATAAGATACACTCCATCCGGCACCACTTTTACAATCAAGGGCGAGGGGCGCGAGTTGACGCTGTCGACCCGTCTGGTCGGCGAATGCAACATCTCCAATCTCATTGCGGCGGTCATTGTGGCGCTTCATCTCGGTGTCCCAGAGGAAAAGATACAATATGCAGTGCAAAAAATCGAACAGGTTGAACATCGCCTCAGTCTAAAACGCACTCCTGGCGGCATCACTATAATCGACGACGCATTTAATTCCAATCCAACGGGTTCGCGAATGGCAATGGAAGTCCTCGGCTCGATGGTTGGCGGAAAACGTATAGTCATCACCCCCGGGATGATTGAATTGGGAGAAAAACAGTATGAATACAACCGCGTTCTTGGCGAAAACATCGCGGCCAACGCCGATGTGGCGATAGTAGTCGGCGGATATAACCGTGACGCATTGCTGGCCGGCATAGAAAAGGGCGGCATGGAAAAATCGGACGTTCACGTCGTCGCGTCTTTCAAAGAAGCGCAAAAGCTGTTGGCAATGATTGTAAAAGCGGGAGATTTCGTGCTGTATGAGAATGACCTGCCCGACACATTCAAATAAATCAGATGCTCATTTCAAGAAAGTAAACATATTCATTTTATAAATTAGAAATGAAAACCAACATAGGCGTATTTTTTGGTGGCCGCTCCACCGAGCATGAAATTTCAGTTATATCAGCCTCACAAGCGATGAGTGCGATAAACCGTGACCGTTATGACGTGACTCCGATATATATTTCAAAGAAAGGGAAATGGTACACAGGAAACGCCCTTCTTGAAATAGCAAACTACAAAGACATTCCCGCTTTGTTGAAAAAATGCGAGGAGGTCTACATGGAGCCGGTATATGATGATTATAATCTCTATCGCTGCAAGAAATCAATGTTCGGGAGCAATATCGTCACCAAACTCGATGTTGTGATACCGGTTCTTCATGGCAGCAACGGCGAGGATGGCATTTTTGAAGGCGTACTGGAATCAATCGGCATACCATTTGCAGGATGCAACACATTGTCATCGGCCAACGGAATGGATAAAATCACGATGAAGATGATTCTTCAAGCCTGCGACATCCCGGTAGTAGACTATGTCTGGTTTACCGACAAAGAGTGGTTTAGCCGCCGCGAACAGCTTGTCGATAGAATCGAGAGTAAAATAGGGTACCCGGTAATCGTGAAACCGGCAAATCTTGGCTCAAGTGTAGGCATAGGCCGCGCGACCAACCGCACCGAACTGATTGATAAAGTCGACGAAGCCGAAAAATATTCCACACGAATCATCGTGGAGGATATGGTTGAAGACCTTCAAGAAATAAACTGCTCGGTTTTGGGCGATTGCGATGATTTTCAGACATCTGTGCTTGAGGAACCAATCAAAAGCGGCGAAATACTCTCATATGAAGACAAATATATGGGCGGAACCAAGGGCGCAAAGGGAATGCAAGCCTCGCAGAAACGTATCCCGGCCGAGCTTCCCGAATCAGAGACCAAACGCATACAGCACCTTGCCGGCGAGACATTCAGAGTGCTGTCATGTCACGGTGTGAGCCGCGTCGATGTAATCGTCGACCGCAAGACCCGCAATATATATGTAAACGAGATAAACACCATCCCCGGTTCATTGTCATTTTATCTCTGGGAAGCAACCGGCCTGCCGTTCCAAAAACTTATGGATAGATTAGTGGCTCTCGCAATAAAACGCAAACGCGAAAGCGCGATGAAAACAGTCAGCTATGACCAAAACATATTCTCCATGGGCCGAGGAGTAAAAGGCGGCCTTAAAAAATAGGTTTCGGCTTGTTAATAGTCGGCAAATTCCTCATTAACTTTTTTATTTGTATCTTTGCAAAAATTTTTAAGAAACTATAATTTCCAAACGTTTTCTAACGATGAAGAAGTTTAACGAATATAATCGCTTTAATCTGTCAGAGATAAACAAAGAGATGCTCTCTAAATGGAATGAGAGCAATCTTTTTGAAGAATCGCTCAAACTGCGTGAGGGGCATCCTGAGTTTGTGTTTTACGAGGGTCCGCCTTCGGCAAACGGTATGCCCGGAATCCATCATGTCATGGCGCGCACGATTAAAGATATATTCTGCCGTTACAAGACCATGAAGGGTTACCACGTCAGCCGAAAAGCCGGATGGGACACTCACGGCCTGCCGGTTGAGCTTGGCGTCGAGAAGGCTTTGGGTATCACAAAAGAGGATATCGGGCATAAAATATCGGTTGACGATTATAATGCGTCGTGCCGCCGCGAAGTGATGAAATACACTCGCGAATGGGAAACCCTGACCAAACAGATGGGATATTGGGTCGACACCCAGAACCCCTATATCACATACGACAACCGATATATCGAAAGTGTGTGGTGGTTGTTATCTCAACTCTATAAAAAAGGTTTCCTTTACAAAGGCTATACCATACAGCCCTATTCACCTGCCGCCGGTACAGGTCTCAGTACCCACGAATTGAACCAACCCGGCTGCTATAGAGATGTCAAAGATACAACCTGTATAGCCGAATTTCTCGCTACCGACCCGATTGACTCAATGAAAGGGTGGGGCGATGCGTTTTTCCTCGCATGGACAACAACACCATGGACGCTTCCATCGAACACGGCTCTCGCTGTAGGCCCAAGCATAACGTACAACATTGTGCGCACTTACAATCCATATAGCGGTTCGCCGGTCACGGTAGTAGTGGCCAATGAACTGATGGGCGCTATCTTCAACCCCAAAGCAGCCGAGTTGTCGCTTGACGATTACACTAAAGGCGATAAACTCATCCCGTATAAGGTGATGGAACAAGTGCAAGGGGAGCAACTCGTCGGGTTACACTACGAGCAACTGATGCCGTGGATTAATCCCGGGGAGGGAGCGTTCCGCGTAATCCCAGGTGATTATGTCAGCACTGAAGATGGTACGGGTATCGTACATATCGCAGGCACTTTCGGTGCCGATGATCTCCGTGTGTCTCGTCAGAGTGGTATTCCCCCGCTTCATCTCACCGATAAGGATGGTAATATCAGACCAATGGTCGACATGACCGGCCGATTCTACCTAATCGAAGACCTCGATTCCAAGTTTGTCGATGAAATGGTGAATGTGGAAGCCTATAAGCCATGGGCAGGTAAATATGTTAAAAACGCATTCAATCCGTCGGCTAATGAGAGTACCGAAACGCTTGATGTCGAAATCTGTATGTATTTAAAGCAACGCGACAGGGTATTCAAGATTGAAAAGCATATCCACAGTTACCCCCATTGCTGGCGTACGGATAAACCCGTTCTCTATTACCCGCTTGATAGTTGGTTTGTAAAGACTACCGCTGTGCGCGAGAGATTAATGGAACTTAACGAAACCATCAAATGGAAACCCCAATCGACCGGTTCGGGACGCTTTGGCAAGTGGCTTGAAAATCTTCAGGATTGGAATCTGTCGCGAAGCAGGTATTGGGGAACCCCTCTGCCCGTTTGGCGCACAGAAGACGGGACAGAGGAAATCTGCATTGACAGCGTAGAGTCGCTATACAATGAAATCGAAAAAGCTGTTGACGGTGGGTTGATGGATAAGAATCCATATAAAGAACGTGGTTTTATCCCTGGTAATTTCGATAAAGAGAATTACGAGAAGATTGACCTTCACCGCCCTTACGTCGACGACATCATACTTATGTCGCCCACCGGTAAACCTATGCGCCGTGAGCTTGACCTTATCGATGTGTGGTTCGATTCAGGCTCAATGCCCTATGCCCAGTTGCACTACCCATTTGAAAACAAGGACGCTGTCGATTCTCGTAAACTTTATCCTGCCGACTTCATTGCCGAGGGCGTCGACCAGACCCGCGGATGGTTTTTCACCTTGCACGCTATCGCCGGTATGGTGTTTGACTCAGTCGCCTATAAAGCTGTGGTTTCAAACGGCCTCGTGCTTGACAAAGACGGCAATAAGATGTCGAAACGTCTTGGTAACGCAGTCAACCCGTTTGAGACTATCGAGGAATTTGGCTCAGACCCATTGCGCTGGTATATGATTGCTAACAGTTCGCCATGGGACAACCTTAAATTCGATAAAGCAGGGGTTACTGAAACAGCCCGCAAATTATTTGCGACTCTCTATAACACATATTCGTTCTTCGCCCTGTATGCCAACGTTGATAGCTTCTCGCCTGAGACTCCGGCTGTGCCACTCGAACGCCGTCCGGAAATCGACCGTTGGATTATCTCATTACTCAACACGTTGATTAAGGAGGTGGATGAGGATTTGGCTGACTATGAGCCTACAAAAGCCGCCAGAGCAATAAATGATTTTGTCAATGACAATCTCAGCAATTGGTATGTGCGCTTGAACCGCAAACGTTTTTGGGGTGGGGAAATGACAGAAGATAAGCTGTCGGCTTATCAGACGCTTTATTCCTGCCTGAAAACTATAGCGATGCTGATTGCTCCAATCTCGCCATTCTATGCCGATAAACTCTATCGAGACCTCAATCAGGACGGCGATAAATCCGTTCATATCGTTTCGTTCCCCGTTGCCGATGAAAGTGTGATAGACCATTCGCTTGAGGAGCGAATGCATCTCGCCCAGGAAATAACTTCGATGGTGTTGTCATTGCGCCGCAAAGTGAACATAAAAGTGCGTCAGCCGCTTTCCACATTGATGATTCCAGTTGTCTCGCAACGTCAGAAAGATGCAATTTCGTCAATGAGTAATCTTATACTCAGCGAAGTTAACGTTAAGGAAATTAAGTTTGTTGACAATGATGGTGGAATGCTCGTCAAGCGCATCAAGCCTGATTTCAAAAAGCTCGGTCCTAAATTCGGAAAATCAATGAAAGCGGTGGCTAAAGCTCTTGAAAGCGCAAGTCAGCAAGACATCTTGGCATTGGAAAGAAACGGACACATCACTCTCAATATCGACGGCACCCCCGCAAACGTTGAAGCCGCCGACGTTGAAATAATATCTGAGGATATCCCCGGATGGCTTGTCACCAATGACGGGAATATCACAGTCGCGCTTGACATCACCGTGACCGACGACCTCAAGCGTGAAGGCATTGCCCGTGAACTTGTCAACCGCATTCAAAACATAAGAAAAGGACGTGACTTTGACATCACCGACCGCATCGATATTACGATAGCGCCCAACGATGCCGTGGAGGCGGCGTTGGAAACATACCGCGATTATATTATGAAGCAGGTATTGGCGGCGACACTTGATGTCGCAAAACTAAACACCGTAGCCGATGATGAACATCTTGATATCGACGGAGTTGAAATATGTGTTAATGTCAAAGCCCACAAATAACTAACATATCAACTTAACCTCTATCACCTATGAGCGAAAAAACAAGATACTCTGATGAGGAATTGCAAGAATTTAAGGAATTGATTCTTGCAAAACTGGAAAAAGCTCAACATGATTATGAAATGTTGAAGTCGAATGTAATGAACACTGATGGCAACGACATTAGCGATACATCCCCTACATTTAAAGTCTTGGAAGAAGGGGCAAGTACGTTAGGCAAAGAACAAGCAGGACAACTTGCGCAAAGACAGATGAAATTCATACAGCATCTGCAGAACGCGCTTGTGCGCATCGAAAACAAAACCTATGGCATATGCCGTCAGACAGGCAAACTGATACCTAAGGAACGTCTTCGTGCCGTGCCACACGCTACGCTTGGAATAGACCAAAAAATCGACAAGAAATAAATTCGTACCGATTCTATAAATGAAGTTGTCCAAAGGTTATCTTGCGCTCATCGTAATAATAGCGGTCATCATCATCGACCAAGCGATGAAAATATGGGTCAAAACGAGTTTTTATCTCGGAGAAGACCTTGAAATAGCATCTTGGTTCCATCTCTATTTCATTGAAAACAACGGGATGGCTTTTGGAATGGAAATAGGCAGCAAACTACTACTCACATTAGTTAGAATCATCGCTGTGGGGCTCTTGATATGGTATATTTGCCGCATCAAGAACCGCGGTCATATCAAAGCCGGTTATATTGTGTGTCTGGCGTTAATTACAGCAGGCGCCGCCGGCAACATTATCGATTGCGTGTTTTATGGAGAGATTTTCAATAACCCCATTCCTCCCGAAGTAGCAACCATGTTTCCGGAAGGCGGTGGATATGGGACATGGCTTCATGGACGTGTAGTCGATATGCTTTATTTCCCATTGTTCAGCTTCTACTGGCCCGGTTGGATGCCTTGGGTTGGCGGGGAGAACTTCACTTTCTTCCAGCCAGTATTCAACTTTGCTGACGCGGCGATTACCGTCGGAATGATTATACTGATATTGTTCTATTCGAAGAATGTCTCATCGTCCAGGAACCATGTTGAGACTGAGCAAAAGGACCTCGACTAACCTATTAATGGTTCAATGACACAGAAATGTCTTTCGGTAGATATAAAATAACAGTTGTCGTCGCTTTATTATTGGTATCGACCTCAGGGTGTAACTCTGTCCCCGGATATGTTATTCCCCCCGATAGCATGGCCGAGCTTTTAGCCGATATGTACACCGCAGAGTCGATTGTAGATATCAACCGCACGTCATACATGACCGATTCGATGAAAAAGGTTATGAAACAATCTGTGTATCTGAGGCATGGAGTGACAGAACAACAGGTTGACACATCTTTTGTCTGGTACGGACATCACATCGAGCAGTATATCGAAGTCTACGACAAAGTAATTGAAATACTTGAAAAAGATGTAGCGCAGGCATCGGCAACAGGAGCCAAGTTCGGTATCGCAGGCGACTCGGTGGATACTTGGCAGTGGTGCAGACACTATGCTTTGACGAAACATTCGCCAAGCCGCATCATAACATTTGACTTGCCAAAGGACCAAAACTGGCAAAAGGGCGATGTCTATGCGTGGGCAATGAAAACAATCAACAACCGTATGCCGTTAAAATGGGGCATTTCCGCTGAATACCCCGACGGAACTGTTGAATATTGCCAATCGGATATTAACGGTGAAGGATGGAATAAGCTACAATATATCTCCGATTCCACTCAAATACCGCTTCGCATTGCCGGATATGTAATAACCACCGGCAACGGTAGGGAAGACAACATCTACCTCGACAGCATCTCTCTTATCCGTGACAGAATAAAACCGGGCATATATCACCAACGCTATCGGCAACGTTCGATTGGCGATAGAAACTCATCACGAGAATCGACCGCCATTAGGCAAACGGGTAATCAACCGGATTCCGCAGTAAACGTCAATCAACATTCAATCAAACCTGACTCTAAATTCAGAACTTTGCGTGAACGTATGCACACCAAATAAACGTTACTTGACAAGGCAACTGTTAACCAATGGTAACGTGTTTGGGCTGAGTGTAGTTACCGTTGACGCTTCGGGACGCGGAATTTACCGCGAACCGTTCAGCGAAGAGTGTCACTCAACTTTATGGGTCAATGGCCCAATCATTGTGGTAAAAACAGAGGAACTAAACGATTTCTTACTCAGTGACATCGAAATGATGTTGGAGAATGGGCGCAGCTATACTGACATAAACGATTATCTCATCTCGTCATCGTTGTATGCCGATGACGGGGAACCATGCACTGCCATAATATTCTGAATTTGCAAAGCAAGCAATCTCGGAGCATAATGTCATGTTGCGGGTGATGGAAAATTTAGTTACCTTTGTGGCTATAATCATAATGGATTAAATAAAAATGGACTTGGATTTTGATAAAATGCAAGGGTTAATCCCCGCGATCATACAAGACGCTCGCACCAAAAACGTCCTTATGCTTGGCTTCATGAATCAGGAAGCCTTAGACAAGACAGTTGAACTCGGGAAGGTCACATTCTACAGCCGGACTAAAAAACGACTTTGGACGAAAGGTGAGGAAAGTGGTAATTTTCTCAACGTTGTGTCAATTGAGGATGATTGTGACCATGATACGCTGTTGATTAGAGTTAACCCTGTCGGTCCGGTATGTCACAAAGGAACCGACACCTGTTTTGGGACAGATAACGCCTCGGGAATAGAGTTCATTGCCTACCTGCAAAAATTCATCTCTCGTCGTCATGAGGAAATGCCTGAAGGGTCATATACCACTTCGTTGTTCAAAAAAGGGATAAACCGCATGGCGCAGAAGGTGGGAGAGGAGGCTGTCGAAACAGTCATCGAAGCCACAAACGGAACCGACGACGGTCTCATCTATGAGGCGTCTGACCTGATATACCACTTGATTGTATTGTTGACCGCTAAAGGTCACAGCATCGAAGAACTTGCCGCTGAACTTGCTTCGCGACATAAAGAATAGCAGGGTAAATGAGCATTATCAGCTATCGCGATGTTGAAATTCTTCGCAAAGAATTAGTTATCTTAAAGCATGTCAGCTTTGAGCTGAATGAAGGTGAATTTACCTATCTTATAGGTAAAGTCGGTAGCGGCAAAAGCAGCTTGATGAAATCAATTTACGCGGAAATTCCGATTTTGTCGGGTAAGGCTAATGTATTTGATTTTGACTTGCTTAACATTCGCCGCAAAGATGTCCCAATGTTGAGGAGACAAATCGGCATCGTATTTCAAGATTTTCAACTGTTGACCGATCGAAACGTATATCAGAATCTGAAGTTCGTACTCGACGCAACCGGATGGAAAAATCAGTTGGAAATCGACGAACGCATCGAACAAGTGCTGAAAGAAGTCGGAATGCTCAATAAATCATATAAAATGCCCCATGAGCTGTCGGGCGGCGAGCAACAACGCATAGTCATCGCCAGGGCTCTGCTCAACCGGCCAAAACTTATTCTCGCCGATGAACCTACCGGTAATTTAGACCCGGCCACAGGTGAACAGATTGTAGGACATTTGCACCAGATAGCTCAATCCGGTACAGCCGTGATTATGGCGACACATAACCTCGCGTTGGTTGACCAATTCCCTGGTCGTGTGCTGAAATGCGAGGGGAAAGCATTATCTGAGGCCAACGACGACTGACAAATCCAGTCATATTGTTGCAAAAAAAGCTGCAAATCCTTAACTTTGCAGCCAAAACGAGGTATTGAAAAGAGAATGTCAATTAATAATGCTCATTTAAGGGAAAAATGAAAGTTTTAAAATTTGGCGGAACTTCCGTTGGTTCGGCTGAACGCATCAAAAATGTCGCACAGCTCGTAACGTCTCGAGGAAAAAACATCATAGTGCTGTCGGCAATGGCCGGCACCACAAACACCTTGGTAGAAATTTCCGATTATCTGTATAAAAAGAACGTAGATGGCGCAAAAGAAATAATTAATTCGCTTGAATCCAAATATTTAAGCACCATAGATGAGCTTTTTGCCACGGATGAGTATAAAGAAAAAGCCCTAAAAGAAATCAAAGCCTGCTTTAACTACATTCGTTCCTTTACAAAGGACATTTTCACAGTCTTTGAGGAAAAAGAGATATTGGCTCAGGGTGAACTCATGTCAACCGCACTGATGAACCTGCTTCTTTTAGAAAAAGGTATTGATTCAGAATTGTTGCCGGCGCTTGACTATATGAGAACCGACAAAAACGCAGAACCTGACACCAACTATATAAAACAAAAACTCACGGCTCTGTTGGATAAACACGCAGATGCCGACATATACATTACCCAAGGCTATATTTGCCGCAATGCATACGGCGAGATTGACAACTTGCAACGTGGTGGCAGCGACTATTCCGCATCGCTCATTGGAGCGGCGATAGGCGCGGATGAAATTGAAATATGGACCGATATCGACGGTATGCACAATAACGATCCGCGATTTGTCGAGGATACCCAACCGGTAGAGGAGCTGCATTTTGAGGAAGCCGCCGAATTAGCATATTTTGGAGCCAAAATACTGCATCCTACCTGCGTGTTACCTGCAAAACTGAACAACATACCGGTCAGATTGCTTAACACCATGCAGCCCGACGCTAAGGGCACGGTGATATTCAACACTACAAGCAGTCGGAAGATTAAGGCTGTCGCAGCGAAAGATAACATCATCGCCATCAAAATCAAATCGGGACGAATGTTGCTCGCTTATGGCTTTTTGAGGAAAGTGTTTGAAATATTTGAGACGTACCAGACTCCGATTGATATGATTACCACCTCTGAGGTTGGCGTTTCTGTCACCATTGACAACGAACGAAATCTCGACAGAATCATTGACGACTTAAAGAAGTTTGGCACAGTTTCGGTCGACCGCGATATGGTGATAATCTGCGTTGTAGGCGACCTCGAATGGCAAAACCGAGGTTTCGAAGCGAAGGCTCTCGATGCGCTTAGGGAGATTCCGGTACGCATGATTTCTTATGGCGGGAGCAACTACAACATATCATTCCTTGTCAGAAAAGAAGACAAAGTCAAAGCGCTAAATTCGCTCAGCAACAGCCTGTTCAAAACGCATTAATGTGATTAGAGGCTGACTGATTGACGAGCAGATTAACTAACAGACCGGCTAACAAGCTGATTTGCCGACTGATTTTGCATATTCAAAGTAATATATATGTGTGGGGCGTGACATCGAAAGTTGCGCTCTTCGTATTAATCAATTAATGTTGAGCATAATATGACTAATTTCGTTACAGAAGAGCTGAGCCAAAACCATACACCCTTTTATTATTATGATTTAGATTTGCTTAGGTCCACGTTAAATGCGATTAAACTGAGTGTGCGGAATCAACAATACAAAGTGCATTATGCCGTAAAAGCCAATTCCAATCCGATAATACTGAAAGAGATTTCAGCGGCGGGGTTCGGGGCCGATTGCGTGAGTGGCGGTGAAATAAACGCAGCCCTCTATGCCGGATTTCCGGCGGATGGAATTGTATATGCCGGGGTAGGGAAGAGCGATGAAGAAATAGAACTCGGACTTAACAAAAACATCGGATGCTTTAATGTTGAGTCGGTTGAAGAGTTGGAAATCATTAATCAGATAGCGATATCATGTGGTAAAGTCGCCAACGTGGCATTGAGGGTAAATCCCGATATAGACGCCCATACCCACGAGTATATCACAACCGGCTTGGCGGAGAATAAATTTGGAATAGCGATTGAATCTCTTGACCATGTCGTAGAAACTGCTATAGCACTTGAAAATATTGCATTAACCGGGCTGCACTTCCATATCGGTTCCCAAATTACAATCTTAGAGCCGTTCAAACTACTGTGTGAAAAAATTAACGCCTTAACACAAAAGTATTCCTCAAAAGGGATATTTTTTAAAATTATAAATGTTGGTGGAGGGCTTGGAATCGATTATGACGACCCCGACAAGAATCCTATACCTGATTTTAAATCTTATTTTGGAGTGTTTGCTGAAAATCTGACTCTCAGTCCCGAGCAGGAATTGCATTTTGAGCTTGGCCGTTCGGTGGTGGCTCAATGCGGGTCGCTTATCACAAAGGTGCTGTATGTGAAGCACGGCCTATCAAAGCAGTTTGCTATCGTTGATGCCGGATTTACCGACCTAATCCGCCCGGCTCTTTATGGGGCGCACCACGTCATTCAAAATATCACAAGCGATGGCCCTATTGAAACATACGACGTTGTCGGGCCGATTTGTGAATCATCGGACTGCTTCGGCAAAAATGAGAAGCTGCCATTGACGCACCGCGGCGACATTCTGGCTCTAAGGTCCGCGGGGGCATATGGAGAAGTCATGGCCTCGCAATATAACTGCCGACGATTGCCGACGGTTGTTTTCTCGGCTTATTAAAGTGAAGACTCTGCTGATATAGAAAAGAATCAAAATGAAGTGACCTCTGTCTAAAGCGAGAGAGGTCATTTTATTTGTTTAAAACATAAATATGCTTTAATTTTGCAGTCGCAGGCCGCAAGCAGAGGCCCGGTCACGGGGCAAAGCGGGCGGGTCTGCGATAAATATTTTTGAAAAGCGTTTACTTGACGCTCTTTCTTGACGCATAGAAATCTGG
>CAZFNR010000032.1:0-12926 GCA_964520525.1 uncultured Muribaculaceae bacterium
TCTACTTTACGCCGAATAAAAACCCATTAACACAGATATCCCCCCCCCGACATGGAACGACACTGGATTGTAATAGCCACCATGGCAGGCTACTTCGCCCTGCTGCTGATAATATCATATTTCGCGTCGCGCCGCAGCGACAACTCCACATTTTTCACCGGCAACCGCCGCACCCCGTGGCCATTAGTGGCATTCGCCATGATTGGCGCGGCGATTTCGGGGGTCACATTCATCTCCGTGCCGGGCATGGTGGCAAGCAACGGCTACGCCTACCTCCAGATGGCCCTCGGCTTCATCGTCGGCTATTTCATCATTGCGTTTGTCCTCGTCCCGCTGTTTTACAAGCGCAACTTAGTGTCGATTTACGGCTATCTCGGCGAACGGTTCGGTGCAGGCACCTACCGCACCAGCGCATGGTTTTTCTTCGTGTCAAAGATGCTTGGCGCCTCGGTCAGGTTTCTTGTGGTGTGCGTCGTGTTGCAGGCTCTCGTTTTCGAGCCGCTTCATGTGCCGTTTATCTTCAACGTGATTGTGACGATAGCCCTGATTTGGCTCTACACCGTGCAAGGAGGGGTGAAAACCATCATCTGGACCGACACTCTAAAGAGCTTCTGCCTGATTATGTCGGTGATACTTTGCATTTATTTCATAGCTGACAACCTCGGGTTCTCGTTCGGTGAGATGACATCGGCAATCACCGCCCACGACAGCTCGCGGATGTTTTTCTTCGACAACCCCAAAGAGGGCACATACTTCTGGAAACAATTTCTCGCCGGGGTGTTCATGGTCATAGCCACCACCGGCCTCGACCAGGACATGATGCAGCGCAACCTCGCTTGCGTCGACTCGCGCCAATCTCAAAAAAACATGATAGTCAGCGGCGTAATGCAGTTTTTTGTCATCGCCCTGTTTTTGATGCTCGGCACACTCCTCTACATATTCATGGAGAACAAAGGGCTGGAGATTCCGGCAAAGAGCGACGAAGTGTTCGGCTTTGTGGCTAATCACGACGAGATGCCCGTGATTGTGGGCATACTGTTTGTGCTCGGTCTCATTTCTGCCGCCTATTCTGCCGCCGGCTCGGCTCTGACCTCGCTGACCACATCATTCACCGTCGACATCCTCGACGGCCAGAAGCGTTACGACGACAAGCGGCTCGCCAGCGTGCGCAAGCTCGTCCATGTGGCAATGTCGGCAATGATGGGACTTGTCATCATCGGCTTCTACTATCTGAGCGACCAAGACGCCATAAGCGCGGTCTACACACTCGCGTCATACACCTACGGGCCTATCCTCGGACTGTTTGTCTACGGTATGTTCTGGAAAAAGCCTGTCAGAGACCGCTGGGTACCCTTTGTGTGCGTCGCCGCCCCGGTGGTGTCGTGGGGGCTGCAATGGGTGCTTCGCGAAGCCGCCGGCTATCACACCGGGTTTGAGCTGCTCATCATCAACGCCGCCGTCACCGTCATAGGGTTAAGATGCCTGTCGATTGGCGCGCGCCACTCCGGCACGGCAGCCGCCTGCCCCCCCCCTATCAACAACCTATAATTTACCGTATATGTCTAAGGACCTTTTCAGCCGCTACATCTGGATAGTGGACACAATCAAACGATACGGGCGCATATCGCGGAAAGAGCTTAACCGCCGATGGCGCGACACCCCGTTCTCAAACGGGGAAAGCCTTCCGCGGCGCACATTCTACAACTACCGCATGGCCATTGAGGAGCTATTCAGAATCACCATCGAGTGTGACCAGACTACATTTGAATACTACATCAACGACGAGGATATCCACAACGAAAGCGTGACAAACTGGCTGCTCAACTCGGTGGTTACCAACAACGTGCTGAGCGACTCGCGTAAAGTGTCGGAACGCATTTTCCTCGAAGACATCCCCTCGGCGCGCGACCACATGGGCACCGTGATGGACGCTTTGAAAGAGTTTAGGCCGCTGACTTTCAACTACGCGCCTTATAGCCGCACGTCGGCGCGCGAAGTCACCCTTGAGCCTTATTTCCTGAAACTGTTCCGCCAACGCTGGTATATCACGGGGCGCAATGTGAAGGAAAACACGCTTAAGACCTACGCGCTCGACCGCATGAGCGATGTCAACGTAGGCCAGGAACAGTTTGAGATTCCCGAGGATTTCAACGCCGAGGATTTTTGCCGCGACTCTTTCGGGGTTGTCTTCACCCAGGGCGAATCGAAGCGGGTGGTCATCCGCACCGACAACCGCCAAGCCAAATACCTGCGCAACCTGCCGCTACACCACTCCCAGAAAGAGATGGTTCACGACAAATTCTCCATATTCCAATATCAGATAAAGCTGACGCCCGACTTCGTCAGCGAGCTGCTGTCATACGGCACCGGAATCGTCGTGCTCGAGCCGCCCGAACTACGCGCCATGATGCTCACATCGCTCCGCGACACCCTCGAGCTTTACAACCAGCACGCCTGACAGTCAATCCGGAAAAAGACCGACCGCTCATCCGAAGAATTGGCTTTTTTCAATGCCAAGACCGACTAAATTCAAATTAAAAGCATTAGCCTTGTAACCAACAAGTTTTGTGATACGCATCTCACAAACGACAACATTCATAAGCTCTTTGCTTTGTGTTAAAAAACAAGGTTAGAAAGTTGTAGGCCTTTGGTTCCATACTTACTCCACGGTTCAATGAGCATAGTGATGTTGATTTAGTTGATGAATCGGCAATCAAGAACCCTTGTTTCAAGGAAGAACTCGAAGAAACCAAACATCTGATATATGGACAGGGAGCGTCGGCATCATGTGAGCGCCAATCAGAGACGGGCGCGGATAGCCTCGGTCTCCTTCTCATAGCCGGGCTTGGCGAGGAGGGCAAACATATTGCGCTTATAGTCCTCAACACCGGGCTGGTTAAACGGGTTTACTCCGAGGATGTAGCCGCTGATGCCGCAAGCTATCTCAAAGAAATAGATGAGCTGGCCGAGGTATTCCTCTTTGAGTGCCGGGATAGTGATATGCAGGTTAGGCACCCCGCCGTCGACGTGGGCTATGCGCGTGCCGAGTTCAGCCATTTTGTTGACCTCGTCGACACGTTTGCCCGCGATGTAGTTCAATCCGTCGAGGTTAGCCTCATCGGCGGGGATAACCACCGTGTGACGCGGCTCGGCTACCGACATGACGGTCTCGAAAATCGTGCGCTCGCCATCCTGAATCCATTGCCCCATCGAGTGGAGGTCGGTCGAGTTGTCGACAGCTGCCGGGAAAATGCCTTTTCCGTCCTTACCCTCGCTCTCGCCGTAGAGCTGTTTCCACCATTCACCGAAATAATGGAGCTTGGGGTTGTAGTTTACAAGTATCTCGATTTTCTTGCCGGCGTTGTAAAGGGCGTTGCGCGTGGCTGCGTAAACCTCAGCCGGGTTGTCGGCCGACGGGGTTTTGAGAGTCTGTTCCATGAATTTCGCACCGCTCATGAGGGCTTTGATGTCAAAGCCGGCGACAGCGATAGGGAGCAGACCGACAGGGCTGAGCACAGAGAAACGACCGCCCACGCTGTCCTCGATGACAAACGTTTTGTAACCCTCCTCGGTGGCGAGCTGGCGCAACGCGCCGCGACGCGCGTCGGTGACGGCTACGATGCGCTTCGACGCCTCCTCCTTGCCGAGCGACTTCTCAAGTTGCTCCTTGAGCAGACGGAAAGCTATCGCAGGCTCGGTGGTGGTGCCCGATTTGGAGATTACGATTATGCCGAATTTTTTACCTTTGAGATAATCTTGAAGTTCATACAGGTAATCCTCGCCTATGTTCTGACCGGCAAAGAGCATTTCAGGGTTCTTGCCGTCATGGCGATAAGCGGCGAATGAGTCGCTGAGAGCCTCGATAACAGCCTTTGCGCCAAGATAGCTGCCGCCGATACCGATAGTCACCACGATGTCGCATTTTTCGCGCAGCGTCGCGGCGGAAGCTTGAATGTCATCGAGAAGTATTTCATCGGAACGCGAGGGAAGCTCGAGCCATCCGAGGAAATCATTTCCCGCTCCATCGGCGCGATAAAGGGTTTCAAGCGCCGCGTCGGCCTTGGCGTGCTGTGCCTTCACGTCGGCAGCGGTCACGATGCCGAGCGCATTCTGAATGTTTACTTGAATAAGATTCATCTCTTATGTATAAAAATATGGTTATTTCTTAGTTTATAATCTCTATTATCGGTAATTACAACAACCTTTACGGGCAAAGGTAAAGGTTTTTGTCTTGACCGCCAAATCAAAATAAAAGCGGCCACAGCTCTTCGAGCCTCATGGCGATGTTGTAGGCAAGCACCGGCGGCACGGCGTTACCTATCACCTTGTAAGCCCCCGACGCGCTCATCGCGCCGCCGGGGAACGCCGCCGACGACCTCACGAAGGGGAAATCGGGGGGGAAGGTCTGTATCAGCGCGCACTCGCGCGGGGTCAACCGACGCTCGCGCTTGCCTGCCGCAAGCTCCTCGCCGTGTCTGCCGCCATGCTCTGCCGACAGCCGGCGGAACTCGATGTTTCCATGATGCTCCGAACGTATCGTAGGCCCGGGGCGGTCGAGCCTTATCTCTATCTGCCCCTGCGAGCCGTTTGACATATACTTCGCTTTGGAATAGACTTGTTGCGAACGGTCGGCAGCCTCGTCAGGCTCGGGGAGAGCCGACAAGACATCAGCCGTGGTCACAGCCGGGCAAAACGCCGGGTTGCCGTCACGGCTATGGGTGGGGCGCGGGTAGGGGTTATAGGTCGGCGGTATCTCGGCGGCCTCTAACGCCGCAAGAGCTTCGGGACGCAGCGCGTCGCGGCGCAACCCAATGAATATCACGCGTTCACGCGACTCGGGAACGCCGTAATCGGCGGCGTGCAGCACCCGCGGGTCAAGCACTATGTAACCGTTGCCCGCGGTGGAGAAGTCGCGCTGTATGATATCTTTGACATCGTTCAAGTTGACAAGACCCTTGACATTCTCGGCTATGAAAACCTTGGGGCGTGTCGCGTCAATCACCTGCTTCATCCAAAAATAGAGCTTGCCGCGGCTCTCCTCCGAGGGCCGGTCGGCATCATCCCCCTCGCGGGTCTTGCCGAGATGGTTTTTGCGCGACTCAAAACCGAGACGCTTCCCCGCCACGCTGAAATCCTGGCAGGGGAATCCCCCAAGAACCACATCAACCGACGACGGAAACACCTCGACACCCTCATTATGCGCCTTGACGAGGTCAACGACACTCGCATTGCTGAATATATCACTCCCATGGCCAAAACGGCTCATATATCCGAGCCATCCGGCACGAGCCTCCGGCAGTATGTCGTTGGCAAAGACTGTGGTGAAACGCGTCTTTCTGACTAGCACCCAATCGTCGCCGACGCTCCGCTCCACCAAACGGCTATCCGCGGGAAACGACCGGCGCGGGGCGATAAACCACCCCTCAAAACCGGCATCCATGCCCCCGCAACCTGAAAACAGCGATAACACTCTCAGTGGATTATCTCCGGGGCTCGGGGCGGTTGCCATCTCTGCGAGCGTCGCGGGTGTCAGCAAGTCGCTCGCGACCCTCTCGGCTGATTTGTCGGTATTCTTTTTTGTCATTCAGGGATTAATGATATGTTGTGCAAAAATAGCGAATTTTCACGGATTACCGAACGAGAAAAACAATCAGCCGCCAAATTACACCGACGGCGGCTTTTCGGCGGGGTCGACGACGTAATCGCAGCCGGGACAGCCGAGGTGACAGGCTACTACAACTTGCAGGGCGTGCGCGCCGTTATGATTCAGGCGACTTTAGCAATAACCATAGAAAAGAAGTATCCCAAAGCCGGGGTGCTTCTTCGCTTTTTTATCGGTCAGTGACATCGCGAAACATCAGCCAGGCCATTTCGGGAATAGTTATAATCATCTGACGTCGACAGTCGGGTTGACATAGTAGAGAGATGTCGTGGCGCGGGTAGTGGCGGTATATAGCCACCGATAAAACTCCATCCCCTGCGCCTCGGGAGGGATATAGCCCATGTCGACAAACACGTTGGCCCACTGGCCGCCCTGCGCCTTATGACAGGTGACGGCGTAGGCATATTTGACCTGCAGGGCGTTGTAATAGGGGCACGACTTCAACGCAGCCCTCATCGCCGTCGCCGAATCGCTCGCCGGTGCGAACTCCGGGTCGGCAAGACACGCCCGTGCAAGCTCTGCCATCTCCGTCGCCCCCAACGACGCGGTGTCGCTCCACATCGTGTCGAGCAGCAACTTCGCGTCAATCTCGATGTCGCGGTGGGGGAAATGCAGCGACACGTCGGCAAACTCAAACCCATACCGCCGCTCGATGCCATAGACCCTGGTGACGGTGGCGACATCGCCATTAGCGATAAAATCAAGTCCCGCCACTTTCGCGCTCCAGTGATAGTTGTTTTTAGCCACCATCAACAGCTCGTCGCGGCCTATCACCCCCTCGCGGCCGAGAATAGCCGACCTGATAGCCTGGTTGAAGGCTGTCGCGCGCTTGTTGGAGCGGGTAATCAGCACGGCCTCCCTTATCCCGTCGGCTGAGTAGCACCGCCCCATCTCATCCTCAAGCTCTTCACCTTCGAGGAGTTTCACATCGTCAAAAGCGGATACCGACAGCCGCGGCGCGGGCAGCGGATTGGCGCGCATGGCCCGCCGTATCCATGTGGCGTTATAGAGTATCCCCGACGATGATGCCTGACGCACGGTGTCGGTCAGCACCGCGCGGCTCACCCTCAGCCCATAGCTTTTCAGCACCTCGACATCCATAGCGGGGCTTTCGGCGCAGCCCACCGGCGGAAGCTGTGCGGTGTCGCCGAGCAGCAGCAGGCGGCAACCGACACCGGTATAGACGTAGTGGACGAGGTCTTGAAGCAGGTTCTCCCCGCCATCGCCTCCACCCCCTATCATCGAGGCTTCATCGACAATGAAGATGGCATCGCGATAAGGATTGTCGGCCACATGGCTCATCCCCGCCACATTCATGCGGTAAATCTGCCGGTGTATGGTATAGGCGGGATGCCGGGCGTAGGCGGCGAACACCTTTGCGGCGCGGCCCGTGGGGGCGAGCAACACAGCCTTGCGCCCCGTGCTCTCGACAGCCCTCACCAACGCGCCTGTCAGCGACGTTTTTCCCGTGCCGGCATATCCGTTTAACAAAAAAAGGGGGTCAACTCCGCTGTCGGTCAGACAGAAACGAGCCAAAGCCGCAATCAGTTGTAGCTGTTGCGAGTTTGGCTCGTAGGGGAGCTGTCGTAATATGAGAGCGGCTAACTCAAGCGGTTCCATCTGAACACACCGACGGCGGCTATTTCCTGACCGACCACTCAAAGCCGTTTTTCGTATCCTTGACGTCAAAGCCGATTGCCGCCAAGCGGTCGCGGATAAGGTCGCTCGTCGCCCAGTCTTTGCGCGCCTTCGCCTCGCCGCGAAGCTCAAGCAGCAGGTCGACAGCTTTTTCAAACGGCTCCATGGCGGCGGCTTCGCCGTCGGCCGCGCCTACCGAATCGGCGCGGATGCCTAATATCTCTACCAAGAAGGTGTCAAACAACCGTTTAAGTGTGTCAATATCGGCTTGGGTGGCTGTCGCGTTGCCGTCGTTGACCTGATTAATCAGACGGCACGCCTCAAACAGGTGGGCGATTACGATTGGGGTGTTAAGGTCATCGTCGAGAGCTTCGTAGCACTTCGCTTCCAAGCCGCCGACATCAATGGTCGAGGTCGCTGACGGTTTCAGCTCGCCGAGACGCTTGATGCCGTCGAGCATACGCTGCAACGCCTTTTCAGAGCCCTGCAACGCCTCGTTGCTGAAATCGAGTGTGCTGCGATACTGCGCCTGAAGGATGAAAAATCTGATGGTCATCGGCGTGTAGGGCTGCGTCAGCAACTCATGGCTGCCGGTGAAAAACTCATCGAGCGTGATGAAATTACCGAGCGATTTGCCCATCTTCTGACCGTTGATTGTAATCATGTTGTTGTGCATCCAGTAGCGCACGGTGTCATGACCGTTGTGGGCTACCGACTGAGCAATCTCACACTCATGGTGGGGGAACATCAAGTCCATCCCGCCGCCATGGATGTCAAACTCCTCGCCGAGATATTTCTGTCCCATGGTCGAGCACTCCAAGTGCCAGCCGGGGAAACCGTCGCTCCAGGGTGACGGCCAGCGCATTATATGCTCGGGGGCAGCCTTTTTCCACAGTGCGAAATCGGCGGGGTTACGCTTCTCCTCCTGACCGTCGAGGGCGCGGGTGGTCGACAGCAGTTCGTCGACATTGCGACCCGACAGTTTCCCGTAGGGGTAATCTTTGTTGTAACGCGGGACGTCGAAATAGACCGAGCCGTTGCTCACATAGGCATACCCGCTGTCAAGTATCTTCTTGATATACTCGATTTGCTCGATTATGTGGCCCGAGGCGTGCGGCTCGATTGACGGAGGCAGCACGTTCAGACGCTCCATCGCGTGGTGGTAGCGGTTGAGATAGTGCTGCACCACCTCCATCGGCTCAAGCTGCTCAAGCCGGGCTTTTTTCGCGATTTTATCCTCGCCATCGTCGGCGTCATGCTCAAGATGCCCGACATCGGTGATGTTGCGCACATAGCGCACTTTGTAACCGAGATGTGTCAAGTAACGAAACAAGACATCAAACGTGATGGCGGGGCGGGCATGGCCGAGATGGCCGTCGCCATAGACTGTGGGGCCGCAGACATACATCCCCACACGCCCTTCGTGGATGGGGACAAACAGCTGCTTGCGGCGGGTCAGTGTGTTGTAAATCGCGAAATTGTTTTCTTTCATCGCGCTATGAATATTGGGGGGTTCTTATAATCAGATTTTTCTCGTTTCGGCTCCCGGTCAGGAAGCGTTTACGGAAATCAAGCCATGAACGGGTTGGGGATGTTGCCCTCTTTGCCGCCATTGTTGACCGGAGTCTTACGCTCAATCTCGCCAAATGTCTTTTCATACTTCTGCACATTGTCGCGAAGGGCAAACAGGAGGTTCTTGGCGTTTTCGGGGGTCATTATGATGCGGCTCTGCACCTTAGCCTGAGGCATATTGGGAGCCACGGTGATGAAATCGAGAAACACCTCGTTGGAGCTGTGGGAAATGACAGCGAGGTTTGAGTAATGGCCGTTGGCCACTTCGGGGGTAAGCTCGATTTTCAGTTCATTTTTTTTGTCGTTATTAGCGTCCATTGTCTATCAAGATTTTACGCGGAACGCCCCGGTTGTCGCCGGCTCGATTCCGCAAGGTTAATATTCGTTTGGGTTATTTCACAAAAGGGGTTGCAACCTACCCTTCTCACAAAATCCGTGCCAAAAGCGTTTGGCGTGTCATCTCGGCACTACGCCGCGGATTACCGGCAACGCCACCGACTCCATCACGGCATAACCGTCGGCGTTGGGATGCACCCCATCCTTGCTGTACGCCTCAATCATACCGCCCGTAGCGACATCGACCATCTTGGGGTGATAATCGATAAAAGCATAGCCCTTGCGCTCGGCAAACGCCTTGATGAGCTTGTTGAGCGACTCTATCCTTTCGGGGATTCCGGTCATATCCGGACGCCACTTAAATCGGTTGGCAGGCAATAAGCTCGCCAAAATCACCTTGATGCCGTTGGCCTCGGCTATCTCTGCCATCGCCTTGATGTTGCCAAACGTGCGATGCTCGTCATACCGGTAATTGTTCTCGGCTATGTCGTTGGTGCCGCCGGCGATTACGACCGCGGCGGGCTGCAAATCAACCACATCCTCATTAAACCTCAGCAGCATCTGGTAAGTGGTCTGGCCCGAAATGCCGCGCCCCACGAAATTGTTATCTTCAAAAAACGCTGAGTGCGACTTCGGCCACATATCGGTGATGGAGTTGCCCATAAACACAACCCTGCCGGCGCGGTGCAACGTGTCGGCCATCACCTCATCATTGGACGACTCGTATCGCGACATTTCAGCCCAATCATCATAGGCCCATGCTGTTAACGACATAGCGGCAAACGCTGAAATTAATATCGGTTTCAGTTTCATTATCTCGGTTTTGTTGGTTAAAGGACACAAAGTTATAACTTTTTCCTAAACGCTACCAACCATCACCCCCGATTTTTACCCTTTACCACCGTCGAAACTACACCCATTGTCACACGGTTTGCTCATTATTAAAGAAAAATGTGTAATTTAGCGGGTTGAAACCGTGACCAACACTAAAACATCGCAATGGAAAAAGAGAAAAAAATAAAAGTGGGTATCACCCACGGCGACATAAACGGCATAGGCTATGAGGTTATCCTGAAGTCACTCGAAGATAACCGGATACTTGAGTTATGCACCCCCGTAATATACGGCTCGGCAAAGATAGCGGCGTTTTACCGCAAGGCGGCGGATATGCCCGCCGTCCCGCTCAACCAAATAGCATCGGCTGACGAGGCGCGCGACGGCGCCAACAACATAATCAACGTCGTCGGCGAAGATGTGAAAGTCGAGCCGGGGCAATCGACCGATGACGCCGGACAAGCGGCGTTCACCGCCCTCGAAAGAGCCGTCACCGACCTGCGTCGCGGCGAAATCGACGTTTTGGTCACCGCTCCCATCAACAAGCACAATATACAAAGCGCGACATTCACTTTCCCCGGACACACCGAGTATCTCGAAGCGTCCATCGGCGACGGCGCGAAAGCGTTGATGATTCTCTGCAACGACATCATGAGAGTCGCGCTTGTCACCACCCACTGCCCGCTCAGCCAAGTACCCGGCAAAATCACGATTGACACCATAGTCGAAAAACTTGAGATTTTCAACCGCTCGCTCACGCGCGACTTCGGAGTCCCGACCCCGCGGATTGCCGTCCTCTCGCTCAACCCTCACGCCGGCGACTCGGGATTGCTCGGTCAGGAGGAAAACGAGATAATAACCCCCGCGATAGAAAAGGCTCGCGAACAAAAAATATTATGCTTCGGCCCATACGCCTCCGACGGCCTCTTCGGGTCGGGAAACTTCAAGAAATTTGACGGAATCCTCGCTATGTACCACGACCAGGGTCTCGCCCCGTTCAAAACGCTGGCTATGGAGTCGGGGGTGAACTTCACGGCAGGGCTGCCGTTTGTGCGCACATCGCCCGACCATGGCACCGGCTACGATATAGCCTCAAAGGGGGAAGCCGGCGAGGAATCAATGCGCCACGCCATCTACACGGCTATCGACATCCTGCGCAACCGCTGCCGTTACGACGAAATGACACGCCGCCCGCTGCGCCGCAAATATTTCGACAAGAGCGGCGACAAAGAGGTGCTCGACTTGACCAAAGACCCCGACGCCGACAAAGACCTGTAACAAGTCGCCGGAATCAAACAACAGAGAAACAAACCAATCGAATATTTTTTTAGCGATGAACTATGCCATTATAGCCGCCGGCGAAGGCTCCCGGCTCGTACAAGAAGGGGTCAGGCTCCCGAAACCGTTGGTGCGCCTCAACGGCACCCCGATGATTAAACGCCTCATCGACATCTTCATGCGCCACAACCCCGAGTCGCTCAGCATTATAGTCAACGAGCAGATGACTCAGGTGCGCGAGTACCTCGAAAGCCTGGAGCTCCCCGTGCCGCTGAGACTGACCGTCAAGACAACCCCCAGCTCAATGCACAGCTTCTGGGAGGTGAGCCGACGCTTCGACAGCGGGAAATTCTGCCTGACGACAGTCGACACCATTTTCCGCGACGATGAGTTCAGTAGATACATCGACGCTTTCGAGGCCGACGACAATGCCGACGGATACATGGCTGTCACCTCGTTTATCGACGACGAGAAGCCGCTCTATATCGACGTTGACGCCGACAACCGCATCACCGCGTTTCGCGACGAGCCGTTTGAAGGGGTCAAATACATCTCTGGCGGCGTCTACGGGCTGACAGCCCCGGCGCTCGACACGCTGCGCCGATGCATGGACAACGGTGTGTCGCGCATGCGCAACTACCAGCGCGCCCTCGTTGACGACGGTCTGAACCTGCGCGCGTTCGCGTTTGACAAGATTGTCGATGTGGACCACGCCGGCGACATCGCCACAGCCGAGAAATTCATCAGCCAACCATCATAATTAAAACATCCACTCATTAAAATACAGTTATGGCAGAGACAAAAATTGCCGGAATCATGAGAGCGGGAGCCTACTCCCCCAACCACATCGGTAACGATGCCGCCATTTTCAACGCCGTCGTCGACCAACTGCGCAAACGCGGTTGCGAGGTCAACGTCTATAACGAGGAGCAACTCGCCACCGGGATAGTCAACGAACAGATAATCGTCAATATGTGCCGCGAGCAAAAATCAATTGCCCTGCTGCAACAGCTTGAAGATGAAGGACGACTTGTCATCAACTCAGGTTACGGAATAGAAAACTGCACGCGCGAACGCATGACGCGCATACTAATCGGCAGCAACATCCCCTACCCCCCAAGCCTCATCGTCAACACCGACGAGGTGGTCAAAGGGCAGCTCGCCAAAGAGAAATTCACCCAATGCTGGATTAAACGCGGCGATTTCCACGCCATGCACAAAGAAGATGTGTCGTACGTCAGACATCCCGAAGAAGCTCAGGAAGTGCTTCAAGAATATTTCCTCCGCGGCATCAAGCGAGCGGTCATAAACCGCCACCTCGTCGGCGACCTCATCAAATTCTACGGCGTGCAGGGCACTCCGTTTTTCTACTGGTTCTACCCCTTCGACATGGGTCACAGCAAGTATGGCCACGAAGCAATCAACGGCAAGAGCCAAGGCTTAGAGTTTGACAAGGATAAACTGAAAGCCATCTGCCAAAGCGCGTCGGAAGTCCTCGACGTTAAAATCTATGGCGGCGACTGCATCATATCGCCCGACGGAAAGATTTCGATTATCGACTTCAACGACTGGCCAAGTTTCGCACCCTGCCGCCTGGAAGCCGCGC
>CAZFNR010000033.1:0-12433 GCA_964520525.1 uncultured Muribaculaceae bacterium
ACCCCCCCCCAGTTAAAAGATGTTAAAAGTGAAGATTTGGGCTATTTTATAGGAAAACCTCCATGTAAAAGTCACCATCAATATGACACTCCATATAATCGGCATAGTTACCTGTAAGGCATACTCAATATGATTCTCCAACTTTTTGGGATTGTTACGAAATCGCTTATAATCCCTCTTGTATTGGGTGGTGGGATGTAATTTTTTCATAATCCCATTGAGCGTTCCATTGCTTCAACTGAAGACAAGTCAAGTGGAGTTGTATTACGTAACGAACCGCTTTGAGCTTCTTTCATGGCTGCAAGCGTAATCTCATTCGGTTCACAATAAGCGGCATCAAGGAGCAAAGTCTCAACATAATTATTAAGACTGCGATTCTGAAGTTTGGCAAGTTGGCGTAAACGGTCTATTAGTTCTACCGGTAAACGGAAACTCTGATTCTTTTTTGGAAGTGCAATATCCATGGTTGTATGATTTTATACTGCAAAGTTAACGCATTTGTATTACAATAACATGCACTCAACCGATTCTATTTCTATCCATTGTAATAGGATTTATTATGATTATACCCTCAAATGACGAGTAATTGTGCATTTGGCACGGTATCAACGGCGGATAATTTGTGGCAGGCTTGGCCTTTTTATTTAGTCAGTGAAATGTCGTGTTTTTGTCGTAAATTTGCAACGAATAAGATTTTGTTTGTTGCTAAGCAAAAAGCAAGCTATGAATAATATATTATCATTTAACATCGCTAATCCAAGCGAAGTGGCAATACAGATTGCTTCAAGAGTCAAGGCATCGCCGGTCTTATAGGCGCTGACTATCGTATGCCAAGTATCGATTATTCGCATATATTCAAAGTTTGTGCCGCGCTTACTCATAATGTAGCCTCTCCATCATACGGCTTGTTGCCAAGCGGTGGAATGAACGGTTTTCACACCACTTCTATTAATTATTAATGATAGAATTGAGCCGACAATAGATGATTTGATTACCGTTGCAGTAAAAGCCGGGCTCAACAAAAAGGGGGAGGAGGAGATGTTTGCGTCAATGAAATCAATAGTTAAAAAAGTCAGGTGACAATGAAAATCATGAAATCAATGATTCAAAATGAAGATATAATGATTCGTCTAATTATATTACTATCAGTCGGCGTGTTGCTATCTTCTTGCGGTGTAAACTCTTCTGCGCTTCGAGATGGCGATTTGCTGTTTTGCGTAGCTGATAATTCGGCTATGAGTAATGCAATAGTTGATGCTACTCAAATGGAAAAAGTCAACTATGACCATGTGGCGATATATGCCGTTATTGATAATCGGCCATCTGTCATTGAAGCGAATCCTAAAGACGGTGTTATCTGTCGTTCCATAGATGATTTTATGGCAGATGCGACGGGTATAAACGGAGGGAAAGGGATTACCGTAATGCGGCCAACTCGATCAATTGACCTTAATGCCGCGATTCAGCGTGCTTGCGAATTTATAGGACAACCGTATGACTGGTCATTTCTTCCCGGCAATGAGAAATTATATTGTTCGGAATTAGTGTATGAGTGTTATCTGAAAAGTGATGGCAAACCGTTTTTTGAAGCCAAACCTATGACTTTTAAAGATTCCAAAGGAAATATACCTGATTTTTGGAATGACCTGTTCAGCCGATTAGGAGAACCTGTCCCGGAAGGCGTTATCGGAACCAATCCTAACGATATGTCACAAAGTCCGGCGCTTGAAGAGGTGCATCGCTATTTTTAATTATTGCTGTCCGGTAAAACTTTTTGAGACACGACAAAATTAGGGCTGATTCAAGCAACGCAAGCGACTGAAGTCGATTACCATTTGCCGGAGTCAGTTCTTTTCGGTTATACCCGCTGAATATCTACTGTGCCCGTTTTTGGTGGGGTCGTGTTGCGTCGCCCCGCCCTGTTTTTAGATTGTTTTGTCGGCGAAGTGGCCAAATTAAGTTATCTTTGCGCTTATTAACCGTGAAACTGTCATGAGTCATGAATCGTAGTCTTAATATTTCAGCGATAGTTGTGGCTGCCGGGTCGGGAAGCCGGTTTGGCTCCGACGTGCCCAAACAGTTCTGCGACCTTGACGGGATTCCCGTTGTCGTGCGTGCGATTGACGCGTTGCGGTCGGCTGTCAATGGACTGAAAGTCATTGTCGTTGTGTCGGCAGCTGAAATGGACAGGTGGAGCCGCATTGCCACGGCTCGCGGCCTTGACGGTGTCGCGGTGGCAGTCGGTGGTGAAAACCGTTGGGAATCGGTCAGAAACGGGCTTTCGCTTGTTGAAGATGACGCCGATATAGTGCTGATTCACGACGGCGCGAGGCCGCTGGTGGATGCCGCTACCGTCAGGCGGGTGGTGGATGCCGCTATCGAAGGCGACGGCGCTATCCCCGCTGTCGCGGTCACCGACTCGTTAAGACGGCTGTTGGCCGATGGAGCGTCTGAGCCGGTCAACCGCGCGGCATATCGCGCCGTTCAGACTCCACAGGGGTTTCCCGCCCGGAAGTTGCGCCGCGCCTACTCCTTGCCATGTTCGCCTTTATTCACCGACGACGCTTCGGTGATGGCTGCTGCCGGATTCACCGATTTACGGATTGTCGAAGGGTCGGTTTATAACATCAAAATCACCCATCCGCTCGACCTTGCGGTAGCCGGTGTTTACCTTGGCCACCGGCAAGATTGAACTGAGAACACACCCCCCTATCAAGATAAGCTGCACCACGAATGAACAACTTGCGTCTGCGCGACATAACTTACCTCAAGGGCGTTGGCCCGAAACGTGCCGAGCTGCTTGCCGCGGACCTCGGCATAAAGTCATTTTACGACCTGCTTTATCATTTCCCGTCAAACTATGTCGACCGCTCGACAATCTACACCGTTAAGCAGTTAAGGGGCGATATGCCCGCCTGTCAGCTCAGAGGACGGTTCCTGTCGTTCTCGGTGAAAGGGGTGGGGGCTAAGTCGCGGCTCATAGGCCTGTTTAGCGATGGCACTGGGCTGATGGAGGTGGTCTGGTTCAACCGCATCAAGGCCATACGCCAGACTTATCTCACCGACAACGAGTACATCCTTTTCGGAAAACCGACCGAGTTCAACGGCCGCTGGAGCATGGCTCACCCCGAGATTGACCTGCCGGGGTCGAAAGGGGCGATGCAAGGTCTGCGGGGTACTTATCCGCTTACCGACAAGCTGCGCAACCGCGGCATCACATCGCGCACCATCTTCAACTGGGTGCAGACCGCACTCGCTGCCTCACCGCTCATCGACGACCCGCTCCCGGCGGATGTGGTGGCTCGTTACAAGCTTATGCCTCTCCGCGAGGCGCTGACCGCTATCCACAACCCCGCCGACAACGATTGCTTGCAGCAGGCTAAGTTCCGATTGAAATTTGAGGAGTTGCTTTTGCTGCAACTCAATATCCAACGCTACACCCGCCGCCGGAGGTCAATGTCAGGCGGATTCTATTTCCCCCGAATAGGGCGGTTTTTCAATAATTTCTACTCACAATGCCTCCCTTTTGAACTGACCGGGGCGCAAAAACGCGTCATCAAGGAGATTAGAGCCGACATGGGGTCGGGGAGGCAGATGAACCGATTGCTGCAAGGAGATGTCGGCAGCGGAAAGACGATGGTAGCGTTGCTTTGTATGCTCATCGCTCTCGACAATAAGACGCAGGCGTGCTTGATGGCTCCCACCGAAATACTTGCTATACAGCATTTCGAGACAATCGCGAAAGCTGTGGCGCCTGTCGGGGTAAATGTGAAACTGCTCACAGGCTCAACTCGCAAAAAAGACCGCGATTTGATTCATGAACAGCTTGCCGACGGGTCGCTGCATATACTTGTCGGCACCCATGCTTTGCTTGAGGATAATGTCAAGTTCAATAACCTCGGTTTTGTGGTTATTGATGAGCAACACCGATTCGGCGTGGCGCAACGGGCGCGGCTGTGGAATAAGAACACTACCCCTCCCCATGTCCTTGTCATGACTGCTACACCGATACCGCGCACACTCGCCATGACAGTCTACGGCGACCTCGATGTGTCCGTGATTGACGAGTTGCCACCGGGGCGCAAACCGGTGGAGACGTTGCTCCGATACGATAACCGCCGATATGACGTCTACCGCGGCATTGGACGGCAACTAGCGCAAGGTCGGCAGGTCTACATAGTCTATCCATTGATTGAAGAAAACGAAAAACTCGCTCTACGCTCGCTTGAAGAGGGGTATGAGTTGATTAAGGAGACTTTCCCGAATCATCGAGTGGCATATGTCCACGGTAAAATGAAACCGGCCGAGAAGGACCACCAGATGACGCTTTTCGCTACCCATCAGGCCGATATTCTCGTGGCGACAACCGTTATAGAGGTTGGGGTTAACGTCCCCAACGCCACTACGATGGTGATTGAAAACGCCGAACGCTTCGGGCTTTCGCAACTTCATCAGCTCCGCGGACGTGTGGGCCGAGGGGGCGACCAAAGCTATTGCATACTGATGACACGTCACAACATTGCTGCCGAAACGCGTAAACGTCTCGAAATCATGACCTCAACTACCGACGGCTTTGTCGTCGCAGAGGCCGACTTGAAGATGCGCGGCCCCGGAGACCTTGAAGGCACCATGCAAAGCGGTATCCCGTTTGACCTACGGCTCGCAAATCTCGCTACCGACGGGCAGATTGTGCAGCTGGCGCGAGATGCGGCTTCCGATATCCTCGATACGGACCCGGAACTGGCTACCGCTCCAAACAGACGCCTGTCGCAGGCTATCGCGCAATCAACCGCGCGAACTATTGATTGGAGCCGAATCAGCTAATCACGCCCCCCATCCTTTAACAATCAGTTAACGCCGCGGCTGGCCTCCACGACTGAAATCCCGAAAATATGTTGTAAAACATATTTTTCAATAAGTGCTTTTATTTCAGTGGCTTAAGTTTCGAAATTTGTGCCTTAAATCACATTTTAGCATTATTTATCGCCTCATAGTTTCATTAAAACACAAAAAAGTAGTAAATTTGGGCAACTCTGAAGAGAAGAGTGAAAGAAACATAAAAACTCTTTCAGCGAGCGATGGTCATTATCACAACCTTAATGAATAATTCTCACACCCGCAAGCTGATAACCTGAACTAACGATTTAGAAATTTACCTAAACTAATGCTTTATAGTAAATCGACCAAATTGGTTGCCGCGATTTCTTTTGCCGTGATGGCTGCCTTCGGGATGTCGGCGCAGAACTATCGACTCCCCGAGGCTCACGCTGCCGAGCATAGCGACCTCATCGCGGGGCAACAAAATATCGGAAACCAAATCAAAGACGATGGCGTCCAAAAATTTATGGACCAGCTTTTCGCCGAAGAAGAGGAACCCGAAATGGACATCTACACCGAGGGGTGGGATAGCCAGCTCGTTAATTGCTACCGAAACGTCGACGTTCCACACTCTAAGGTTATCGATGTAAGCAACTTCTCGATGCCTTCACCCGGTTACGTCACTTCTCCCTACGGCTACCGCCGTCGATTCCGTCGTATGCACAAAGGCATTGACCTGAAAGCGCAGGTTGGCGATACGATACGCGCGGCGTTTGACGGTAAGGTACGTCTCGCAAAGTTTGAACGTCGCGGATATGGTTACTATATCGTGATGCGGCACCCCAACGAACTCGAAACCGTCTACGGCCACCTATCGAAATTCCTTGTGAAGCCCGACCAGGTAGTGAAAGCAGGCGACCCTATCGCTTTGGCTGGCAACACCGGCCGCAGCTTCGGCGCGCATCTGCATTTTGAAACCCGCTTCATGGGCTACGCGATTAACCCGGCGGCTATCTTCGACTTCGCTAACCAGACCGTTCACACCGACAGCTACACTTTTGACAAAAACACATATCAGAACGCCCGTAACTTTGACCCGGCTGCAAACCGCGACTACGCTGCGAAATATCAGAAAACTTACAAGTCGTCGGTCAAAGCTGACGCTTCAAAATCAAAGTCCAAATCTAAATCGGCGCGTATCTACAAAGTGCGAAAGGGGGATAGCTTAAGCCGTATAGCCGCCCGAAACGGTGTGACCGTCAAGCAGCTTTGCAGCCTTAATGGCTTGAAAACGTCATCGAAATTGAAACCAGGCCAAAAACTGAAAATCAAGTAAAACAATATAAACGCTTCAACAACTCTCCAATGATAAGTGAGGCCGCTTCCCATCATGGCAAGCGGCCTCCATCGTTATTATTCAAGTGTGTTTCTCAGTCAGGTTCTACATCCCATTGCGCCGGAATGTCGCGGAGCGTGATTTGACCGCGGTTGGTGCCGGCGAGTTTTGCCACGTCTGAGAGCTTTAGTTGCGGGTTTAGGTATATGCGGTCGTTTCTGAATAGCTTGGCGATGCGTTAGTCGAGTGTAAGGTCGCCGTTTGAGCCGGCAGGTACGCAATCTTGCGTCGGTTGATGGTTGCCAAGCTCGTCTATCACAGATTCATGACGATAGATGAAGTAACATATAAACATCCATATTATGAGCAACGATGCCGTGTAGGAGCATTCAATACTCAGGTCTATTACCAGACAGTCAGCTACCCATAGCCCCAATATTATGAAATATGAGGACAGAATGACCCTGAGCCGGTTTAAATTGACGTTTTCGATATATGAGTAGCATTGCTTCAGATGCCGGTGGTAGCTCGGGATAGCTATCAAAGTCCAGATAGTGTAGTAGCATCCATATATTGCGGCCCAGCACGTCTCGATGTCATAAAACACCGCCTCACCCGTAATCAGTAGCAATAATGGCATAGCGGCAAAGGGCAACTCGTGGATTATCACCATTCTTAGCGTCAACCTGTTTGGTCGGCAAAGTTCTATGAGAGTGAACACGTACATGGGCACGGCGACCATGTCGAGAGAGGTGGTGGTCATCCAGATACCCGAATTGTGAGGATTGAAATCATCGATATAAAACAAATCCTTTACACTTTGCACCGCCAGCGTGGCCATGAGCAATGCGACGAGACGCGATAGCCGCTCGCTGTTTTTACGCCAAAAAGTCCGGGCCTTCATGGCGTAGGACATGACGCATAGTCCGTAAATGAAATATAGTGAGTTGGTTGTCATCAATCGGTCTGAAAAATTTAGACGTTATTATTTAATAAGTTATTATCTTCGCGTTGCGATGAAATACTTTTTTTCAGCCGGAGAGGCTTCCGGCGATCTTCATGCGGCGCAGTTGATAGCCGCTTTGCGTAAGGAGGACCCGGCTACGGTTTTCGCTTTTCTCGGTGGCGACATGATGGCCGCCGAGGCGGGTTGTGACCCGGTGATACACTATAAACGCATGGCCTACATGGGCTTTTGCGAGGTGGCACGTCATCTGCCCGAGGTGCTTGGCAACTTGCGTCGGGCAAAGGAGGCTATTGCCGGCTTTCGCCCCGATGCGTTGATTCTTGTGGATTACCCCAGTTTCAACCTCAAGTTGGCAAAATATGCCGGTTCTCTCGGTATCCCGGTTTATTACTATATTTCCCCTAAAGTATGGGCATGGAAGGAACACCGAGTGAAAGATATAAAGCGATATGTCAGAAAACTGTTTTCGATATTGCCGTTTGAGGTCGATTTTTACCGCCGGAGGCATGACTATGTCGTCGAATATGTTGGAAATCCGTCGGTCGAAGAGATAGCGCTGAAAATTGAGAATCTTCCCGGCCGCGCAGCTTTTTGCGAGGCGCATGGGTTGTCGGCCGATATGAAGTTGCTCGCGCTTGTCCCCGGGAGCCGGCGTGGTGAGATTCGCAACAATCTTCCTGTGATGGTAGAAGTAGCAAAACGCATGGATGGCTATATACCCGTAGTGGCGGCCGCGCCCGGCATAGAACCGGAATTTTACTCCGAGTTCTCCGCTTTTCATGTGGTCGAGGGGACCACGTTTGAATTGATGGGATATGCCGAAGGGGCTATGGTCACGAGCGGCACCGCCACTCTTGAGGCCGCGCTGCTCGGCACACCTCAGGTGGTGTGCTACAGGGCCAACGGCTCCCGTGTGTCCTACGAGATTTTCAAGCGTGTGCTAAAGATTCCCTATGTCTCGCTCCCCAATCTCATAGCGGACGAAGAAATCGTCCACGAAGCCCTTGTGCATCTTTGCACGCCCGACATCGTCGAGCGCGAATTGAGAGCGGTGCTACCTGGTGGTGATAAACGCGAGGCCCAGCAAATGGGCTACCGCGCGATGCGCAGCCATCTCGGCTCCAACCCCGCCGCAGCGACCACAGCCGCCGCCATCCTCTCCGACCTCAAAACCCAAATAAACAAATAATTATTAAACTAACCACATAGCGATAAATAGGCTAAATTACTTATATGACTACAACACTCCCTTCAAAAGAACGTATTCAATGGGTCGATGCAATGCGTGGCTTTTCAATGCTGATTGTCGTTTTAGGCCATGTGTTTTTGTCAATGGGGATAGGGGGGTATTCCTCATTCATCAGCTCTTTGTTATTGACTTTTAGGATGCCTTTGTTCTTCTTTGTCAGCGGTTTTTTCTCTTACCGGGCGATAACGTGGTGGAACAAAATTCGACTTCTCGACATATTAAAGCGAAAATCCCAGGCGCAGATAATCTGCACTATCTTATTTTGTGCTGTGTATCAATATGTTATATCGGGGGGGGGTAGACTTTAGGCACGGATTTGGAGGCTATTGGTTTACGATTGTTCTTTTTCAGATGTGGCTGGTATATCTCTTGTTTTCATTGTTAAGCCGATTGATTAAAAAAGATTTGGCATTGCCATTAATGGTAGTCGTCTCGGTCATCTCTCTTTATGTAATCGCATTTGATAAAGGGGAGTCGTGGTTATGGGAGTTTCTCTGCTGGGAGAATCTGACTAAATACTTCCAATTTTTCACATTAGGATTGATTCTGTCAAAGTATCGTGACCGCTTGTGGACGTTGCTTCAGAATAATATAGTTGTCATCGCTTCCATCTGTGGATGGATAGTCTGCATGATGTTGTGGTATAGTCCTTCATTTAAGCAATCATGTCCGCTATTATATTCCGTCACGCATGACGTTCTAGTCCGTTATTGTGGACTGATGACGGTTGTGATTATGTTTTTTGGTAACGCTCCTAAATTTTCAGATGAATCCCGTATGAGCCGATTGCTTCGATTCATAGGTCGTCGCACTCTTGATATTTATATGATTCATTACTTTTTAATTCCTGATTTGTCATTTCTTACCCCGTGGATAAGTTCCGGAAATATGATTGTGATACAGCTTTTGATTGGAATTGCCGTGACCGTGATGATTGTCGCGCTGTCATTGTTGGTATCTTCGATTTTGAGAAAAAACCGATATATGGAATCATGGCTGTTTGGCGTGAAAATCCGAGCTTGATAATCAGATACAAAAAAAACTACCGACACAATCCGTGCAATTAACGGGTGTCGGTAGTGTTATAGGTCTGCGTTCTTATCAATTCTATTCCATCAGCTTGCGGTAGCGGCGGCGGGGTAGCTCTTTGCCGCCGTTCTTAGCCTTTTTATACTCTTCGTAGTCTGAGTATGACCCCTCGTAATAGACCACTTCGCCGTCACCCTCAAACGAGAGTATGTGCGTGCAGATGCGGTCGAGGAACCAGCGGTCGTGGCTCACCACTACGGCGCATCCTGCGAAATCTTCGAGACCCTCTTCGAGGGCGCGCAGCGTGTTCACGTCGATGTCGTTGGTAGGTTCGTCGAGCAGCAGCACGTTCCCCTCCTCTTTGAGTGCCATCGCTAAGTGCAGGCGGTTGCGCTCTCCGCCCGACAGCACACCGATTTTCTTCTCTTGGTCAGCTCCAGAAAAGTTGAATTTCGACAGATAGGCGCGTGCGTTGACGTCGCGACCTCCCATGCGGAACGACTCGACTCCCTGCGAAATGACTTCATAGACGCTCTTCTCGGGCAGTAGGTCGTGGTGGGTTTGGTCGACGTATGCTATCTTGACGGTCTCGCCTACGTCAAATGTCCCGCCGTCAGGGGTTTCCTGCCCCATTATCAGTCGGAATAGCGTGGTCTTACCCGCGCCGTTTGGACCTATTACGCCGACGATGCCGTTAGGTGGCAGCGCGAAGTTGAGGTCTTTAAACAGTGTCTTTTTGCCGTATGATTTGGCAAGCGACGAGGCTTCGATTACTTTGTTGCCGAGTCGGGGTCCGTTGGGGATGAATATCTCAAGACGCTCTTCGCGCTCTTTCTGGTCCTCGTTAAGTAGTCGGTCGTATGATGACAAGCGAGCCTTCCCTTTGGCTTGGCGGGCTTTCGGAGCCATGCGCACCCACTCCAGCTCCCGCTCGAGCGTCTTGCGGCGTTTGCTCGCTTGCTTCTCTTCCTGGGCCATGCGCTTGGTCTTTTGATCGAGCCACGATGAGTAGTTCCCTTTCCAGGGGATACCTTCGCCGCGGTCAAGCTCTAGTATCCAGCCGGCGACGTGGTCGAGGAAGTAGCGGTCGTGGGTGATGGCGATTACGGTGCCGGGGTATTGCTGCAAGTGCTGTTCAAGCCAGTCGATTGACTCGGCGTCGAGGTGGTTGGTCGGCTCGTCGAGCAACAACACGTCGGGCTGTTGCAACAGCAGGCGGCACAGGGCCACGCGGCGACGCTCGCCACCCGAGAGGGTCTTGATTTGCTGGTCGTCGGGCGGGCATTGCAGGGCATCCATCGCACGCTCTAATTTATTGTCTATCTCCCACGCCTCGGCTGCGTCGAGCTTGTCTTGCAGCTCGGCTTGGCGAGCTATCAGAGCATCCATCTTGTCGGGGTCGTCAAGCACGTCGGGGTCGGCGAACGCTTCGTTTACCTTGTCAAATTCGGCAAGCAAGTCCATAATCGGTTGAACGCCTTCGCGCACTACGTCGAGTACCGTTTTCTCGGGGTCGAGCTGCGGCTCCTGCTCGAGGTAGCCCACCGAATAACCGGGCGAGAACACCACTTCGCCTTGATATTCCTTGTCGATGCCGGCGATGATTTTGAGTAGAGATGATTTTCCCGAGCCGTTCAGACCGATGATGCCGATTTTAGCTCCGTAGAAAAATGACAAGTAGATGTTTTTCAACACCTGCTTCTGCGGGGGGTAGGTCTTAGATACCCCAACCATTGAAAATATTACTTTTTTGTCGTCAGCCATATTCGTGTCGTTTTTTTGATGTAAAGTGGTTAACGGCGTTTGCGCTTCGGCGCGTATTTCGCAGGATAGTCGCATCCCGTTTTCCCGTCTATGATATTGTGTAGTTTCCCGCGTATGAGTTGCTTGCGAATTGGGGAGATGTGGTCAATGTAGAGCATCCCCTCGAGGTGGTCACATTCGTGCTGGACTATGCGGGCAAGAAATCCGCTTATCTCCTCTTCATGTGGATTCATGTCTTCATCGAGCCATTTAAGATGGATATGCTCCACGCGGGCAACGTTTTCCGACAGCCCTGGAAGACTCAGGCACCCTTCGGCGCGAGTGACTTTCTCCCCTTCCATGACGGTTATTTCGGGGTTGATAAGTGCCATTTTGCGACCTGCGCATTCCGGAAAATTATCTTTCATGGGGTTGGCGTCAATGACCACTATCCGGTCGTTGCGCCCTATTTGCGGCGCGGCAAGCCCGACACCTTCCGATGCGTACATTGTGACGAACATATCCTCGACTAATTTTCTCAAGTCGGGATATTCCGATGTTATTTCCTTTGACTTTTCGCGGAGCACTGGATGCCCGTAGAGATAGACTGGTAGTCTCATTCCTTTCTTACTATATATTATTATTGTAGTTTTTGCTTTGTAGGTAGTCGTTTAATATTATGGTAGCTGATATCTCATCGACAGCGGCTTTGTCGCGCCTCGCCATCTTTTTCATGCCGCCGTCAATCATGGCTCGGTGGGCGAGGACTGATGTGAATCGCTCGTCCCAAAAGTCTACATCGATGCCCGGTAACTCTTTTCTCAGGCGGTTTATGGCCGGGGTGATATAGCGCATAGAGTCCGACGGCTCGCCTCGCATTGTCGTTGGCAATCCGACTATTATTTTGTCGACTACTTCCTTGGCGGTGTACTCTTTCAAAAATTGGATGAGTGACGCTGACGAGATGGTAGTCAGGCCGGTAGCCACTATGCGTAGCGGGTCGGTCACAGCGATTCCACATCGCTTTTTCCCATAGTCGATAGATAGCAATCTTCCCATACCGCGAATTTACGCAATTTCCCTTTTATTCGCAATTAGCCGTGGAAAGAGTCGCAAGATAAGAGATTATGGGTTAATAAAAGTTAATTTTATCGGTTTGGGCGAGTAATTTATGATTTTGAAATACAGTGAATTGCTATGCTTTTTTGGCACTCTATGGGAAATGCTATGGATGCTAAAAATTTGCGTAATCCAAAAAGTCGCCATACCTTTGCACACGCTTTCGGGGACA
>CAZFNR010000034.1:0-12286 GCA_964520525.1 uncultured Muribaculaceae bacterium
GTAACCTTCTGATCCGTAGTCAGATGCTCTATTCAGTTGAGCTAAGGAGCCATCCATGTTTTGGATTGCGAGTGCAAAGTTAAGATAATTTTTTTTCTCGGCAAAACTTTTTAGAGGATATTTTGTGAAATGTTTTGTATGTGTCTGTTTTGTAGTCTATTGTTGGCTGATTTGTATTATTGTTATTCTCGCAAGATTAACCGATGGTTTCGTGAATCGTTTGTTTATTGGCTTGAATTTCGTATCTTCGTAGCATAACACAACATAAAACACTGATATGCGCCAATTCATACTGAAGTCATTAGTTGTTGCTATTGTAGCAACGTCAATGTTTGTCCCTGCTCGCGGTGAGCGACTTGTACTACTCCACACTAACGATACCCATAGCCAGTTTGACCCGCTTGATAATGGCAAGGGTGGTGTGTTTCGCCGAAAGGTGCTTGTCGACAGTGTAAGAGCCGCTGAACCGAATGTGATGCTAATTGACGCCGGTGATGCTGTTCAGGGTACTCTATTTTTCAATCTATACAGAGGTGAGACCGAGCATAAGATGATGAACCTTTTAGGTTATGACCTTGCGATACTCGGGAATCATGATTTCGATAACGGCGTGGATGCGCTTGCAGAAAATATCGAAGCCGATAGCGCGATATGGATTACTACAAACTATGACCTGAAAGGGTGTGCGCTTGACCGCTTTTTCCAACCGTATTACATCAAGAACGTCGGTGACAAAAAAGTGGGGTTTATAGGGGTGAATCTTGACCCTAAAGGGATGATTGCAGAGGGTAATTATGAGGGGGTTAAATATTTAGATGCAATAAAAGCTGCCAATGCTACGGCGTGGCATCTGAAGCATAACGAGAGGGTAGAGGCTGTTGTCGCTGTCACACATATAGGCTATGAGCCTATACCGGGACCCGGAGACGTTGAACTCGCTCGCCAAAGCGAAGATATTGACCTCATCATAGGAGGTCATACACATACGCTGATAAATCCGGCCGATGTAGGCAGTAAATATCGGTCAAAGGTAGTCAATGCCATCGGTGACACGGTCGTAGTGGCACAGGTGGGGAAATCAGGCCAGTATCTCGGCGAGAGTGTGATAGATTTTGACAGTGGCAGAATTGATTACCGCGTGATACCGGTAGATTCCAGGCTTGATTCACGCACAGACCCGGCATGGGGCGAAATTCTGAAGCCATATCGCCAAGGAGTGGACTCTCTCATGAATGTTAAGATTGGTTCGACACCTGTCGCGCTCAACAACGATGAAGCACCGTTGCTCAATCTCGTCAGCGATTTTGTGAAAAGTCGCGGCGACGGCATAAGCGACAAAGCAGTTGAGCTTGCAATTGTCAACAAAGGAGGTATACGCCGCAGCCTTCCGAAGGGAGCTATCACTGAGGGTATGATAATGATGATGTTGCCTTTCAATAATTCAGTTCTGGTCATGGACATAAAAGGTGAAGATTTGAAAGATGCGTTAGACATCATGGGCATCAGGGGCGGTGATGGCGTGAGCCGTGAAGTCAATGCGACAATGGGTTCTGACGGTAGGTGTACTTCTGTTTTGATTGGAGGTAAGCCCATAGACCCGGATAGGACATACCGGCTCGCTACCATCGATTATTTGGCTAACGGGGGCGACTATATGGAACCTCTGACCCGCGGAAAGGTTATTTCCCGCAGTGACAGTGTGCTTTATGAAGACCTTATCGATTGGTTCCGCATTACTAATAAAGGGAAAAAAGTGAAAATAGACGCTACCCAACGTATGCACTACTAAGTTAAACAAAGATGAAACGTCTTTTCCTGCTCTCGTCGCTGTGTCTTGCGGTACACCTCTTTGCTTATACAGCAGAGCTGTCTCTTTTGCATCGAGCCGACACTGAGTCCGGTCGCCGTTGGGTCGATTCGGTCTATAACACGTTGTCGCCGCGCGACAAGATTGCCCAATTGTTTGTTCCGATTGTTAATCCCGGGTCGGGGGAGGCGAGCCGCAATTCCATAAAACAGCTTGTCGGCGGCAATCATGTCGGCGGGCTATTGTTTAATGCGGGGACGATAGCGCAGTTTGCTGACTTGACATCCTATGCCCAGTCACTTTCGCAGGTTCCGCTCATGATGACTCTTGACGGTGAATGGGGATTGTCAATGAGAGTGAAAGACACCCCCCGCTTTCCTCATAATATGGGTTTGGGGGCTATAGCCAACGAACGATTATTGTATGACTATGGTCGTGAAGTAGCTCGTGAGTGCAGGCTTATGGGCATATCTGTCAATTTTGCCCCGGTGCTTGATGTAAATTCCAACCCCGATAATCCAGTGATTGGTTATCGCTCATTTGGAGAAAACCCATCGAAAGTAGCGTCGCTTGGCATTGCCTATGCCAAAGGTCTTCAGTCAGGGGGCGTGATGGCCGTTGGGAAACATTTTCCGGGTCATGGTGATACTTCGACCGATTCTCATAAAACACTTCCCACAGTCAACCATGACAGGAAACATCTCGAAACAACCGATTTGCTCCCATTCAAGCGCTATATCGACGAAGGGCTTGACGGCGTCATGGTGGGGCATCTTAACGTCCCGGCCATAGATTCATCAGGCACGCCCGCGTCTCTCTCTCATAAAATCACGACAGGACTACTTAAAGAACGCATGGGATTCAACGGGCTTCTATTTACCGATGCTCTGGCTATGAAAGGTGCCGTTTCCAATCAAAATAAATGTGTCGCAGCTCTGCTCGCCGGGGCTGATGTACTTCTTGGGTCGGGGCAACCGGCATCTGACATCAAAGCTGTTGAGAAAGCCATACGCGATAAACTTCTCAGCCAAAAGATAATTGATGACCGCTGTCGCAAAATGCTTGCCTACAAATATGCGCTCGGACTGTCATCCCCATCAACGATTACACGTCAAGGTCTCGATAGGGCGATAAACTCCCCACAAGCCGATGCGGTCAACCGACGATTAGCCGCCGCGTCAATGACCGTTGTACGCAACGAAGCTAACCTGCTCCCAATCGTCGACCTCACCGGTAAGTCGATAGCCGTAGTCAGTCTGGGAGCCGCGGCCGACAATACATTTTCAAGATATTGCGCGAAATATGCGGGAGTTGACAATTTCGCAAGCGACGGGACTCCTTTCTCGGCTGGCAAAGTGTCGCAGATTAAGAACCACGATATAGTCATAGTCGGAATCTTCAATGACCATGCTTCGACCCGTCAGCTATTGGCGCAATTGCATTCGGCGAAAAATCTGATTCCGGCGTTTTTTGTCAATCCATACAAAATGGCCAAATTCTCGGCATCTCTTCAGTACGCCAAGACGTTGCTAATAGCTTATGATGACACTCCCTATACCCGCGAGTATGCGGCACAAGCTATTTTTGGAGGAGTCAATGTCACAGGCCGTTTGCCGGTAAATCTTAAGGGGATAGCTCCGATGGGAACAGGGGTCAAACTGTCGAAAACTCGTCTTGGCTATACATCCCCCGTCATGGAAGGGTTTCAAGAATGGCTTACAGACAGCATCGACTCGCTTGCCCATGCAGGGGTGCGTGCCAAAGCTTTTCCGGGGTGCCAGATTCTTGTAGCCAAGGGAGGAAACGTTATAATCGATAAGTGTTATGGCACACTCGATTACCTGCATCGCACCCCTGTGACCGACGAGACAATCTATGATCTCGCATCGGTATCGAAAGCCGCTGGAACACTCCCCGGGGTGATGGCTGCTTACGATGATAAATTGTTCTCGCTTGACGACTGTGCATCGAAACATGTCCCGGGGCTAAAAAACGGCGACAAAGAGGGGATAACCGTGAAACAGTTGCTCTATCATGAATCGGGGATGCCCGCTTCGCTCAATATGTTTCAGACAATGATGGATACAGCAAGCTATTCCGGCCAGCTTATCACTGCGAGAAAAACGACATCAAACCCGATTAAGATAGACAACAAGGCTTACGGCAACGCATCGGCCCGGTTACGTCGCGACATAACTTCACCCCATCACTCGGCAGCCACACCGATTGAAGCTGCCAAGGGTATATTTGTGGGCAAAGCAGCCTACGATACGATAATGAACCGCATTTATAATGCTCAGTTGCGTCCCGGCAATAAGTACAACTACAGTTGCCTTAATTTCGCATTACTCACTGATATGGAGCAGCGATTAACCGGCATGGGGCATGACAGTTGGGTCGCTCAGCGGATTTTCGCTCCGCTTGGAATGTCGCGCACCACATACCGGCCGCTTGATAACGGATTTAGCACCTCGGAGGTGGCACCGACTGAACATGACACCTTCCTGCGTCGTCAGACTCTCCGCGGCTATGTGCATGACGAACTCGCCAATATGTCGGGTGGCGTCCAGGGCAATGCCGGGCTCTTTTCGACTGCCGACGATATCGCAAAACTTTGTCAGATGTGGCTAAACGGTGGCATTTACGGCGGTATCCGCGTCATGTCGGAACCGACAGTCAAGCTGTTCACGACAAGTAAAAGCCCTACCTGCCGCAGAGGTCTCGGATTTGACAAGCCCGATATTGACGACCCGCAATCATCGCCGACTACAGAATTGGCGTCACCGTCTACGTTTGGGCATTTGGGATTCACTGGTACCTGCTTTTGGGTAGACCCTGAAAACGATTTGATTTTCGTCTTTCTCACCAATCGAGTCAATCCAACCCGCGACAACGCCGCGTTTTCGAGATTGAACATACGTCCACGCTTGTTTGAGCAGGTATATCGCGCTCTCCCTTCGAAATAACCGCAGGGCTTATAGGCCGAGGCTTTTGAAAAGTGATTGCTCCGCAAATGAACTGCGCCCCAAAAGTTTTGTTGTCTAACTTTTGGGGCGCGCTCTTATTTATTGGGACCGATTATTTCTGTGGCAGTTCTTTCAGCAATTCGGCGACAGCGCGTCGCAATTGCTCGTCTTCTCCAGTCACGATTATTTCGGGAGAGTTGGCGATTTTCACGTCGGGCTCCAATTGAGAGTTTTCAAGATAGTTGCCTTCTGCAGTCCGATAGCCGATGACGGGTATTCCATAGACCATTGTCGGATCCTGCATCGTCACCCAATTGACGCTGGTCATTGTCCCCGGCACAGGCATACCCACTAATTTGCCGATACCCTTGTGTCGGTATACCCATGGCGTTCCATGCGCGTTGCTATAGCAAGCTTCCGACATCAGCATCACGCTCGGCTTATTCCATCGGCGGCTTGGCATATCGCACACATCCTGTCCTCTGATTACCTGAGTGAGATATTTTTCTCCGCTTAGTAGCACTTCTATATCTTCATGCAGACGGCCGCCCCCATTCCAACGTATGTCGACAACCACTCCCTCGCGGTTGTTGTATCGGCCAAGCATCTCGCTATAGGCCCTGCGGAAGCTCTCGTCGTTCATCGACGAAATATGGACATATCCGAGCCTTCCGTTAGACCATCGGTCGACGTCGGCGGCGCGTGCTTTTACCCACCGTTCATAAAGCAAATCGCTCATTTTGCCGGAGCCGATTGGAATCACTACTTCTTCCCAGCGTTTACCGTTTGATGGGTCATAAAGTCCAATGAGGGTTTTCTTTCCTGTGAGGTCGGTGAGTAGTGTAGCGTAATCGGTGTCACCGGTCAAAATTTCTGAGTTAACGCTCTCTATGACAACGCCCGGTTTCACTTTTGTGGATGCGGTTGAGAACGGGCCCCCCGCTACGATTTCATCGATTTTAAGTCCCGGGCCTTCATAGTTCCAGTCATATAGTAAGCCAAGCGAGGCTGTCCGGTCGGCATCGGGTGCTGCAGGACGATAGCGGCCGCCGGTGTGTGATACGTTCAGTTCGCCAAGCCATTCGCTGAGCAATTCAGCGAAATCATAATTGTTGTCGATGTGAGGCAGAAAGCGGCGGTACGCGGCCGTCATGCCATCCCAGTCGACACCGTGCATATTCTTGTCGTAAAACCGCTCGCGCTCTTGCAAATATGCGTCGTTGAACATGTACTCTCGTTCTGCGGAGGCATTGAGTTTCATCACGGCGTTATATGTCACAGGGCTGATTTTCTCACTTTTCAGTTCCATCTTCTTGATTGTCGACGACCCTGTGATAAACAGGTTCTTGCCATCGTTGTCGGGCAAGAGGTAGCGGGCGTTGTCGCCTACTTTTCCGACTAATTTCGCTTCGTGCTTTCTCAACGAAATTTTCCATAAATCGAGACCCTTCTCAAACTCGGTCAGATAATAGAGTGTTTCGCCGTCGGGAGTGATATACGCGTCGGTCATTGGCGACGATGCCGGAGTGAGTCTGACAAGCCTGTTGTCAAGCCCGGCGAGTTCCACAATGCTTTTTTTCACTTTGTTTTCGTCGGCCTTTTCTGAGGCGGCTTCATCTTTTGCGCCTTTTTTCTTGGATTTATTTTTGGTGTTTGTGGTGGATGCAGGTTTCTTCTTGGCCGCTTTCTCAGCTTCTTTTTTGATTGCGTAGTCTTGCTCGCTCAGCTTGTAACGGTCAAAAGCGTCTTGGTTTAGGAATAGCAACATTGCGTCATACTGCGACCCCCATGAGGCATGATTTCTCATTCCGTATCGTTCTGAAAGGAACAGAATAGCCTGGCCGTCCATGGCCCAGCGTGGCATCTCGTCGAAGTATCCTGAATGAGTCAGATCAATCACCTTGCCCGATGCGACATTGATTAAAGCTATGTCGGTGTAGGGGTCGCGTCCGTTCATGACAGCTTCCATCACAATCCACTCGCCGTCGGGGCTCCAAGAATAGTTGATTTTGCCGCTGCGGCGCGGTGTCAAGGTGGAGTCGGTCAACTGCTTCACCGACTTGTTTTTGGTATCCATCACCATCAGACGATTACGCTCTTGGATAAAAGCCAGTTTCGAGCCGTCGGGGCTGTATTGTGGTTGGGTGCGTTCCACCCCGTCGTCGGCGAATAGCGCCACCTCGGTTATTTTTGTCGCATTGGGAAAGTCAGGGTCTTCCTTTCGCGACAATGTAGCTTGATATATATTGTTTAATCCTGAGCGGTCACTTGCATAGACAATCGAGCGCGCGTCAGGGCCCCAAGCGACATGGCTCTCAGCTTGCGGCGTTATGCTCACCTGTCGTGTTGTCGGGTATTCCACGGATGTGGCGAACACCTCTCCTCGCGCGGTCAGGGCGAGCGATTTTCCGTCGGGAGCGACAGCCATCGAAGTGGCGCCCTTCTTTATTGGCATTTTTTTTGTCTGTTCTCCCCAGTCCTCTACAATCTCTATGTCAACTTTTTTCGGAGCGGAATCGCCGCGTTTTATGTAGATCTCGCCATCATAAGCCATCGCCAGAGTGCCGTCAGCGGCTCCCGACAGGAATCTCACCGGGTGAGTGGTGAAATCAGTCAGTCGTGTGATGGCTGAGGGGTTATCGGCAGGGAATGAATATAGGTTCATAGTCCCTCCGTCGCGTTCGCTCAGCAAAAAAATGGTTTTACCGTCAGGCGAAACCCACGGATTGCGGTCCTCTCCCCCCCGGATGGTCAGATTGGTGTGCTTTCCGGTAGCGAAATCATATCGCCAGATGTCTCGGGTCACCGATGAGGTGTGATGTTTCCTCCATTCGTCCTCAAAACCTTTTATATCTTGATATACCATCCATTTGCCGTCGGGGCCGAACGCGGGCATCTGAGCCGGGGTGCCAAGGACTTGCTTAACCGCTCCGCCATTGATGGGCACTCGGTATAGTTCGGTCATTCTGGCTGATGGATGCATCGCGCTTTTGGCGGGGTCCTGTATCGATGCCGAGAATAACACAGCCAAGCCGTCGGGAGTGAAGGCTTCGGCTATCTCGTTAGCTGAATTTGATGTAAGCCTTTGAGCTTGCCCACCTGCGGCATCCATGACAAAAATGTCGAAATTCCCATGTCTGTCGCTTGAAAACGCTATTTTGGAGCCGTCAGGCGACCAAACGGGATTAGATTCATATGACGGTTGTGAAGTAAGCCGCATGGCTCGTCCGCCACTTACCCCGACTTTGTAAATGTCACCACGATAGGTGAAAGCGATATCTTTACCGTCAGGAGAAATCTTGACATCACGCAACCATAACGGCGTGACCGCTTGTAGCTGCATTGCCGCCATTGTTAATGCCGCCAATGCCACTGCTTTGTGCTTATTGTTCATGTATTTAAATTTTCATATGAAATTAACACACCAAAGTTACAAAATATTTGTTATCTTTGTGAAATTACATGACCCTAAAGAAAACGTATCCTCATGTTAACACCTCAAGATCTCGAACAGCTATCCCAAAAAGGGATTACAATTGAAAAACTACAATCACAACTCGACAAATTTCAAAGCGGATTCCCGTATATGCGCATAAAATCGTCGGCAGTGGTAGGAAACGGAATCAAGCGTTTATCGGCCGAAGAGGAGACGTCGGCCATAAATCGGTGGCGGCGTTATCTTGCCGACGGTGGCGATGTAATCAAGATGGTGCCCGCTTCCGGTGCCGCGTCGCGAATGTTCAAGGCGCTTTTCGCCTTTCTCGATGACGAGGCATCCGTGCCTCAGCCGGGGAGTCCTGTCGATGAGCTCATTAACAATATAGACCGGACACCCTTTAAAGCGGAGCTTGACGCCACTTTACAGCGCGTGACCGGCCGTTCGCTTGACGATTCCCTAAACGAAAAGCGTTATAAAGATATTATAGCGGCGCTAATCGGTAGCGACGGTATGAACTATGGTAATCTTCCCAAGGGGTTGCTTTCATTCCACACCTATGACGGCTCGCCGCGAACGCCGCTTGAGGAACAATTGGTCGAGGGCGCGCAGACTGCGCGCAAAGCCGATGGTACTGTCCGCGTGCATTTCACGGTCTCGCCCGCCCATCATAAACTCTTTACCGAAAAGCTTACGGCCGTGACTCCTGTGATGGAAAAATCGCTTGGTGTGAAATACGATGTCACCCTCTCTGAGCAAAAACCGTCGACCGACACCATTGCCGCTAATTTAGACAATACCCCGTTCCGTGACGATGACGGAAATCTCGTGTTTCGCCCGGGAGGCCATGGAGCTTTGATTGAAAACCTAAACGATCTTGACGCATCGGTCGTTTTCCTTAAAAATATTGATAACGTCACAACCGATAGTCGACGGGCTGACACCGTTAAATACAAGGAAATCATTGCCGGTTATCTGATTGAGGTTCATGACAAAATAGTCGGTTATCTCGGAATGCTCAACAGCGGTGACTATACTATCGACGAGTTGCGCGAGATGATTCGTTTCATGCATGACACGCTCAATATCCGCAATTCTGAAATGAAGTCGATGGAAGATGCCGAGTTGGCGCTCTATATCAAACGAAAACTTAACCGCCCCCTGCGAGTGTGCGGAATGGTTAAAAATGAGGGCGAACCCGGTGGTGGCCCCTACATTACTTACAACTCTGACGGAACCACGTCGCCACAGATTCTTGAGAGCAACCAGATAGACAAGGGTAATCCCGAGTATATGGAAATGATGAAAGGTGCGACACATTTTAATCCGGTCGACCTTGTCTGCTACATAAAAGATGCCGATGGCAACAGATTTGACCTGCCCGCTTATGTGGATGCCCAAGCCGGTTTCATTTCATCGAAATCACTTCATGGCAAAGAGTTGAAAGCGATGGAACTTCCCGGACTATGGAACGGTGCTATGAGCGATTGGAACACAATCTTCATTGAGGTGCCAATCTCGACATTCAATCCGGTCAAGACTGTCAACGACCTACTGCGCCAGGCTCATCAGTAGCCTGATTGAATACCGATTAACGCGAGTTTGAGACAGAAGCCATGACTCGCGTTAATCGGTTAATTCGTTGCTTTTCTCACATCTCTTGCGGCATTTGTTTCGTTTGACATGGATATAATCGTTATGCTGTGGATAACGATATAACAATTTGTCGTATTAGTCGGTTCGTCCCGTGACGGCTAAGTTTCGTGTGCGGACTTATCGAACACTAAGCAACTGGGGATATTGCTTTTTCGTTTTTAACGTCATCTTTTTCACCACTTCGCTGTAGCTGTGGCGTATGAGCGATTCAATAAGCTCTCTTGAGAGAGAGCCTTCCATGCTGAGTTGGTTCCAATATCGCTTGTTCCAATGCCACGCCGGTTCAATTTCGGCGTGATGCTCTCGAAGGCTCAAGGCGTAGTCGGGGTCGCATTTTAATGCGAAATAATTATGACCCGACAGGCCGACACACGCAAAAATCTTTCCGAGTATGCTGAATATCAGGCACTCCTCGCCGAATCTCATATCTTCCTCGGCTAAAGGCAATGAAAGGCAGTAATCTCTAAATTCCTCGATATTCATTCGGTAGCGGAGTGAATTAATCTGTTGTGGCCGAGTTCAGGATTTCGAGAAGCTCTTGACGTGAATTTATGCGTATTTCGTTCTGGTCGTAGGTGATAATGCCGCGCTCGCGCATTGAATTAAGCGTGGCGAGAAATGATGTGCGTTGCACCCCGAATAACGAATAAAGGTCGCGCTGGCGGCAGGTCAAAGTGATGTCGTGGCCGCGACGTTGAGTCAAAGCCACAATCCAGAAAGCGATGCGCTCCTCGAGGTTTCCGGTGGTAACGGCGAGTATTCCTTGTGTGGCTTTTTGGGCGTTCATCGACAGCGTGTTGAGATAGTTGAACAGAAATATCTGGTCGATGTTGAGAATCTTCAGGTAATCGGCTTTTGATATTTGCAAAATCCCGGTAGGGGTGATAGCCGTCCCGGAGCATGGATAGGTGGTGGCGCTTCCAAATAGGAACTCAGGCGCAATGACATCGGGGGCGTCGAGCGTTTGCGTTACCTTGACTCGTCCGTCGTTGTTTGCCACACTGAAACGCGCTTGCCCCGAAATGATGAACTTGATGTGAGAGCATGGCTCTCCGGCTGAAACTAACGTCTCGCCCGGAAGATATTTCAGGAAATGAAACTTAGCCATCCCCACGATTTCAGAGATGCGCTCTCGGCTGACCCCTTTGAACAGAGGAAGACCCAGCAGAATTTCATACATACTATCCATGACTACGTTTTTTTATACTTAAACACTCGGTTAAAGAAATTTGTTTTAAAACTCACATTTCGCCTCGTTTAGCCTTAAAATAAAGTTGCAGTGAGTTAATTGTGTTTTGCCATGCGACATAAGCGGCGGGAGCCACCGATGAAATCGGGCTCAGGAATGTCAGAGCCATCCATATCGCCAATACGGTGTTTTTCTGACCAAGCCCTTGCGCACCGGCGATTTTGTCGCCACATTTGCGCCCTACTTTGCGCCCGATGTAGAATTGCAGGCAGCACACGATTCCTGATGTCATAGCGAGAGCAAACATTTCAGGGATATTCTCATGGTGGGCTATCATGTAGCTGACGGCGCGACCGACGACGATGAATAGAGACACTGCCCAAATGTAGAACGACAAAGACTGGTGCGACGCAACCGCTTTATGGGCTTTAGGCATTGTCTTGAGCATCAGAAACGCGAGAAGCAATGGGGTTACAATCAGCGGAAAGACGCTACGGAATATCTGCCAGAACACCGAAAAAAAGTTTAGCGCATCGCCATCCATCCCCATGAACGTGAACAGCGGGGGTGCGAGCAAGGCGACGCTCATGTTGCTGACAATGGAATAGGTGGCGACCCTCGTTATGCTGCCGCCCAGCATCCCCGTGATTACCGGGGCGGCGGTAGCCGTTGGGCAAAAGACGCATATAAAAGTCCCTTGGGCGACATCGGCGTTTATGGGCAATATTAGGAAATAAACTGCCAATGAGCCGAGTAGCTGCACAAAAAGCAACCGGTAGGAGAGTCCGGTGATTTTAAAATCGCCCGGCTTGACTTTGCAAAAAGTGATGAGCAGCATCACAAAAATCAGATAAGGGGCAACAGGCGCTATTATGTCGATGAAGTTGTGGAACACCGCGCCGCAAATCATGGCGATAGGCAGCATCCACGGTTTCAGTCGTTGGCGGAACATCGATATATTCATGCCGCGAAGTTACGGTTAATATCCTATTGAGTGATTAACCACACAGCCCCATTTAACTTAATTTTTGCAAACTCATAAAAAAGTCTACACTTGCGTCGACATAAAGTTCCTTCAGATTTTTCACCCCATCTCACTATTATATTTGCAGTCAAATTTTACGAAGACCGATTATTTGGAAAATAATCGTTAACTTTGTCTAATTGATGCGAACTACATCTGTAAATGACCATGAACTAACTACGCTGAATTTATAGATTTGAAACTTTCG
>CAZFNR010000035.1:0-11124 GCA_964520525.1 uncultured Muribaculaceae bacterium
AGCCCCGGGGCTTCCATTTTTTGCGCCCCCCCACACACACCGGTGGAGCGCACTCGGAGCACTCGGAGCTCTCGGGGTTCTCTGATGTAGATTTATTGTGGGGTGAGGGCCGGAATTTCAAAACTGTTGTTGTTTTTTTTGTAAATTCGCGGTAGAAAACGTAAACAACTCCAGTATGGATATCCAACAGTCAATGCGAGAGATTCTCGCCGCTGAGAGCAAAGCAATCAGCGAGATTCCTGTCAGTAGCGCTTATGACCGCGCCGTAGCCGCCATAATTGAGCAAGTTCATCGTAAGGGTGGCAAGCTGGTTACCTCGGGAATGGGTAAGGCAGGACAGATTGCCATGAACATCGCCACTACTTTCAGCTCGACGGGTACTCCCGCGGTCAATCTTCATCCCAGCGAGGCGCAACATGGCGACTTAGGTGTGATTCAAGCTAATGACATACTTTTGCTTATTTCAAATTCGGGCAAGACGCGCGAAATCATCGATCTCGTGGCTTTAGCCCGCAATCTATATCCATCGCTTCCTATAATTGTCATCACCGGCAATCCTGATAGCCCGCTTGCGGAAGCAGCCGACGTGACGCTGCTTACGGGCGGTGCGCCTGAGGTGTGCCCGTTGGGTCTGACTCCCACCACTTCGACGACTGTGATGACGGTGATTGGTGATGTGCTTGTGGTGAATGTGATGCGTCTGACCGGTTTTACGGCGGCTGATTATGCTAAACGCCATCACGGGGGTTATTTGGGGCATAAATCCCGCAATCTGTGATGAAAAAGATAATCGTAATCGGTGAGTGCGGTCTTGACATCGTCTATGATGGGCCGCAGCCTGTCGGCTCTATGCCTGCCGGTCGCCTGCTTAACGCCGCCGCGATGTTGGCTCGTGAGGGGTTGCCGGTTTTTATGGTAGGTGACACCGGTGCCGATTCGCCGGGCGATATCGTTGTCGACACGTTGATTAAAGCCGGGGTAGAAACGACATCTGTGGACCGCTATGCCGACGGTCTGACCCCGGTTACTTTCTTTTTCGGTGACAAGGTAACGCCTTATCGACTGCCTACGCGAGAAGGGGGCTTTGACGTTGTGTGGCCTCGCATAGATTCGGGTGATATCGTGGTGTTTGGCGGCTACTATGCCATTGACCCGCTGATTCACCAACGGTTGATGTCGCTTGTGGTGTATGCTGTGGAGCGTAAAGCTTTCGTGGTGTATCTGCCTGGGTTCATGAGTCAGCTTGCGCCGCGGCTCACGCGTGTGATGCCTGCGATACTTGAGAATCTTGAGGTGGCTTCGTTGGTGTTGACACGCAGCACTGACTTGTCGACTCTCTATAATGACACCGACCCCGGCCGCTGTTTCGCCGAGCATATCGCTTATTACTCCCAATCGCTGGTTAATCTCGATGTGGTCAACGCGTCGGTATCATGTTTCACGGGCAAATCGGTTTCGACGGCTACGCTGTCTTCGCCGGCCGACACGCTGCTTTGGAACTCGGCGGCAGTCGCGGCTGTCATAGCCGCTCTCTATCGCGATGAGTCGCTTGAGGGGGTAAATGTATCGATTGATTCGCTGACTTCGGCCATATCGCAAATAAACGGCTTTGCGGGGCGTGTTTTGTCGGCATATAAATTATCGTGGCAACTCAGTCATTAAACATTAATCAAGAGAACAATCAATCTATGTCAACAACAAATCCCCAGTCGTCGCCTGCAGTGGCGGTCCCCAAGGTAGACCGCGCGCGTGTTGCCATAATCGGAACATACTGGAACGCTCATATCATCAATCGTTTGCGCGAGGGAGCGGTTGAAACGCTCGCGGCTAACGGTTTTGACCGCGCGACGGAAATAGTGAATTATTCGGTTCCGGGAGCGGTGGAGCTGACCTATGCGGCCAAACGTCTCATCGACAGCAAGCGTTTTGACGCGGTGATTCTGCTGGGTTGTGTGATAAGGGGCGGCACTCCTCATTTCGACTACGTCTGCCAGAGTGTGACGCAGGGGATGACATCGCTGAATCTGCTTGGCGAAATCCCTGTGGTTTTCGGTGTGCTGACGGTAGATAGTGAGCAGGATGCGCTTGACCGTGCCGGAGGTGTGCTTGGTAACAAAGGTTCGGAAGCTGCTGAGGCCGCCATCCATGCCATTCATTTTTCGCGGGAAATCAGATAGTGATTATTCGTTTTGTATTCTTGATAGAATAAAATTGCTGTCTGACTTTCATCGGACAGCAATGATGGGATAAAAAATAAGTACCTTATTTGAAGCCGAGTGGCAGATTCGTCAGCCACTCGGCTAAATGTTAATGGTTTCGTGTCAGGCGTTTTCGTCGATTTCAAAGTCTTCGTCGGGAACGTCGCCGAAGTCGTCGTCAAAGTCGTCGCGGCTGTCGTTGTCGTCGCTTGAGTCTTTTGCTTTCGTCTTGGGTGCGCTCTTTTTCCCCTTCTTGCCGCCGTTAAGTTCTTTTTCGGTCAGGGCGTCCATGATGAGCTTTTCGAGTTCGTCGGCAAGTTCGGGATTGTCGGCGATTACTGTTTTAGCGGCGTCGCGTCCTTGTGCGAGTTTTGTGCCGTTGTAGCTGAACCATGAGCCGCTTTTTACGATGATGTCAAGTTCGACTCCGAGGTCGATAATTTCGCCTGCACGTGAGATGCCTTCGCCGAACATGATGTCGAACTCCGCGCGTTTGAATGGGGGAGCGACTTTGTTTTTGGCGACTTTCACTTTCACTGAACGACCGAACACTTCGTCGCCATCTTTGATTTGAGAGCCTGGGCGCACTTCGAGCCGGACGCTTGAGTAGAATTTGAGGGCGTTGCCGCCGGTGGTTGTCTCGGCGGGGCCGAACATTTGTCCGATGTTGGCTCGCAATTGGTTGATGAAGATGCAGCAGGTGTTTGTTCGCGAGATTGTGCCGGTGAGTTTTCTCATTGCTTGTGACATGAGTCGAGCTTGAAGTCCCATGTTTCTGTCGCCCATGCCGCCTTCAAGTTCTGATTTTGGTGTCAGAGCGGCTACGGAGTCGACGACGATGATGTCGACTGCGGTGGAGCGGACGAGTTGTTCGACAATTTCGAGAGCTTGCTCGCCTGAGTCGGGCTGAGAGATAAGCAGGTTTTCGACGTCTACGCCGAGTTTTTCGGCGTAGAAACGGTCAAAAGCGTGTTCGGCGTCAATCATTGCTGCGATGCCTCCGGCTTTCTGTGCCTCGGCGATTGCGTGGAGAGCGAGAGTGGTTTTGCCTGACGACTCTTGTCCGTATATTTCGGTGATTCGTCCGCGCGGGTATCCTTTCACGCCGAGTGCGAAGTTTAGACCTATCGAGCCTGACGGTATCACTTCGATGTTTTCTATTTTGTCGTCGCCGAGTTTCATTATCGAGCCTCGGCCGAAGTTTTTTTCAATCTTGGCCATTGCTGCATTCAGAGCCTCCAATTTTGCCTTTTGCGGGTCGGTGGCACTCTTTTTGTCGGCGGTTTTCTTTGCTTTTGCTGGTTTTTCCATATTGGTATGGTGTTTTATGGTTGTTTTCAATCTGATTACAAAGATAACGCCCTGACCGTCAAGATTGGTTGCCCATGCTAATTAAAAAACATTAAAACGTGTTTTATCGGCAGTCTATTCCTGAAAAGAAGTGTCGGAATAAAAACAGCGACACCGCCTTGCCATGGTGGCAGGGCGGTGTCGTGCTGTATAAGGGTTGTATCAGAATTTATGCTTTCTTGATGCGGCGTTTGTTGATGAGATAAGCCACGGGTGACGCTACATAGATTGTAGACAGTGTACCTGTGATTACGCCGAAGAGCATTGCGAACGTGAAGCTGCGGATTGAGTCGCCGCCGAGGATGAAGATGCAGACTAGCACGAGCAGTGTGCTACCTGATGTCATTATCGTACGACCCAAAGTGGCGTTGACTGACATGTTGATTGTGTTGAAGAAGTCTTGCTTGGGATACAAGCCAACGTTTTCGCGGACGCGGTCGAAGACAACCACGGTGTCGTTAATCTGATAACCGATGACAGTCAGGATTGCGGCGATAAATGTCTGGTCAACTTCCATCGCGAACGGAAGAATGCCCCAGAACAGGGAGTAGAAGCCGATAATGGTGAACGCGGTGAACGCAACGGCAGCGAGTGCGCCGACAGAGAACGCCATGTTGCGGAATCGGAGCAGGATGTAGAGGAACATAGCGATTAGCGACAGCACGACAGCAATGTAAGCCTCGTTGCGCATATCGTCGGCCACGGTAGGTCCAACTTTCTGTGAAGAGAGGATACCCTGGCTTTCGTCGGCGGTTGAGAACTCTTCGGGGGTCATGCCCTGACGGAGGTCGGGCATGAGGGCTTTGTAGAGTATGTCTGTAATCTCTTTTTCGACTTCGGGTGCGTCGTCGTTGATTTTGTAGTTGGTTGAGATGCGCACCTGGTTAGAGCTTTCGATGGTGATTACCGATACGGTCGAGTTGGGGAACTCGGGAGCCAAACGGTGCTGGATGTCAACAGTGTTTACCGGTTTGTCAAATTTCACCACATAGTTGCGACCGCCTGAGAAGTCGATACCCTGGTTCAGTCCGCGGGTGAAGAGCGAGATGGCGACGGTAGCCGTGAAGATGCAGCAGACCACGAAAGCTATTTTGCGCTGGCCGAGGAAGTTGATCTTGGTGTTGTTGAATGTGTTGCGCGAGATAGCGGTGGTGAAAGTCAGGTTTTTATACCATTTGTATTTACCACCGAGCTGGAATGCTATGCGGCTCAAATATACTGCCGTGAAGAACGAGCAGACAAGACCGATAATCAATGTTGTCGCAAAACCCTTGATTGGGCCTGTTCCGTAGTACATCAAGATAACACCGGTGATTACCGAAGTCAAGTTAGAGTCGAAAATTGCCGAGAAAGCGTTGCTGTAACCGTCGGCGATTGCCGTGCGAATGTTCTTGCCGAGTCGAAGCTCCTCTTTCGTGCGCTCAAAGATAAGCACGTTGGCGTCGACAGCCATACCCAGGGCTAACACGATACCGGCGATACCCGACAGCGTCAGCACTGCTTGGAACGATGCCAAAATACCGAGGGTGAAGAACAAGTTGGCAATCAAGCAGAGGTTGGCAATCAAGCCGGGTGCTACGCCGTAGATGCAAATCATGAACACCATCAAAAGCACCAATGCCACTGCGAACGAGATGAATCCGTTTTCGATGGCCTGCTGTCCGAGTGACGGGCCGATTACCATGTCGCTGATGATTTCGACTTTTGCGTTCATTTTACCGCTCTTCAGCACGTTGGCCAAGTCTTGCGCTTCTTCGACAGTGAAGTCGCCCGTAATTTGTGAGCGGCCGCCTTCGATAGCGGTGTTGACGCGGGGGAATGAATACACATAGTCGTCAAGGACGATAGCCACGCAGTTGCCGATGTTGTTGCCGGTGACGCGCGCCCATTGCTTAGAGCCTTCGTTGTTCATCGTCATTGAGACGACGTTGCCTTGCATCTGCTCGTAGTCGGCGTTGGCCGCGATGACGCAAGAGCCGTCAAGCGCGGGCTTGCCGTTGTTGGTCTTCAGGGCCACGAGACGGTAGAGGTCGATATCTTTTTTCGCATTGGTGACGGTGTCGTTGAACTGCACAGTCTGAGGTTTGACCTCCCAAAGGAGCTTCAGGTTGGCGGGGAGGATGCGTTTGGCAGCGGGAGAGGCGAGCATCGCGTTGATGATGTTCTGGTTGGTTTGGGTAGCCATACCAATCACGGGCGAGCCTTGCATATCAACTTGCGCGAACTGTTCCCACAGACCAGCGCCGCCGTTGACGCTGTCTTTCCGCAGCTCGGTGTCGAGTTGCTGGAGCTGAGCGGCGATTTCGTTAGATTTGTATGTCTCGTAAAATTCGAGGTTGGCTGAGCGTTGGAGCAGGTGGCGGACGCGTTCATGCTCTTTGACGCCGGGGAGCTCGAGCAAAATCTGACCGTCTTTGCCCTGAAGCACCTGGATGTTGGGTGAAACCACGCCGTATGCGTCGATACGAGAACGGAGCACGTTGGTTGCCGAGTTGTTGACGCGGTCTTTAACCTCCTGCTTGAGTGTGCGTGTCACGGCGGCGTCGTTGCTGCCTGGCTTAACGAGACCGGTGAACACTACAGAGAAGTCGGCGTTTTTGCTACGCTGACGGTATTGCTCGGTGAATGTCCCGATGTAGTCGTCGCTCTTATGTTCTTTGATGATTTGGTCTGTTGCGGCGATAGCTGCGTCAAACACGGTATCGGTTTCGGCGTTTTTCATCGAACGGAGGATGTCGGGCATCGACACTTGAAGAATCACGTTCATACCGCCTTTAAGGTCGAGACCTAATCCGATACCCCATTTTTGGATTTCGTTGTAGTTGTAGCCCAGATAGATGGGTCTGTTGCCTAACGAATCGGTGATGAAGCTTTTGTAGGCTTTGTTGTAAGTTTCGGAAGCCACGTTGTCGGCACCGGCGACTTTGAGCGCGTACTCTTCAGCCTTTTTCTCGTAGTGGCTGCTGACCATCGAGAACGATAGGTAGAACAAGCACACGAGCACCAAGAAAACCGCGATGACACCGGCTACGATGCTGCCTAATGTTCCTTTGCTTTGCATGTGTTTAGATATTGTTAATTAAGTTTATTAGTTAATTTCAACTTTTTCAGCTTGCAAATATAAGGAAATTCTTTTATTTGCGTCTTATCCACGCTCAATTTTCTGCCATTGCGTGGCTCCGGGGGGTGTTTTTTAGGGGTGGTGAGGCCGGCGGCGCAGCGATGCAGCCGTGCGGGTTACGACGAAAGCCGCTACCATGACGATGACGATGAGCGCCGAGCATGGCACGTCGATGAGGGTCGAAAGTCCCAGACCTATGATGCAGGTCACGGCAGAGATGATGACCGACGCGCACATGATTTGACCGAAACGTTTGTAACGGATTTCGGCTATCAGCTGTGGCAGCGACAGCATTGACATCAGCAGCATGACTCCGACGAGCCTTATCGTGAGGACGACGCACACAGCCACAAGCACGGTCATCGCATAGGTGATGAATTTCACCGGCAGACCTGCCACTTTGGCGAAGTCGCGGTCAAAGGCGCACGCCACAATCACATTGTATTTCCACAGGAAGAAAGCTATCAGCACGGTCACATAAATGGCGAATGCCCAGAGGTCGCCGGCGGTGATGGTGAGTATGTTCCCGAACAGGAATGAGTTAAGCTCGGGGACATATCCCGGGGTTAGAAACACGAATAGCACACCGATGGCCATCCCGGTAGCCCAGACTACGGCGATGGCCGAGTCCTCTCTGACGCGGTAGCGCTCTGCCATCCACTCAACGCCGAGCGATGACAACACCGCGAATACTCCTGCCATCACTATCGGGTTGATGCCCAAGAAATAGCCCAGTCCCAGACCGCCGAAACAGGCGTGGGTGACTCCGCCGGAGATTGCCACGAGCCGTCGGGCTATGATGTAGGTGCCTATTATGGCTGATGCGACGCTGATGATTAGCACTCCGGCTATGGCGTTTTGGAAAAATGTGTAGTTGAGCAGTTGGGTCATTGTTCAGTCGGTTGTGGTGTTATTGCGTTGCCGTGCCTCGCCGACAATCATCAGCAGTTCCTCTCTGACTTCGGTCGGCAGGTTTATTCCGCGGAGCTGTATACTGCGTCCCCATCCCGCAATCTCCTCGGGGCGCAGGGTGAGAAGCACATCGCTGAACTCTTCGATTTCGGCGGGGGTGTAGTCGTCGTCCTCCCTTCCTTTGAATCGGTCAAGCTCCTCGTCGTCATAATATTCTATGGTTTCGCTCACGGCCGACAGCAACGAGTCTTTCTCGCAGGTGATGTGCATACCGCAGCAGGCTTGTTGCGGCTCGTTTACCTGCTGGTCGGGGTTGCGTCGGTAGGCGATGTAGCATATAGACCCCACGACGACAAGCGCGGCTAATATTATCAGGATTACTATCATTCCTCCTCCTCGGCGGTTTTCGGCTCAAGCGGGGCTTGGGTGGCGTCCTGGAGCGTGAATCCGGCGGCGCGCAGGTCGTCCCAGTAGCGGGGGTATGATTTGCTCACGACGTCGATGTCGTTTATGATTATCTCGGGACAGAAGATTGCCACCGGGGCGAATGCCATTGCCATGCGGTGGTCATGATAGGTGTCGATGCGGGGCAATTCGAAGATGGGGTGTCGCCGCCCTTCCCATGACAGTGCTTCGTCGCGTTCGATTTCGACGGAGAATCCGAGTTTGTCAAGTTCCTTGCGCAGGGCTTCGAGCCGGTCGGTTTCCTTGATTTTTAGCGATGACAGTCCCGACAACCTGAATGGCACTCCGAGCATTGCGGCGGTGACAGCAAGTGTCTGTGCCAGGTCGGGCTGCTCCGAGAGGTCTATTTCCAGCCGGGAGTATGTTTCGGGCGAGGGTGTCAGTGTTAACCCGCCACAGTTGTCGCGCTCGGTGAGCACCCCGAGCCGTTCGAAAATCTCCGCGCACCGCGCGTCGCCTTGCAGCGACTGTGGCGACAGTCCCGGGAGTGTCACGCACCCTGCCGACAGGGCTGTGATTTCATACCAGTAGCTTGCCGCGCTCCAATCTTCCTCGATGGAGTTGTCGGCGGGGAGCCGGTACCGGCCCGGTGCTATATCGATAGAATCAGGCCCGACGACAGCTTCCACCCCTCGCTGTTCCATCATTTCGAGGGTCATTTTGATGTAGGGCATCGATGGCAGGTCGCCGCCGATTTTGAGCGACAGTCCGTCGGTCATCGTCGGGGCCACCATCAGCAGGGCCGATATGTATTGCGAGCTGATTGCGCCGTCTATTCTGACGTCGCCTCCTTTGAGCTGTTTCCCTTTAATCGCGAGTGGCGGGAAACCATCGTTGCCGGTGTAACTGATGTCGGCTCCAGCCTCTCTGAGAGCGTCGACGAGCTGACCTATTGGGCGTTGGCGCATACGTTCCGACCCGTCCAGTGTCACTTGTCGGCCGGGCGATGCCGCGAAGTAGGCGGTGAGGAAGCGCATGGCGGTTCCTGCCGCGCCTATGTCGATTGTCCCGTCGGGGGCGGTCAGTGCGGCGGTCATAGCGTCGGTGTCGTCACATCGGGCCAAGTCGCAGAGCTGAGCGGCTCCGGGAGTGAGGGCGTTGATAATCAGCGCGCGGTTGCTGATGCTTTTTGACAGCGGAAGTCTCACGGTCGCCTCGACAAATCCGTCGGGGGGGTATATTCTATAATCCATGATTGTTGATGGCTTTTTCTATGCGTTCCATCGCCTTGATGACCTCTGCCCTCGGCGATGCTATGTTGAGTCTCATAAATCCGGTCCCCTCGTCGCCGAACATCGCGCCGTCGTTGAGCGCGAGGCGGGCTTCGTTGATGAAGAAGTCGATTAGTCGCTCATGGCTCATCCCAAGAGCGCGGCAGTCGAGCCACACTAAGAACGATGCCTGAGGCCGGTAGACTTTCACTTTGGGGATGCGCTCGCGGCAGAAACTGTCGACCGCGTCAACGTTCCCCTCGATGTATTCGAGCAGTTGGTCGAGCCATTCCTCGCCGTTGCGGTAGGCGGCTTCGGCGGCGAGCGTCGCCGGCATCGGCGCCTCGTTAAATTCGTTGCATTCGAGCCAGTGGAAGAAAGGTTCCCTTAGTTCAGGGTTCTTGACCGCTATCCAAGAGCTGACCATGCCCGGGATGTTGAATGTCTTTGACGGTGCGCCGAGAGTGACGGTCACTGCGGCGGTGTCGGCGTTGACGGCGGCCATCGGCAGGTGTCTCAGTCCGTTCAGCATCAGGTCGCCGTGTATTTCGTCGGACACCACGACCATCCCATTCTCTCGGGCAATGCGCCCCACTTCGGCCAAAGTCTCCCGGTCCCATTGTATCCCTATGGGGTTGTGCGGGTTGCATATCACCATCATTCGTGGCTTTTCCCTCTCGACTGTCTCACGCAGCCCGGCGAGATTCATCTCATAGTGGTCGCCGCAGTCGGTCAGCGGATTGTTGACCGCGATACGCCGGTTCCCCTCGATTACCATTCGGAATGGATGGTAGACAGGTTGTTGTATCACGATTTTGTCGCCTTCGCGGCTGAAGAAATTGATAGCCAAAGCCAGTCCTTTCACCACGCCGGGCGTGAATGTCAGTTCCTCGCGGCTCACCTTGAAGTCGTGACGGTGGCCGAGCCACTCGATTATCGATTCCCAATAGCTGTCGGGGGTCAGGGCATATCCCAGCACCGGATGGTCGAGACGTCGCCGCAAAGCGTCGATTATAGCGGGGCAGACCTCAAAATCCATGTCGGCCACCCACATAGCGGAAAGGTCCGGCGAGCCGTAACGCTCCTCCAGACCGTCCCATTTCAGCGCGCCGCTTCCGCGTCGGTCGATATGCTTGTCAAAATCATGTTTTTTCATCGTGATGACTTTGGGTTAAAGCGCGAATTTAGCAATTTATCGCGACATTGCCGCTATGGGTCACCACCGTTTCTTGTCGAGCATGAAGCGCAGTTCGTCGTCGTTGATTTCACCCCGCTGTTGCCGTGCGACATAAAGTCCTATCGCCCGTGTCATCAGTATGTCGTCGTGGTATCCGGCTTTCGCCCCGTAGGTTCCCCCTGATTTAAGTTCATAGACTGCCATTTCGTCGCAGGCGTCGCTGTCGCGCTCGCTATATTCGCCGTCGCGCACTCGAACAATCAAATCGTTGATTACGAGCGACTTTGTGGCGCGGTTGGTGTGAAAACCCACTCTCGAGCCGGTTTGTCCGTCGTTGTCGCCTCGGATGTAAAGGTTGCCGTAGTGGTCGCGGAGTCGGGTCAGCACATAGAGCGAGTTGTCGCCTTCGGTGTTCTCGGTCTCAAGGGTGTTGCTCTCGATTACGAGCAAGGCGTTGTTGTACCATCGCGCTATGGCGGCGCTTTTCCAAGTCAGGCGGTCGTGGTCGGTGTGGCCGCGCCATTGTGCGGCTATCGCCGGACGCTCGCCGCTGTTGTCGATGACCGCTATAACCGACCAATCGCTTGTGGCGGAGCGACCTCCGATGTCGACGGCCACTATGTAGTGGCTGTTGGCCGCTTGCGGTTCTTCCCACACTTTCAGGTTTCCGGTCGATGTCGGTTTGAAAGT
>CAZFNR010000036.1:0-9451 GCA_964520525.1 uncultured Muribaculaceae bacterium
AAAAACACAAGTCCAGCCCACAATAAAAAGATTTTGAAACACGCATATGTGGTGAGTGTTATTTACGTGGAGCGACGATGCGCTCACCGAGGTATTTGGCAAACTGTGAGCGAAGCTGGGTCAACTCGATGTTTCGAGCCATCAGCCTCGACACTTCGGCCGGGTCGGAAGCCGGTGACTGGCACGCACGGCGTATTTCGTCGCGGAGGTCGCGCGTCTGGCACTCGAGTATCGCGTCTTTCAGCTCATAGACAGCGCGTTCGACGAGTATATCAAGGCGGTCGACCTCTGTCTCTATCTTGGTAAATTTGGTGTGGACCTTGCTCAGGTGGTATTTTTCACTGACCAGGTCGGTGGTGAGTCGTCTTAACTCGTCATCAGGTGATGACGCCAAAATTTTTTCTATATAGCAGATGGTGAACTGTTTCAAGTCTTCGTTATAACGCTCGTCACAGTCGGCCCGGAGAGCCTGCTCGCGGGCTGTTATCTCACTAAGGTCGACAGCTGATGAACGTATTGCCGCCACGCCATCGTCCCATTGCTGCTTACGCCGCTCGTCAAGCCGCTCCACATGACGTCGGAAGTCGTCGTCCCATGACTTCTCACGCAATGTCATAGCTTCAGCGAACGCCTTGGCATAAAGCGGATTTGTAAAAGAGATGTCGTCGCTTTCCATCTCATCGCGGATATAGTCAATGATTCTGACCGACATCCGATTGCCGTCATCGTCCCAAGCGCCACCGACCTCCATCATGCCGTATTTCAGCGCATAGCGCAGCACCCCTTTCTCATATTTTGACAGGTAAGCAAGATGGTCGCCGGGTATTGCCGATTCATCAGATGGAGGTTGCTGGGAGTTTTCGGCAACCGTGTTTTTTTCGACTTCAAGGTCTTCAATCGAGCGGCGCGCCTGCTCTTTGGCTTGTTTAAGAGCCTCGCTATCGCGTCGGGCATAGTAGAACTTGTCGACCTGTAAAGTCAAAACCCGCTCTTCTATGCCCAAAGAGTGGCTGCACTCCTTTATATACACCGAGCGCGTTATAGGGTCGGGAATCACAGATATTGACTGCACGATGTCGGTTATGACCTTTGAGCGGGCGATTGGGTCGGATTCGACACCCTGCAACAGAATTTTTGTTTTGAACGAAATGAAATCCTGCTCATTAGCGACAAGATATTCTTCGACCTCGGTGGTTGAATGGTTCTGCGCGAATGAATCGGGATCGTCGCCGTCAGGTAGCAACAACACTTTAACGTTCATCCCCTCAGCAAGCAGCATATCGATACCTCTCAACGATGCTTTTATCCCTGCGGGATCACTGTCGTAGATTACGGTCACATTTTCAGTGAAACGGTGAATCAAGCGTATCTGTCCCTCGGTCAGAGAAGTGCCTGAGGAAGCGACCACATTCTCGATGCCGCTTTGATGCATGGAGATAACGTCCATGTATCCCTCGACGAGGATACACTTGTCTTTTTTCACTATAGCCTGTTTAGCCTGGTGAAGGCCATAAAGCTCATAGCTTTTGCGATAAATAGGCGATTCGGGAGAGTTGACATATTTAGCGACATCTTTGTCTTTGCGCAATGTGCGCCCACCGAATCCGACCACTTTGCCCGAAAGAGTGAAAATCGGGTACATTACCCTTCCGCGGAAACGGTCGCGGAATCCGCCGCGTTCATCTTCAATGCACAGGCCTGATTGCGCAAGGAACTTATCACCGAATCCTTTGGCTTTAGCGGCGTTGTAAAGCTCGGCTCGTCCCTGGAGGGAATACCCGAGCCTGAAACGCTTTATAGCCCAGTCGTTGATGCCGCGCTCTCGGAAATAAGTCAAGCCGATTTCACGGCCGTCGGGGGTGTCTGTCAGATTATGTTCGAAATGTTCGATGGCCATCTCATTGACGGCAAAAAGGCTTTCGCGCTCGGATGCAATGCGACGTTCCTCGTCGGTCATCTCATGCTCCTTAATCTCGATGTTGTATTTTTTCGCAAGGTAACGCAAGGCCTCCTGATAGGAAATCTGTTCCAGTTCCATCAAAAAATTCACGGCACTTCCGCCCTTGCCGCAACTGAAACATTTGCAGATTCCTTTAGATTTAGACACGGAAAAAGAGGGGGTACGCTCGTTGTGGAACGGGCATAAACCTATGTAGTTAGCGCCTCTGCGTTTAAGGCTCACGAAGTCGCTAACCACATCGACAATATCTGCCGTGTCGAGGATGCGCTGGGCTGTTTCCCTGTCGATTTTTTTCATCTCAACGCGAATTTAGCTAACTGTTCTCACCTGCGCAAGCATAACCTGCGCAAGGCGACAATCATAACCGCAGTGAGCCCGGCACTGACAATCGCCATAATCACCGATTCAACCGATGATGCCGTCCCGATAGCGTCAATATCGGGGGCTGATTCAAACCACTCCTTGGCCCAACGGTCTGCGACAACCACCATGTTGTTGAAAGCGTGAGCGATGACGGCCAACCACAGTGAGCCGCTCCACCACATCAAATAACCAAAAAACGCGCCCAAAAGCACCCTCGGCACAAACCCAAGCACTTGCATATGGAACAAACTGAAAATCACAGCCGCAAGCCATATGGCCAAATGGGGATTCATGCGGGTGCATAACAATAATTTCTGCACACCGCCGCGGAAAAACAATTCCTCAGCAAACCCCGTGAGACAACCGACAATCAGAAGTGACACAATCAGGTTGCCGGCAGTTGGCAACCCCATGAGTTTTTCAAGTGTGGCCTGAGCGTTCTCTTCGGCGATCCTCATCCATTCAAGACTTGCCGGGAGGGTAATCGAGGCATTCCAGGAAATTATGATATTCATGACGGGAACGGCAAGCATCATAGCCAAAACTGCCGCAATAACCACAGTCAATCTCGGTGGTTTCATGACCTCAAGGAACTCAGCCGGTAACCTCGTCATCATCAGAGCGGTTACCGTTGGAGGCAAAATAAACACCAGCAAGTCTTGAACTATAGTAACTATCCTCAAAGCGGCTGTCGAATCGCCCCATTTGCTCATGACAAGTTGCAGCAGCATCGATGCCACAACGAGCATGAACAGAAACAAACAGAAAAAAAGTCCAAGACCAAGTCCGGGTTTCAAAGCTGTCGCATAACGACGTTGATTCGTATCAAACAAATTGTTATCGGTCATTTTTAATCTAAATATTTAAATAGAAATCAGATGTCAGCTCGCGGTATCGCTCGCTGAACTTAGATGTCTCGTCGTAGATATAGAGAGTGTCGATTGCCACCGCCCGATTGTATCGCGACAGTTCCACGAGCACCCTCTTCGGCGGTTTGCCCATTTTAGAGACCACTCTTGTTATCCGGTTGATGTATAGCCCGGCTCCGGCCGCAAGCAACGCGACATCGCTCTCGCGTGAAGCGGGAGCTACCAAGGCCAAACGGCCTTGTTCTTTAAGGACTGTAACCGATGCCGACAACAGAGAAGCGATACCAAGAGAGCCTTCATGGCGGGCCACAGCACGACGGTCGTCGTCTGAGCGCAAAGTCTCGGTAAAAAACGGCGGGTTACATACTACCAAATCGACCAATGCCGGTGCGGAATCGACCCAATCGACAAAGTCGGCGCAGTACAGTCTGACCGCATCGGGCCAAGGAGAGGCGGCGACATTAAGCGAGGCTTCTCCGACGGCCACGGCGTCAATGTCGACAGCGGCGACCCTCCCGACCCCGCGCTGGGCGAGCATCAGAGCTATCAGCCCCGTGCCGCATCCGGCATCGACGGCTTCGGATACGCCATCAACAGAAACCCACGCTCCAAGCAACACGCCGTCGGTGCCAACCTTCATGGCACTGTCGCGGTTGACGATGTCAAACCGTTTGAAGTGGAACGTAGATTCACGGAGGGGATTGCGGGGCATATTCGAGATTATTTTCCCGCGAAGTTACGACATTAGTTGTCAACAATCACGAAAAGCAGTTGTTAATTCAATTGTTAAATCTTAAATTTGCACAGTTAATCAAGTTTGCCCGAGCAATCCGCGAAAATAATTAAGGACTAAACCGCATTAAACCGGTTTTATAACGATAAACATATGATTATCAATTCCGCCAAATTTGTCATGAGCAATACCGATGTCAACAAGTGTCCAAATGAACAACGCCATGAGTATGCGTTCATAGGCCGCTCCAACGTCGGGAAATCGTCGCTCATCAATATGCTGACCAATAACAAAAATCTTGCCATGACATCGCAAACGCCCGGCAAGACTTTGCTGATAAACCATTTTCTTGTCAATGACAGTTGGTATATAGTCGATTTACCGGGATATGGCTATGCGCAACGCGGCAAAGACACGCGCGCCGCGCTCCAGAAAATCATCAAGGGGTATATCCTCGGCCGCCGTCAGATGACAAACCTGTTCTTGCTCATCGATTCCCGCCACAAGCCTCAAAAAATAGATCTGGAGTTCATGGAATGGCTCGGAGAAAACCAAGTGCCGTTCAGCATAGTGTTCACCAAACTCGACAAGATGTCGGCCTCAGAGGGGATGAAGAATATAGAAGACTATTGCGCCGAGCTGCTGAACACATGGGAGGAACTGCCACCGGTATTCGCGACATCGAGCGTCGACCGCAGAGGGCGCGAGGCACTCCTCGACTACATCGAGCAACTCAACAAACTTCCGCTGGATTAACCTGCGATTTTTAATTTATATACCATTGCGTTAACTCTGAGTAAACGTCATCACGATAACGAGCTTACAGCACCAAAACGCAGTTATGACCGAAAGATATTTTACCGACAAAGAGAAAGCGAGACTGCCACGGATGTGCCTGAATTTATGGCACTCGGTAAAGGATTTGGCCAACGGCGGGGAAGCCGCCAAAATCAGGCGCGTTATAGCGCAATGCGCCACTGAAGGCAACTATCGTCGCGACCATTACGGAATCAACCCGGTCATACGCCATATTGAAACAGCGACAGCGTTGTGCCAAAGCGTGAGCCCCGACCGGAACATGGTCATCGCCATACTTCTCTATGGGCTATGCCAAACAGAGTTTCTCAGCATAGAACAGATAGCCGAGGAATGGGATGAGGATATAGCCAAACTCGTCAGAGGCCTGCTTAAAGTCTCGGCACTCTATAAGAGACGCCCGGCGGTCGAAAGCGACAATTTCAGGAATCTGTTGCTGACTTTCGCAGAAGATATAAGGGTTATCATAATTATGATTGTCGACAGGCTCGCCTTGATGCGCGCCATTAATCACAATCCCAACGAGAAATTCGTGAGAGATGTCGCCTATGAATCGAGCTATCTATACGCTCCCTTAGCCCACCGGCTCGGATTATATGCCATCAAGTCGGAGCTTGAGGATATGTCGCTCAAATACACGATGCGCGACACATACACCTCGATTGCCCACAAGCTCAACGAGACCAAGACACATCGCAACACCTATATCGCTGACTTCATAAAGCCCATAAAGGAGAAGCTACAGTCGCTCGGGCTGAAATTTGACATCAAGGGGCGCACCAAATCCATCTATTCCATTTGGAACAAGATGAAAAAGCAGCACAATGACATCGACCAAATATATGATTTATTCGCTATCCGTGTCATACTTGACTCACCTCTCGAGCGTGAGAAAAGCGATTGTTGGCTTGTCTATTCGGTGATTACTGATATGTACCAACCCAATCCGTCGCGAATGAAGGATTGGCTCAGCATTCCCAAGAGCAATGGTTATGAGTCGCTTCACATCACGGTCAACGGTCCGGAATCGAAGTGGGTGGAAGTGCAGATACGCACCCGACGCATGGACGAGATAGCCGAGAAGGGGCTTGCAGCCCATTGGAAATACAAGGGGATAAAAAGCGAGAACGACCTTGACGCATGGATGAATAATGTGCGCGATATCCTGGAAGCCGCCGAGTCGGGCCCGATGGAGTTGATGAAGAACTTCAGAATGGATGTCTATGACAAGGAGGTATTCGTGTTCACCCCCAAGGGCGACCTATACAAACTGCCGCTGGGCGCGAGCGTGCTTGATTTCGCTTTCAACATCCACTCCCGCATAGGCAGCCAATGCACCGGGGCAAGAGTCAACGGCAAGAACCAAAAAATAAACTATAAGCTGCATAGCGGTGACACGGTAGAGATAATAACCAACTCATCGCAGACTCCCAAACAAGACTGGCTCAACTTTGTAGTCACCTCAAAAGCCCGCAACAAAATCAAGCAGACCATCAAGGAGCAGGGAAACAAGTTGGCCGAACTTGGGAAGGAGCTGTTGACCCGACGGTTTAAAAACCGTAAAATTGACATCGAAGAGGCGAAACTGATGAAACTCATCAAAAAAATGGGTTTCAAGACCGTCACAGATTTTTTCAGCCAAATCGCCTCAGAACAGCTCGACATAAACGACATAATAGACAGCTATGTCGCATTAGACCAAAAGGCCGCTGAAAGCCAAACCGAACAACGGTCGGCAGAAGAATTTGTCGCACAACCTCAAGAGGATTCGCATCCACAGACCGATATTCTCGTCATAGGCGACAACGTCAAGGGGCTGAACTACCGCATGGCGCGTTGTTGCAACCCCATCTATGGAGACCCGGTGTTTGGGTTCGTGTCGGCTGAAGGTGTCATCAAGATACACCGCACTGACTGCCCCAACGCCTCAAACATCCGCGACAAATACCCCTACCGCATAATCACGACCAAATGGTCAGGGCGTATCGGGGAACAATTCGGAACGACGCTACGGGTTGTGGGGCATGACGACATAGGCATAGTCACCAATATCACCTCAATTATCAACAAGGAGAAATCGACCTCTCTACGCAGCATATCAATCGATTCACATGACGGTCTATTTCAAGGATTCCTTGTAGTTGGTGTGGCCGACACCGTTTCGCTCAACAACCTCATTAAAAAAATTAAAACCGTAAAAGGAGTTAAAGATGTACAGCGCAGCAAGTAGACACTTGATAGCCATAGTAGCCGCAACAGCGATATTGTCGTCGTGCGGAGAAAAAGAATCGACCAAAAATGCGAAGACGTTGCTGACCGAGGCTCAGACCGCCATCACAGCCAAAGAATATGACCGGGCCATAGCACTGATTGACTCAGTGTCAAAGGCATATCCCGAAGAAATAGACATCCGCAAGGAAGCTATGAAATTGCGTCCCGGCGCAACCGAAGGTCTCACAATAGCCAAATTGAGCCATGCCGACAGCCTAACCGCCACGCTGCAAAGCCGGTATGACTCTATCGCCAGGCTGATGGTCAAAGTCGACAATCCGGAACTTGTCGAGGGGTATTGGGTGGCCTTGCAAGGACGCAACCCCAATCCCATGTCGACCAATGTCATAGAGGGAAGGGTGACGAGTAACGGAGAGTTTTATATGGTTTCATCGCTCAATCCATCGTCACTTCACCACCACTCTATCTCCCTGACGGACAAAGGGGGTGAAAAAGCCTCGACTGCCGTAGTGCCATATGACGGAGAGATGAACTACCGCATAAACGGTGGCGAAGTTGTCACATATATGTCAGATGACTGCAAAGAGATAGGCCCGTTCGCAGTTACCCACCGTTCCGAACCGCTCACTGTTACGTTCCACGGGAAAGGGGACAAACGTATCTCGCTATCTGCCGCACAAACATCAGGACTCGCCACAGCATGGGAATTTGCCCAAACGCTTGTGGATTTCCGCCATTGGAGCATCGAACGAGAGCATCTCAACCGCCAGCTTGCCATAGCGCGCGACCAAAAAGCGCGACTCGCTACCGACGCTCCGACCGATGTCCGACAAGCTGATTGACAAACCGCATCATACGTCGGCACACAGCCTCGCCCAACGGCGGTTCTGAAAGCACGAGGTCATGCATTCCGCCCTTGACCACCACCTCGGTTACCGACGGGCTGAGCGTGCGGCCATAACGAGAGATGTCGTTTACATCAAGCACGGCGTCGCCATGGTTGAACGCTTCGCTCCACTCCGAGCCACTCACCGAGTTGTCTGAGCGCATCAACAAAACAGACACCTTTATGGGACGACCCTGTCTGAGTTTGCGCTGGGCTTCGTCAATAGCCCTCACCCACCCCGCCTCTACCGGTGGCGATACCCTGAGTTTCTTGGTGGTATCGTAGGTCCAATGCCCATGCTCGCCGACGAGCAGACTCTCACTGTAACCTGTGCCGCCTCCTTGGGGTATGGCGACAGCGGGAAACACTCTCGCCGCCACACTCACCATCGGCAATAGAACGCTCTCTGTCAACCGCCCGAGATTCCAATCAAGAAAAGGGCTGTTGAGTATCAACCCCTTCACTTCGGCCGGGCTACGCTCCGAAAGATAGTAGGATGCCACAAGACCGCCGGTCGAATGCCCCATCATGACCACTTCGCTCACCCCCTCAGCGCGCATCGCCACGAGTGCCGAGTCAATATCGGGAAAATATTCTTTCAAATCACGCACTTGAAAACGTTTTTGACCTGGCAATAGCGAACGACCGTACTTACGCAAATCGACGGCATAGAAATCAATGCCATTATTGACAAAGTAGTCGCCCATTTCAGTCTGGAAAAAATAGTCGTTAAAGCCGTGCACATAAAGCACACCAATATCGGAGCCGCGAGGTGAATCCTTACGCACGATGGTGGATCTCACCGGACCTGAGTAATCACGTCCTTGGTCGACATAACGATAGCAATACCCGTCGCCCAAACTATCGGGCATCCACTCCGTCGCACCCATCGGCAACGCCGACATCAAAGCCGACAACACCACCCACTTGGTCTTATCTAACACTTTCATTCGCAATCTTCCTCTAAAATCCATACCACAAAGATAAGACATATTTAGTAGATTCCACTTCTCAAAAATCCACTTACACCCCACCCCATTCGGCTCCTCTACCTCGCCGTCACGCAAACAGATTTCACGAAATTATGCTAAAAAAAACGCCCTATGAAATCCTATGAAATAATAACATTATTCGTAACTTCGCACGCAATTCACTGACCCAAAGAGTTGGCAGACGGTGAATCAGACATTATCACAAAAAGGTGTTATTGAATTTTTATCTTCTAAAGTCAAAATACAATCCTCACTCCTTTTTTATGACCCATTCGTAACCGTATCTTCGAGGATTGGGGTACAACAAAACAATTTACAAAATGAAGAAATTAAAATTTCTTGCAGTTGCACTTTTCTCAGTGCTTGCGTGTGTTAACTTCGCTTCATGCAGCGATGATGACGATGAGATTTCCGGCAATTCAATCGTCGGTGTATGGATTGAAAAAGGTGTTGATGATGGAGAAGCCTATGAAAATACCTATATTTTCAATGAGGATGGGACTGGTGAAACATTATGGAATGGTATGGATGGCGATAATTTCAGCTATGTTTACACAAAACCCCGTTTAACTATCGATTGGGATTATGGCGAAACCGAAA
>CAZFNR010000037.1:0-6496 GCA_964520525.1 uncultured Muribaculaceae bacterium
GAAGGGGGTGCTTCATTTCTGTGCAATTTGTTATCGTTAGCTTACTTTGACCAGAAACCGGGGGTGAGCAGAATGAGGACAGTAAAGAGCTCGAGACGTCCAATCAGCATCAGCAATGCGAGAACCCATTTGCCTGCGTTCGGGATTATCTCATATGAGCCGCCATACCCCGTCACGCCGGCTCCAAGACCGGTGTTGCTTATGGCAGAGAACGAAGAGAAAAACGCATCTACAAGCGGAATGTCAAAAGCCGTTAACACTATACCTCCAATCATAATCAGCATGACGTAGATACAAAGGAATGCGATAACCTTGTTGACAAGATCAAACGACATCATTTTTCCATTGACTCTTACCGGCAGGATTGAGTTGGGATGTATGCAGCGATATATCTCATTGCGTGTGTTTTCCCATAAGAAAATCAGGCGGTCGAGTTTAGCTCCTCCACTTGTCGAACCAGCGCAGGCACCGAAAAACATCATCAAAAAGACGAGCGCAAGGACAAACCCGCCCCAATTTTCAAAATTGGTCACGGTGTAGCCGGTAGAAGTCATTGTAGATACAATCTGGAAAAGCGGGTCTATGGTTACAGACTCTATTCCATGCACCTCACCGCGAGAAATAATTGATATAACAAACAGCACCATCATTACCACTATTGCCCAGACATAGAGCTTGAACACGTCACTTTTCCATGCGGTTTTCGGAGTTTCGGTGACGACCTTGATAAGAAGAGCAAAATTTACGCCCCCAAGAAACATGAACACAGTCAGGACAATCTCGACATAAGTCGAGTGAAATGCGGCTATGCTGTCGTTATGAGTTGAGAACCCACCGGTTGAGATGGTTGAGAATGCATGACAGATGCTGTCGAAAACGCTCATGGGGCTAAAACATAAAAGAACACACAGCACTATTGTGAGTATTATGTACATATACCACAGACTTTTTGCGGTCTGGCTTATGCGTGGCCTAAGTTTCTCATGAGTGATGCCTGTGACCTCTGCGTTAAACATCTGCATACCTCCCGATGAATTGAGCATCGGGACGACTGCGAGAGTGAATAGTATTATCCCCATACCTCCAATCCATTGCATGAGACATCGCCACAACAGAATGCCGTGAGAAAAATGTCCGACTTCCTGAAGGATAGATGCTCCGGTAGTTGTGAATCCCGACATTGATTCAAAAAAAGCGTCACTGAGCGACATAGGAGTTTCGCAGATTAAGAACGGTATCATGCCGAAAGCCGAAAAAACCGCCCATACAAGGGTCGTCAATAGAAAGCCTTCGCGTTTTCCCATGTCGGCATGATGTGAACGTATGCCGAATGTCATCAGCAACCCTGCACCCGACGTAATTCCAGCCGAAATGAGGAACGCTTTGAAGTCTGTCTCGTCATAGACAAGACAGGTAATCATAGGCATGAGCATAAATATCGCCTCGATGACGAGCAGCCAGCCGACCACCCTCATGAGCATTGGAAAGTTGATTGTTGGTTGATACCTGAACATAATCAGTTGAACAATTTTTCCACTTTATGAATAGCTCCCGACAAGCAGAATACTACGACATGGTCGCCCGGTTCGATGATGGTGTGCCCGTCAACAAGCATACCGCGTCCATTTCGGATTAATCCGGCTATTGTCATATCGCGGAACAGTTTCAAATCTTTTACGGGTCCGCTAGTGATTTTTGACTTTGGTTTTGCTTCAATTTCAGCGACTTCGGCATCGGCGAGGGCAAGGCATTTGCTTGATGTGGAATCCGCGTCAAGTAGTAGCTGGAAGATTTTGCTCGACGCCAGTAGCTTTTTGTTGATGATGGTGCCTATGTTAAGCCCCTCGGCTTCTGAGATAAATTGGATGTTTTCCACTTCGGCTATTGTTTTCCATGCTCCCATTTCACGCGATGTCATACACCCGAGTATGTTGGTTTCAGAGCTGTCGGTTAATGCAACAAAAGCGTCAATATCTTCGATACCTTCGTCGCGCAACACCTCGTTGTCGCGGGCATCGCCATAGATGATTTCGGCATCTGGACATTCCTCGGCAAGTTTGCGGCATTTGTCGCGGTCATTGTCAATGATTTTAATCTTGAACTCATCACCGGCAAGATTGGCGAAACGTATAGCTATGCAACTTCCACCCATAACCATCACCTTCTTTACTTTGCGGTTGGTTTTTCCACAAATTGTCAGCAGGTCATCCACATGGTCACGCGTGGTAGTGAAATAGACAATATCGTTCGCCTTGATGCTGTCGCCGCCTCGCGGGATGATGGTTTCATGCCTGCGTTTGATTGCAGAGACGTGGAATGTGCGTTGCGATGCGAGTTCTTTCAGTTGGTGTCCTACAATCGACGCGTTATCCCTTACCTTAACGCCTACCAATATAATCTCGCCGTCGTGTAGCTCAAACCAGTTGCGGACCCATGTGCGTCTCAATGCGGTGATAATCTCCTGAGCAGCAAGATATTCGGGATAAATAAGATGATTAACACCCATGCAAGTGAAAAAATCTCGGTGTTCATCCTTAAGATACTCATGGTTGTCTATACGGGCCACGGTCTTTTGAGCGCCGAGGCTTTTGGCTACCTCACAAGCAGTGACATTGCTCGTCTCGAAAGGTGTAACAGCAATAAAAAGGTCGCATTGGTCGACTCTGGCTTCGTGCAAGGAGCTGAACGATGTCGGGCTTCCAACTAACGTCATCAAGTTGTAATTGGAATTGAGATTCTCCAATTTGCCCGAATCCTGGTCAATCACTGTTATATCCTGTTCTTCTCTTGACAGTAGTTTTGCAAGATGTGAACCGACTTCTCCCGCTCCGGCTATAATTATCTTCATTATTTGTTACCCTTTTTCATGTTAATAATTTCGTCGGCGATTGAATCGCTGTCCATACCGCAGATTTTTTTCAGTTGCGCTACGGTACCGTGGGCAATGAACCGGTCGGGAACACCAATGCGCTTTACTTGTAGATGATAGTCATGATCACATAACCATTCCATTACGGTCGAACCAAAACCACCTGAAATCGCTCCGTCCTCAACAGTGACGATGGGCAATCCTTTCCGAGCAATCTCTTCCATCATATCATTGTCGAGCGGCTTTATGAACACAGCGTCATAGTGGGCTACGCTAATTCCTGCAAATTGCAAAACTTTTATGGCGCGATTGACCTCTTTAGCCATTGTTCCGACACTTATGATTACAACGTCTGAACCGTCGCAGAGTTTTTCTCCTTTGCCGATTTCCAAAGCCCGCATAGGGGTCTGCCATTCAGCATTGAAACCGTCGCCACGCGGATATCTGATGGCCATTGGCCCATGGTTGGCGTTTTGGGCTGTAAACATAAGATTTCTCAGAGTCTCTTCGTCGCGTGGTGCGGAGACTATCATGTTGGGGATAGATTTTAAATAGCAGATGTCGAATACGCCGTGATGGGTCATACCGTCTTCGCCGACAAGGCCAGCTCGGTCAATACAAAAAGTCACCGGCAGCCCCGCTATAGCAACATCGTGGATGATGTGGTCATAACCGCGTTGGAGAAAAGATGAATATATCGCACAAAACGGTCGCATACCATCTTTCGCAAGCCCTCCGCTAAATGTCACCGCATGTCCCTCTGATATGCCAACGTCAAACGTCCTTGATGGAAATTCTTTCTGAAGCAAGCTCATTGACGTTCCCGATGGCATTGCGGCGGTTATTCCTACAATTTTAGGATTTTTGCGGGCAAGCTCGACCAAAGTGTGTCCGAATACATCTTGAAACTTTATTGGTGTTGAGCTATCGGTTTTCTTCTCAATACGTTTCCCCGTAACCGGGTCAAACTTCCCGGGTGCGTGCCATGATGCAGGATCAAGTTCGGCAGGTTCATAACCCTTTCCTTTTTTTGTTCTGAAATGAAGTATTCGCGGGCCTTCCATCTCCTTGACATCATTTAGCACCTTGATGACCCGCTCTATGTCGTTGCCGTCAAATGGGCCGAAATATCTTATGTTGAGACCTTCAAATATGTTTTGCTCGTGGGTGATGAATGATTTTAACGAGTTGTTAAAACGCAGTATCGAACTTTTTCGTCGCTCTGAAATCAGCTTGAGCTTTCTAAGAAGTTTATAGATACTGTAGCGCACGGTGTTGTAACCTTTTGATGTGGTGACGTGGGTGAGATAGTGGTTGAGAGCGCCCACATTGCGGTCAATCGACATATCGTTGTCGTTGAGTATAATCAGAAGGTTGTTAGGCGTGTTGGCAGCGTTGTTTATCCCCTCAAAGGCTAAACCACCGCTTATTGATGCGTCGCCTATTACCGCCACGACGTTACGCCGCGGTTTGTCACCATTTAGCTCAGAGGCTACAGCCATGCCCAAGGCCGCCGAAATCGAGTTTGATGCGTGACCGGAGGTAAACGTGTCATACTCGCTTTCCTGCGGGTTGGGGAATCCGCTGATTCCGCCAAGTTTGCGATTAGACACAAAAGCGTCCCGACGTCCGGTGAGCAGTTTGTGCCCATAGGCCTGGTGACCGACATCCCACACGATGCGGTCGCGTGGTGTATCAAACACATAATGCAACCCGACTGTCAGCTCCACGGCACCCATACTTGACGCGAAATGCCCCGGATTTCCCGAAAGCTGGTTGATGAGCATTTTGCGTATATCATCGCAGACTTGCGGGAGCTGCTGTGGCGACAACTTTCGAAGGTCGTCCGGCGAGTCTATCTTTGACAGCAAAGGGTAGGGGCAAGTCTCGTCGAGATGATTCCGAGTGATACCGTTACTTCCCTTTTCCATCTCTGATGTGTTTTTTGTATAGCGGAACAAAGATTATAATGCCCGACGCTATTATTACAAAGAGAGTCCAAAGCGTGAAGGTGCGTTGGCTGAGTAGCAGATAACAAAGCAGTAGCCATAGCGACAGAACGCATATAAATCTAACAAGTATCGCTCCTTTCATATGTCTTTTGCGTAAATTTTTGGCCTGCGACATCAATATGCGTTCATCGCGCATACGTTTGTCGCATTTTCAACCAACAAAAATAATGAAGATTTGCCAAATTAGGAAGACGCTGAAGATATAATCGTCAACAAGAATACCGCAGACAAAATTATTGAGAAAATATTTGCGCGGTTAAAAACTTTTACCTACCTTTGCACTCGCAAACTTCGATGGCGGGATAGCTCAGTCGGTTAGAGCGTCGGATTCATAACCCGGAGGTCCCGAGTTCAATTCTCGGTCCCGCTACATATCAAGCTCCTTGATGACATCTGCCGTCAAGGAGCTTGTCTTTATAACTGTCACTGTAAATAGTGGGTCAGCCGATTTTCTCGGTGGGGTGGGGAAGATGCCAAGAGTATTGCGTTGCCAATCTGAACATGAAGAATTTAGGTTTTATTTGGGGTTCTTTGCGCAGAACTTTTCGAGGTCTTCGCAAAGGATTGTTTCCACTTCTCTTTCGGTGATAGGCAGATATTGCGACCGACGTTTTTCCGGATGATTAGCTTTTGAAAGCGGCGATTACTTTCTCGTAGTTATTACCTAATATATCTTTTGTTAATCTTTGATCTAAATAATCTTTCGACACGAGGAATCGGTCATCAGTCCACATTGTGCCGAGAAACTTCTGCCAAGTCTTTACATTGCGAGGTACTATGAATATCGTTTCAGAATTGTTGTGCAGAATAAATTGAATAAGTTGCTTGGTATATTTCTGCGATGGCAAGAGTGTACCACCTTTAAATGTCTTATATTTTTCAGACGAATATCCTATGTATTCTATTACAGCGAAGCGATTGAGGACATCATCTATTGTTAAGCCGGTGGTCTCTTTATTAACAAACGCCTTCTCAAGCCGATCTATCCAATACCAGCTTTGATGCAAATTGGCAAGGTCTCGATAGGTTATATTAGGCTTCCCTATGTCGTCGGGCAAGAAACTATGGCAATCGAAGGTAAGCATTGAACGCAGATGTATTGCGTAGCCCTCCACTAACCCTGCGGGCAAATGCATCAAGATTTTGCCGATTGCTGATTCTCGTTCTACATAACCTGGGTTAAGGCTAAGCACAATGACTTTTGCCTTCGGCGGATTGCCGTACCACGGATATGCCGGGACGTTTAGACAATATTTATGCTCCGGTTTGGCAGTGCGATTGAACGTATCAATCATTTCTTTATCATCCTTACACACATATTCTTCTGTGTCGTTGTATAGAAAACCGTTGCCTACATATTGGTCAGCTACAACCCTCCAGGGATTTGTTATGCGAATATCTTCTTCTGTCATGAGAGTGTGTGATTTTGATTGGAAAAGCGATGTAAGTGATGTTACGAGCTTGTTGAAAATGCCGTCGCGGTCTTTTTCATCAATCGGAATATTTGGTATCGCCGAGAACGACAAGGATTCTCCTTTTGGTCGTTTCTTTTCGGCTATTTCATCGCTTTTCCAATCAAAATCACACACTCTCATGACCGAAGAACAGACCAACC
>CAZFNR010000038.1:0-5962 GCA_964520525.1 uncultured Muribaculaceae bacterium
GCCTATAATGTCGTCAGAAGCCGAGAGATTGGCGATGATATCGGCTCCGGCAAGGGCATGGCGCGACGACGGCGGTATTGCCGTCCACAAATCCTCGCAAAGCTCAACCCCAATCTTAACGCCATCAACCTCAAAAAGCATATCGGGACGCAGATCGACCGTTTGCCCGGCAATGTTAGCCTTTGTTTTGACGCCGATACCTGACCTCCACCAACGTTTCTCATAAAATTCATTGTAGTTTGGGAGATAGCTTTTAGGCACAGAGCCGAGCACACGCCCGGCGGCGATAGCAACACCGCAGTTATAAATCATGCCGTCGTCGGCCACAACGGGCGCGCCCACTATTATCAAAGTTTGCAACCCGGCAGTCTCGGCAGATATTAACGATATGGCCTTATCGGTATCGGCAAGCAAAGTCGATGAGTGAAAAAGATCCCCGCAAGTATAGCCAGTGACAGACATTTCAGGGAATACGATGAGCCTTGCGCCGTCGTCGGAAACTCGCTTTGCCAAAGAAATAATTTCGGATGCATTGGCCATGCAATCAGCCAATTTCACTTCGGGCACAACCGCCGCGACTCTCATAAATCCATTTCGCATAATTTTATGTTATATCTAAAACGGGTGTTACGACACAAAATTAATTATATTTGCACAAAACAAACCATAACCATTTATAAAAAATGAGAAACAATTCTTTATTTACCGCATCGGCCCTCATAGCGGCAGCAGCGATTTTGACCGGATGTAACAACGACCAAAAGAGAGACGACATAACAGCCGGGTTGCAAAACGGTACCGCGATAGAGTTCATTGAATTTAGCGATACGTCAGTGATGGATATGCCCAAAATGGCGGAAATCGTAGGCAAACCCGCCTACGGCACCATAATCACGAGCGGGATATTCCCCGTCAAATTAGGCGACGCCGACCTCAAGCCCCTCCAAAACGCCATACTATCGGCGGCCTATGGGACACAAGACTGTACGATAGCAGAGGGCATCGAATACTTAAGCGTTCATTCCGCGCTCGCCGAGGAAGGGGACTCGCTTACCCATGCGACACTCCCGCTGCAACGCGACAGCGCGGGATCAGAGCAATACAGCGTCATATCAGTCCAGGCTATGACAAACACCATGCTTTCGTTCGCCATATACCAGTATATATATCCTTATAGAGCTGCCCACGGCATGAACAGCACGACATATGTCAACTATTACACGCCCGAGCAATTGCTGCTTACCGCATCCAACTTGTTCGACGCGTCATGCCGCACCGAAATCATCAACACCTTACGTCAAGCCGCTAAAGACCAATATGCATCGCTCGACACCATGGTCGATTCAGAAGAGATTAAATCGTTCGAAAATTTCTGTGTAAGCCCCGATAACATAACATTTGTCTACGAGCCCTATGAAATAGCCCCATATGCTGCCGGACAAGTTTCGGTAACAGTAGCACCATATCAACTCTATGACTATCTCACTCCACTCGGCAAATCAGTATTCGGCTTCTAACGCAGGCAAAAGACAACAAAGAAAACGGCCACTACTTAACAGAGTGGCCGTTTTCTTATATCTATAAAGAGATTCTTATTCTTGAACGAGAGTAACGAAGTATTCTTTATTCTCTGCGTCCTCTTCAATAGTAATCTTGTTTTCGCGCGCAAGCCAGCCAATGGCGGCAAAAACTTCCTTGTCTTTGAGTTTTGTCATCTTTTTAAGCTGTTTAACACCTAAAACATCAGCTTCATTAAGGGCATTCCACACAAGACCTGCCCAACTTCCAATAGTTTCAACGTTCATTTTTCAATAGTTTTCGTTGTTAGACATTAATTAAATGTTTTCCAACATTTTTGGTTCAAAAATATGGTGCAAAGTTAATAAAATTTCACAAAAAAATAACGATAAGACAGCGGCTATTTGCTATCAGACACTCAATTCAGACCCTCCAAGGGGTAAATCGGCAATCAGCTTTTGCCGGCGCGTTTTCTTTCAAGTTCATCAAGGAGAATCTTGCGGATGCGCAGGTGGTTGGGAGTAACCTCGACATATTCGTCTTCCTTGATATATTCCAACGCCTCCTCAAGGCTGAACACGACAGGCGGTATGATCCGAGCCTTGTCATCGGCACCCGACGCGCGCATATTGGTCAATTTCTTTGACTTGGTCACGTTGACAACGATATCGTTGTCTTTGGCATTCTCACCGACGACTTGTCCAGCATAGACTTCTTCCTGCGGGAAGATAAAGAACCGTCCGCGGTCCTGCAGTTTGTCGATAGCGTAGGCATATGCGACGCCGGCTTCCATCGCTATTAGGGAGCCGTTGACACGACGTTCGATATCCCCCTTCCAGGGCTGGTATTCAAGGAAACGATGAGCCATTATAGCCTCGCCCGCCGATGCAGTGAGCACGTTGTTACGCAAGCCTATGATGCCGCGCGAAGGAATGTTGAATTCCATGTGCACGCGGTCATTTTGAGCCGTCATCGACACCATTTCACCCTTGCGGCGCGTAACCATGTCTATTATCTTGCTTGAATACTCTTCAGTGACGTTGATGGTAAGCAACTCCACCGGCTCACACTTTTTACCGTCAATCTCCTTGACGATAACCTGCGGTTGGCCTACTTGTAGCTCATACCCTTCGCGACGCATAGTTTCGATAAGCACTGACAAGTGAAGGACGCCGCGTCCAAACACCGTCCAGACATCTTCATGGTCGGCCTTTACCACACGCAACGCAAGGTTACGGTCGAGTTCGCGTGTCAAGCGGTCGCCGATATGACGCGAGGTAACATATTTGCCATCTCGTCCGAAGAATGGGCTGTCGTTAATTGTAAATGTCATCGACATAGTCGGCTCGTCGATGGCTATTCGGGGAAGCGGTTCGGGATTCTCAACACAGGTCACCGTATCGCCGATTTCAAAGCCTTCAAGACCTACAAGAGCGCAAATATCGCCACTTTCGACGCTTTCCACCTTTTTGCGTCCCATACCTTCAAAGGTGTGTAGCTCCTTTATGCGCTGTTTGACGACTGAGCCGTCACGTTTGCACAGGCCAATGTCCATACCTTCCTTGAGTTTGCCCCGGTGAACGCGTCCCACGGCGATACGCCCCACATAGTTTGAGAAATCAAGCGATGTGATGAGCATTTGAGGGTCACCCTCAAGTGTTTTGGGTTCAGGTATATATTCGATAATGGCATCGAGGAGCGGAAGAATATTGTCGGTTGGTTTGCGCCAGTCGGTGCTCATCCAGCCCAGTTTTGCCGAGCCGTAGATTGTCGGGAAATCGAGCTGTTCTTCAGTAGCGTCGAGACTGAACATCAAGTCAAATACCATCTCTTGCACCTCATCTGGGCGACAATTAGGTTTATCGACTTTGTTTATCACCACAACCGGTTTCAAACCGAGCTGAATCGCTTTTTGTAACACAAAGCGCGTCTGAGGCATGGGTCCTTCGAACGCGTCGACAAGCAGCAGACAGCCGTCAGCCATGTTAAGCACTCGTTCAACCTCACCGCCAAAGTCGGCGTGTCCCGGAGTGTCGATAATATTGATTTTATAACCTTTGTAGTCTATGGAAACATTTTTCGACAGGATTGTTATGCCTCTTTCACGTTCGAGGTCATTATTGTCGAGAATAAGCTCACCTGCAGCTTGATTATCTCGGAAAAGATGTCCTGCGAGGAGCATCTTGTCTACCACTGTCGTCTTGCCATGATCGACATGGGCGATAATGGCTATATTTCTAATTTTTTGCATAAAAACACTCTCTTTTACGGGGTGCAAAGTTAGCGCAATATCACGGTAATACCAAGAAAATCGGCACATTTCACTTTCAGTGCGCAATTTACGTTCCATCCCGGCACGGATTTCCGACAACCGGCGCTGTTATACGGAGGAGAGACACCACAAAAAAATCCCAATCACATACCGGATTGGGATTATATCAATATTGACTCACACAACGCCGTATCAATCCAGCAACGACTTGGCGGTAGCCAACAAATCAGCATCGGAGCGGTCGCCGGTGTAAGGGGTGATTTTGCCGTCTTTGCACAGGAATAACGCCGGGATGGTCTGGATTCCATAAGCCTCGGATATTTCCTGCGCGCTATCAACATCAACTTTATAAACGGTGATACCGGTGGCTTTTGATATTTCGAGAAGTACCGGCGACAATGCCACACATGGGCCGCACCAAGTCGCCCAAAAATCAACGATGCACGGTTCAGTGCCTACATAGGTCATAGGGTCAGCAGTGTAGTCAGCAACCTTTGATTTAAAATCGGCAACGGTCAAATCAATCACTTTGTCAACGGATTGAGCCGCAGGCTCGGCCACGGCGACCGAGTCGGCCTGACCGTCGGCGGCAGAATCTTTAGAACCGCTCCCGCAAGAGCTTAAACCCGAAACGGCTGCACAAGCCAAAACCGCCAAAGCGGCAGATAGAATTTTCTTCATATTTTAAGTTTTCATAAGTTGGTTAGCGCGAATATAGTCAAATTTAAAGTAAACCGCAATCCCCGTGATAACCGGGGACCGCGGTCAAGCCGGGTTTATCAATATTTTATCAATAATTCCACCGATAGGCAATCTGACGGAGGTTCGGGCAAGCAATCGTGCGCAAATCGACAATCATGTTATATCGACAGTTGATGTAGACGAGAGCCTGGTCAAATGACACGTCGAGAGTGGTCAACTGGTTGTTGTCGCAAAGCAGACGCTGCAAAAATGTCTGATTGGAGAGGTTTAGTGTGGTCAAATCATTGTAGGAACAATCCACGAAGGTCAGATTCGGGCAATTGTCCACGCTGAGTTCCGTGAGGTTGTTGTAGGAGCAGACCAAATCGAGCAGAGCGTTGCAATCGCGCACCGCGAGAGTCGCCATGTTGTTGTCGCAACAGATGAATGTGCTCAGAGCCGGCAGCCCGGAAACTATCATATTTGAGATATGGTTGTCGTCGATATTGAGATTCGTGAGGTTTTCAACCCCATAGAGATTGAGGTTAGTGAGTTTGTTATAACCGCAATAGAGATTTTTGAGCCCGTTGCAACCGTCAACCAAGAGCGACTCAAGGTGACAGCCTTGGCAATTGAGAGTTTCAAGGGAGGTGCTACCCGAAACGTTAAGTTCGACAAAGAGGTTGTCGGAGCAATTGAGATTTTTTATCAACGGGGTATCGCTAAGCGTCAACTCGGCCAAACGATTGTGATAGATGGAAACAGTCTTTAGAGCCGCGCAACCGTCGAAGTCGATTGATGTCAGTTTATTGTGGGAAGCGTTAAGATTCGCGAGTGTTGCATCGCCGGCTACAGAAAGTTGCCGGAGGCCGTTTCGGGAGATATTGACCGAAGTCAACGCGGTGAATCCCGAGAGATTCAAATCACCGGCGAGGTGTTTATCGCTCCAGTCTATCGCGGTCACATGACCGTCAGCCACAGTCACGCCCTCCCAGACCGATGGAGCGTTAAGATTAGTGATTTTCAGAGCTTGCGCATTAGTCCCTTCTCTTTCTGCAGGTTGAGCTAAGAAAGTCTGAAGCTGCCTCAACTCGTTCTTGTCAATTTTCTGAGCGAAAGCCGCCACGTCACCTAACATGAGGGCAATCATAAAATACATTATTTTCATAAACAATAGTCGGTTAAAGATTGCTTTATTTTTACACTATTAACAACATCCATCGGGAATTAGTTTAAAATAAATTTATACCCGCGACACAACAACCGACTTGATTTTGCCATAATCGAGCAGGAGATAAAGACAGAGCCGCTCAGCCCCCGCAATGAGACAGCGACAGACGAGCGAGACGAAAGAGCCACCGAAAGAGCCGCGGGCGTGAATTTATGTTTTTCAGCATAATAGGCTCAAATTTTCAGGAATTTTGCCTAACTTTGCAGTCGCAGGCCGCAAGCAGAGGCCCGGTCACGGGGCAAAGCGGGCGGGACTGCGAT
>CAZFNR010000039.1:0-5295 GCA_964520525.1 uncultured Muribaculaceae bacterium
GCAGTCGCACGGTAATCCCCCTGACAACCAACCAATAAAAAATCATCGGCTCCGTAATGGAGCCGATGATTTTTTTATTAGTCGACCCCTAAAAGTTTTTTGACTGACTTTTAGGGGTCGGTTCTGTTTGTTTGTAAGGTGATTATGCGACCATCGAGGTTACTTGACGACAACGCGGCGAGAGAAATCGTCGCAGACGACAATGTAGAGGCCGGCGGGCAAGTTCAGGGAAACCACAGTGGCACCGGGACGGCCATCGTAACGCGTGATACCGTCGAGTGAATAGACTTTGATAAGGTTGTCGGGGGCGATATTCTCGATAACGAGGCTGCCATCGCGGCAATAAGCGTCCCACGAATGGTAATCAAGCTCGGCAACCGATGAACCTCCTGAGAAATCGGTGATGGCTACATCGTCGAGATTAAGACGGCTTGTAGAAGAAGCCGCCGGACGCAGAATCCTCACGCGTCCGTTTCCGGCACGATTCACCGTCACGGAGAACTGTTCCCATACACCCTCCTTAGAGCAGGTAACCTCTCCCGCCTTAGTCCACGAGACACCGCGGTCGAGCGAATAGTGCACCTCGATTGTTGAGGCGGCATCGTTGTTCCACTTGCGAGCCCAGAACGACACCTCGCCAAGACCATGAGCCTTGTCGGCGAGCATCGTCACGGAAGCCGCGGCTGTTTTGCCGAAACGCACCGATTGGTTGTCGGAGTGTCGCGGCTCGGTGTTGCCGGCGTATATACCCGCGCCTGATAATGCCCAGTCACAGGCTATGCCGTGATAAGTACCACCGTCATAATTGCCCAAACCAGATGTCGATTCATCGAAACCCTCGACGAAAGTAGCTTGCGACGACACTACGGCCGAAACCTCGACATCATTGGAATAATCGCCTGCGGTAGCCGTCAGCGAAGTTGTGAACTCGCCCTCGTCGGCTGAGTTGACACGCATATAGAAACGGTCTTCCTCTGAATCAAGGACAGTGGAAAGCGCCCAAGAATTTTTGTCGGTGCTGACTTCAAACGGCGCGGTGACAGTGATGGTTATGTCGGAGTCGATATTGTCAATATCGAGAAGCACTTCAGCGGGTTCGGATGGCGCACCCGGAGCGGCGGTGAAGAAAAGGTCACCGTCAAACAGGAACTGAATCGACGGGAGCGGCTCACCGGTGGTCACTTTGACCTTTGCCGACTCGATAGTGCCGTTGCTGAGCCAGTAGTAATAAGTGGTCGTTGCTTCAAGGTCTGTAACCTCGTAGCTTCCCGCAGCGGCGTTGACCGTGACGGGATAGCCTGATACCGGTGTCAAGTCCTCGCGTGACAGGTATAGCTGATATGACGCCGTCGGGCCGTCGACATTTACCCAATGAGCCACAAAAGAGCGGTCGGAAACGGCGGTCGCCTCATCGACGGGAATGCCGTCCATCGCCTTGGCCGACAGGTTGACCGACACATTGGCATCGTCTGACGACAGGGTCAGAACGCCGGTGGCGGAAACCGCGACGGCCGATGAGAAGCTGACCGTTAGCGTGGCTCCGTCGCCACACACGGCAGTCTTCGACAGCGAAGCGGCGGAAGCGGTGAAACCTGCGCCCGACACCGAAACGCTGACATCTGATTTCAGAGCCGCGCCTTTGACGGTCACCGTCGCTGAACATGAGCGGCCAATCGACGTAACGCCGAGATTAAGGGTTGAGCCTGCGACCGGGGATATAATCACGGGGTCAACCGCACCCGAAGCCGACCAGGGCACATTTTTCTTATCACCCCAGATGTGGTCGGCAAGTGAGGGATAGTCAATGAATGGATTACGGTTTTTCTGATGTTTGCTGACCTCGTTGTTTCGCTTCACCTCCTTAGGGCTTACGGGGTCTTGCAGATGCCATTTCATCAGCAGGTTCACAGCCCATGTGGTGAAGGCGGGATAGTTGTTGGAGGCAAGCATAGGAGAACTCCATCCTGAGATACGGTTGTTGTAGCAAGCCGCCATGTAGAAATATGAGCGTGCGAAGTCGCCTTTGTACTCATCATCAGGTTCAAACACCTTGCCTGAATAGCCGGGGAACGTCGATGAGCCGAGCCGACCGAGCGGTTTCACAGAGCCGTTTGAGGGGAGAGTGGTACCGCCCGCACATTCGCCATAAGGGTAGTTGCTTCGCTGCCCGTTGACCTTGCCGTCGGTAGGATAAAGGTGGTAAGCATCGGAGTACATAGGGGAAGCATCGTCAAACCAGCTTTTAGGGAAAGAGTGCTCCTTGTTGATACAGTCGCCCACAACCGAGTAGTTGCCGCAATGCTGCTGCCCGACGACCCAATGTTTTGTCGAATACATATCCCAGACAGTGCCGTCGTCGCGGACGTCGGAAGTTTTGAACACGTCCCATAGCCCGGTTTTATAGCCTATGGTGGTGTGGGATGATATTTTAGAGTAAAGAGCCGTCAGCAGCTCTTTACCGCATTTTCCTTCGCATGATGAATAGTAGCCGTCGGGGGCTTGCGCCACCGCTGTCGAGAGACTTGCGGCCATAGCCACGGCGGCAGCCAGTGAATACACTCTGATGTTCATAATTGATGTTCTAAGGTTAACTTGCAAGCGTCGTGACGCTTTGAAAAAATTTGAGGGATGTAAAAGTACAAACAAGGTTGAAATTATGCAAAACATAATGGCCAATTTATTTTATTATTGGTCAAATAAAGCTATCTTTGCCACTATAAACAACAATCGAGCATCCATGAAAGCGCATTTACTCGCATTAGCCATGGTGGCAGCCATGGCATCCCCATCGGCAGTCACCGGTTCAACCATCCATGAACTCCGCGGCGAGAAATTTGACGTGGACACACTGTGCCACTACAAAAACGGCCCCGGCATGACCTTCACCACCCTGCGCTACCAGTCTCAGACGCGGTCGGCCAAGCACTTCACGGCATACGTGTTGACAACAGACCTTGCAAACTCTCCGAACGTTGATTTCAGGATGCACCTGGGGAAAGACTCAGTGCACACGGCTGAGCGCGTGACCGATGTCATCAAGCGCAAAAACGACGCCGACAATCAGTATATCGCCGCCATCAACGGCGACTTCTTCATCACCTGGTCAACCACTCCGGGGATGCTCGGCTATCCCAACATGACCGCTTGCACCGACGGGCAGATGGCGCTGAGCGACAACGTGGACCACGACAGCCATGTCGACGCTTGGATTATGGGCCGCGACCGCGGGATGTGGTGTGACCAGACTGTGCTTGACAACACCCTGACATGGCCCGACGGCAGCTCCACAACGCTCTACGGGGTCAATTTCGCCCGCCGCGACGATGCCCGCCGCGATTCGCAAAGCGACGAGAACGATGTGGTGTTCTACAACAGCCACCGCGGGGGCTACACCGGCTCGGCTGAAGGGTGGACCGAAGTCACGGTCAGGCTTGCCGACGGAGAGCGATGGCGCATCAACTCACCCGTGAGGCTTGAGGTGACCGGCGAACCGCGAACCGGGGGCCATACCGCTATCCCGTCTAACGGCGGCGTGATAGCCGCCGCAACCAACGCCGGCGGCAAAGTAGCCTCGCTCAAACGCGGCGACACGGTTATCCTCAACATCGGGTTGTCACTGCCGACATTCGACGGCCTGCGTCCCGACGTGAAAGAGGTTGTCGGCGGCGATGTGACACTGCTTCGCAACGGCGAGGCTGTGATGACCGCCAACCGATTCATCAACTCCCGCGACGGAGAATATCCCCGCACGATGGTCGGATATGACAAAGACCGCACCAAAATGGTGTGGTGTGTGGTCGACGGGAAAACCGCGGCCAGCACCGGTTGCACCTACCCCCAGGGCGCGGAGATGATGAGATACTACGGTTGTCTCGACGCTATCAACTTTGACGGAGGAGGCTCGACGATGATGTGGCTCCAGCAACCGGGCATTGTCAATTCGCCGAGCGACGGTAACGAACGCGCTGTCGGCAACGGCCTCTACGCCGTGATGACCACCCCCGTAGACAATGAGATAGCCGAGATACGCTTCATGGATTGGAGCAAACACCTACCGCAATATGGCAGGTACGCCCCTATCATATATGGCTATAACCGATATGGCCAACTGATTGATACGGATGTCAAGGGATACACCCTCTCGGCACCGGCAGAATTAGGCACTATCGACGGCACGACGCTATTGGCCGACGGCTCGGGATGCCATCCGCTCAAAGCGACCCTCGGCAATCTTGAAGCGACGATAGCTGTGGATGTCACCGCCGGGGGCGATATCTCCTTCGGGCTTGACAAGATGCTCATCGACGACATACACGACTGGAAAATCGAGACTTTCGCCACTGTCGCCACCGACAAGATGCCCCTCGCGCCTCAAGCGTTGAGATGGAACAGCGATAGCCCCGAAGTGGTTTCAGTGAACGCCGACGGACACCTCAAGGGCGCGTCAGACGGCACCGCGACCGTCAGCGGCACGGTGGGTGATTTCAACGGCACGGTAGAGGTGACCGTGGAGTGCCCCCGCGGCCAATACATGAGCCTCCCCGTCGACCTGTCGCAATGGACGGTCAAGGGCACCAGCGCGACGGCGCAGCTTTCAGCCCTCGGCACCGACGGCCTTGCGATAGACTACACCATCACCGGCTCGCGCAATCCGGCAGTGACACTTACCCCCGTGGGCGGCGCGCGCCTGTGGAGCATACCCGACGGTCTTCTGATAGATATGAAAGCCACCGGGGCCGAGATAAGCAAAGAGAATGTGACCATCAAACCCAATGGAGGCCGCAACACCACCTATGGCCTGACAGAGCTCACCCTCGGGGAGACACACAGCCAATCAATCCCTATGACCCACTTTGTCGACCCGACCGACCAGGGGGTATGGCCGTTGACGTTAGTGTCAATCAGTTTCACACTGAAAGGGAGTGGCAGCGGCCGCATCGAACTACCCCGCATAGCCACAGTCTACGAGGGATACAGCGGGGTGATGGAGACGCCACTTTCGGGCAGCGCGGACAGATTTGACCCTTACGCCCCGGTTGAATATTACAACCTGCAAGGTATGCGCATCACCAACCCCGCGCCGGGACAGATTGTGATACGCCGTCAAGGCTCGCATATCGAAAAAACCGTCATCTGACGCCGCCCGCAAGGCTCCAAGCGCAGTTAAATCGTTAAAAATTTGCGCGATTAAAAAAAAGTGCGTATATTTGCACTCGCTTTTTAGCGAATATCGCCGTGTCGGCCCATTCGTCTATCGGTTAGGACGCAAGATTTTCATTCTTGAAAGAGGAGTTC